>JAXDOD010000127.1:0-75776 GCA_034669045.1 Alphaproteobacteria bacterium
CACCGCCTGGCCGATGGTCTCGGGCTCGTTCGAACCGTGAATGCGAAACAGCGTGGAGCCGAGATAGATCGCGCGCGCGCCGAGCGGATTGTCCGGGCCGCCCTTCATGAATTTCGGCAAGTCCGGGCGCCGCTTCAGCATCTGCGGCGGCGGCGTCCAGTCCGGCCACTCGCGCTTCTGCGACACGCGGTGCACGCCGTTCCAGGTGAAGCCGATGCGGCCGACCCCGATGCCGTAGCGCAGCGCCTGGCCGTCGCCGAGCACGTAATAGAGACGCCGCTCGGTGGTGTTGATGACGATTGAGCCGGCCGCGTGCTTGCCGGCGAAGGAAACGGTCTGTCGCGGGATCGGCGATGCGCTGAAGAAGCTCGAGAAGCTCCCGAAGCTGCTGATCGCGCTGGCGGTGCCGGAGCCCGGCCGCACCGGACCGATCGGCTGATGCGTATCGGGATCCACCTGAAAGTTCTGGGCGTGCGTCGCCGATGCCGCGACTGCGGCGAGCACGCATAGGACGCCTACGAGCAACGATCGCATTTGCGGTCCGACCTTTCGCGTTGGGGAGCGTTGGTGGGCGCTGCAGGGATTGAACCTGCGACCTTTCCCGTGTGAAGGGAACGCTCTCCCGCTGAGCTAAGCGCCCGAACCAAGGCTGAGGATTTAAGGCACGGCCGGAGAGAGTGCAAGCGAGGTCGCCCGGACCTCGCTCGAAACACGGAGGCTCCGCTCAGGCTCCGCTCAGGCTCCGCTCGGCTGCGGGACGCGCGAGGCGCGGGTCTGCAGGGCGCGGATGCGGTCGGCCAGCGTCGTGCCCCTGGAGCCGTCGCCGTTGGCGTGCGCGCCGTTGGCGACGCCGTTGACCGGCGCATAGCTGCGCGCGGGTTCGCTCGCCAGAATGGCGTCGATCGCGGAGCCGGGTCCTTCGAGCACGCTGGTGAGGCGGGCGACTTCGGCGGCGACGTCGTTGATGCGCTCGCGCATGACCGCGTTTTCCATGCGCTCGGCGGCCCAGGCGGTCTCGGCCTCGCGCCGCATGTTCTCGATCTCGCGCTGCAGCTTGCCGCGTTCCTCCTGCGATTGCCGGAGCTGGTCCTCGACGAGCTGCTTTTCCGAGCGCAGGTTTTCAGTCATGGCGCGGCGGCGGTTTTCCGTCTCGGCCAGCTCGGCGCGAATGTCGGATTCGTTCCTCTGCGCGGAGGACGCCTCGTTGCGCAGCACGTCGGAGGCGTATTCGCGCTCGGCCAGGAAACGGCCCTGCTCGTCGAGCCGGCTGAGCAGTTCCTGCACGCGCCGGCCGAGGATTTCGGACTCGGTGGTCTGCGCGATCAGCAGGCGTTCGAGCTCGCCGACGCGGCCGCCGAGCGTTTCGGTGCGCGCGCGCTCGTCGGCGAGGAGCTGATGGGTGGTCTCGAGCTCGGCGGTGTCGCGGCTGATGCGGTCCTGCAGTTCCCTGGTTTCCTTCTCGTAGCCTTGAATCTGGTTCTTGAGCACCTCGACCTGGGCGCGCAATGCCACCAGCTCGACCCGCTGGCTGTCGCAGGTCAGCGAGGCTTCGTTGAAATTCGATGTGAATTGGGCGAGATGGGCCTGGGTCTCGGCGAGGGCGCGCTCGGATTGCGCAAGCGTCTCGGTCTTCGCGCCGAGCTGCTGCTCGGCGTTGCGCAGCTCGTCGGTGAGCTGCTTCTCCTTCGCCTCCAGCGAAAACAGCGCCGCCGTCTTCTCGCCGAGCTCGAGCTTGAGGCGGCCGATGGCTTCGCTCTTCTTGCCGATTTCGGCAAGCTGGCTCGTGGTCTTGGTCTTCATCTGCTCGACGCTCATCTCCAGACGGCGCGTCGACATTGCGAATTCCGCTCGCAATTGGTCCTTGTCGGCCTGGATTTCCGTCATCGACATCGGGGTGACGGCTTCAAGCCGCCGCATGGTCAGACGGACGGCGCGCGCGTGCACGAGCGGGATGACACCGATGACGAGCAAGCCCGCAACCAGGAATCCGATCCCGACATACATGATCGGTTCGATCATAAAATTACGCCTCCTGTGCTATGCGATTTTTTACCACAATGACACGGGCGAAGCCGCGCTGCCAGCTTTGGTGGCGGTTAACCTAAACCGCGCGCATGACAGAATGAAATGGCGCGGCCGCCGCCGCACGCAGGTGATGCAGCGCAGGCGTTCAGAATGGATTCCAGGTCGGCGAAGGCGTGAACTTCAAATAGCCGACATTGGCGCCGAGACGGAAACCCACGCCCGAGCGGATCGGAACCACGACGATGTTGCTCGCGGTCAGCGCGGTCATGCCGAACCCGCCGATAAAATAGGCAGAGCCGTCGATGCCGGCGAAGCGCTGGTAGACCGCGCCGGTGCTCGGCAGGCTGTAGATCAGCATCATGGTGCGGGCGCCTTCGCCGCCCATGTCGAATCCGACCGACGGCCCCTGCCAGTATACGCGCAGATCGCCGGCGTTCTTGGTGTAGAGCACGCCTTCGCCATAGCGCAGCCCCGCGACGAAGGCGCCGCCGGCTTCCTGGCCGAGGATGTAGCCGTTGGGCAGTCCCCAGTTGCTGATCGCCTTTTCGATCACCTGGGCGAGGCCGCGCGACACCGTGCCGAAGAACTGGTGTCCGGCGTTGACGATCTCGCCCGGCGGATAAGTGTTCGGCGGCGGCTGCTGTTGCGGCTGCGCCGACAGGGGAACGGCGCCGAAACCGGCGAGGGCGAGAACGACGGCAAGGGTTCGCAGCACGGCGCGCATCGGGGACTCCATCTGATTCAGGCCGTTTAACCGCTTGCTCACGCGCGTCACCTAGATTTGCGGCACCAACGCAACCGAATCGCCATATGACCGGCAACACTATGACCTCACCGTGGCGCCGACGGAAGCGGCACTTGAGCGCTGCGTTCGGCCTGATCGCTGCCGCGGCGGTCATTTGCGCCCCGCTGCCGATCCCGGCGGCGACCACCGAGCGGGTGGTGGTCGATCGCAATACCGGGCTCGCAATCAGCGGCTTTGATCCGGTCGCCTATTTCATCGACGGGGCGGCGAGGGCCGGCACGGGCGATTTCGAATATCGCTTCGCCGGCGCCGTCTGGCGGTTTCGCAACGAAGGCAACCTGGGGGCCTTCGCGGCCGACCCCGAAATCTACCTGCCGCGGTTCGGCGGTTACGACCCGGTCGGGATCGCCCGCGCCGTAGGGGTGCCCGGCGACCCGCGGCTCTGGCTGATAAGCGGCGCGAGGCTCTATTTCTTCTACACGCCCGCGGCGCGGGCGGCCTTCGCGGCCGACGCGGAAGGCGTCATTGCAACCGCAGATAGAAATTGGCGTTCGGTTCAGCAGACGCTGTCGCCTTAAAGCACGTTCCGTTTCCCTGAAAATGCTCCGGCTCAGCGGCGGCCGAGCCGTGCCGCGGCCGACCGGTCGCCCCAGGCGATGAATCCCGGCACCAGGAAGCCGGTGGCGGTGCGGCCATAGGGCAGCGCGTCGCCGGCGGGCGTGGTCACCAAGCCGCCCGCGGCCGCAATGATCGCGTCGCCTGCGGCAACGTCCCACTGGCTGACGGGCGCCAGGCGCGGATAGATGTCGGCGGCGCCTTCGGCGACCCGGCAGAACTTGACCGCTGACCCGCTGGCCATCCGCCCGGCCGGGGGCAAACCGGCCAGAAATGTCTCGGTCTGCGCATCGAGATGGGAGCGGCTGACGGCGGCGACGATGCCCGCTGGCGGCCAGGCACGCGTGCGGATCGTGCTGCGCTCGGCGGCGGCCGTGGCCGGCGATCCGGGAGCGAGCCGCAGGCGTTCGGCGCCGCCGGTGGCAACGGTGCGCCAGAGCAGCCCGTATGCGGGCGCCGCGATGATCCCGAGCCGGGGGCGGCCGCCGGTCACGATCGCCAGGTTGACGCTGAACTCGTCCCGCCCAGCGGCAAGTTCGCGCGTCCCGTCGACCGGATCGACCAGGACGAAGCTGCCGTCAAGCGATCCGGGCGGCGTGCGGAGCACCGCCTCCTCCGACACCACCGGGACGCCGGGAAGCGCGCGCGCGAGGCCTTCGAGAATCAACGCCTCCGAGGCTTCATCGGCGGCGGTGACCGGGGTGAGATCGGCCTTGGTCCGCGTACCGAGCGCGTCCTTGCGCACCGCGAGGATGATCGCGGCGGCGCGCGAGACGATGCCGGTCAATTCGTCGAGCAGCGCGGCGGAACTGAGATCCCTGTCCTGCATAAAGCGTGCGCGGCCCCTTCTCGCCTTGGCAGGTCGAGCGGGTGCGGTGTATCACACCGGCACGCCCGCGCCATGTCGCTGATTCGGGCGCTTTCCGTCAGTTCCGCGTCCGCGCAGCCCATGACCGGAGACGTCCGCATGTCCGGAGCCGTTGTCCTCGAAGCCCTCGATCTTGCCGCGCTGCTGTGCTCGCGCGTCTGTCATGACCTGATCAGCCCGACCGGCGCCATCGTCAACGGCTTGGAGGTGCTGGAGGAGGACGGCGACGCGGAAACCAAGACCTTTGCGCTCGACCTCATCAAGAAGAGCGCCAAGACCGCCTCGGCGCGGCTGCAGTTCTGCCGGATCGCGTTCGGGGCGGCAGGCTCGGCCGGGGCGCAGATCGATACCGGCGATGCCGAGACCATGGCGCGCGGCTTCATGGAGGACGACAAGACCAAGCTTACCTGGAAGGTGCCCCGCGCGCTCCTGCCCAAGAACCGCGTCAAGCTTTTGCTCAACATGCTGGTGATCGCGACCCAGACCATCCCGCGCGGCGGCACGCTGTCGGTCGATCCGGTGGGCGAGGGCGAGGCGCTGGGCTTCCGCATCACGGCGGCCGGCCTCAACGCGCGCATCCCGCAGCACGTGCCGGGGCTGCTCGAGGGCAATTCGGAGAACGGGACGGTCGATGCCCACGCCATCCAGCCGTTCTATACCGGGCTCCTGGCCAGGGCCTGCGGCCTCAAGGTGGGTCTTGCCGCCGAGGGCGAGTCGATCGTCGTGGAAGCCAAGCCGGCGGCGTGACACGGCGGCGCGCGAAACGTCACGGCTTGGATTGAGCGAAGCGAAATCCAGGGGAAGAGCTTTCATCTCCTCCCCCTTCCGGCGGCGTCGCCATCCTTGTATGTTTCGCACACGGACATTGAATGGGTCCGAGAGCTGCCAGCGGGATATGCCGAAGTCCCTGATTTAGCGGCAGCGACGATGCCGTCGGCAGGCATCGGCATCTGCGGCCACTCTTTTTTGGCTCACGTTCACCCCTCTGCCTTGCCTCGCGGGCCTTTGGGCTGCGATCACCGGGAGAACAGCCATGCTTTACCGAAGCTCGATCGGAGCCGTCGCGCTCCTGGCGTCGCTCTGCGTCACGATCATGGACACCCAGGCGTGGGATGACGCGAAGTATCCCGACTGGAGGGGCCAGTGGCGCGTGGTCGGCGGCCCCATGCGATTTGACACGAGCAAGCCTTGGGGGCCGGGACAAGAAGCTCCGCTGACACCGGAATACCAGGCCATCTTCGAGGCCAACCTGAAGGACCAGGCGGCCGGCGGACAGGGCACGACCCCGACCTATACCTGCCTCTCGCCCGGCATGCCGCGCATCACCAACGGGTATGGCCAGGTCGAAATCGTCGTGACGCCGGACACCACCCATTATCTGGTCCAGCACATCCACGACAACCGTCGGATCTTTACCGACGGGCGCGACTGGCCCGCGGAAGTGGAGCCATCTTTCGTGGGCTACTCCATCGGCAAATGGGTCGATACCAATCACGACGGCCGCTACGACGTGCTCGACGTGGAGACTCGCCACTTCAAAGGGCCGCGCGCCTTCGACAGCAGCGGGATCCCGCTGCACGAGGACAATAAGACCATCGTCAAGGAACGGATCTATCTCGACAAGAGCGACCGAGACCTCCTCCATGACGAGGTCACGGTGATCGACAATGCGTTGACGCGACCCTGGTCGGTGATCAAGAACTACAGCCGCGACCCCAAGAACAAGCGGCCGTTCTGGCGCGAGGTCAATTGCGCCGAGAGCAATGTTCATGTCGAGATCGGCAATGAACACTACATGCTGGGCGCCGGTCGCGTCCTGATGCCGACCAAGAAGGACCAGATGCCCCCGGATCTGCGGTATTTCCATCCCCTGCGGAAATAGGCAGGGTGCCCGGAGAAGTCCGGCGGCCAATGTGACGGCCCGCGCTGCGCTCGCTGGCGGCCATGAGGCGGGAACGCGCGCACCTTACGCAATTTCCTAACGCAAGATTAACGCGGCGCGGCCGAATTGCCGCCGTGCAACCAAAATTAAACTCTTTGCCAACAGAGTGACTCCGCTCCCAAAAGTTGCCGGATCGGCGGCTTTGCTGGCATCGAAAGCCTTTATTGCCATGGACGACCTGCTGCGGGAATTCCTGACCGAGACGAACGAAAGCATCGATGTCGTCGACGTCGAGCTCGTTCGATTCGAGCAGGACCCCAACAACGTCAAGATCCTCGGCAACATCTTCCGCCTCGTCCACACCATCAAGGGCACCTGCGGCTTCCTCAACCTGCCGCGGCTCGAAGCGCTCACCCACGCGGCCGAAGCGCTGATGGGAAAGTTTCGCGACGGCGCGCCGGTCACCAGTGAAGCCGTCTCCCTCATTCTGGTCACCATCGACCGCATCAAGGCGGTGCTCGACCAGCTCGAGAGCAACCAGGCCGAGCCGGCGGGCGACGACCAGGATCTCATCCGCCAGCTCGACCGCATGGCGGACGTGGTGGCGGCCGTCCCCGCCGCAACGCCGGACAGCGTGCCCGCGCTGCAAGTACTGGAGCGGCCCTTGCGTCCCGGCGAGGTTCCGCTCGATGAGCTCGAGCGTGCGTTCCGCTCCACCCCCGGCCCCGACGCGGCTGCGACGGCGCCGCCGCGCGACGCCGGCGGCAAGGGTGTGCCGGTCGCGACCAAGACCGTGCGCGCGCCGGCCGATGAGCGATCGCAAACGCCGCGCCGCGAGCAGGATCGCGCCGACGGCAAGGACGGCAGGATCGCCAGCCAATCGATCCGCGTGCATGTCGACACCCTCGAACATCTCATGACCATGGTCTCGGAGCTGGTGCTCACGCGCAACCAGCTCCTCGACATCGGGCGCCGCCACGAGGACTCCGAATTCAAGGCCCCGCTGCAGCGGCTCTCCAATGTCACCGCCGAACTGCAGGAAGGCGTCATGAAGACGCGCATGCAGCCGATCGGCAACGCCTGGCAGAAGCTGCCGCGCGTCGTGCGCGACCTTTCGACCGAGCTCGGCAAGCCGATCGAGTTCGAGATGCACGGCGCCGAAACCGAGCTCGACCGCCAGGTGCTCGACCTGATCAAGGACCCGCTCACCCATATGGTGCGCAATTCCGCGGACCACGGGCTCGAAATGCCGCACGAACGCCGCGCCGCCGGCAAGCCGGAAAAGGGTACGGTGCGGCTGTCGGCCTGGCACGAAGGCGGCCACATCATCATCGAGATCGCCGACGACGGCCGCGGCCTCAACCTCGGGCGGATCAAGGCCGAGGCGGTGGCGAGAGGCCTGGCGCCGGCGGCCGAGATCGAGATGATGCCGGAGTCGCAGATCTACCGGTTCATCTTCGCGGCCGGCTTCTCGACCGCGCAGCAGGTCACCAGCGTGTCGGGCCGCGGCGTCGGGATGGACGTCGTGCGCAGCAACATCGACCAGATCGGCGGCAGCATCGACGTCAAGTCGGTGTTCGGGCTCGGCACCAGCTTCACGATCAAGATCCCGCTCACGCTCGCCATCGTCTCCGCCTTGATCGTGGAAGCCGGGGGCGACCGCTTCGCCATCCCGCAGCTTGCGGTGGTCGAGCTGGTGCGCGTGCGCAGCAATTCCGAGCACCGTATCGAGCGCATCAAGGATGCGGCGGTGCTGCGGCTGCGCGACAAGCTGCTGCCGCTGGTGCGTCTCAAGGCGCTGCTCAAGATCGAGGACAGCGGCGCCGTCGAGACCGAGAACGGCTTCATCGTCGTCACCCAGGTCGGCAGCCAGATGTTCGGCATCCTGGTCGACGGCGTCTTCCACACCGAGGAAATCGTGGTGAAGCCGATGTCGAGCAGGCTTCGCCAGATCCCGGTGTTCTGCGGCAATACGATCCTGGGCGACGGCGCCGTGATCCTCATCATCGACCCCAACGGGGTCGCCCACACGATCGGAACCGCGACGCGCGCGCAGCAGGCGGCCGAGAACGAGCGCGAGGCGGAACGCCAGGCCGAGCAGCCGAACACCGAATCGATGCTGGTGTTCCGCGCCGGTTCGCCGCAGCCGAAAGCCGTCCTCCTGTCGCTGGTGACGCGGCTTGAGGAGATCGACGCCAAGACCATCGAATACGCCAACGGCCGGCCGATGGTGCAATACCGCGGCCAGCTCATGCCGCTCGTCCCCGCCAACGAGGATGTGCGGATCAAGCGCGAGGGCGCCCAGCCGCTCCTGGTGTTCGCCGACGAAGGCCGCTCCATGGCGCTGGTGGTCGACGAGATCGTCGACATCGTGGAGGAACGGCTCAACATCGAGCTGGCGAGCGAGCATCCCGGCGTCCTCGGCTCGGCGGTCATCAAGGGCCAGGCGACCGAGGTCATCGATGTCGCCTACTTCCTGCCGCTCGCCTTCGAGGACTGGCTGCACGCGAAGGGCCGCCGGCCGGACCAGCCGCCGCGCCGGGTGCTGCTCATCGACGACGCGCCGTTCTTCCGCAACATGCTTGCGCCGGTGCTCAAGGCCGCCGGCTATGCGGTCACGGCGGCTGCGTCCGCAGGCGACGCCCTGGCGCTGCTGCAGGGCAGCCAGCGCTTCGACGTGGTCATCACGGACATCGAGATGCCCGGCATGGACGGCTTCGCGCTCGCTTCGGCGGTGCGGAGCGATCCGCGCCACGCGGACCTGCCGATCATCGGTCTCTCCTCGCTGGTCTCGACCGAGGCGATCGAGCGCGGCCGAGCCGTCGGGCTGCACGACTATGTCGCGAAGTTCGATCGCCAGGGCCTGATCGCGGCCCTCAAGGAGCAGACCGCGGACATGGACCGCGCGGCATGAAGGCATGGCCATGAGCGCGACCGAGATTGTCGTCGAATACGTCACCGCCACGGTCGGCGGCCAGCTTTTCGGGCTGCCGATCTCGCGGGTGCAGGACGTGTTCGTGCCGGAGCGGTTGACGCGGGTGCCGCTGGCGTCGTGCGAGATCGCAGGTCTTCTTAACTTGCGCGGGCGTATCGTGACAGCCATCGACATGCGCCGCCGGCTCGACTTGCCGGCGCCCGACGACGGCCGTTCGCGCATGGCGATCGGAATCGAATGGAGGGGCGAATCCTACGGCCTGCTGATCGATGCGATCGGCGAGGTTCTGAAGCTTCCGGTTAGCGGCCGCGAGGAGATCCCGGTCAACCTCGATGCGCGGCTCGCCCGGGTGTCGGCCGGCGTCTATCGGCTCGACGGCTGCCTGATGGTGGTTCTTGACGTCGACCGCGTTCTCGAGGTCGGCGCCCGCGCCGAAGCCGCGTGAGGCGGTCGAGGGCAGGGCTGCGGACCGTGACGTGAAAGTGTGAGCGGGCGCGCCCGCGCAACGAGAGTGGTGAGGTTGTGATGAAGACCTGTCTGGTCGTTGACGATTCCAGCGTCATCAGGAAGGTGGCGCGCCGGATCCTCGAAGGGCTCGAATTCGAGATCTCGGAGGCCGAGGATGGCGAGCAGGCGCTCGAGGCCTGCCGCGGCCACATGCCCGACGCAGTGCTGCTCGATTGGAACATGCCGAGGATGGACGGCTATGAGTTCCTGCGGTCGCTGCGCCGGATGCCGGACGGCGACCGGCCCAAGGTGGTGTTCTGCACCACCGAGAACGATGTCGCTCATATCGCGCGCGCGCTCCATGCGGGCGCCAACGAGTACATCATGAAGCCGTTCGACAAGGAAATCGTCGAGGCGAAGTTCCAGGAAGTCGGGCTGATCTGATCCACGATCCGTCCGCCCTGGTGACCGCTCGTCATGCGGCGGTCGCGTCGTAGCGTCGTCTCGGGTTCCGCGTATCGAAATGAGTATCGCCATCGTCAATCCATCCCATAAGGCGGTCGTCGGGCACGAGGCCCTCCGCGTCATGGTCGTCGACGACGCCGTTGTCGTGCGCGGCCTCATCGCGCGCTGGGTGGAGGCGGAATCCGGACTGCGGGTCGTCGCCACGCTGCGCAGCGGCCGCGAGGCCATCGAGCAGCTCGAGCGGACCGATCCCGACGTCGTGATCCTCGACGTCGACATGCCCGACACCGACGGGATCACGGCGCTGCCGAAACTCCTCGCCAAGAAGCGCGACCTCGTCGTGATCATGGCCTCGACGCTGACCCGCCGCAACGCCGAGATCAGCTTGCGCGCGCTCGCGCTCGGCGCCGCCGACTACATCCCGAAACCGGAATCGACGCGCGACTTCACCGCCTCCACGTCGTTCCGCCGCGAACTGATCGAAAAGATCCGCGCGCTCGGCGAGCGCCGCCGGCGCCTGATCGAAGCGCGCGCGCTGGCTCCGGCCAGGCCCGCGCCCAGCCCGCCGCGTCCCGCCGCCTATTCCGGCGGGACTGCGCTGCGCCATGTCGCCAGCCCGGACCTGGTGCCGGCAGGGGACCACGGCGGCCTCAAGCTGCGGCCGTGGCCGGTGCTGCCCCCGCGCGTCCTCCTGATCGGATCGTCGACCGGCGGGCCGCAGGCGCTCAATGTTCTCGTCAGCCGCATCAACGGCGTGATCGACGGCGCCCCGGTGCTCATCGTCCAGCATATGCCGCCGACCTTCACGACGATTCTGGCCGAACACCTGGCGCGGGCGAGCGGACGGCCGGTCGGTGAAGCCGCGCACGGCGAACCGGTGCGCGCCGGGCACATCTACGTCGCGCCGGGCGGCCGTCATATGCGGGTCGTGCGCCGCGACGGCACCGCCACCATCGCGCTCGACAACGGGCCGATGGTCAACTTCTGCAAGCCCTCGGTCGACCCCCTGTTCTCCTCGGCGGCCGAAGTCTGGGGCGCCAAGTGCCTCGCCGTCGTCCTCACCGGAATGGGCTCCGACGGGGCCCGCGGCGCCGGCGACATCGTGGCCGCCGGCGGCGCCGTGATCGCGCAGGATGAAGCATCCAGCGTGGTCTGGGGCATGCCCGGCGCGGTCGCGCATGCGGGCCTCTGCGCCGCGGTGCTGCCGCTCGACCAGATCGCGCCCCGGGTCGTGCGTGTGTTTTCCGGAGGCCGCGCGTGACGCCGCTCGACTACGACTACGTGCGCAAGCTGGTGAAGGAGCGCTCGGGCCTCGTCCTCTCGGCCGAGAAGCAGTATCTGGTCGAGAGCCGGCTGTTGCCGGTCGCGCGCCGATCCGGCTTCGCCGGTTTGCCGGAACTGGTGCAGACCCTGAAGGAGCCGCATGCGGAAGCGCTCGTCGTCGAGGTGGTCGAGGCGATGATGACGAACGAATCGTTCTTCTTCCGCGACAAGCTTCCATTCGAGCATTTTCGCGACACGATCATGCCGGCGCTGCTGGCGGCGCGGGCGGCGCAACGCCGCATCCGCATCTGGTGCGCCGCCGCCTCGACCGGGCAGGAGCCTTATTCGCTCGCCATGTGTCTCAAGGAGCTCACCCGGAGCGTCGCCGGGTGGCGCATCGACATCGTCGCCACCGATCTCTCGACCGAGGTGCTGGAAAAAGCCAAGGCCGGCCTCTATAGCCAGTTCGAGGTGCAGCGCGGGCTGCCGATCCAGCTCCTGGTCAAGTACTTCACGCAGATCGGCGAGACCTGGCAGATCGCGCCCGAAATCCGCGCCATGGTGGCGTTCCGGCCGCTCAACCTGCTCCGCGACTTCACCCATCTCGGCATGTTCGACGCGGTGTTCTGCCGCAACGTGCTCATCTATTTCGATCAGGACACCAAGGTCGGCGTGCTCGAGCGCATCGCGCGCATCACCGAACGCGACGGCTATCTGGTTCTGGGCGCGGCCGAGACCGTGGTCGGCCTCACCGACAGCTTCAAGCCGCTCGGCGACCGGCGCGGCCTCTACGCGCCGAACCCGAACACGAAGTCCGCGATCGGCAGCACCCCGCGCCTCGCCATCGTCGGCGGGCGGTAGCTCGCTTATCCGGTCGCCGGCCGGTCCTCTCGCATACCAAGCTTAAATCCGCTTCGTAATCCCGCCTGGTCATGAAATCCGGGCGAGCGCGGCAGATCGTGTCCCGGGCGCCGCGCAGCACGAAGCGAAGCGCAGTGGTGCGCTGCAGACCCGGGATCGTCGCGCAGTCGGTGTTTTGACGGTCCCGGCTCTGCGGTGCATCACTTTGCGCCTCCGGCGCGTCGTGCTGCACCGCGTCCGGGACACGAATCCCGAGAACCTCCGAGCATGCGGCGAGGATGCCTGCTCGCGACCGAGGATCAGCGCTTCTACGAGCGTTCCGGCGGGTCGCGGTATAGGAATTGTTTCACGTGAAACCCGCCGCCGCCTTCGGGCACGTCAGGGAGGCTAATACCGATAGGTATCCGCCTTGAACGGTCCCTCGGCCGGCACGCCGATATAATGCGACTGCTTCTCGCTCAGCTTCGAGAGCTTGACACCGATCTTGGCGAGGTGGAGCCGCGCCACCTTCTCGTCGAGGTGCTTGGGCAGCGTATAGACCTTGCGCTGGTATTTGCCCGGGTTGGTCCACAGCTCGATCTGGGCCAGCGTCTGGTTGGTGAACGACGACGACATCACGAAGCTCGGATGGCCCATGGCGTTGCCGAGGTTCACCAGCCGGCCTTCCGACAGCAGGATGATGCGCTTGGAATCGGGGAATTCGATCTCGTCGACCTGCGGCTTGACGTTCACCCACTTGTAGTTCTTCAGCGCCGCGACCTGGATCTCGCTGTCGAAGTGGCCGATGTTGGCCACGATCGCGCGGTCCTTCATCTTGCGCATGTGCTCGATGGTGATGACGTCGACGTTGCCGGTGGCGGTGACGAAGATGTCGGCGCGCACGGCGGCATCCTCCATGGTGGTCACCTCATAGCCTTCCATCGCGGCCTGCAGCGCGCAGATCGGATCGACCTCGGACACCATCACGCGGCAGCCGGCCTGGCGCAGCGATGCGGCCGAGCCTTTGCCGACGTCGCCGAAGCCCGCGACCATCGCGACCTTGCCGGCCATCATCACGTCGGTGCCGCGGCGGATGCCGTCGACCAGCGACTCGCGGCAGCCGTAGAGGTTGTCGAATTTCGACTTGGTGACGCTGTCGTTGACGTTGATGGCCGGGAACAGCAGGCGCCCGTCCTTCTCCATCTGGTAGAGCCGGTGGACGCCGGTGGTGGTCTCCTCGGTGACGCCCTTGATGGCCTTGCCGAGCGATGCGTACCAGCCGGGCCGTTCCTTGTTGCGCTGCTTGATGGCGGCGAACAGCACCTCCTCCTCCTCGTTGGTCGGGTGGCCGACCAGCGAGGGGTTCTTCTCCGCCTCGGCCCCGAGATGGACGAGCAGCGTCGCGTCGCCGCCGTCGTCGAGGATCATGTTGGGCGTGCCGCCGTCCGCCCATTCGAAGATGCGGTGGGTGTAGTCCCAGTAGTCGACGAGGCTTTCGCCCTTGACGGCGAAGACCGGCGTGCCGCCGGCGGCGATCGCGGCGGCGGCGTGGTCCTGCGTCGAATAGATGTTGCAGGAGGCCCAGCGCACGTCGGCACCAAGCGCCGCGAGGGTCTCGATCAGGACCGCGGTCTGGATGGTCATGTGCAGCGAGCCGCAGATGCGCGCGCCACGCAGCGGCTGGCTGGCGCCGAATTCCTCGCGCGTCGCCATCAGGCCCGGCATCTCGGTCTCCGCGATGGCGATTTCCTTGCGGCCCCATTCGGCGAGCCCGATGTCCTTGACGACGTAATCGGCGGACGCGGACTGGGCGGCTTGCGGCGAAGCGGTCATGGCGATCCTTTGGTCATGCGCGAGATGATGCAGTGGAAAAACAGAGGCGCGGCGCCTCCTCGGGCTGGCCTATAGCAGGCGGCGCCGGGCCGCGCAATAAAGATATAAAGATTTCCTTATGTCGGTTCCCGGTGGCGCATGCCGGGACGATAGAAATCCGGTTTTGCGTCCGGAAATGCGTCTGACGATCAAGCTCTTCGGGTCACTCGCCTTCCGTGAACCGTCCGGCGACCAGCGCCGCCAGGGTCTCGATCGCCTCGGTGGCCTGCGGGCCGGTCGCCTCGATGGTGATCTCCGTGCCGTGGCCGGCGGCCAGCATCAGCAGATCGAGGATCGAGGTGCCGTCGCAAGGTTCGCCCCCGCCGCAGCCGCCTTTATCGCCGCGGGTCACGCGCACCTCGGCGTCGAATTTTTCCGCCGCCTGAACGAACTTCGCCGCGGCGCGGGCGTGCAGTCCCTTCTGGTTGCAGATCCGGACCACGCGCACGACGGAACCGCCTTGCGCGCCCTCGGCAGCCGGATTCCCGCTCCCGGAATTGGGTTCGTTGCTCATTTGCCGGTGAGAACCCGGCTGGCGATGGTCACGTATTTGCGCCCGGCGTCCTGGGCGGCGACAACCGCCTCCTGCAGCGGGCACTCGTCCCGAATCTTGGCGAGCTTGACCAGCATCGGCAGATTGATGCCGGCCAGGACCTCGACCTTGGGCCGGCTCATCACCGAAATTGCCAGGTTCGACGGCGTGCCGCCGAACATGTCCGTGAGGATCGCGACCCCTTCGCCGGTATCGACGCGCTTGACCGCCTCGATGATGTCCCGGCGCCGCTGCTCAACGTCGTCGTCGGGGCCGATGGTTACCGCCTCGATCTGCTGCTGGGGACCGACCACATGTTCCAGCGCCGAGCGGAACTCCACGGCAAGCCGCCCGTGCGTAACAAGAACGAGGCCGATCATTGGGTTACCCGCGGGCCCGTCCCGGTTGCACCGCACGAAAGGGCCCACATCTTGACGATCCGGCCCCTGCGCGCAAGGCCTGTTCCACCGATTTCGGGGTGATATTGCATTGCGGTATCTAGGTGCTGCGGCGGTCTCGTTCAACCGGGTTGCGCGCCAGAATCCTAGCCCCTCGGCGTTACTTTTCTGGCCGCCGGGAGCCGTCCCGTCGCGCTGCGACCGGAGGTCGCGGCCGTCATTCGGCCTCCGTCGATCCAATCGCGCGGAACTCCGCCTCCTTCACATCGCCGGCAGCCGCACCGTAAAGCGCGCGCCCAGCGGCTTGGCCGGCCAGCCGCCGGAGGCCAGCGCCATGCGGTTCTCGACCGTCAGATGGCCGTCATGGGCCTCCACGATCTCTTTGGAGATGGAGAGGCCGAGCCCGGAATTCTGGCCGAAGCCCTGGTGCGGCCGGTCGGTGTAGAAGCGCTCGAAGATCTTGTGCATCGCCTCCGGACGCACGCCCGGGCCCTCGTCGTCGACCACGATCTCGATCTCGTTCTTGATGCGCCGGCAGGTCACCCGCACCGTGCCGTTCTCGGGCGAGAACGAACGGGCATTGTCGATGAGATTGTCGACCACCTGGCCGAGGCGGGAATCATGCCCCGGCACCAGGAACGGGCCGCTGCCCTCGAAGGTCAGCGTCACGGCGACGCCGTTCTCGTGCGGCACTTCATTGGCGACGTTCACCAGCATGGTCAGCAGCCGCACGAGATCGACGGGCGCGGCCTCCTGGCGCTGCATCTCCGCGTCGAGCCTGCTGGCGTCGGAAATGTCCGTGATCAGGCGGTCGAGCCGCTTCACGTCGTGCTCGATGACCGCAAGCAGCCGCCCCCGGCTCTCGTCGGACTTGGCCAGCGGCAGCGTTTCCACGGCGGAGCGCAACGAGGTGAGCGGATTCTTGAGCTCATGCGCCACGTCGGCGGCGAAGCTTTCGATCGCCTCGATGCGCCGGTAGAGCGCGGTGGTCATCTCCCGCAGCGAGCCCGAGAGGTGCCCGATCTCGTCGCGGCGCCGGGTATAATCCGGAATCTCCACGCGCGACCGGGTGCGCCGGCGCACCACCTGCGCGCTGTGGGCGAGCCGGCGCATCGGACCTGCGATGGTGCCGGCGAGCAGGAACGACAGCACGATCATGACGCCGGCGGCGATCAGGAACACCTTGACGATGGCAAGCCGCTCGGCGGTGACCATCTCGTCGATGTCGGCGCCCTGGGTCGAGAGCATCAGCGCGCCGCGCACCGCGCGGAAGCGCTGCACCGGCACCGCCACCGACACGATCACCTCGGCGCGCTCGTTGATGCGCACCATGCTCGACTTGAGGCCGAGCAGCGACTGGGCGACTTCCTCGTAGCCCTTGCCGTTCTGCGGCCCAAGCTCGCGATAGCTCGGCAGGTCGCCTTTGGCGATCCAGCGGCGCAGCGTCAGCCAGCGCCGTTCGAAGTAGTTGGACCGCTCCTCGTCCGGTGGCGGCAGGTCGAAGCGCAGCACGTCGTAGAGCGTGCGGCTGTCGAGAATGAGCGCGCCGTCGCGGTCGTAGATGCGTGCGCGGGTATTGGTCGGCGAAACCAGGCGTCGAAGCACCGGCCCCACGCGCTCCGGATTGATCGGGAAATCGAGCCCGGAGAGCGCCTCGTCGGTGGGGTCGTAGGTCTCGCCGGCCTGCAGGTCGAGCAGCCGTTCGGGATCGATGGTGATGCTGTCGGGATCGACCGTCGCCGACGCGGCGATGGCGGCGGCGATGATCTCGCCTTGCACCAGGAGGCTCTGGATGCGCGCGTCGATCAGGCCGGCGCGGAACTGCGAGAGGTAGAGAATCCCGACGACGAGCGCCACCAGGCCGGTGAGGTTGAGGAAGATGATGCGCCGCGTCAGGCTCGAAAAGCTCAGATCGACGAAGAACTGCCAGGCGCGGCGCGCGAGACCGGGGCTCGGCTCCGGCGGCGAAGCGGCGCCGTCGGCCTGCTCAGGCGCGGCCTGCAGTTCGGCAATATTCGGCGTTCTCTCAAGCATCGCTCTGCCGAGTTGGGCGCGCCCCCGAGGCACCGGCCGCATCTTAGCGGTGACCAGCCTGCCCTGTCAGTCCGCTGAAAGAGGCTGCCGCGGCCGCGGCATCACATCTCCTTGAAGCGGTAGCCGACGCCGTACAGCGTTTCGATCATGTCGAAATCGTCGTCGGTCTGCTTGAACTTCTTGCGCAACCGCTTGATGTGGCTGTCGATGGTGCGGTCGTCCACATAGACTTGGTCGTCGTAGGCGGCGTCCATCAGGGCGTTGCGGCTTTTTACCACGCCCGGCCGCGTCGCCAGCGCCTGCAGGATCAGGAACTCGGTGACGGTGAGCGTGACCGCCTCGTTCTTCCAGGTGCAGGTGTGGCGCTCGGGGTCCATGCGGAGCTGACCGCGTTCGAGCGCCTTGGCATCGATCTCCTTGGTGGTGGCGGCATCCTTGGGCGAAACCCGCCGCAGCACCGCCTTCACGCGCTCCACCAGGAGCCGTTGCGAGAACGGTTTGCGGATGAAATCGTCGGCACCCATCTTGAGGCCGAACAATTCGTCGATCTCCTCGTCCTTGGAGGTGAGGAAGATCACCGGCATGTCGGACTTCTGCCGCAGCCGCCGCAGTGTCTCCATCCCGTCCATGCGCGGCATCTTGATGTCGAGGATGGCGAGATCGGGCGGCGACGTCTTGAAGCCGTCAAGCGCGGAGGCACCGTCGGTATAGGTCATTATCCGATATCCCTCGGCCTCGAGTGCGATCGACACCGAGGTCAGGATATTGCGATCATCGTCGACCAGAGCAATGGTTGGCATGTCCCCTCGTCCATGACGGGTTCCCCCGGCCCTTGTGAAGCCCATAAAGGGCGGCCGAAGTGTGACTAATCCTCGACAAAGCCGTGATTCGCCGAAGCTTTTACAGCATAGCCGGATTGTGGCATACCCGCAAAGTCTATGTTTCCGCGCGGCAATGACCTGGTGTTGTTGCCGAAATCCGCCAGACTGGACACGTTCGAAAAACGTGCCGATTGGTTAATCGGAGGTCCCGATGCAGCCCACTCCAAACTTCGATGCCAAGGCCACCGCCAAGAAGCTCCTGCGCGAGGGCCGCTCGGGGGCGCTGGCGACGCTGATGCCGGGGTCCGGCGACCCTTATTGCTCGCTGGTCAACGTGGCGACCGCGGCCGACGGCTCGCCGCTCCTGCTCATCTCCAAGCTCGCGGTGCACACCAAAAACCTGCTCGCCGACCCGCGCGTGTCGCTGATGATCGACGAGCGCAAGGAGGGCGATCCGCTGCAGGGCGCGCGCGTGATGCTGTTGGGGACGGCGGCCGCGACCGACGACAAGGACATCCGCCGGCGCTACCTCGAGCGCCAGCCGGAGGCGGAAATGTTCGCCGGCTTCGCGGATTTCTCGTTCTACAAGATGACGCTCAAGGGCGCCCATCTGGTCGCCGGCTTCGGGCGTATCGTCGACCTCAAGCCGGAAGACGTGCTCACGCCGACCGACGACGCGTCCGAACTGGTGGCGGCCGAGCCCGATATCCTCGCCCACATGAACCAGGATCACGCCGAAACCTGCCGGCTCTATGCCACCAAGCTGCTCGGCGCCGCCGACGGGGAATGGCGCTGCGTCGGCTGCGATCCCGAGGGCCTCGAACTGCAGCACGGCCGCACCGCATTGCGGCTGCCGTTCCCGCAGCGGGTGCGCGCGCCCGGCGTGCTGCGGGTGATGCTCAAGGAGCTTGCCGACCAGGCGCGGGCGTGAATAGCAGCGGCGCCTGTCTTGACGGCCGCCGCCGGCCGCAGGTCAGTCGCCGGGCAATGCGAGTTGGGCCGACAAGCGGTCGTAGATGACCCGCATCGCCAACTGATTGCCGCGGATGTTCCAGTGCGAGTCGTTCGGCTTGTAGAGCCGTTCGCGCATTCCCGCGGCCGCGAACGCGTCCAGCAGGTCGAGATGATCGATGTTCTCGCTGTTCAGGCTGGCTGCCAGCAGCTTGCTTGGACGCGCGAAGTCGAGCTCGTCGCGGCGAAGTCCGGCATCGGCGATGACTTTATCCTGCAGCGGCCCGCCGAGCTGCAGCTCGTCCGGGATCAGAACGACCATCAGTCTGATCCCTCTGCTGTCGCAGATCGCCTTCATTTCGCGTAAATGGCCAAGCGCGGCCGCAAGGCCCCGTTTGAGGCGGTTGCTGCCGTCGATATAGATGGAGCTTCTGATGCGCTCGATCTGGAGATAGGCGTCGTCCGTGAAGGTCGGCCCGTTGTCGTCATAGCTCCTGGTCTTGTGCACGGCAGTGCGGTCTTCGAATTTGGAGAAGCGGTCGGCGGCATATTTGAAAAACGATAGCGCGTAGGAGTAGCTCAGGAGGCTGCGTGTGCGGCCGTCGAAGTCGTTGCCGATGAAGAACGAGACTATGACCATGTCGGGCGAAAGCTCGAGCCCTTCGCGCACGAGAAGGGCGAGGTAGTCCTGCGGCCCGGTGCCGGGAATCCCCATGTTGATGAGTTCCACCGGCTGGCCGTGTTGCTTGAGCTCGCGTTCCAGCAGCGTCAGGTAGTTGTCGGCGTAAGGAACGACGCCGAAGGCAAAGGAATCGCCCAGGCCCAGAATGCGGAACGTGCCTTCGGCCTTGCGGACGCTGAACTCGGGAGTCTTGAAGCCACGGGAGTTGAGGCGGAAGTCGTAGTCCGCCGCAAAGGCCGCCGGCCGAAAGCGGTTGTAGGAATCGCTGTAGAAGATCGGCAGGGGATGCACGACATGATAGGCCCGGAACACGATCTCGCAGAGCGCGAGCGTGATCAGCGGAATGATCAGCGCCGCGCGGCAAGTCGAAAGAAGCGGCTTGATCGGGACCATGCGGCGACGATTCAGACGATTCAATGGTGCCGCCGGGCGGCGAAAGGCGAGTCATGACCGAAAGCCATCGGCAATGCAACGCGGGTCGCGCAGGCGATCCGTGCCGCCATGCTGTTGTCGGCCGCCGCAACAGCAGCCTCGCCATGGCCGCGCGCGCGACGCCAGCCGCCAGGCAGCATCGAGGTGGTCAACCTTCCGCGGACCGACGGATTGTGCGGGCCTGTGCGCAGCGCTAAGGTTACCCGGCTGGCAGGGAAATTCGCTTGCATTGACAAGGATCAAGGCCCCGAAGCGGCATAAAGGCCAGCCCGTGGTTTGGTCTTGCGCAGGGGGCGCCATCCCCACTATAGGTCGCGCGCCCAGCGGGCGGGCGCTATGGTGGGGCCCAGCCGTGCCTTAGACACGGCACCAGGGAGGAGTTCCGGCGGCGGCCGGACGCTTGAGTGGAGGTCTTTCCGTGCAAGAAACGGGTCTGAGGAACGTCGCCTGCGGCGCCGACACGTTCGGCTTCAAGGACCTCGCGGCGGTCCATTGGAATTTGGAAGCGCCGCAACTCTACGAGCATTCCATCGCGGCGGGCGAAGCCACGGTGGTCCAGGGCGGGCCGATCTGCGCCGAGACCGGCGTCCATACCGGACGGTCGCCGAAGGACAAGCACACGGTCGTCGATGCGGCGACCGAGAGCACGGTCTGGTGGGATGGCAATCGCAAGCTCAGCCAGGCCAATTTCCAATTGCTTTACGAGGACTTCATCGCGCATGCGCGCGGCAAGACGCTCTACTGCCAGGACCTCTATGGCGGGGCGGACCCGAAATACCAGATCAAGACGCGCGTGTTCACCGAGCTTGCCTGGCACTCGCTGTTCATCCGCCAACTGCTGATCCGCCCGGAACACTCCGAAATCGCGTCGTTCATTCCGGAATTCACCATCGTCGACCTGCCGTCGTTCAAGGCCGATCCGCAGCGCCACGGCGTGCGCTCGGACACCATCATCGCGATCGACTTCACCCGCAAGATCATCCTGATCGGCAACTCGTCCTACGCGGGCGAGATGAAGAAGTCGGTGTTCACGCTGCTCAACTTCTACCTGCCGGCGCAGGGCGTGATGCCGATGCATTGCTCCGCCAATGTCGGCAAGGACGGCGACGTGGCGCTGTTCTTCGGCCTCTCGGGCACCGGCAAGACCACGCTTTCCGCCGACCCGAACCGCATTCTCATCGGTGACGACGAGCACGGCTGGGGCCCGGACGGCGTGTTCAATTTCGAGGGCGGCTGCTACGCCAAATGCATCAAGCTGTCGAAGGAAGCCGAGCCCGAGATCTATGCCGCCACCAACCGCTTCGGTGCGGTGCTCGAGAACGTGATTTTCGATTCCGCGACGCGCGTCTGCGACTTCGACGATGACTCAAAGACCGAAAACACCCGTTCCGCCTATCCGCTCGACTTCATGCCTGGCGCCTCGCGCAGCGGCCGCGCCGGCCAGCCGAAGAACATCATCATGCTCACGGCGGACGCTTTCGGCGTCATGCCGCCGATCGCCAAGCTCACGCCGGCGCAGGCGATGTATCACTTCCTGTCCGGCTACACCGCCAAGGTCGCCGGCACCGAGAAGGGCCTTGTCGGCGTCGAGCCGGAATTCTCCACCTGCTTTGCGGCGCCGTTCCTGCCGCGGCCGCCGGCGGAATACGGCAACCTGCTGCGCGAGCTCATCGCCAGGCACAAGGTCGACTGCTGGCTGGTCAATTCGGGCTGGACCGGCGGCATCTACGGCACCGGCCGCCGCATGCCGATCAAGGCAACGCGCGCGCTTGTCACCGGCGCGCTTGATGGCTCGCTCAAGAACGCGAGCTACCGCACCGACCCCTATTTCGGCTTTTCGGTGCCGACCTCGGTGCCCGGCGTCGAGCCGCATCTGCTCTATCCGATGAAGACCTGGAAGGACAAATCAGCGTTTGACGCCACCGCCCGCAAGCTCGTGCGCATGTTCCAGGAGAATTTCGTGAAATACGAGCAGCACGTCGACGCCGACGTACGCGCGGCGGCGCCCGAGGTGCGCATCGCGGCGGAGTGATGCGCGCCCGCGGCAAATTGCAGGGTGGGTTGAGCGCAGCGAAACCCACCGCTTGCGGGATGGCGAAAGTGATGGGTTTCGCTGCGCTCAACCCATCCTACGTGATACTACGTGATACGGGCTAACTTATCGCGTTGGCCTTCGACAACTTCCGCTCGGTTTGATCTTCACGTTGCCGATTGCGGTCGGTGGTGTGCTCGGCCTCGTATCAGAGGAAAGGGATTCTTCCGGCATTGAGCTTGCTATCGTCTACATCGGGCTAATGATCGGGGGGACTATCTTGCTTACTTGATCGGAAGTGTCATCGAACGCACCGCCCCCACGGCAAGCTTAACGATTTTCCTCACAATGTATTTCCTCTTCCTTTGGGTGGCTTGGGTGCTCGCGGTCAAGCTGACTGAGCCTGTTGCTGCCGCCGTTCCAGTTAAACCATGAAGGCAGCGATATCCGGGGTGGAGCCGCCGGAATACGGTGACACGTTACTATTTCCCCGTTTAGCAATCCTGCACCCTGGGTAGTTCTTACGCCATCCAAGGATTGATCGTGCGCACACCCGTATCCAGAATGTCGCGTGTGTCGCGGGTTACAAGGATCATGTCCCGCACCAGGGCAGTCGCGGCAAGAAGACTATCAACTACGGGCAATGGGCGATTGGCGTTGAGCCGGCCCCAGGTCATCGAGATTTCAGCGTCGACTGCGATGATCCGATTGACAAACTGAAGCCGTGTCGCATCGAGCCACTGCTCGAGTACCGCAGCCTGGGCCACGTCGCTTCTGGCCACCCTGGCCGCGCCCTTAGCGATCTCACCTAAAGTTAATACGCTGATGTAGAGACTCGCCGGGTCCGTGTTTTCCATCCACGTCGTCACGCGTCGATTCGGACGCTTTCGCTGGATTTCGGAAACGACATTGGTATCAAGCAGGTAGTTCATAAATCGATGTCGCGACCGGTGTCTTTGGACCGCTCATTGATAAAGTCGATAATATCGTCGTCCCATTTCGGCCCATTAAGCAGATGATCGCGAAAATTCGGTTGGGCACCTTCGAGCTTTCGGTACTGATCGATGGATAACACCACGGCCGTATCGGCCCCACGGTAGGTCACGATCTGCGGTCCTTCCGAGCCGGCACGCCGCACTACTTCGGCGAACTTCGCCTTAGCATCTTGCATCTGCCACTTGCGGCTCATGGGGGTTCACCTAGTCTGACTGGTCAGACTAAGAATAGCATTTTTTAGGGCAACTTCAAGGGGATTTTCTAAGCCCACAGCTGTTTGACACGAGAACGCAGGCTTGCGAGTGACAAAAGGTTCTTGGGGAAGAGCGTCGGTATGCTGGTCCTTGTCGTCGGCGCAGGCGTGGTCGGTCTCGCCTGCGCCCGCGCGGCGGCGCTCGCCGGCCATGAGGTGATCGTCGCCGAGGCGGAGAACGCCATCGGCACCGTCACGTCCTCGCGCAACAGCGAGGTCATCCACGCCGGGCTGTACTATCCGACCGGCTCGCTGCGCGCGAAGCACTGCCCGCGCTCGCGGCGCATGCTCTACGCCTACTGCGCTTCGCACGCCGTGCCGCACCGCAAGTGCGGCAAGCTCGTGGTCGCGACCAACGACAAGGAAATCGCGCGCATCGAGGAAATCCACCGGCAGGCCCAGGTCAACGGCTGCGAGGGCGTCGCGCTGATCGACGTCGCGGCGGCGCAGCGACTGGAGCCGGACGTGTCCTGCCTCGCCGCGATGCTCTCGCCCGAGACCGGCATCATCGACAGTCATGCCTACATGCGGGCGCTGCGCGGCGACCTGGAAGACCGCGGCGGGGCGGTCGCGCTCAACACGCCCATCGAGCGATTGGTGAAAACGTCCGCCGGATGGGAGGCCCATTTCGGCGGCGCCGAGCCGCAATCAATCACGGTCGACGCGGTGGTCAACGCCGCCGGACTCGGCGCCCAGAAGCTCGCGCGCGCGACGGAAGGCTATCCGCAGGAGCGGGTGCCGCGCCTCGTGCTCGCCAAGGGCAATTACTTCGCTTATGCGGGCCGGCCGGTGTTCTCGCGCCTGGTCTACCCGACGCCGATCCAGGGCGGGCTCGGCGTGCACGTGGTGCTCGACCTCGCCGGCCGCATGCGCTTCGGTCCGGACGTGGAATGGATCGACGCGGAGAATTACGACGTCGACCCCCGCCGCGCCGAAGCGTTCTACGAACGCGTGCGCACCTACTGGCCCGGCTTGCCGGACAATTCGCTGGTGCCGGACTATTCGGGCATCCGTCCGAAACTGACGGGGCGCGGGGAGGCGGCGGCCGATTTCATGATCGACGCGCCCCAGGACCACGGCGTGCCGCGGCTGGTGCAGCTCTTCGGGATCGAGTCGCCCGGGCTGACCGCGTCGCTGTCGCTGGGCGAGGAGGTGGCGTCCTATCTTTCGAGCTGAACGCGCCGGTCGGCCGCCGCCGCGGCTGCGCCGGCTTCCGGTACCGGCGTGGCGTTCCTCGGCACGATCCGGGCGCCGGCAAGGCGCTGCTTCACGTCGTTGGCGATCGGGCCGCTGTAGCTATCGAGCGGTGTAAACTCGGCGTTTCGCCGGCCGCCGCCGCTATAGGCGACGAAGCCTTGATCGGTCGCGACAATGTCGCCGGCCCGCAGCGTCGGATCGTTGGCGGCCTCGGTCGTGACCAGGCCGTAAGCATCCTTGCCGTTGCAGGTGCAGTCCGCCACGGTCCGCTCGCGATAGACGAAAGCGTTCTGCAGCTCCTTGTAGCGCGTGCCGTCGTTCGCCGAGGCGTGGTCGATGGCGCCGCCCGAGAAGATCTTGGTGCGCGCCGCCGGGCAGAACGAGCTGCAAGTCTGCGCCGTGTTGGCACCGCTTGAGCGCTGGATCGGAAAGTAGCGGCCGTCGCAGAGCCGCACGCAAAAGGCGACCGATGGGCCGGATTCGCCGCGCGGACCAGGCTCCGATCGACCGCCGAACGGGCTGACCGAGGAATTGGGATCGGCATAGGCGCTTGCGGACGGCGGCGGCGCTTGCCGCCGGGGCGCTCCGAACAGGAAATCGAACAGGCCCTGCGCCGAAGCGGGCGCAACAGTGCCCAGTGCGATTGCGGCGACGAGCGTGCCGGCCACGGCACGCGCAATGATCCTGAATTGTGGGATGGTCACGGGCGACTCCATACTCACGCGCCGTTCCCAAGCGCGCGAGTTCACACACTCAACGCGCCCAGGATGGAAAAGTTGCGACCCGCCCCTGCTCCGGGCAGCCGCGAAGATGTCGGGTTTGCGTTCCGGAACGAGCCCCCCGAAGCGATCCCCTCGGACCGGACCCTAGCAATCGAAGGTAAACGACCGATGAGCGCGACCGCGCGCAAATTCTTAATTTCGTTTAAAAAGCCGAATCTGGCGCGGGGATTCGTGCGCCGCCGGTTAACGGCCGCTTGGAATCATCGGTTAATTTCCTGTTCGAAATGATGGTTAACGGTCGCCATTTCCCTCAGAAATGGCGCCGGAACGACAAGCAACGCGGTCGGTGTATCATACCCGAGCGTGCACGACAGGAGGAACGCCGTGGCCACTACCCGCTTCATCAATCCGGAGACGCTCGCCAAGCCGCCGAGCTATACCGACGTGGTCGAGGTGACCGGGCCTTGCCGCACCGTCTACATTTCGGGGCAGCTCGGCACCAACCGCGAGGGCAACGTCGTGGGCGACTTCCGCGCCCAGGCGGTGCAGGTGTTCGACAATCTCAGCGCCGCGCTGGCGGCGGTCGGCGCCACCTTCAAGGACGTCGTGAAGATCAACAGCTACCTCGCCGACATCGCGCACATGCCGATCCTGCGCGAAGTGCGCGCGCCGTTTCTCGATGCCGCCGGGCTGCCGGCGTCGACCTCGATCGCCGTCACCGCCTTCGCGCGCCCGCAGGCGTTGCTCGAAATCGAGGCGGTGGCGGTGCTGCCGCTCAGGGGTGCCGGTGCGAAGGCCAAGCCGAAAGCGAAGGCACGCAGCACGCGTTCGGCGAAGGTCAAATCCCGGCGAAAACATAGGTGACGAGCGCCAGCACCGGCAGCAGCACGATCGCCGCACAGGCGAGATAGCCCAGGAAGCTCGGCATCTTCACGCCGCGCTCGACCGCGATGGCATAGACCATGAGGTTGGGCGCGTTGCCGATATAGGTGAGCGCGCCCATGTAGACCGCGCCCATGGAGATCGCGGCGAGCGTCTTTGCGAGCGGCCCCATCAGCGTCTGCGCATTGCCGCCGGCGAGCTCGAAGAACACCAGATAGGTCGGTGCATTGTCGAGAACGGCCGAGAGCGTGCCGGTCAGCCACAAATAGGCCAACACCTGCGGGGCGCCGTCGCGCGCGGTCACCGCGGCGAGCAGCCATGAGAATGTGCCGTTCGCGCCGGCGTGGAGCATCGCCAGCACCGGGATGATGCAGGCGAAGATACCGGCGAACAGGATCGCAACCTCGATGATCGGATCGAAGGTGAAGCCGTTCGCCTCGCGGTGCTCCTCGGGGGTGAGACGGAGCGAGGCGATGGCGATGACCACCAGAACGACGTCACGCACGAGGTTCTGCAGCTCGATCCGGGTGCCGTAGAGATCGAGCTCGATGTTCGGCTTCCACGCCGCCGCGGCCAGGATGGCGCCGACGATGGCCGCGATCAGCACCAGGTTGATGATGCCGCGCACGTGCAGGTCGGCGGGCGGCGGCGGCGGTTCGCCGACGGTCTGCACCAGGCGGTCCTTGCGATGGAACCAGAGATCGACCGCAACGAAGATCGCGAGCACGAGACCGGCAACCAGCGCGGTCGGCAGGGCGAGGTGCCGCGTCGTCCAGAAGAAATCGACCCCGCGCAAGAAACCCATGAACAGCGGCGGATCGCCCAGCGGCGAGAGCGCGCCGCCGACATTGGCGACCAGGATGATGAAGAACACCACCACGTGGACATTGTGCAGCCGCGCCGCGTTGGCGCGAATGAGCGGGCGGATCAGGATCATCGCCGCGCCGGTGGTGCCCACGAGGCTCGCGATCGCGGTGCCGAAGACGAGGATGGCGGTGTTGACGAGCGGCGTGCCGCGCAGGTTGCCGGTCACCAGGATGCCGCCGGCGACCACGTAGAGCGCGAACAGCAGGACGATGAAGCTCAGGTATTCCGTGAACAGCGCGTGCACGAGAGCCGCGAGCGCGGTGGGGACGCCGTAGAGCGCGGCCATCGGAGCGAGCGTCAGCGTGCCCCAGACGAAGGCGAGCTTGCCGTAATGGCGGTGCCAGATGCGCGGGAACAGCAGCGGCCCCGCCGCGATGGTGAGCAGGATGCCGACGAACGGCAGCGCCCACGGCCAGCGCAGCGCGGCGCCGTCGAGGGCGGCGGCGTGGGCGTGCGCGGGTGCGAGCACCGCAAAAAACAAAGCGATAAAAAGGGTTCGCCACATCGCGTGTCAGGCATGCCACGGGTTGGTCGCAGCCACATCCACCCGCTCGAAGGGTTCGACGTCCCCTGTGAGGACCGTGAGCCCATGATGCAAGGCAGTCGCGGCGAACAGATCAGGTTCCGGAAAGGTGTAGCCGCTCTTTCTTCCCATATTCTTTAGGATTCGCCATTGCATCGATCGTTCAACTGGCGATTGGAGGGAGCGCGCTCCCTTTCAATGCGCCTCGTCCCAATTGTGCGCGGCGCGGGCGTCGACCTGCAACGGCACCGAGAGCGACAGCGCCGGCATCGGCGCCTCCTCCATCACGGCCCTTATCACCGGCAGCGTCCGCTCGACCTCGTCCTCCGGTAGCTCGAACACCAGTTCGTCGTGCACCTGCAGGAGCATCTGCGCATTGAGCTTCTCCGCCGCGAGCGCGGCGTCCATGCGCACCATGGCGCGGCGGATGATGTCGGCGGCGGTGCCTTGCAGCCGCGCATTGATGGCCGCACGTTCATTGAAGGAGCGGATCGAGGGATTCGAATTGGCGATGTCGGGATAGTGGCACTTGCGCCCGAACAGCGTGAGCACGTAGCCGTTCTTCTTGGCGAAGACCTTGGTCTCCTCCATATAGTCGCGGATGCCGGGGAAGCGCTCGAAATATTTCCTGATGTAGGCGCCGGCCTCCTCGCGCGCGATGCCGAGCTGGTTGGCGAGCCCGAAGGCCGAGATGCCGTAGATGATGCCGAAGTTGATGGCCTTGGCACGGCGCCGAACCTCGCCGGGCATGCCTTTCACCGGCACGCCGAACATCTCCGACGCCGTCATGGCGTGGATGTCGAGGCCTTCGCGGAACGCCGTTTGCAGCGCCTCGATGTTGGCGATCTCGGCGAGCAGGCGCAGCTCGATCTGGGAGTAGTCCGCGGAAGCGAGCTTCATCCCCGCAGTCGCGATGAAAGCGCGACGGATCTTGCGGCCCTCCTCGGTGCGGATCGGGATGTTCTGCAGGTTCGGCTCGGAGGAGGAGAGGCGGCCGGTGGGCGTCGCTGCCAGCGCGTAGCTCGTGTGCACCCGATGCGTGTCCGGGTTGACGTAATCCGGCAACGCATCCGTGTAGGTCGATTTGAGCTTCGTGACCTGGCGCCATTCCAGGATCTTCTGCGGCAGGTGGTGGCCTTGTTCGGCCAGTTCGTCGAGGACGCGCGCGCCCGTCGACCATTGCCCGGTCTTGGTCTTGGTGCCGCCGGGCAAGCCCATCTTGCCGAACAGGATGTCGCCCAACTGCTTCGGGCTGCCCGGATTGAACGTGGGCTCGCCGGCGAGCTGGCGGACCTCGGCCTCGAGCCCTACCGCGCGCTGCGCGAATTCTCCGGACAATCGCGAGAGCACCTGCCGGTCGATCGAAATCCCCCGCCGTTCCATGCGCGCCAGCACGGTCGCCAATGGCCGTTCCAGGGTTTCGTAGACGGCGGCCACCTGGTCTGCGGGAAGCCGGGGCTTCAGCAACATCCACAGGCGCAGGATGGCATCGGCATGTTCCGCGGCATAGTTCGCCGCCTTTGCGACGTCGATGCAGTCGAACGAAACGCGGGATTTTCCGGAGCCCACCAACGCGGCGTAGTCGATCGCGTCATAGTCGAAATGGCGCTTGGCGAGTTCGTCGATGCTGTGATTGCCGCGCCCGGCGTCGAGCACGTAGGACATCAAAAGCGTGTCGTCATAAGGATGAATTTCGATGCCGCGCTGCGCGAACATCTGCCAGGCGAACTTGATGTTGTGGCCGATCTTGACCACGCCGCGATCTTCCAGGAGCGGCCGCAGGGCTTCGAGCGCCGCCGCTTCCGAAACCTGGTCCGCCGCGATGCCGCCCGCGAATAGGCCCTCGGCGCCGCCGTCGCCGCCTTTTCGATGCGAAATCGGGATGTAGCAGGCTTCGTTCGGTGCGAGCGCGAGCGAAATGCCGCACAGCGTCGCCTGCATCGGGTCGAGGCTCGTGGTCTCCGCATCGATGGCGACGGCGCCGAGGTCGATCGCGCGCGCAACCCAGGCAGCGATCCGATCGGGTGTGCGCAGCACCTCGAAGCGAGAGCGGTCGAACGGAATTTTGCGCAGGGTCTCGGTGCGCGCGGCGACCAGCGATTGCGGCTTGATATCGCTGCCGGCGGTCGCTGCCATGGGGCGCTTGGGCAGCGTCATCCCTCCGCCCGAAAGGGGCAGGGTGCCCGCCGAGGTCTGCCAGGTGGAACTCTCGACGTTCGCCTTGACTCCACCCGGTTCGCTGCGCTCGTCCCCCTCCGCTTTCGCGGGCGCCGGCCGGCCCGAGCCGAGCTTGGCATCCGCCTCGATCGCGCCCGCGTCGACATCGGCGAATTCCGCCACGCGGCGCGTCAGAGTGTTGAACTCCATCGCCTTGAGGAAGGCGATCAGCCGCTTGTGATCGGGCTCGTGCACGGCGAGCTCGGCGAGCGGCACGTCGAGCGTCACACGGTCGTCGAGCGTCACCAGCCGCTTTGACAGCCGCGCCAGGTCCGCGTTGTCGATCAAGGTCTGCCGGCGCTTGTCCTGCTTGATCTCGCCGGCGCGCTGGAGCAGCGTCTCCAGGTCGCCGTACTCGCAGATGAGCTGTGCCGCGGTCTTGACGCCGATGCCGGGCACGCCCGGCACGTTGTCGGTGGAGTCGCCGATCAGCGCCTGCACCTCGATCACCTTGTTCGGCGGCACGCCGAACTTCTCGATCACCTCCGCGATGCCGATCTTCTTGTCCTTCATGGTGTCGTACATGATCACGCAGTCGTTCACGAGCTGCATCAGGTCCTTGTCCGACGACACGATGGTGGTGGTCGCGCCGGCCTCGCAGGCCTCGCGCGCATAGGTCGCGATCAGGTCGTCGGCCTCGAAGCCCGCCTGTTCCAGGCACGGCAGGTCGAAGGCGCGCACCGCCTCGTGGATGAGCCCGAACTGCGGGATCAGGTCGTCGGGCGGGTCGGGCCGGTGCGCCTTGTACTTGGGATAGAATTCAGTGCGGAAGGTCTTCTCCGACTTGTCGAACACGATCGCGAGATGGGTCGGCCGCTCCTCCGGCTTCATGTCGCGCAGGAGCTTCCACAGCATGTTGCAGAAGCCGAGCACGGCGTTGACCTGCAGCCCGTCCGACTTCCTGGTGAGCGGCGGCAGCGCGTGATAGGCGCGGAAGATGTAGGACGAGCCGTCCACCAGAAAGACATGGTCGCCCGTCTGCGGCGCGCGGCCGGACACGGCGGAGGGCTTGGCGGGCGTTGCTTCCGGGGCTGGCATGATGGCCCGAATGTGGGCCGTCGGGTGCGGATTGGCAACGTCTGTAGGCGGTTATGGCCGGTTCTCTCCACCGTCATTCCGGAAGCCGCGAAGCCGCTGTCCGGAATCCATGAATCACGGCTGCGGAGTATGGATTCCGGCCCCGGGCGTGCGGCCGGCCCCGGAATGACGGCTACTGCGCGGGCTGCAGCACCAGTTGCTTCTTCGGCGCCAGGCAGAATTGTTCCGGGCGCTCGAACAGGATCCGCAGCGGCGTCATCCGCACTGCCCAGAACAGGCAGAGTGCGCCGATGACGCCCGCGAGCGTCACCAGCGCCGATATGGTCCCGACGTCGGCGATCCAGCCGGTCTTGACGAGCACCATGCGGCTTGCGGCCATCGGCAGGAAGAACGCGAGATAGATGACGATCGAGTTCTGGCCGCAATAGCGCAGCGGCAGGAAGACATTGCGCTTGGCCATCAGCGCAGCGAGCGTGACCACGGCGGCCGCGCCGGCAAGCCCGAGCGCCAGCGACACGACCGGGAACTCGGCGAGCCCGTTGAACACGAGCGCGCCGTTGAGGGACGTCCAGATCGCGAGGCCGGCGAGCGCCGCTTGCGGCGACGCCTGTGCGTCGCGCGCGAGCGCGAAGATGCGCGGCGCCAGGACATAGCCGGTGTAGAAGAACACGAAGCGGCTCGCGAACTCGTCGATGACCGTGAAGCCGGTATGGATCGACGCGATCTGCAGCGCCGCCGCGGCGAGCCAGACCAGCAGCGGCGGGATGCGCAGGCCATGCGCCAGCTTGGTTACGACGAAGAAGATCGGCAGCAGGTAGATGAACCAGAGCGTGCCGAACGGCTCCCAGAAGGTTTCAAGATAGAGGTAGGCGAGGCCGCCGGCGCCGTGTTCGTGCGCCAGCCCCGGCGCCTTCAGGGCGAACTGGATCGCGGTCCACAGCAGGTAGAAATAGGCGAAATGGACGACCTTGCGGTCGAGATAGGTGCGCCAGTCGCGGTCGATGACCTGCGCCAGGAACAGGCCGGAGATCAGGAAGAAGTCCGGCATCCGGAACGGCCTGGCGAAGGCGACGACGGTGTGCAGCCAGCCTTCCTGCCCCAGCGCATTGCCGACGCCCAGGGTCGAATGCATCATCACCACGAAGACGATGCAGAAGCCCTTGGCATAGTCGACCCAGTCGACGCGCGATGTGTCATTCATGGTCATCGATCGTGTCATTTCGATTCGTATTCGTCTCATAATCGGATAGAGGCGTTGCGTTCGCCTTTACCAATCAAGGACAGTGCCAGGATCAGCGTTAGGCCGGCATTAACCACATGGCGTTCACCGAGCCCCTGCCCATCGACGAAGCGTTGCCGGCACTGACCGCGGCGCTGCGCGCGCGCAACGCCGCCGTCCTGGTCGCGCCGCCGGGCGCCGGCAAGACCACGCGGGTGCCGCTGGTGCTGGCGCAGGAGCCGTGGGCGCAGGGCCAGAAGATCATCGTGCTGGAGCCGCGCCGGCTGGCCGCCCGCGCCGCCGCCCTCCGCATGGCCGCGACGCTGGGCGAGACCGTCGGCGAGACCGTCGGCTATCGCGTGCGCTTCGACTCCAAGGTGTCGCCCAAGACCCGGATCGAGGTCGTCACCGAGGGCGTGTTCACCCGCATGGTGCTGGAGGACGCCGCGCTCGACGGTATCGCGGCGCTGCTGTTCGACGAGTTCCATGAGCGCTCGCTCGACACCGATCTCGGCCTCGCGCTCGCCCGCGACGTGCAGGAGGGGCTGCGCGAGGACCTCAAGATTGTGATCATGTCGGCCACCATCGACGGCGCGCGGGTGGGCAGGCTTCTCGGCGACGCGCCGGTGATCGAAAGCCTCGGCCGCGCCTTCCCGGTCGAAACACGCTATCTCGGCCGCGACCCGCGCGCACGCATCGAACGCGAAATGACTGACGCCGTGCTGGCGGCGTTGCGCGCCGAGACCGGTTCTGTGCTGGCGTTCCTGCCGGGCGCGGCCGAGATCCGCCGCACCGAGACGCTGCTGCGCGAACGCGTCGCCGATCCGGCCGTCGACATCGTCGCGCTCTATGGCGCGCTCGACGCCGACGTGCAGGACCGCGCGATCGCGCCCGCGCCGAAGGGCCGGCGCAAGGTCGTGCTCGCGACCTCGATCGCGGAGACTTCGCTCACCATCGAGGGCGTGCGGATCGTGGTCGATTGCGGGCTGTCGCGGGTGCCGCGCTACGAGCCGGACGTGGGGCTGACGCGGCTCGAGACCGTGCGGGTGTCGCGGGCGTCGGCCGACCAGCGCCGCGGCCGCGCCGGCCGCACCGAGCCCGGCATCTGCTACCGGCTGTGGGACGAACCGCAGACCGCCTCGCTGCCGTCCGCCAGCATGCCGGAAATTCTCGCCGCCGATCTGAGCAGCCTGGCGCTCGATCTCGCCTATTGGGGCGTCGCCGATCCGGCCTCGCTCGCCTTCCTCGATCCGCCGCCGCGTCCGGCGCTCGCGGAGGCGAAGGCGCTGCTCGCCGAACTCGGCGCCATCGATGGCTCCGGGCGCATCACCGTCGAGGGTCGGCGGCTGCGGCAGTTGCCGCTGCCGCCGCGGCTGGCGCGCATGGTGGTCGACGGCGCGAGCGCGGGCGAGGCCGCGCTGGCGGCGGACATTGCGCTCGTCCTTACCGAGCGCGGCCTCGGCGGCACCGACGTCGATCTCGCGCACCGCCTGGATGCCCTGCGCCGCGATCGCTCCCGGCGTGCGCAGGACGCGCGCGCGATGGCCAGGCGCTGGGCGGATGTCGCGAGCGCGGACGTGGCCAGCGCGGATGATGGCAATGCGGATGTCGCGGGTGCGGATGTCGCTGGGGCCAATGTCTTGCCGCGCGGGCGGTCTGCTCCCTCCCCCCTTGTGGGGGAGGGCTGGGGAGGGGGGTCGAGCAGAGGTGCTCCGATGGTGCCTCATCGAACGACTCCCACCCCCAACCCCTCCCCACACGGGGGAGGGGAGCGGAGAGACCGGCCTCGCGGGGCGAAGCGGCGAGAGCCGTCGTTGGAAACGAGAGAGCCGTGGTCGGAAATGAAGGGAGGAGAAGTGTCCCCCGGCCTGCTGCTCGCGCGCGCCTATCCGGACCGCATTGCAAAAAACCGCGGCGCCGGCGGCGCCTACCTGCTCGCCAACGGCCGCGGCGCCAATGTCGATCCGGTCTCGGCGCTGTCGCGCGAGCCGTTCCTGGCCGTCGGCGAAATCACCGGCAGCGCCGCGCAGGGCCGCATCGTGCTCGCTTCAGCGCTCACCCTCGTCGAGATCGAGGCGCATTTCGGCGATCGCATCGAAAGCCGCGAGGACATCGCCTTCGACGACAAGACTGAAGCCTTGCGTGGCCGCCGCGTGCGCAAGCTTGGCGCGCTGGTCCTGTCCGACCGGCGCGTCAAGGTCGAGCCGGGCGACGAAACCGCGCGGATGCTTGCGCAGGCTGCTGCGCGGATCGGGATCGATCGCCTGCCCTGGACCTCGATGCTTCGCCGGTTGCGCGAGCGTGTGATGTTCCTGCGTCGCGCCGAAGGTGCCGAATGGCCCGATCTGTCCGATGCCGCCCTGGCGACGACAGTTTCGGATTGGCTTGAGCCGATTCTCCTGTTCAAGACCTCCCTGGTCGATGTGCAGCCTGATGAACTCGACACGGCGTTCTCAGTGCTGCTGCCCTGGGCACTGAAACGGCGGCTCGACGCCGAGGCGCCCACGCACTTCGTCGCGCCCTCCGGCTCCTCGGTGCCGATCGACTATGCGGCCGAAGGCGGGCCCAAGCTTTCGATCCGCGTGCAGGAGCTGTTCGGGCTCGACCGTCACCCGACCATCGCCGGCGGGCGGGTTGCGCTCCTGGTCGAGCTTCTCTCGCCCGCGCGCCGGCCGGTGCAGGTGACGCGCGACCTGCCGGGTTTCTGGCGCGGCAGCTACGCTGCGGTCAAAGCCGAGATGAAGGGCCGTTATCCGCGCCATCCCTGGCCCGACGACCCGCTGGCGGCGCCGGCGACCCGCCGCGCCAAGCCGCGCGGCGGGTAGCGACGACCACCGATACATCGAATTTTATCGATGCGTTTCATCCCGCGGTCACCAACGCGTCCGAAAGCGCCGGTTCCGAATGTCGATGTTAGCCACTCCTTCGCGGCGCTGTGGTGTGATTGCGCCTGGACTCGATCCATTTGCGGTGGACCATGTTTCGACTTCTCCTCGTCGCAGTGGCGATGCTCGCGGCCGGCGTCCTCGCCGTGCGCTATCTCGATCAGGCCGGCCGTGTTCCGGTCGCGAACGCCATGGCGGCGGCGGCGCCCGCGGTTCCCAACAATTCCCGCAGCCTGGAGATCAAGGCCGGCAACGGCGGTCACTTCCAGGTTGAAGCCAGAGTCGACGGCCGCCGTCTCGCCTTCGTGGTCGACACCGGCGCTTCGCAGATCACCATCCGCGCCAGCGACGCCGCCAGGCTCGGCTTTCATCCCTCGCCGCGGGACTACACGCTCAAGATCAATACGGCCAACGGCGAAGGCCGCGCCGCGCGCGTCGAACTGCGCATGCTCGAGGTCGGCGACATCATCGTGCGCGACATCGTGGCGATCGTCGTCCCCGACGAGGCGCTCAGCGTCAACCTGCTCGGCATGTCGTTTCTCTCGCGGGTGCGCTGGACGCACGAGCGCGGCAGGCTGGTGCTGGAGCAGTAGCGGCCCGGCGGCGTTCAGCCGGGCGGAATGAACACGTATTGCTTGAGCCGGTCGGTCTCCTGCTGGCCGACATACTTGCCGATTTCCTTGTCGAACTGCGCCCAGCTCTTCCATGGCCGGTATTCCGCCAGTTCGGTCGCCATGCGCGAGCCGACGCCGGGGATCAGAAGAAGCTCGTCGCGCGCGCCGGTGTTGAGATTGATCTTCACGAAGGCCTTCCGGTAAAACTCGCGCGCCTGGTCGGCCGTGAGCTTCTGATCGAGCAGGTACCTGTTCAGCGCGATCACGGTGGCGAACGGGCGCTTCTCGAGCATGCCCTTCACGATCGCCGGGGTCATGTGCGGCAGTTGCTGCAGGTCGCGTTCCGCGGCCGCATTGGGATCGACCAGCCCGGGGCCGACCTGCGCGAGCGCGGACGTCCCCAGCACCGCCAGGAGCGCCACGACCCCGACAAACCCGCTGGCCGCCCGCTGCATCGTCATGTCATTTCATTCCTTGCTGGAGCGAGAATCCAAGGACACGGAGCACGCGCGTCCGGTAGCGCACATCGGAGAAGGCGTAGGCGAGGCCAAGCAGGCCTAGTTGCAGCATCATGCCGGGCGCGAGCACGGGAGGCGCCTTGGCACGCATGACCTTCTCGACCAGCTCCCATGTGCTCATCGACGGATTGAGCTCGAACTGAAACTCGGCCGAACCGAGGAAGTGCACGGCAACGCCGACGAAGCCTGCCAGCACAAATAACGTCATGACGATCTGGAGCGCACGCAGGCTCCCGGTATCGGATCGAATCGCATACCAGGCGAGGATCGCAAGCGCGCTTGCGATCAGCACGACGGGAACGAGCTGAAACGGCTGTTCGTAGTGCTGCAGAAGAATGAGCTCGGTCAGCGTTCCTACCAGGCCGAGCACGAGCACGACCAGGATCCAGTGACGAAGCAATTCGATGCGGTCGGCGCCGGCGCCGGCTCGAGGCTGTTCCATGGCATTGCTCTATCGGGCGGCCCGCGCCTCTTTCGCGATGTCGGCCAGGATGGCGTTGTATCTGTCGGTCACCGCGTTCACCAATGCCGTCACCTGGGCCACGTCCGGCTTTTCCGGCATGAGCGCCTGGTCGATCTCGATCATTCCTTTTTCGATGGCCACGTAGGCGTCCGCGGAACGATCCTTGATCAGGTGTTCGATGCTGTCCCAGTTGTCATCGAAGGCCATGAACGACTTTCGCGCCTTCGCGAGGTTTCCGGCCTTCAAGGCCGGGTTCACCTCGCGCAGATGGGCGCGAACGATCCGCAGGCGGGCGACATCGTCGAAAAGCGGATTGAGCGGCGCCGCCTTTTCGACCAGGCTGACGGCTTCGTCGAACTTGACGAGCATCGCCTGCGCTTCCGCCAGCACCGCGGCCAGATCCGGGTTTGACGCTTCGAAGGCTTTGTTGATCCTGGCCTGAAAGCCATGCTCCAGGGTCTGGTACATCTCCCGGCTTCGGACATTGATGTAGGCTTCAACGCCGTTCCAGGCCGAATCGTAGCGCTCGAACGCCTCCTTGGCGCGCGCGAGGTCGCGCTGCGAAAGTGCGCCGATGGTGTCCACCAGAGTGGGCCGGACCGCCTTGATGCTGGTGACCTCGAAGCGCTCCTGGGCCGCAGCCGGGACCACGCTGCCGACGATGGCCAGCGTCGCGATCAAGCCAAAATAAAGCTGGCGAATGTGCCGCGTCATGAACGACCTCCCTGGTCAAGCCTGATGGCTGACTTACCAAGATTTCGCCCGGTGCGAAATCTTGGTCGTCAACGTTTCGAGCGATTCTATTTTATTGGACAGCAGGCGCAATGGGGTGCCGGGGCAATGCGGCGGGCCGGCAGGCCGCCATTTACGTGCTTTGCTAACGCTTACACCTGGGTTATGTCCTCGGCGCCGGCGGAATTCCGAGGACGAAATGTTCCCCAAGCCAAAACCTGCGCTGACGCCCAACACCTATGCCTACGAGTCCGAGCCGCTGGTGAAGCCGACGGGCTTTCGCGAGTATGACGCGCGCTGGCTCCTGGGCGACGAGATCAACCTGATGGGCGTGCAGGCGCTGGGGATTGGGCTCGGCACGCTCATCCGCGAGCTGGGCGTGCGGCCCGAGATCGTCACCGCGCACGACTTCCGCGGCTATTCGTCCTCGGTGAAGAACTCGCTGGTGTCGGGCCTGCTCGCCGCCGGCTGCAAGGTGCACGACATCGGCCTCGCCATGACGCCGATGGCCTATTTCGCCCAGTTCGACCTCGACGTGCCCTGCGTCGCCATGGTCACGGCCTCGCACAACGACAACGGCTGGACCGGCGTGAAGATGGGCGTGGACCGCCCGCTCACCTTCGGCCCGGACGAGATGACGCGGCTCAAGGACATCGTGCTCGAGGCTCGCTTCGACATGCGCGGTGGAGGCTCTTATGAGTTCCACGAGAATTTTCCGGCGCGCTACATCGCCGACCTCGTCAACCGGCCGAAGCTCAAGCGGCGGCTGAAGGTCGTCTGCGCCTGCGGCAACGGCACCGCGGGCGCCTTCGCCCCGCGCGTGCTGGAGGCGGTCGGCTGCGAGGTGGTGGCGCTCGACTGCGAGCTCGACCACACCTTTCCGCGCTACAACCCCAACACCGAAGACATGAAGATGCTCCACGCCATGCGCGACGAAGTGTTGCGCACCAAGGCCGACGTGGCGCTCGGCTTCGACGGCGACGGCGACCGCTGCGGCGTGGTCGACAACGAGGGCGAGGAAATCTTCGCCGACAAGGTCGGCGTGATGCTCGCGCGCGACATCTCGACGCAGCAGAAGGGCGCGACCTTCGTCGCCGACGTGAAATCGACCGGGCTGTTCATGACCGATCCGGTGCTCCTCGGGAACGGCGCCAGAACCGTCTACTGGAAGACCGGCCATTCCTACATGAAGCGGCGCGTGAACGAGATCGGCGCGGTCGCCGGATTCGAGAAATCCGGCCATTTCTTCTTCAACAAGCCGCTCGGCCGCGGTTATGACGACGGGCTCATCTTCGCGCTCGCGGTGTGCGACATGCTCGACCGCAATCCCGGAAAGAGCATGGCGGACCTCAAGCATGCGCTGCCGAAGACCTGGGGCTCGCCGACCATGTCGCCGCACTGCGCCGACGAGACCAAATACGGCGTCGTCGATCAGGTGGTCGCGCATTTCGAGGCGGCAAAGATCAAGGGCGACAAGGTCGCCGGGCAGGCCATCCGCGATCTCGTCACCGTCAACGGCGTGCGCGTCACGGTAGAAGACGGCACCTGGGGTCTGGTGCGCGCGTCGTCGAACAAGCCGGAGCTGGTGGTGGTGGTCGAAAGTCCGGTGTCGGAAGCGCGCATGCGCGATATGTTCAAGGCGATCGACGCGGTCATCCGCACGCATCCCGAGGTCGGCGAATACAACCAGACGATTTGAGGCTCCTGCTTGCGGGCTGTAGGGGGGGGCCAAGGCGCGGCCGTGAGGGCGTTTACGCCCGTCTTCGCGGGCTATGGCGCCGTGCCCACGCTTCCGCGGCAAGGCTTCGTCGTCCGCGTGGGCACGGCGCTGCTTTCGTCACATCACGCCGCGACATCGCGATAGACATCGATCTCCACGCCTCCCGGCAGCATCGCCCGCCACGCCTGCAGATAGGTCTGCAGCCTCGCGTCGGAGGCGAGCCGCTGGCGGTTGATCTCGATCGCTTCCGAGGTCTCGTATTCGATCACCTGGATGAACCGGGCGGGATCGTCGACGTTCTGCAGCAGCACAACGCTCGTTCCGCCGAACATCTTCAGATACGGCGTGGCGGCTTCGAGCATGGTGCGCAGGTGCGCCGGATCGGCGCCCGTGAACGCGAACTTGATATGGACGATCCGGCGGACGCTGCCTGCATTCTTGCTCTTGTCATTGTTCTTGTCGTTGCTCATGTCGCGCCACCCACCTCCTCGAACGTGGCGCGGAACGCGTGCGCGGGATAGACGCCGAGGATTTTCATTTCCTTGGAGAAGAATGACAGTTCTTCGAACGCCAGCACCAGCGCCTGGTCCTCGGGGTGGCCCTCCACGTCGGCGTAGAACTGCGTCGCGAAGAAGCTGCCTTCGATCATGTAGCTTTCAAGCTTGGTCATGTTGACGCCGTTGGTGGCGAAGCCGCCGAGCACCTTGTAGAGCGCCGCCGGCACGTTGCGCACCCGGAACAGGAAGGTCGTGATCACCGGCCTTTGGCCGCTCGCCGTCCATTTGGCGTCGCGCGAGAGCACGATGAAACGCGTCGTGTTGTGGGCCTCGTCTTCGATGTCCTCGGCGAGAATCGACAGTCCATAGATCTCCGCCGCGAGCCGCGAGGCGATGGCGGCGCGCGTGTTGTCGCCGGCCTCGGCGATCTCGCGCGCGGAGCCCGCGGTGTCGGCGGCGACCACCGGCTTGATGCCGAGCTCGCGGATCACCTTGCGGCACTGGCCGAGCGCGTGGACGTGGCTCTCCACCGTCTTGACGTCCTTGAGCACGGCACCCATCGGCGCCAGGAGCTGGTGGCGCACCGGCATGAAGTGCTCCGCCACGATGTGCAGGCCTGAATCCGGCATGAGATAGTGGATGTCGGCGACGCGGCCGGCGACGGAATTTTCCACCGGGATCATGCCAAGCTCGGCCTCCCCCGACGAGATTGCGGCGAAGCAGTCTTCGAAGGTCGGGCAGGGCACCGCCTCCGAGTTCGGATAGACCTCGCGGATCGCGAGGTGCGAGTTCGCGCCCGGCTCGCCCTGGAATACGACCTTCTTGGGTATCGTCATGGTTGTTGCGGTACTCGCACTGGCAAGCTCAAGTCAACGGCACCGGTCAGCCGCCCAGCAGCGCGCGTGCCCGCGCGAGGTCCTCCGGCGTGTCGACGCCGAGCGGCACGCTGGCGACGATGGCGACATCGATGCGCATGCCGGCTTCCAGCGCGCGCAACTGTTCGAGCCGTTCACGCCGTTCCAAGGGTGACGGCGGCAGGCTCACGAAGCGCACCAGCGCCGGCCGGCGATAGGCATAGAGGCCGATGTGATGGTAGAGCGGCCCGTCGCCCGCGGGCGCCGTGGCGCGGGTAAAATAGAGCGCGCGCAGGCGCCTGGGCGCAATGGGCGAGCCCACCACCTTCACGACGTTCGGATCGCCGCGCTCCTCCGCCCGCACGATCTCGGCCGCCAGCGTCGCGATATCGACGGCAGGGTCGGCGAGCGGCTCGATCGCGGCGCGGATGTCGGCCGGCGCCAGCGTCGGCAGGTCGCCCTGGACATTCACGACGATCCCACAGCGAGCGGCGGGATCGGCACCTCCCAGCGCCTCGAAGATGCGGTCCGACCCGGACACGTGATCGGCCCGGGTCATGACGGCCCGCGCACCGGCCTTTTCGACGCAGGCGGCGATCGCCTCCGAGTCGGTCGCCACCACCACCGGGCCTAGCTCGGCGGCCTGCGCGCGGCGCAGGACGTGCACGATCATCGGCTCCCCGGCGATCTCCGCGAGCGGCTTGCCCGGCAGCCGGCTCGAAGCCATGCGGGCGGGGATGACGATGAGGATGTCGCTGTCGGCCATCGGTTCAGGCACGGCGCACGGCCGCGAGCGGCTGGAATCGGTCGTGGGCTAGCCGCTTATACGGGTTGCCAGAGGCGAGGCAAACCGGCTATCTGTCGGCTGCCGCACTGCACTATTCCCCTGGACTGCATCCGGAGCGAAGCCGCGATGAACTCGTTTGAAATGAACAAAATTCTCGGCGCGGTCCTGGGCACCTGCCTGGGGCTGGTCGCCACCAATATCGCGGCCAACGCGATTTTCACGCCGAAGAAGCCGGCCAAGCCCGGCTACGAGATCGTGGTTCCCGAGCACCCCGCCGCGACGCCCTCCGCGCCGAGCGAACCCGAAGTGCCGCTGGGTGAACTGCTTGCCAAAGCCGACGTCGGCCGCGGCCAGAATTCCGCGCAGAAATGCGCGACCTGCCACACCTTCGACAAGGACGGGAAAAACCTGGTCGGGCCCAACCTCTGGGGCGTCATCGGCCGGCCGAAGGCGTCGGTGCCGAACTTCAACTATTCCGCCGCGCTGAAGGCGAAAGGCGGCACTTGGACCATCCCCGAACTCATCCAGTTCATCGCCAATCCCAAAGGCATGATCCCGGGCACCGCGATGACCTTTTCCGGCATCCCGCGCGCCACCGAGCGCGCCGACGTGATCGCCTATCTCAACACCCTGGCCGACAATCCCGTGCCGCTGACCGATCGGGCGCAGTTGCCGGACGGCACGCGGGCCGCGCAGGCGGCGGGCGTCCCGGGCGCGCACTGACCCGGGCGGCGAGCGGCGCCACCGCAGGCGGCGGCCGGGCCGGCCGGCTGCCGGGCGGTCCACGGGATTGTGAAGCACGGATCGTGTGGCACATGCCGATCCGGTGGCTATCTATCCAAAATCGGACATAATCCTTCAAGCACGTGCCGGATCCTGGCCACATGCCCCGGAGGCATCCCTTGCGCCCGACTTTACGCCTGAGCCGCCGAACCTTTCTCCACAGCAGCCTTGTTGCCGCGCTGGCACCCGTTCTCAGCCGGCTCGGGCTGTCGCTTGCCGCTCCCGCCGCCGCCCAGACGCCGCAGTGGCAGCACGCCTTGTCGCTGTTCGGGGAGGTGAAATACCCGCCCGACTTCAAGCAATTCGACTACGTCAACCCGCGGGCCCCCAAGGGCGGCAACGCGCGCCTGATCGCCATCGGCACCTTCGACAACTTCAACATGGCGGTTGCCGGCGTGCGCGGCTCGATCGCCGGCGGCGTCAATCTGCTCACCAACTCGCTGATGACCGAAGCGCTCGACGAGGTGTCCACCGAATACGGCCTGCTCGCCGAAAGCGTGAGCTATCCGCCGGATTTCTCCTCGGTCACCTACCGCCTGCGCGCGCAGGCGAAGTGGCATGACGGCAAGCCGGTCACCATCGAGGACGTGATCTACTCCCTCGAGATGCTCAAGAAGCATCACCCGCAATATTCCGCCTACTACCGCCACGTCACCAAGGCCGAGAAGACCGGCGAGCGCGACGTCACCTTCACGTTCGACGCCGGCGGCAACCGCGAGCTGCCGCAGATCGTCGGTCAGCTCACCGTGCTGCCGAAGCACTGGTGGGAGGGCACCGATGCTTCCGGCAAGAAGCGCGACATCGGCGCAACCACCCTCGAGCCGCCGCTCGGCAGCGGACCCTATCGCATCAAGGAGTTCACGCCCGGCCGCACCGTCGTCTACGAGCGGGTGAAGGATTATTGGGGCAAGGACGTCAACGTCAACGTCGGGCGCGACAACTTCGACGAGCTGCGGTTCGAGTATTTCCGCGACTCGACCGTCGCCCTGGAAGCCTTCAAGGCCGACCAGATCGACTGGCGCACCGAGAACAGCGCGCTCAACTGGGCGACCCGCTACGATTTCCCGGCCCGCAACGAAAAGCGCGTCCTGCTCGAGGAATTCCCGATCCGCAATCAGGGCATGATGCAGGCTTTCGTGTTCAACACCAGGCGCGACAAGTTCAAGGACCCGCGCGTGCGCCAGGCCTTCAACTATGCGTTCGACTTCGATGAGATGAACAAGCAGATCTTCTTCGGCCAGTACCGGCGCATCGCGAGCTATTTCGAGGGCACCGAGCTGGCCGCCAGCGGACTGCCGGAGGGTCAGGAACTCGCGATCCTGGACACCGTCCGCGACAAGGTGCCGGCGGAACTGTTCACCAAGCCCTATGCCAATCCGGTCGGCGGCAGCCCGGAGGCGGTGCGCGCCAACCTGCGCGAAGGCGTGCGGCTCATGCGCGAGGCCGGCTACGAGGTGCGCAACCAGAAGCTCGTGAACGTGAAGACCGGCGAGCCGCTGACGGTGGAGCTCCTCACGGAAGACCCGAGCTTCGAGCGCATCATCCTGTTCTACAAGCCGTCGCTCGAGCGGCTCGGCGTGACAGTCTCGGTTCGTACGGTCGACGATGCGCAATATGAGAACCGGCTGCGAAGCTGGGACTTCGACATGATCATCGGGTCCTGGGGCCAGTCGCTGTCGCCCGGCAACGAGCAGCGCGAATACTGGGGCTCGCCGGCGGCCGACCAGGCCGGCTCGCGCAACTATGCGGGCATCAAGAACCCCGCCGTCGACGCGCTGATCGAGCGCGTCATCTTCACCAAGGACCGTGCCGAGCTGGTTGCCGCCACCAAGGCGCTGGACCGCGTGTTGTTGTGGAACCACTATCTGGTGCCGCAATGGACCTACGGAAAGGTCCGCACCGCACGCTGGGATCGTTTCGGCCGTCCGGACGAGCTGCCGAAATATGGCATGTCCGCCTTCCCGACGGTGTGGTGGTGGGACGCCGACAAGGCGGCGAAGACGAGGTCGCGCACGTGACGCGTTCTCGCGCCGACCTCACGCGCCGCGACACGCTGGTGCTCGGCGCCGGCGGCCTTGCGACGCTCGCGGTTTGTTCCGCAACCGCCCAGGACGAACCCGGGTGGCACGGCATATCGGGCTTCGGCGACCTCAAATATCCCGCTGATTTCAAGCACTTCGACTATGTCGACCCGAAGGCGCCGAAAGGCGGCATGTTCTCGCAGATCGGATCGAACCGGCAGTTCAACCAGAACTTCCTGACCTTCAATTCGCTCAACAGCTACATCCTCAAGGGCGACGCCGCGCTCGGCATGGAGCTCACCTTCGCGACCCTGATGGTGCGCGCCGAGGATGAGCCCGATGCGATGTACGGCCTCGCCGCGCGCGCCGTGCGCATTTCGGCGGATGGGCTGACCTACCGCTTCACGATGCGACCGGAGGCGAGCTTCCACGACGGGAGCAGGCTCGATGCCAACGACGTCGCGTTCTCGCTCAACGTGCTCAAGGCCAAGGGACATCCGATCATCACGCAGCTCATGCGTGACGTGACCGGCATCGAGGCGGCCGACGACGCGACGGTGGTCGTGAGCTTCGCGGCAAAGCGTGGACGCGACGTTCCGCTGTTCGTGGCCTCGCTGCCGATTTTCTCGCGGTCCTATTATGCCAGGCGCGAGTTTGACGAGACCACCCTCGAGGCGCCGCTCGGCTCCGGGCCCTACAAGGTCGGGCGCTTCGAGTCCGGACGCTACGTCGAATATGAGCGCGTCAAAGACTGGTGGGGGGCCGCGCTGCCGGTGTCGCTCGGGCAGAACAATTTCGACGTCATCCGCTACGAGTTCTACCGCGACCGCGACGTCGCCTTCGAAGGCTTCACCGGGAAGAGCTATCTCTTCCGCGAGGAGTTCACCTCGCGCATCTGGGCGACGCGCTACGACTTTCCCGCGATCAAGGACGGCCGCGTGAAGCGCGACGTGCTCCCCGACGATACGCCGTCGGGCGCGCAGGGCTGGTTCATCAATACCCGGCACGAGAAATTCAAGGACCGCCGCCTGCGCGAAGCGCTGATCTACGCCTTCGACTTCGAATGGACCAACAAGAGCATCATGTATGACTCTTACAAGCGCACCCATTCGGTGTTCCAGAATTCCGACATGATGGCGGTCGGCAAGCCCGGCGCCGACGAGCTCGCGCTGCTCGAACCATTCCGCGGCCAGGTGCCCGAGGAGGTCTTCGGCGAGCCGTTCGTGCCGCCGGTCTCGGACGGCTCCGGCCAGGACCGCGCGATGTTGCGCAAGGCAATCGCGCTCCTGCAGGAGGCCGGCTACGTCATCAAGGACGGCAAGCGCGTGACGCCGAAGGGCGAGCGCGTCACCATGGAGTTCCTGATCGACGAGCCGTCGTTCCAGCCGCATCACCTGCCGTTCATCAAGAACCTCGGCACGCTCGGCATCGACGCGACGCTGCGCATCGTCGATCCGGTGCAGTACCGCAAGCGGGTCGACGACTTCGACTTCGATCTCACGGTGCAGCGCTTCAGCTTCTCGAGCACGCCGGGCGATTCGCTGCGCACCTATTTCACGTCGCAGGCCGCCGCCGTGCGGGGCTCGCAGAACGTCGCCGGCATCGCCGACCCGGCGATCGACGCGCTCGTCGACAAGATCATCGGGGCCGAGACCCGCGCCGCCCTGACCACCGCCTGCAAGGCGCTCGACCGCGTCTTCCGGGCCGGCCGCTACTGGGTTCCGCACTGGTACAAGGCCTCGCACTGGATCGCGGCCTGGGACATGTTCGGGCACCCTGCGACAAAACCACGCTATTCACGCGGCATTCCCGAGACTTGGTGGTATGACCGCGAGAAGGCGGCCAAGCTCGAGCGGGCAGGGTAAGGTCGCGGTCGACGGGAAACAGATTTGTAGATGACCGCCTATCTCATCCGGCGCATTCTCCTGATGATTCCGACGCTGTTCGGGATCATGCTGGTGTCGTTCGTCGTGGTGCAGTTCGCGCCCGGCGGGCCGGTCGAGCGCGTGATCGCCGTGCTCTCCGGCGCCGACACCGGGGCGGGCTCGCGCACCGGCGCCTCGCCGGGCGGCGATTTCGGCAGCCGTAACCAGCCCGGCGGCGGCCAGTTCGACGCCGGGTCCTCGAAGTATCGCGGCGCGCAGGGGCTCGATCCGAAATTCATCGAGTCCCTGGAGAAGCAGTTCGGCTTCGACAAGCCGGCGCACGAGCGCTTCTTCCTGATGCTGTGGAACTACCTGCGGTTCGATTTCGGCAAGAGCTATTTCCGCGACGTCAGCGTGCTGCAGCTCGTCAAGGAGAAGCTGCCGGTCTCGATCTCGCTCGGCATCTGGCTCACCCTGCTGACCTACCTGATCTCGATCCCGCTCGGCATCCGCAAGGCGATCAAGGACGGCTCGAGCTTCGACGTATGGACGTCGGGCGTCATCATCGTCGGCTACGCCATTCCGGGCTTCCTGTTTGCGATCCTGCTCATCATCCTGTTCGCCGGCGGCTCGTTCTTCGACGTGTTTCCCTTGCGCGGGCTGACCTCGGAGAACTGGGCGCAACTGCCATGGTGGCAGAAGATCGCGGACTATTTCTGGCACCTGACGCTGCCGATCATCTCCATGGGGCTGGCGGCCTTCGCCACCATGACGCTCCTCACCAAGAACTCGTTCCTCGACGAGATCCGCAAGCAGTATGTGCTGACCGCCCGCGCCAAGGGCTGCAACGAGCGGCAGGTGCTGTACGGGCACATCTTCCGCAATGCGATGCTGATCGTGATCGCGGGATTCCCGGGCGCCTTCGTGCACGCGTTCTTTTCCGGGTCGCTGTTGATCGAGACCATCTTCTCGCTCGATGGCCTCGGCCTGCTCGGCTTCGAGAGCGTGCTCAACCGCGACTACCCGGTGGTGTTCGCGACGCTCTACATCTTCGCCCTGGTCGGGCTCCTGGTGAACTTGATCTCGGACCTCACGTATACGTGGGTCGATCCGCGTATCGACTTCGAGACGCGGGAGGTCTGAGGTGGACGACCGCACCAGCATCGATGTGCCCGAGATCACGGCGCAGACGCCGATGGGCCTCGCGGTGCCGCCGGAAGGCCACCGCATCGCGCTGTCGCCGATCAACCGCCGCCGCTGGCAGAACTTCAAGGCCAACCGGCGCGGTTACTGGTCCTTGTGGGTCTTCCTGGTGCTGTTCGTGGTCTCGATGTGCGCCGAATTCATCGCCAACGACAAGCCGTTCCTGCTCGAATACGAGGGAAAATATTATTTCCCGGTGTTTCGCACCTATTCCGAGACGACGTTCGGCGGCGACTTCGAGACCGCGGCCGACTATCGCGATCCCTTCCTGCAGAAGATCATCGCCGACAAGGGCGGCTGGATGATCTGGCCGCCGATCCGCTATTCCTACAACACCCACAATCTCGACCTGCCGACACCGGCGCCGTCCAAGCCGACCTGGTTGTTGACCGAGAAGGAGTGCGAGGCGGTCGTCAAGAAGAAGGGCCTCGCGAGCTGCCGCGATCTCGAATACAACTGGCTGGGCACCGACGACCAGGGCTTCGACGTGGTTGCGCGGCTGATCTATGGCTTCCGGCTTTCGGTGCTGTTCGGTCTCGTGCTCACCATCATCTCCTCCGTGGTCGGCGTGGCGGCCGGCGCGGTGCAGGGCTATTTCGGCGGCTGGACCGATCTCCTGTTCCAGCGCTTCATCGAGATCTGGACCACGATTCCGGAACTTTATCTCCTGCTCATCCTGTCGTCCGTGCTGGTGCCCGGCTTCTTCACGCTGCTCGGGATTTTGCTGCTGTTCTCCTGGGTGTCGCTGGTGGGATTGGTGCGCGCCGAATTCCTGCGCGGCCGCAATTTCGAATATATCCAGGCCGCCCGCGCGCTGGGCGTTTCCAACGCCGTCATCATCTTCCGGCATTTGCTGCCGAACGCCATGGTGGCGACGATGACGTTTCTGCCGTTCATCCTGTCGTCGTCGGTGATGACGCTGACCGGGTTGGACTTCCTCGGCTTCGGATTGCCGCCGGGATCGCCGTCGCTGGGCGAGATGCTGTCGCAGGGGAAATCCAACGTGCAGGCGCCTTGGCTCGGTCTTGCCGGGTTCTTTTCCATCGCCACCATGCTCTCGCTGGTCATCTTTGTCGGCGAGGCGGCGCGGGATGCGTTCGATCCGAGAAAGACGTTCGCATGAATGCCCCCGCCGACAAGCTGCTCGATGTCCGCGACCTCTCCGTCGCCTTCCGGCAAGGCGGCCGCGAGGTGTTGGCGGTCGACCGCATCTCCTTTGACATCGCCAAAGGCGAGACGGTGGCCATCGTCGGCGAATCCGGGTCCGGCAAGTCGGTCACCGCGCTCTCGGTGATGAAGCTGCTGCCGTATCCGGCGGCATCGCATCCGTCCGGCTCAGTCCGATTCAAGGGGCAAGAACTGCTGCAGCTACCCGAGCACGAAATCCGCCGCGTGCGCGGCGATGACATCACCATCATCTTCCAGGAGCCAATGACCTCGCTCAATCCGCTCCACTCCATCGAGAAGCAGATCGGCGAGACTCTCCTGCTGCATCGGGGGCTCACCGGAGCGGCCGCGCGCCGCCGCATTGTCGAATTGCTGACACAAGTCGGTATTCCCGACCCGGAAACGCGCCTCGGCAGTCTCCCCCATCAGCTCTCCGGCGGCCAGCGCCAGCGCGTGATGATTGCGATGGCGCTTGCCAACGAGCCTGACCTCCTGATCGCCGACGAGCCGACGACCGCGCTCGATGTGACGGTGCAGGCGCAAATCCTCAAGCTGCTGAAGGAGATTCAAGGCCGGCTTGGCATGGCCATGCTTTTCATCACCCATGACCTCGGCATCGTGCGCAGGGTCGCCGACCGGGTCTGCGTCATGAGCAAGGGCAAGATTGTCGAGCAGGGGCCGGTCGAGCGCATCTTCACCGCGCCGGAACATCCCTATACCCGGGCGCTGCTCGCCGCCGAGCCGAAACCCGATCCCGCGCCATTGCAACCGAGCGCGCCGGTCGTGGTCGAGACCAAGGACCTGAAGGTCTGGTTTCCCATCAAGCGCGGCGTGCTGCGCAAAGTCGTCGGCCACATCAAGGCGGTCGACGGCGTCAGCATCGAAGTGCGCAAGGGCGAGACGCTGGGCATTGTCGGCGAATCCGGGTCGGGCAAGACCACGCTGGGATTGGCTATCCTCCGGCTGATCTCCTCGGATGGCCCCGTGGTGTTCATGGGCCATCAACTCCAAGGGCTGAAATTCAAGCAGATGCGGCCGTTCCGCCGCGACATGCAGATCGTGTTCCAGGATCCCTTCGGCTCGCTCAGCCCACGCATGTCGATCGCCGATATCGTGGCTGAGGGACTTGGCGTGCATCACCCGAAGCTGAGCGAGCGGGAACGCGAGGACCGCGTCGTCCGCGCGCTCACCGATGTCGGGCTCGATCCGGAATCGCGCTTTCGCTATCCGCACGAATATTCCGGCGGTCAGCGCCAACGCATTGCGGTTGCGCGCACGCTGGTGCTGGAGCCGACCTTCATCGTTCTCGACGAGCCGACCAGCGCGCTCGACATGCTGATCCAGGCGCAGATCGTCGACCTGTTGCGCGACCTGCAAAAGCGGCGCGATCTTACCTATCTCTTCATCTCCCACGACCTGCGCGTGGTCGCGGCCCTGGCAAGCCGTTTGCTGGTCATGCGTCACGGCAAGATGGTGGAGGAAGGTCCCGCCGGCGAGTTGTTCAAGAATCCGAAAAGCGACTACACCCGCGCGCTGTTCGCCGCCGCTTTCGAGCTCGAACCGGTTTCGGACGGTGTGGTGGCGCAGTAGCCTTCTCTGTTATGCTTGAAGGCGGCGCACGCTTGTGATTTCGCATCCCGCCTCGCGAATGCGCGCGATCGCCTCCGCAACCGGTTCGATCGCGACCGCCATATGAAAGGCGTTGGCATGGACGAGCGTCGCCGCATCGCGGGCGATGGCGACGTGACCTTTCCAGAACAAAAGATCGCCGCGCTGTAAATCGGACAAGCTCGCGGGCTTTCCCAGCGCGGCCTCCTGCATGTCACTATCGCGCGGGCAGGGAAGGCCGCAGGCATTCAGGGCCACCTGCACCAAGCCGGAACAGTCGATGCCGAGACTGGTCTTGCCGCCCCAGAGATAGGGAGTGCCGATGAAACGTTCGGCGACTACGACGAAGTCTGTCTCCTTCGCAGCGACAGGGACAAGATGCGCGGCCGGAACATAGCCAATAGATGTAAAGGCAAGCGCTCCTTCGATCCGCTCGACCTCAAGCCGCGCACCGAACGGCAGCGTGGCCAGCGGCGGCAGCTTGATCGATGGTCCAGGAAAGACCAGCGTGCGCAGGGCGCTGACCTTATGTGTTCGCGTCACGCTGGGCGACGCCAGCACGCGAGCCGGCAGCCAGCCGACGTAATCGTCGTTTTCCAATTGGCCCCAGGCCCAGCCGTCGTCGGTGATTTCATAAACCGTTACCCGCTCTCCCATCAGCGCTTCGGTATCCAGCGCGGCGTCCGGCGCGGGCGCGCGGCGGACCGGCGCCTGGGGATCGTGAATTTCGTAGGCGACGCCTTCGGCGTAGCGCGCGGCCTTCACCTTGCCTTCGAGATGCTTGGCGGCGAGATCGGGACGCGCCGGCGTGAGGCGAGGATCGAAGTCAGCCATAACGCTCGCTCAACAGCGCATAGAGCGCGCGGGCGGCCTGGCATTCGCCGCCCTCGGGCCGGCCCGGCTTGGCGCTCGGCGTCCAGGCATAGATGTCGAGATGCAGCCAAGCTCTGGCGGCTTTGACGAAGCGATTGAGAAACAAGGCGCAGGTGATCGATCCGGCAAAGCTGCCCGAGGTCACGTTGTTCAGATCGGCGATTTTGGAATCCAGCATCGAATCGTAGGGCCGCCACAATGGCAGCCGCCATAGCGGATCGTTCTCCGCGGCGGCGTGCTGAGCGACTTTGCCCGCCAGTTTCTCGTCGTCGGTATAGAAGGGCGGAAGCTCCGGCCCAAGCGCTACGCGCGCGGCGCCGGTGAGCGTGCCCATGTCGATCAGCAGCTCTGGCGCATCCTCGTCGGCCAGCGCCAACGCGTCCGCCAGGATCAGGCGGCCTTCGGCGTCGGTGTTGCCCACCTCGACGGTGAGACCCTTGCGCGAGCGGTAGACGTCGAGCGGCCGCATGGCGGAGCCGGAGATCGCATTCTCCACCGCGGGGATGAGCACGCGCAGCCGCACTTTTAGTTTGCGGTCCATCACCATATGCGCCAGCGCCAGCACATTGGCGGCGCCGCCCATGTCCTTCTTCATGATCAGCATGGCGCTGTCGGGCTTGATGTCGAGGCCGCCGGAATCGAAGCACACGCCCTTGCCGACCAGCGTCACCTTGGGAGCCTTGGGATCGCCCCAGCTCATGTCGATGAGACGCGGCGCGCCAGCGGCGGCGCGGCCGACCGCGTGGATCAAGGGAAAGTTCTCCTTGAGCAGATCGTCGCCGATGATGGAGCGGATGCTGGCGCTGTGGCGATTCGCCAGCGCGCGCGCCGCCTCCTCAAGTTCCGCCGGCCCCATGTCGTTGGCCGGCGTATTGATGAGGTCGCGGGCGAGCGTCACGGCTTCGACGATGCGCGTCAGCTCGGCTCCGTCCACGCCGTCGGGAAGCTCAAGCTGAATTTTCTTATCCTCGGCCTTGCGGTAGCGCGAGAAATGATAGCTGCCGAACGCAAAGGCAAGCGCGGCCAAACGCGCATCGTGCGGCGCCGTGGCAAAACGGTAGGTGCCTGCCGGGAGCAATTCCGGCAGCCGCCCGGCGCGAAACAAATCCCGCGCCGGAGCGTCGGCATCCTCGATCGCAAACAGCACGCCGCCGAGATGGCCCTTGGTGCCGGGGACGATCAGATGCCGGCCGGGTCTCGGCTCAAAGCCTGAGGCATCGGCAAAGGCGCGGGCGGCGCCGTCAAGGCGCGCGCGAATGTCGTTCCAGGTCGCCGCGGTGACGAACCAGATCGGGACCGAATCCGCCGCTCCTTTGCGCGCCACAAACACCGGATGCATCGACATGACCCTTAAGATTTAGGCTTTGCTAGCACGAAGCTCGGCGTGCAGATACCATGCTTTCCGGTGATGAACAGGGGTGCGGCCATGGCCAAGCGCGTGATGAAAAAGTCAAAACCCGCGTATGATTTCAAGAACGTCAAGGTTTCGCGGCTGCCGCCGCTGCCGGAGCCGTTGGATTCGATCATCGAGGGATTGTTTGAGGACACGACCAGCCGCGGCGGGCACATTCTCAATCTGCACCTGACTAAGGCCCATGCGCCGAAGCTATCTCAGGCCGGGCGGCCCTATACCCGCGCCTTGCGCAGCGACTGTGTGTCGCCGCGCCTGCTGCGCGAGATGGCGATCGTGCGTATGAGCATTTTGGTCGGCTGCGTCTATGAGCTGCATCACCATTATCCGCTGCTGCTCAAGGCCGGTGCGAGCGAAGCGCAGTTCCAGGCGTTGATCGACTGGCGGCCGCAGAGCCATCTGTTCGATGCCAGGCAGCAGGCGCTACTGGCCTATGTGGATTGCCTTGGCCTGCACAAGGGCGAGGTCGATGACGCGACATTCGCCGCCATGGAGAAATATTTCAGCCCCCAGGAAATCGTCGAGCTGACGCTCTGCGCCACCACCTATTACGGCTCCGGCCTGTTCATGAAGGCGATGAAGATCAGGATGGATGACGCACACAAACAGGCCGCGCCGGGAAAGTTTTGATTGCTCTCCCACTCCCCGCACGCGGGGAGAGGTGAAGCGCGCTCACGTCCGCCTTGTTAACCTCTCATTAGGGTTAACATTCTATTGCTGAAGGTCCCGTCGGCCAGCATCGCGGCCGGCCTGGCGCAACGACCGATCGGCATGGGTTTGATCCAAACCAGCACCGCGCGCCTTCTCGCCTCGGCTGCGCTTGCTGCCCTGCTGGGGGCGGCATTGGCCGGCTGCCAGACCACCCAGAACAAGGATACCACCGGGTCTCTCGGCACGCCGGCGACGGCGAATTCCGAGGCCGACTGGCGGCGTGAAGTCGACAAATGGGCCGCGCTTTACCGCTCGCATCCGGAGGATCCGGTCAACGCCATCCAATATGCACAGGCGTTGCGCGCCACCGGGCAGCGCTCGCAGGCCGCGGCCGTGCTGGAGCAGGCCTCGATTCAGAACCCGAATGACACGACTTTGCTCGGCGCCTATGGCCGCGCGCTGGCCGATGTCGGCAACTACAACCAGGCGCTTGAGGTGCTGAGCCGGGCGCACACGCCCGAGCAGCCGGATTGGCGTATTCTTTCCGCCCAAGGGGCGGTGCTCGATCAGTTGGGACGCTACGAGGAAGCGCGGCGTTATTACGCCAGCGCTCTAAAGATCGTTCCCGACGAACCCACGGTTCTTTCCAACCTCGGCCTTTCCTTTGCTTTGTCCAAGGACTTGGTCAAAGCCGAGGTGACGTTGCGGCGGGCCACTGCGCAGTCCGGCGTCGGGCCGCGCGCGCGGCAAAACCTCGCACTGGTGGTCGGCCTGCAAGGCCGCTTTGCCGAAGCCGAAAGCATCGCGCGTGCAGACTTGCCGCCTGAAGAAGCGGCGGCCAACGTCGTCTATCTGCGGCAGCTCTTGTCGCAGCAGCAAAAGATCGATGAGAGCAAGTCAGCTCCGGCTCCGGGAAAGCCGCCGGCGCCGCCCGCGCGCAAGCCTGCGCCGGCAGCGCGGAGTTAGAGGCGATTTTTTTTGTCATCCCGGCCGAGTGCAACGCACGAGAGCCGGGATCCATATAGCGGTTTTTGAAAATGGATCCCGGATCGGCCCTTCAGGCCGTCCGGGATGACAACGATGGACTGCTTCTCGCTCAAGGCATCGACATGACCCGGATCGCCGCCGGGCCGAGAATGACAACGAACAGTACAGGCAGGAAGAACAGGATCATCGGGACGGTGAGCTTGGGCGGCAGGCCCGCAGCTTTCTTCTCCGCTTCCGACATGCGCATGTCGCGATTTTCTTGCGCCATGACGCGCAGGGTTTGGGCTAGCGGCGTTCCGTAACGTTCCGCCTGTTGCAGCGCCACGCACACGGACTTCACGCCGTCGAGATCGGTGCGTTTGGCCAAGTTCTCGTAGGCTTGCCGCCGATCCGGCAGATACGACAATTCCGCCGTCGTCAGGGTCAGCTCTTCCGCCAGCGGGATCGATTGCGTGCCGATCTCTTCGCTGACCCTGCGAAAGGCGGTTTCGATCGACATGCCGGATTCAACGCAGATCAGCAGTAGATCCAGCGCGTCGGGAAAGGCCCGCCTGATGGCGGTCTGCCGATGCTGGATCTTGTTTTTGAGAAAGAGGTAAGGCAGATGCATGCCGACATAGGCGGCGAGCAGGCAGATGCCGATCTTGACCGTCACCGGCTGATTGAACTCGATCACGACAAACAGATAGAAGGCCGCGAATACGATCGAGAGCGTGGGCATTATCATGCGGAAAAACAGAAACGTGACGTAGGGCGCGTTGCCGCGATAGCCGGCCTGAACCAGCTTCGCCCGCGCCTCCTCCTGACCCAGCCACTTCGTCAGATTGAATTTATTGACGATGGTCTGCATGTACTGCTTCGGCGAAGGGCGAAGATTGACCTTCTCTCCCCGCGCCAGCCGCTCGCGCTCGCGTTGGCGAATCTTCTCGCGTTCCAGCGCGGCAGACTTCATGCGCTTCTGCAACGGGTCGTTCGTCACCAGCGGCATCGCCAGCGTAAGCACCGTCGCGCCGGCGGCGACCGCAGCAAAGATCATCGCCAGCAGGCGGGTGTTCTGAAAGGTCTCAAGCATCAAGTCGAGCATGGAGCACTCAGAAGTCGAAATTTATCATTTTGCGCATGACCATCACGCCGATCCCCATCCACATGGCGCAGCCGGTCAGCAGCATGTGACCGAGCGGCGTGATGAACAACAGCGAGATGTAGTCCGGGCTGGTGAGATAGACGAGCGATCCGACCACGATCGGCAGCGCCGCGATGATCATTCCCGACGCCTTGGCTTCCATCGACATGGACTGGATCTTGGCCTTCATACGTTTGCGGTCCCGCAATACACGCGAGAGATTGCCGAGCGCCTCGGAGAGATTGCCGCCGGCCTTTTGCTGAATCGAAATCACGATGCCGAAGAAATTGGCTTCGGCAACCGGCATGCGCTCGTAGAGCTTCACGCAGGCATCGCCTAGCGGCAGGCCGATAGTCTGGCTTTCAATGATCGTGCGGAACTCGCTTCTGACCGGCTCCGCCGAGTCGGAGGCGATGACTTTGAGGCAGTCCATCAGAGGCAATCCCGACTTGATGCCGCGCACGATGATGTCAACCGCATCGGGGAATCCGTTGAGAAATTTTGCTTCCCGCCGCTTTTTCAGGAACGAGAGAATCCAGAAAGGCAGGCCGCAGGCCGCCGCGAAGCCGACGCCGAGCGCCGGGAACATTCCGGTGCCGGTGAACAGAAAAAGCGTGAATGCCGCCAGCCCCAGGCCGACGGCGGTCAGCATGAAGCGGCGCTTTGACCAGGTAAGCCCGGCTTGCGAAATCTTGACGGCGAGGGGAACCCGGCGCTGCGCCTTCTGGCGATCATCGAATTCCTTCAGTGTTTCCTCGATCTGATCGCGCCGTGGTTTCAAGCTGCTCCGCCCGGTGACGCGCGCGGTAGCATCGAATTTCGCCGCGCTGGCCTTACGCTTTTCGATGCGTTTTTCCCCGGAGAGGATAGGGTAGACAAAGACCCATCCGAGGCCGCCGAACGCGACGGTGACCAGGAAGAACAGGGCGAGGTTTTGCATCTTAGGTCTTGCTGGCCACTTCGGCGGCATCAAGCGCGGTCGCGAGGTTTTGGTCTTCACCGTAATACCGGGCGCGATCCCAGAACCGCGGCCGGCCGATGCCGGTGGATCGATGCCGTCCGATCAGATTGCCTTGGGCGTCTTCGCCCAGCATTTCGTAGACGAACAGATCTTGCGTGATGATGACGTCGCCTTCCATCCCCATCACTTCAGTGATGTGGGTGATACGGCGCGAACCGTCGCGCAAGCGTGCCGCCTGAATGACGACATCGACCGAGGCGCAAATCATTTCGCGAATCGTGCGTGAGGGCAGGGTGAAGCCGCCCATGGTGATCATCGATTCGAGGCGGGACAGGCCTTCGCGCGGATTGTTGGCGTGCAGCGTGCCCATTGAGCCGTCGTGACCGGTATTCATCGCCTGCAACAGATCGAATGCTTCGGGTCCGCGCACCTCGCCGACGATGATGCGTTCAGGGCGCATGCGCAGGCAATTGCGGACGAGATCGCGCATTGTCACCTGGCCTTCGCCTTCAAGATTGGGCGGCCGGGTTTCCAAGCGGACCACGTGAGGCTGCTGCAGTTGCAGTTCGGCGGCGTCTTCGCAGGTGATGATGCGCTCGTCATCGTCGATGAACTGAGTCAGGCAGTTGAGCAGCGTGGTCTTGCCGGAACCAGTGCCGCCCGACACGATCGTGTTGACCCGGCAGCGGCCGACGATTTTCAGAATTTGTGCGCCTTCCGGCGTGATCGTGCCATATTTGACGAGCTGATCGAGCGTGAGCTTGTCTTTCTTGAACTTGCGGATTGTTAACGCGGGGCCGTCGATCGCCAGCGGCGGCACGATCGCATTGACGCGGGAGCCGTCGGCGAGGCGCGCGTCGCATATCGGCGAGGATTCATCCACCCGGCGGCCGACCTGGCTAACGATGCGCTGGCAGATATTGAGGAGTTGCTGGTTGTCGCGGAAGCGGATGCTGGTGCGCTGAATTTTTCCGGCGACCTCGATATAGACCGTACCCGAGCCATTGACCATGATGTCGGCAATATCGTCGCGTGCGAGCAAGGGCTCCAAGGGTCCGTAGCCGAGTACGTCGTTGCAGATGTCATCGAGCAGTTCTTCCTGCTCGGAGATCGACATCACCACGTTTTTGATTGCGATGATCTCATTGACGATGTCGCGGATTTCTTCACGCGCGGCATCGGCGTCGAGACGCGCCAGTTGAGCGAGGTCGATGGCCTCGATCAGGGCGCCGAAAATCGTACCCTTGACCTCATAGTAGCTCTCCGAGCGCCGCGTATCGACGGCGGTGGGGATAGGGGTTGAAGGCGAGGCCATTCCGGGCACGCCGGTTGACGGTCCGGGAGGGGATAGCAGCGAGGCGCCTAGGCCAGCGGATGGAATAGGCGCGCGGCCTCCCTCAGCCGGCGCGGCCGAAGCCGAAGCTGGAGCCTGAGCTGGCGCCGCTGCGGGCGCAGGTGCCGGCCGGGGCGCTTCGATTGTCTGGCCGCGTTCAGCGCCGCCGGAGTTGCCGCGTTTTCCGAACAAATTGAATCTCCAACCGACGTCAGGATTGCCGTTGACGCAGCTTCTCAAGCAGCGGGGTCAGCAGTGACTTCCGCTGCCGCTTGGCCTCGGAACGTCCCGTCAGCAATTGCGCTAGCTGGCGGAACGTTTCCGCGGTTCGATGGCCGGAAGAGATCTCGGCGATCATCTGTCCGTTGTTGGCGGCGGTGCCGAACATCTGCGGCTCGAAGGGAATAATTGCGACCGGTTCGTCGTCGAGGGCCTTGGCGAAATCGGCGGCTTTGATCTCCGGCCGCTTCGGAACGCCGACCAGGTTGAGGCAATAGAAAGGACGACGGTCGTTGGGACGCGACGTGCGCAGCAGGTCGACGAGATTCTTGGCGTTCCGCAGATTGGCCAGATCGGGTGCGGCCACGACCAGAATATCGTCGGCGCCGATCAGCGTACGCCGCGTCCATCCGGTCCACTGATGCGGAACGTCAAGCACGATGCAGGGGATCGTCGCCCGCAGCGAGTCGAAGATGCTCTCGAAAGCCTCGGCGCCAAAGTCATAAACGCGCTCCAGCGTTGCCGGCGCCGCCAGCAGGCTGAGATGATCGGTGCATTTCGACAGCAGGCGGTCGATGAAGGCGGTGTCAATGCGATCGGGCGAGAACACCGCATCGGCGATGCCTTGGGGAGGATCCTGGTTGTAGTCGAGACCTGCGGTCCCAAAGGGCAGGTCCAGGTCGGTCACGACGGAATCGATATTCAGATCGCGCGCGATCGCCCAGCCGATGTTGTGGGCAATGGTGGAAGCACCGACCCCGCCCTTCGCGCCCACAACGGCGACGACGCGGCCAACCGGCTTGGCATCGGGTGCCGAGAACAGGCCGCAGATCGCGCGGACCACGTCGATGGTGCCGATGGGCGAAATGAGATAGTCGCTAACTCCGCGGCGAACCAGTTCGCGATAGAGGACGACGTCGTTTGTTCGTCCGATGACGACGACGCGAGAGCCGGCGTCGCAGACTTCCGCAAGTTCGTCGAGACCGCCGAGGATGTCGTCTCCGCGGGCTTCGGTTTCGAGGATAATGACGTTTGGCGTCGGCGAGGTGCGGTAGGCCTCGACCGCCGCGGTCACGCCGCCCATCTGAATTTTCAGATGCGCCTTGATCAAGCGGCGGTCCTCACCGGCTGTTTGTATAGCGGCCGCCGTCTCCACGGTGTCGCAGAACGCCTGGATCGAAACCCGCGGCGCCGGAGCGATATGCTCGTCGTGGGTGACGGGTTCGGCAGGCGGAAGTTCGGTCTCGGCGGCTTGCAGGGCGTCTTTGATCATTTGCCAACGTCGCTGATCTTGCCTTGATCTTCTTTTGTGAAAATCGTCGCGGTAGATTCGCCCTTGCGGTATTTGTCGAGCACTGTCGTGCGGCGCGGGGTATAGGTGGGACTCTCGCCGCGCGGCTGCACCAGGTCGGCGGGATTATCCACCATGGCGGCGAGATTGCGCTGGCTCGCGCAGCCCAGGTTCCAGTAAGGCTTGTTATCGGCGTATGAAGCCTCGTAGCCAGGACCGAGATCGGCCGGCCACAAGCCGCAGGGTCCGGCCTCGGCCAGGATCTTCGGATAGCTGAGCTTAACCGTGGCCACAGCGTTGCGATTTTCCGGCTGATAAGTGCGTCCATTGACGGCGTAAAGCGGAATTCCCGAGGCGGCGAGGATCGATCTGATCTCGCGAGAGGCGTCGGCCGCGGCAAGCTCGTTGGCCGTGCCGGACGGCAGGTCGATGAGGATGCCTCCGGTCGCTTCACGCTTCCAGGCCTGGGCGAAAGCCGTCACGTCGGCGCGCTGGTAAGGGGTAAGACCGCCCCGGCTCGCACCAACGAAGACTTCGACCGTGTGGTCGCTTTCCTTGATCGTGATCGGATGGCGCTGGCGGTAGGCCGCCGGAATGCTGTCCGTGTTGTCGTGGGCGGTGAGGCAGCCGGAAAGGATCATCGTGCAACCGGCGACCAACAAGCTGCGCATGACCGCGAGCTTTCGTCCGCGTCGGTCGGCCATCCAAGGATGGAAGCAGATCATCGATGTTTTCCTTGTCGCCACGGGTCAGTTGAGATCGAAGCCGGGATTGCCGTGATAGATCTGGTTGGGATCTACGCGGCCGGGAATTCCATAGAGGCGGTTGAGACGACCGAGCAGCACGCTAGCCGGATCGCTGGGATCGGCGAAACCGTCGTCGGGGCGCGACAAGTTCTTTTGCGCGACCGCGCGCACGATATACGGTGTCACCAGGACCATCAGCTCGGTCTGGCGGTTGACGTAGTCGCGACTCTTGAACAGGGCGCCAAGCACCGGCAGCTGCATCAGTCCCGGTAGTCCGTTGATCTGCTGCCTGGTCTGTTCCTGCAGCATGCCGGCCATCGCCAGCGCGCCACCCGACGGGATTTCGATCACTGTCTCCGCGCGCCGCGTACGAATCGAGGGCACGGTCAGCGACTGCGTCGATCCTGGCGTTTGCAGCGTCATCGCGTTGTCGGTGGAGAGATCGGAAACCTCGGTCATGACCTTGAGGCTGATGCGCCCTTCCGACAGCACCACGGGAGTGAAATTCAGGCTGACGCCGAATTTCTTGAAATCTATCTGCGGCTGGCAGATCGGCGGCGAATGCGTGGTGTCGCAGCTCAAGCCGCTAGGGATCGGAAATTCGCCGCCGGCGACAAAGGTCGCGGTCTCGCCGGAAATCGCAGTGATGTTCGGCTCGGCCAGGGTGCGGATCACGCCGGCGCGTTCCATCGCCCGTATGGTGGCGGTCACCGACTTCCAGGAGCCGACGATATTGCTGTCGCCGATGGGTTTGCCGAAGGCGGAAAAGGCGTTGCTGTTATTGAAGTTGACCACCGCGGTGCCGTAGCCGAGGCTGCCGCTGAGATCGATGCCGAGCTGCTTGATGACATCGCGCTGGACCTCGGCGACGGTCACCTTGAGCATGACCTGGTCGCGACCGCGAATGGTGATGCTGTTGACCACTTTGGCATCGGCGCCGGCAAGCCGCGCCGCGAGGTCGAAGGCTTGCTGCGATTCACTCGGGCTGGCAGCGCTCCCAGTCAGCATGACGCCGTCGCCGACACCTTCGATATGGATGTCCGACTCCGGCAGCGCCTGCTTGAGAGCCGCGCGGACGCCGTTGAGGTCCCGGGTGACCGCGATGTCGAAGCCCGCAATCTGCTGGCCGTCGGCGTCGAAAAAGAAGACGTTGGTTTGTCCGACGGCGACGCCGATCATGTAGGCGCGTCGCGACGACCGGATGACCGCATTGGCAATCTTGGGATCGGCAACCAGTACATCCTTGACGTCGCGCGGCAGGTCGATCACGACCGATTTGCCGATGCCTAGGGCAACAAAGCTGGATGTATTGTCACTGCCGGCGACCGTAGCCCCTTGTGCCGGTGCGGAAACCGGCTGCGGCACGGCCTTCGCCATCCGCACATCGGCGGCGATGGCGGGAGCGAGCAAGGCAAACCCGATCACCGCGGACAGCGCTGCCGTCGGTGCCAAACGGGTCAGTGCGATGTAGGGCATGGCGCTCATCCCTCTGGAGAATTCATTTCGTTGTCGTCACGCCGAAACGCGTAATATTGATGCCGCCGCGGCTTTTGTCCGGTTTGTCGTCTTTGGGCGGCTGTGAGGCGTTGCCGTCGACTAGGCTGCGCAAGGCGAGCGACAGTGTCCCCAATTGGCGGGAGAGCGCCAATGTTTCGGCTTGACGCGGCGCGAGTTCGAGCGTGGCGGTCTTGCCAACAACGACCTTCTGGCCGTTTTTTTCCTCGATCGCCTGGTCGATCGCCAGCACGCGGACATTGCTCAGGACCGTCTCGCTGACATAGGTATCGACGCCGACGGCCTTTTCCGCTTCGCGATCGCGGCGAGAAAGGATCACGTCGACGTGGTCATTGGGAAGAATGAATCCGCCCGCGCCGGTTTCCGGGGAAATTTCGGTCGATACAGCGCGCATGCCGGGCGGCAATATCGCCGCCATGAATCCGGAGCCGTTAGCCTTGATCAGCTTCGCTTCACGGATCGGTTCGCCGGTCACGAAGGGCGATCGCGCGATTGATCCGGACAACTGCTCGATGGCGTCGGGCTTGTCGTTTTTGCGAATGAAACTGCCGGAGGCCGCCGTCGGCCAGGTCTGCCATTGCAGCTCTTGCGCGGAAACCGTCTGCCCAATGCCGACCTCGGTTCTGGCGACCAGGACTTCGACGGTGTCGAGCTTGGCGACCGGTTCCGGCGGCGGGGGAGCTTCTATGGGCTCTTGCCGACCTGCCAGCAGAGCGGCGATGCCGCCCGCGGCAACGGCGACGGTGAGCACAATGATACGCGCGGCTTTCATACGCTTACTTTCCAACTGACGCTGAGGCCGTACGGGCCACCTGAAGGCGATTTCATCACCTAAAGGTCAAAGTATGGTTAATCAGGCGTATCTAAATCGAGTTAATGATGCATTGATTTGCGTGGCCGCGCGCCCGCTTCGGACATTCTTACGCTGTCCGATTCACATCCCGACCGCCTGCATCCAGGGCGTGTTGGGGTAGACGACGAGCGCTGCGGTGGCGAGCGCAATTCCATAAGGAACGCCGCCCTCCGGCTGATGCAGCCGTTCCGCCCATTCTTGACCGACGAGGATGCCCGGCATCGCCATCGCCCGGAACCGCAGGATCAAAAGGGTCAGCGCCCCTCCGAATAACGAGCCATACAGCGCATAATCCATCAGGTGGCCAAAACCGAACCACAAGGCGGTGGCTGCCGCGAGCTTGGCATCGCCGCCGCCGATCCATCCCCGCGCGAAAAAACCGAAAGCAATCGCAAGAACAATGAAGGCGGCGCCGACATGGGACGCGACCTCCGCCATGCTCATTCCGGCGGTAAGAGCCAACAGGAAGAAACCGCCGACCATGACCAGCGAGACGCGGTTCGGGATGGTCATGGTGAGGAGATCGCTCGAGGCGGCGAAGGCCATCATGGCCGGAAACAACAGAAGCTTGATCGCCTCGCTCATGACAGATCCGTTTTGTCGACGCGTGACCCACGCGGATGTACCCGCAACAAGGCTACGCCTGATGACATTGCCGTTCGGTTAGCGTGACCGGCATAAAACGGAAACTCCGCCCCGCCGAGGCGGTGGCGCCGTTTCTCAAGCAGCCGACTTCCGCGCTATTTGAGCGCGGTCTGAACCGACGTGAAAGTCGTATTCAGGTTGGAGCCCAGACCTTGCACCGTGGCGATAATGGCCACCGCTATACCTGCGGCGATGAGACCATATTCAATGGCCGTAGCGCCGGAATCGTCGCGCAGAAAACGCAAAACCTTGGACATCTGACATCCTCCCTCAGAAATCTGCCCCCTCATGGGCAATGTCGCCGCGATAATGTCGATACTGCAAACCTATAAACAAACGGTAAGATAGAACTTTCGGGTTTATCTCACTTTGCGCGTGCCGCTCGATCGGCCGCCATAAACGAAAAGGCTCCGGCAACGTGCCGGAGCCTTTGAGAATCGAAGACGGCGACGAACTTATTTCAGCGCGGTCTGCACGCTGGTGAAGGTCGTATTCAGCTTCGAGCCGAGGCCCTGCAACACGGCGATGATCGCGACCGAGATGCCGGCGGCGATGAGACCATATTCGATGGCGGTCGCACCCGACTCGTCCTGCGCGAAACGTTTAATCAGCTTGTTCATTGGTAGCTCCTTGATCCACACGTGGCTGTCTGAGCGTGACCCCCGCAGCCGGTATGCCGACCAATCGGGATCATGGCCCACAGTATCGGGGTCGAGCTTGCACTGAGGTTAAGATCGTCTGACAATTTTAAGGTATAGGCGGCCATTGCTATTGTAGTTAACGGAGAGTTTACAAGGATGTTTGTAGTTAAAAAGCTCTTTATTTGAAATATATATTTACGTATACATGAGATTCCGAGTACAAGGCCGGGTTTTCCTCACATTTCGGGTGAAACGCCACGCTTCGCTAATAAAACTACTTGGAAGATTCGTGCGTCCGCCTTTAAGCCGGACGAAATCAACGCGGAAGAGACGGATGTGTTCCACCGCGGGCTTCACGGCGCTTTAACCGGCGCGGATTGATACAGGGACTGTGCGGCGTGTCCTCCGAACAGGTCCTTGAAAAATATGCTTCTGGAATTCTGGGCATTCATTGACGGACTTGGCCATACCTTTCTCAAGGCGCTGCCGGTTTCCATCGCTCTGGGAGCCACCTTTACCGTGCTCTCCCTGGTTTCGGCTTGCAATCCCGGCAAAGCCTGGTGGCAGAAGCGCGATCTGGTGACCGACCTCTGTTACTGGTTCATCATCCCCCTATTCACCCGCTATCTGCGCATCGGTTTGCTGGTGGTGGGCGCGGCGCTGTTCTTCGGTATTACCACCGCGGATGGGCTGATCGAATTCTATGACGACGGACACGGCCCGCTGGCTCAGCTTCCTCTCATGGTGCAAGCCGCCATCTTCCTCATCGCCTCGGATTTTCTGCTTTACTGGATTCACCGCGGATTCCACCGGCCAATGCTGTGGAAATACCATGCGGTCCATCACTCGTCCCAAGAACTCGATTGGATATCCGCCGCTCGCTTCCATCCGATCAATCTGTTCCTCGGAAGCGTGGCCGTCGACGTGGCGCTGCTGCTGGCGGGTATTTCCCCCAACGTGCTGGTGTTCGTAGGCCCATTCACGACCGCGCATTCGGCATTTGTCCATGCCAATCTCAATTGGACCCTGGGCCCGTTCAAATATTTGCTCGCCAGCCCGGTCTTCCACCGCTGGCACCACACCGCTGCCGATAGGGGAGGTTCAAAGAACTTCGCCGGGACTTTCCCGGTGTTCGATATGCTGTTCGGCACTTTCCACATGCCTCAGCACGAAACTCCCGATCACTATGGCGTGGCCGATCCGCAATTTCCGCCAAGCTTTGGTGCGCAAATCCTCTATCCATTCAGGTAGACCCGACCAGGGCTCAAAACCACGCATTTGCAGTTCATTCACCATTTTGCCCTCAACTCTCCTTAGTCCTACCCGTCGGACCCTCATCTTGAGGCCGTGTGTATCGCGTAGCGTGTGGGAGAGTTGTATGCCGCTTGTGTTCGAGCGTATCGGCCGCGGAGGCCGGCGTAGCGCGCTCGCCGTTATCTGCTGCATCGCCGTGACGGTCGCCGCGGGGCCCTCCGCGGGCGATACCGCGCGGCCGGCGGCCGATGTGCTCATGGTCGTACTCGATCGGGCAGAGGTGCTGAAACTCCCCGACCGGGTCGCCACTCTCGTGGTGGGAAATCCGCTGATCGCCGACGTCAGCATCCAGGCGGGAAGCTTGATGGTCGTTACCGGCAAAGGCTACGGCTCCACCAACGTTCTCGCGCTCGACCGGGCCGGCGATGTTTTGATGCAGAAAACGATCCTGGTTCAAGGCCCGCGCGACAATCTGCTGGTGGTTTATCGCGGCGTCGAAAGAGAATCCTACAGCTGCACGCCGATTTGTGAACGGCGGCTCATGCTGGGCGATAGTCCGGCATATTTCGATTCCGTGATTGCGCAAATAGGAAGCCGTACCGGCCAAGCCCAGAGCAGTTCGTCGGGGAAGTGACCGGACTTACGGCAGCGGAAAAAGTCCAGCCTTCGTGGTTAGCGTAACCTGAACGCGGACGCCGTCATTGTGCGTCATATGCGCAACAATTCGACAAGGCCTCTTTGGTAATACTCCCGGCGACAATGGCGTCTAGATGCCGCCGAAAATCGGGTGTCTTGCCGATGTTCAAGAAGATAATCAGCAAACTGAAGTGCCGTCTGGACAGGATCTTCCACTCCTATGCCGAGCATCGATTTCGGCTCTTACAACGCGAAGACGGGGTGGCCGCAGTCGAATTCGCGCTGGTCGCCGCGCCGTTCCTGGCGCTGCTGTTCGCGATCATGGAAACGGCCCTGGTGTTCTTCGCGGGCCAGGTACTCGAAACCGTCACCAGCGATGCTGGGCGCCTCATCCTCACCGGCCAGGCGCAAAGTCTCAGTCAGGATTCATTCAAGGACAAAGTTTGCCCGCAGGCGGGATTGTTCGGGCTGTTCGATTGCGCCAACATGAGCGTCGATGTCAGGGCCTATACTACCTTCGCAGGGGCAAGTCTGACGCCGCCGCCGATGGATGCCAACGGAAAAACTGCCGACACCTATCAACCCGGCACGGCGTGCGACATCGTCGTCGCTCGCGTGTTTTACTCGTTTCCGGTCTATGTCAACTTGCTCGGTTTCAATCTTGCGGATGCCACCACGGCAGGAAAGCGTCGTCTCGCCGCGACCTCGGTGTTCCGCAATGAGCCTTTTACGGGACCACCCTGCTGATGAGCTCCCGCCTTGCCATGTCGTGCCTCATGCATCGGTTCGTCCGCGATTCGCGCGGCGTCTCCGCGGTTGAATTTGCGCTGGTGCTGCCGCTGATGCTGACGCTCTATATCGGCGGCGCCGAAGTTTCGCAGGCGCTCAGCGCGAACCGCAAAGTGACACTGGTGTCGCGGACCATTGCGGACCTCACGGCTCAATCGTCGTCCATCACCAGTGGGCGTATGACCGACTTCCTCAATGCATCGGCCGCCATCATGTATCCGTTTGCGGCCTCTAATCTCAAAGTGACCGTTTCATGCGTGGCCATCGATTCGGCAGGGAGGGCGACCATCAAATGGAGCGAAACACTCAACGGCACGAAACAGGCAACGGGCGCGTCGGTCACCCTCCCCGGGGCGCTTAACGTCAGGAGCACGTCATTGCTCTGGAGCGAAGCCCAATATGCTTACACGCCAACAATCGGCTATGTCATTTCCGGAACAACGAATCTCAGGGACCAGATGTATATGAGTCCGCGCATCGCGGCTCCGACGTACGGCACCACCACCTGCTAAAGCCGCGTCGTTTTGGATTTGGGTCAGAGTGTTTTAGGCCGTCGCCGGCTATCGCTCAGGGAATTGGCAGCGCGGTCGTGGACTTGATTTTTTCCATCGCGAAACGCGATGTCACGTTCTTCAGCGGCACAGATGCGATCAGCTTTTTATAGAAGGCGTCATATCCGGGAATGCCGGGAACGATGACGCGAAGCATGTAGTCTACATCGCCGGCCATTCGATAGAATTCCATCACCTCCGGCATGGCACCGACCATCTCGGCGAAGCGGCCAAGCCATTCCTGGGAATGGTCGCCAGTCTCGATCGAGACGAAGACCGTAATCCCCAGACCGATTTTGTCCTGGTCGACTAGCGCCACGCGTTTGAGAATGACGCCATCCGCCTCGAGCCGCTGGATGCGTTTCCAGCACGGCGTCGACGACAGGCCGACCCGCTGGCCGATTTCGGCGACGGAGAGCGAAGCATCGTCCTGAAGTACGGCCAGGATCTTGTGGTCGATTGCGTCCATGATACGCGGTCCTGAAATGGCGGCGGCCTGTGCAGTGGCCGCTACCAAGAATGATATTCTATTTCTGAGTTATTGTCGCTTCTATATAGAAGAATATTCTATTTTCCAAGAAGAATTCGACAACGGGTGGCGGCTCCGCTGGCGGGTCCAGGGGGTCCTCCTAGGCCGCGTTGCCGGTTCCGATCTCCCGCTGCAAGGAGGCGACGAATTTCCGGAGTTCCACGTCGTCATAGGTCCGCGCCGGCGCGACGTCCCAGACCGGGCGGCGTCCAGCCGCATCATCCGAAAAGCGCGCGATGACATGGACATGCAACTGGCGCACCGTATTGCCGAGCGCGGCGATGTTGAGCTTTTCGCATGTCGTCACTGTCTTGAGCGCGCGGCCAACGCGCACGATCTCTCCCGTGAGCATGATCTGACCCTCCTCGTCGAGATCGATGATTTCGACGAGCAGCGGCCGCCGCGGCACCAGAATGAGCCAGGGATAATTGGCGTCCTTGTTGATCAGAACGCGCGACAGCGGCAGGTCGCCGAGCATGACAGTATCCGCCGCAAGGCGAGGGTCCAGGGACCAGGCCGGGGGATGTTCAAGAACCATCGAAAATCCTGTCACAAATGCGTTTCCGGAGGAAAGCTAGCAGACCGTCTTCGCCGCCGCTTGCTTTCTCCTTTTGTTCGCCCGATATAAGAAACGGGAGGTTGGCGGTGGACGAGCCACTCGCCAACCGGGTCAGATCCGGAAGGAAGCAGCCCTAACGAGCTCCGGTTCGGGTCGCTCGTCAGCCTCCCACCTTCTCCTCATGGTCGGAACGGCAAGCGCGCAAGGCGCGGCGGCGGACGGAAAACACGATGAACGACGCCGAGACCCCGAACCATTCTGCCGCGCCGGGCCTTGCCCTGGGCGCGGCCGCCGCTGCGCGCCCTGCCGCCAATTCCTATCGCGTGCTCGCGCGCAAATACCGGCCCGCCACCTTCGACGACCTGATCGGCCAGGACGCCATGGTGCGTACTATCTCCAATGCCTTCGAGACCGGGCGCATTCCGCAGGCCTGGATCCTCACCGGCGTACGCGGGGTGGGCAAGACCACGACCGCGCGCATCCTTGCGCGAGCGCTCAATTATGAGCTGCCCGACGGCTCGATCACCGGCCCGACGATCAAAATGCCGGTACTGGGCCAGCATTGCCAGGCAATCATGGAAAGCCGGCATCTGGACGTGCTGGAAATGGACGCCGCCTCGCACAACAGCGTCGACGATGTACGGCAGATCAACGATGCGGTACGCTATGCGCCGGTCAGCGCGCGCTACAAAGTCTATATCCTCGACGAAGTGCATATGCTGTCGCCGCAAGCCTTCAACGCTCTGTTGAAGACGCTGGAAGAGCCGCCGCCCCACGCCAAATTCATTTTCGCGACCACAGAAATCCGCAAGGTGCCGGTGACGATCCTGTCTCGCTGCCAGCGCTTCGATTTACGCCGGATCGATGCGGCGCTCTTGGTCAAGCATCTCCAGAATATCGCCGCGAAGGAAGAAGTCGCGGTCGAGCCCGAGGCGCTGGCGTTGATCGCGCGCGCCGCGGACGGCTCGGTGCGCGACTCGCTGTCGCTATTGGATCAGGCGATAGCCCATGCCGCGGGAACGGTGCGCGCCGAGGACGTGCGGCAGATGCTCGGCCTCGCCGACCGGGCGCGGATCGTCGATCTGTTCGAAGCGCTGATGCGCGGCGATATCGCGGCGGCGCTCAAGGAGCTGCGCGAGCAATACGAGATCGGCGCCGATCCGGCGACCGTGCTGACCGATCTCGCCGACTTCACGCATTTCGTCACCCGAGTGAAAATTGTGCCTGCGATCGCGGAGGACATCTCGCTCAGCGAAGTCGAGCGCACGCGCGGCCATGCCTTCGCCACCCAGCTTTCCATGCGCGTCCTATCGCGCACCTGGCAGATGCTGCTCAAGGGCCTTGGCGACATGAAGGACGCGGCGAGGCCGCTTTTCGCCGCCGAAATGGTGTTGGTGCGCATCGCCTATGCCGCCGATCTGCCGACGCCGGACGAGGTGATGCGCGCGCTCGGCGAGGAACAACGATCCGGCGGCGCGCGGCTCCAGGGCAACGGCGGCACGGTTTCTGCGCCGAGCGCAAGCGGCGCTACCGCGCCTCGCTACGAAACGTCGCGTGGCGGGCCGCGGGCCGCTATGTCGCCCGCCACCGCGCCGATGGGCGATCCGGTCGCGCGGCTCGGCGAAGCGGAGCCGAGCGCGCCCGCGCTCGCAATCGGCCGTTTCGAAGATTTGATCGCGCTCGCCGCGGAAAAGCGCGACCTCACCATCAAGACCGCGCTGGAGCGCGACGTGCGGCTGGTGCGCTTCGAGGACGGCCAACTCGAGATCAACCTTCAGCCGAGCGCGGCAAAAACACTGGTCGGCGATCTTTCCCGCAAGCTGACGGCCTGGACCGGCCGGCGCTGGATGATCGCGGTGTCCTCCGAACCGGGCGCGCCGACCATCCGCTCGCAGATGGATGAGCAGAAGGCCGAGCTGATGCGCGGCGTGCGCGCCGACCCGCTCGTGCAGTCGGTGCTGGCGCGATTTCCCGGCGCCGAGATCGTCGAGGTGCGTCGCGCGGGGGGCGACGCTGGTGCGCCGGAAACTTTGCCGGCCGACGACCATTCCCCCGCCAATGACGAGCGTGAGGACTAAACGATGCCGGATTTCATGGGCCTGATGAAACAGGCCGCCGAGCTTAAATCCAAAATGGAGGCGATGCAGGCCGAGCTGGACCATATCGAGGTCGAGGGCTCCGCGGGCGGCGGCATGGTTGCCGTCAAGCTCACCGCCAAGGGCGAGCTTAAAGGCGTCGTGATCGACGATTCATTGTTCAAGCCGGGAGAGAAAGAAATTCTCGAAGACCTGATCATCGCCGCCCATGCCGACGCGCGCCGCAAGGCCGAGGCGGTGATGCAGCAAAAAATGCAAGGCCTCACCGGCGGGCTGCCGCTGCCGCCAGGGATGAAGCTGTTTTGATGTCTTGTTGTTGCTCACGTTACGGGACCTTTGCCGACGATGGAGTCCGCATCGGCGGCTCTATCGTCCCCTCCCCCCTTGTGGGGGAGGGACAGGGAGGGGGGTGGCTACAAATGTCTGGGCAAGTTTTTACCCCTCGCCCCAGCCCTCCCCCGACGCAAGTCGGGCCTGCCCGACTTGCGCACTATGGTGCGGAACTCGGGCAGGCCCGAGTTCCGTGGGGGAGGGAGCAGTAAGATGCCCACCGCCGTTGCCGGACCTGAAATCGAGCGCCTGATCCAGTTACTGGCGCGCCTGCCGGGCCTAGGGCCGCGCTCGGCGCGGCGGGCGGCGCTGCATCTGATCAAGAAGCGGGAGCAATTGATGGCGCCGTTGGCGGCGGCGCTGGCGACGGCGATGGAGAAAATCGAGATTTGCCGCGTCTGCGGAAATATCGACACGCAAAATCCTTGCACCGTATGCACGGACGTGCGGCGCGACGCCTCCATCATCGTCGCTGTCGCCGATGTGGCCGATCTCTGGGCGCTGGAGCGTGCGCACGCCATCAACGCCCGCTACCACGTGCTCGGCGGCACGCTGTCGCCGCTCGATGGCGTCGGCCCGCAAGATCTCTCGATCGACGCGTTGGTCTCCCGCGCCCACGCCGAGGGTGTGAAGGAAGTGATCCTCGCCGTCGATGCCACCGTCGACGGCCAGACCACCGCGCATTACATCACCGACCTTCTGCACAACGCCAATGTGAAGGTGACGCGGCTGGCCCACGGCGTTCCGGTCGGCGGCGAGTTGGATTATCTCGACGAGGGCACGCTCTCCGCCGCGATGCGCCAGCGCACGTTGTTTTGAGTGCGCCTCGCCCTTTTTCTTGTCATCCCGGCCGAGCGTAGCGAGAGCCGGGACCCATAGGCTGTGTTGAAAAGTTAACATGGGTCCCGGATCGGCCTTCGGCCGTCCGGGATGACAAATGGTGCTAAGGCTTTCTCGCTCCCAGCCGCTCAAAATGCCCATTGCGTTGCAGCCACCACAATAGCACCAAGCTCGGGATTCCGGTCAGCGCGCAGATCGCGAAGTACCAGACCCAGCCGGTCGCGTCGGCGACGTAGCCGGTGCCGAGAGAGAAAATCGTGCGCCCGAGAGCGGTGAGGGCGGTGAGCAACGCATATTGCGTTGCCGTGTGCAGCGGGTTTCCACACAGCGCGGAGAGATAGGCGACGAAGATCACGGTGCCGATGGCGCTGGTGAAGCTCTCCACGGTGATGGCGAAGGTGAGCAGCGCCACATCCTTTCCTACAGCGGCCTGCCAGGAGAAAGTCAGAATGGTGATCGTCTGCAGCACGCCGCCGATCCACAGACTGGTCGATAACGGATAGGCACGGGCGATGATGCCACCGGCATAGCCGCCGATCAGCGTCGAGGCGAACCCAACGCCCTTGATGATCGTGGCCAATTCGGTACGGGAAAATCCAATATTCAGCACAAAGGGAGTGGTCAGCGCGCTGGCGAGCGCGTCGGCGAGCTTGAACAGCGCGACGAAGGCGAGCACCACCCACGCCATGTCACGGCTGAGGAATTCCGTGGAACTGGCGATCGCCGTCTCGATAGAGCGCTTGATGGGGTTGTCCCCCGCGCGCGCGGCGTGATCCGCGGCGGCGGCGGACTTCTCCGGTTCGGGAGCCAACAATGTCGTGGCGACGCCGACCAGCAACATCAGGCCCATCGCAAGATAGCCCCATGTCCATGCCAGCGACTTCGACAAGCCGAGACCGCTCTCCACATAGCTGACCAGGAACAGCGTGCCCGCGCCCGAGACCAACAGGCCGACGCGGTAAGCGGCTACATAGGAGGCCATGCCGGGCGCCTGTTCGTCCTCCGGCAGGCTTTCGATGCGATAGGCGTCGACGACAATGTCTTGCGTCGCGGAGGCGGTGGCGACCAGCAGCGCAGCGGCGGCGACAAGCAACGGCGAAAGCGCGGGGTCGCAGAATGCGAGCAGCATGATCGCGGCCATCAGCATAAGCTGCGACAGCAGTAGCCAGCCTCGCCGCCGGCCCAAAAGCCGGGACAATACCGGCACGTCCAGTGCATCGATGAACGGCGCCCAGAGAAACTTCACCGCGTAAGGCAGGCCGATGGCGGAGAACAGGCCGATAGTCTTGATATCGACGCCGCTCTCGGTCATCCAAGCCGACAGCGTCGAGCCGGACAGCGCCAGCGGCAGGCCGGAGGAAAAGCCGAGGAACAGCACGATCAGCACGCGCGGCCGCAGATAGACTGCAAGCGCGTCGGTGAAGGAGAGGCGGGCGGCGGGTTTGATCTCTCGGGGGGCGGTCATGCGATTCGCGTTGTTGCCTTTTGTCATCACCCGCGAAGGCGGGTGATCCAGCTATCACCGAAGGTACTGGATGCCCCGCTTTCGCGGGGCATGACAAGCAGGAATATTCACTCGCCCGCCTCAAGCTTGCGCATTGGAGCAGGGATGACAACCGCGTCGGTTTCATTCTCGCCGCCGCCGAATTCCACTTCCCTGATACGTTCGCCGCGCTTCTCGATCCTGCCCGTGGAGGTCAGAATGTCTTTCATGTCCTCAGTGGTCTGGCCGAAATGGGTCTGCAATTTGCGTACGCGCTCACCTAGCAACCTTACATCCTTCATCATGTGTTCGACTTCGGTATGAATCTGATCCGCAGCTTCACGCATACGGGCGTCCTTCTGGATCTGTTGGACAACTTGGATGGCCAGCATGAGTAGCGACGGCGAGACGATGACGATCTTGGCGCGATAGGCCTTTTGCACGATATCGTCGAAGCCGTCGTACAACTCGGCATAGACCGATTCCGACGGCACGAACATCAGCGCCATATCTTGGGTCTCACCGGGGATGAGATATTTCTGTGCCATGTCGGTGACGTGCTTACCGACGTCCTGACGTAATCGCGCGGCGGCCTGCCTGCGCTCGTCATCACTCTTGGCCTCGCGGAATGCGGTCACCGATTCGAGCGGGAATTTGGCGTCGATAACGAGTGGGCGATTATCCGGCATCGAAATGCAGCAGTCAGGGCGCGACTTGTTCGGTAACGTGTGCTGGAATTTGTAACAGTCTTTTGGTAGCGCATCCTGAATTATCATCTCCATCCGACCCTGACCGAAGGCGCCGCGCTGTTGCTTGTTGCCGAGTACGCTTTGCAAAGAAGTAACCTGGGAGGCCAGGTCGGTAATGTTCTTCTGCGCATTGTCGATCACTGCGAGCCGTTCGTTCAGTTTGGTCAGGTTTGCAACAGTCTGCTCCTTGGCCGTGTCCACTGACTTGCCAAGCCGCTCCGATAGGTCGGTTTGGGCCTTAGTCAGCATGTCGCCCATTGCTTTTACCTGTCCCGCAGTCTCGCTCTGTAACTTGTGGATTTCTGCCAGCCGTTGTTCGGCGGGATCGGACGAGGAAATGCGCGTCCTAAGCAGGGACATACCGACGGCGGCCAATCCCGCGCCAGCGATCAGACTTGCCATGGCAATGAGGAGCGTTTCGATCATGCGTCTGTCTCTAACCTCGATTCGCTTCTTATGCGCGAACGAAGAGAGAACGGCAAGGTGCGCCACCGTTAAACGGGGCCAAGGTTCATCGCATTGACCCCATCGTGCTTACCGCTTACATCGCCGCTCATGGCGCTGCGCGACATCATCAAAATACCCGATCCGCGGCTGCGGCTTGTCTCAAAACCGGTCAAGACCGTCGATGCCGACATCCGCCGGCTGGTTGATGACATGTTCGAGACCATGTATGCCGCGCCCGGCATCGGGCTTGCCGCGATCCAACTTGGCGAAGCGCAACGCGTCATCACCATGGACCTGGCGAAGAAGGACGATCCTCCGGAGCCGCAGGTCTTCATCAATGCGGAAATCCTCTCGGTTTCCAATGAGAAGGCCAGCTACGAGGAGGGTTGCCTATCGATCCCGGAATATTACGCGGAGGTGGAGCGGCCGGCGCTGGTGAAGGTGAAATATCTGGACGTCAAGGGAAAGCCGCAGGAGATCGAGGCGGCGGGGCTGCTTGCCACCTGCCTGCAACATGAGATCGATCACCTCAACGGCGTGCTCTTCATCGATCATATCTCCAAGCTCAAGCGCGACCGGGTCATCAAGAAATTCATCAAGGCGGCGAAGCGAGGCGAGGAAGACAAACCCGTTCCTCGCAAGGCCGACCGGCGCTCCGTTCGCGGCAATAAAGATCATCCGCGCGCTGAATAGCGCGGCCGTTTTCAAAGAGAAAACGCCATGTCCCTTCGCCTGATTTTCATGGGCACGCCCGACTTCGCGGTGCCGGCGCTGCTTGAGTTCGCGGGACGCGGCTACGACATTGCCGCGGTTTATACGCGCGCGGCCAAACCCGCGGGACGGGGGATGGAGCTGCACCCGACGCCGGTGGAGCGCGAAGCGCGGCGCTTGCGGCTTCCGGTATTGACGCCGAGCACATTGAAGACTGTCGAAGCCCAGGCCGCATTCCGTGCCCATGGCGCCGATGCCGCCGTGGTCGTCGCCTACGGGTTGATCCTGCCGAAGCCGATCCTCGATGCGGTGCCGTTCGGCTGCTTCAACCTGCATGCCTCGCTGCTGCCGCGCTGGCGCGGCGCCGCCCCCATTAACCGCGCGATCATGGCGGGAGACGCCGAGAGCGGCGTGACGGTGATGAAGATGAACGAAGGCCTCGACACCGGCGACATGGCGATGGCCGAACGCGTGCCGATTGGCGCCAACATGACCGCGGGCGAATTGCACGATGCGCTGGCACGCCTCGGCGCCGATCTGATGCCGCGCGCACTGACCGAGCTCGAACGCGGCGCGCTGGTATTGAGGCCGCAGCCGGAGGGTGGCGTGACCTACGCCGCCAAGATCGCGAAGGACGAAACGCGGATCGATTGGGCGCGGCCGTGGCAGCAGGTGCACAACCATATTCGCGGTCTGTCGCCGTTTCCTGGAGCTTGGTTCGAGATTGCCGATGGCGCGCGGGTCAAAGTTTTGCGCACGACCCGTGCGGATGGATCGGGCGTGCCGGGAACGGTGCTCGACGATAAGCTCACGATTGCTTGCGGTGAGGGCGCTATCCGTCTGCTCGAATTACAGCGCGCCGGCCGGCAGGCGATGAAAGCCGACGAATTTCTGCGCGGCACGGCGATTCACACAGGAGCGCGGCTCGCGTGACTTTCCCTCTCCCATAGGGAGAGGGTGGCGTACGCAGTACGCCGGGTGAGGGGTTACAAACTATCGATAGATCGGAACCCCCTCACCCCAACCCTCTCCCCACCGGGGAGAGGGAGACCGTCGGCGCAAGGACTAAGGTTATCTAATGCCACGCTACAAGCTCATGATCGAATACGACGGCGGGCCGTTTGTCGGCTGGCAGACCCAGGCCGGCGGGCTGACGGTGCAGGGCGTTCTCACTGCCGCCGTTGAAGCTTTTTCCGGCGAGCAGGTCGCGGTGCAAGGCGCCGGTCGCACCGACGCCGGAGTCCATGCGCTGGGCCAGGTCGCGCATATCGATCTCGCCAAGGACTGGGACTCCGACACGGTGCGCGACGCGCTCACCGCGCGGCTGCGTCCACATCCGGTTGCGGTGCTCGCCGCCGAACAGGTGCCGGAGAGCTTCAATGCTCGCACCTCGGCCAAGGCGCGGCACTACGTCTACCGCATCGTCAACCGCCGGGCCGATCTGGCGCTCGACCGCGGCCGCGCTTGGCGCGTCGCGCGCCCGCTGGATGCCGCGGCGATGCATGCGGCGGCGCAACGGCTGGTCGGCAAGCATGACTTCACCACCTTCCGCGCCATCGAATGCCAGGCCAATTCCCCGCTGAAGACGCTGGATCGTCTCGATGTCGCGCGCGACGGCGACGAAATCCGCGTCAGCGCCTCGGCGCGTTCGTTCCTGCATCATCAGGTGCGATCGATGGTGGGCTCGCTGGCGTTGGTCGGGGAGGGACGCTGGAATGCCGACGATCTCGCTGCCGCGCTCGCCGCCCGCGACCGCAAAGCCTGCGGCCCGATCGCGCCGCCGGATGGGCTGTATTTGGTGCGGGTGGAGTATTGATCGTTTTCCACCGTCATGGCCGGGCTTGTCCCGGCCATCCCGATCAGGGACGCAGTGCTCTCCTAAGTGAGATGCCCGGCACGAGGCCGGGCATGACGAAGAAAGAAGGGGCTTAGAGATAATTATCTGAAATACTCCTCCAATACCCGCCGATAGATCGCCGTCAGCGCAGCCAGGTCCGCAAGTGGAACGCGCTCGTCGACCTGATGCATGGTCTGCCCCACCAACCCGAATTCCACCACCGGACAATAATTCTTGATGAAGCGC
>JAXDOD010000128.1:0-62457 GCA_034669045.1 Alphaproteobacteria bacterium
TTGATCGGGCTTGGGTTTAGCTGGTGGATCGGGCGCAGCATCACGCGGCCGCTCAACGGGCTGGCGCAGGTGATGAAGCGGCTTGCGGCCGGCGACACCTCGGCGCGCATCCCGGCGACCGGGGCCAAGGACGAGCTCGGCCAGATGGCGCGCACCGTCATCGTGTTCCGCGACACCATGATCGAGCGCGAGCGGCTCACCGCCAGCGAAGCCGAGACAAACCGCGAGCGCGAGAACCGCGGCGAGGTGATCTCGGCCACCATCACGCGCTTCGAGATGTCGGTCGACCAGGCGCTCGCCAAGGTGCGCGAAGCCGCCGAGCGCCTGGAGATCACCTCGACCCAGCTCAACGGCGCCGCCGACCAGGTCTCGGCCGAGGCGCGCACCGCCGAGGAGCGGGTCGGCGTCGCCTCCGGCAACGTCACCTCGGCGGCAAGCTCGGTGGAGGAGCTCGCCGCCTCGATCGGGGAGATCGCCGGCCAGGCCAACCGCTCGACCGAAGTGGCCTCGCGCGCCGTCAAGGAGGCCCGCCGCACCGTGCGCACCATGTCGGAGCTCGGCGACGCCGCCACCCGCATCGGCGAGGTCGTGGGCCTGATCCAGGCCATCGCGGGCCAGACCAACCTGCTTGCGCTCAATGCCACCATCGAGGCGGCGCGCGCCGGCGATGCCGGCAAGGGCTTTGCGGTGGTGGCCTCGGAGGTCAAGTCGCTGGCCGGGCAGACCGCCAAGGCGACCGAGGAGATCGCCGGCCAGGTCGGCGCCATCCAGTCCGCGGTCGCCGACGCCGCGCAGGCGATCGAACAGGTCAACGGCATCATCGAGGAGATCTCGACCATCGCGTCCACGGTCGCCATCACGGTGGAGGAGCAGAACCGGGCCGTGGCCTCGATCACCGAGGGCGTCAACCGCGCCTCGCTCGAAGCGCGCACCGGCTCCGACGCCATGAGCCGCGTCGCCGGCGCCACCAAGGACGCCCGCGCCACCGCGGCCGACGTCAAGGCGCTCGCCGATACCCTCTCGGTCGAGGCCGAAAGCCTCAACGCAGAGGTCCGCAGATTCCTCACCGACGTCCAGGCCGCGTAACCCGGACGCCACTTTTTCGCATAGGGTTGTTGTGAGATGGATTGCGGGGCCGCGGGCGAGGTCCGCGCCCGGATGACTGAAAACCATGCCAGGTCTCCTTCGGCGCTCCGTTCGCGTCGCCCTCGACGCGTATAATCGCTTCATCGCCGACGACGGCTGGGCGATCGCGAGCCATATCGCGCTCTCCGCACTGATGGCGCTGTTCCCGTTCCTGATCGTGGTGACGTCGCTCGCGGCATCGTTCCTGGGCTCCAAGGAACTGGCCGACGAGGCCGCCCGGCTTCTGCTCGAAACCTGGCCGGAGCAGGTCGCCGGCCCGATCGCATGGGAATTCCACAATGTGCTGACCACGACGCGCGGCGACGTGCTGACCGTGGGCGTGGCGTTTGCGATCTATTTCGCCTCGAGCGGCATCGAAAGCCTGCGCATCGGCCTCAACCGCGCCTACGGAATGCTGGACACGCGCAACTGGATATTGCTGCGGCTTGAATCGATCGCCTATGTGATCATCGGCGCGATTGCGCTGCTCGCGCTCGCCTTCCTGATCGTGCTCGGCCCGCTCATCTTCGCGACCGCCATCAAATTCGCGCCCTGGCTCGCGCCGCTCGAATGGAATTTCACCATCGCACGCTATGCCGTCGCCAGCACGGTCCTCGTCGCGGCGCTCGTGATTGCGCACAAGTGGCTGCCGGCCGGGCGCCGGCGTTTCCTTGAAATCCTGCCGGGCATCCTGGTGACGCTGATCCTGTGGCTCGCGAGCGGCATCCTGTTCGGCCGCTATCTCGCCGAGTTCGCCTATACCTATGTCACCTACTATGCCGGCATGGCGTCGGTCATGATCGCGCTGGTGTTCCTCTATCTGACCGCTTCGATCTTCGTCTATGGCGGCGAGCTCAATGCGGCGCTTCGCCGGCTGCGCGACCACGCGCAAGCGTCCGACGATCTGCGCGCGCCGACCCGCTAGTCACCCCGACGCGCCCTGGTATAATCGTCCCGCGGCATCTTTCGTCGTGCGAGTCCATAAGGCTGGAGGGCCAAATGATCGGAATCGAAAGCATCATCATCATGCTGGTTGTGGGCGCGATCGCAGGCTGGCTTGCCGGCCTGATCGTGCGGGGATTCGGTTTCGGCCTGATCTGGAACATCATCATCGGAATCATCGGCGCCTTTATCGGCGTGTGGCTGCTCACGCGGCTCAACATCATGCCGTTTGCCGGCTTTGTGGGGTCGATCGTCAACGCCACGATCGGCGCGGTGGTGCTCCTGGTCATCATCGGGCTGGTCAGAAGAGCCGCCTGAGCGCGCTTGCCCGCAGGGCGCACGCGCTTGCCCGCAGGGCGCAAGCGCAGGCCGATCAGGTTTGCGTCCCATCGGACTCGAGCACCCGCGCGAGCGCGCCCGGGCTGATGGGCTTGGGCAGGTAGTGGTCCATCCCGGCCGCGCGCGCGCGCTTTTCCTCGTCCGCGCTGCCGCGGCCGGAGACGCCGATGACCGGGACGCGCGGACCGGCCAGCGCCCGGATGCGGCGCGTCGCCTCGAAGCCGTCGATGCCCGGCAGCGTGACGTCCATCAGCACCGCGTCGTAGCCGGTGCCGGCGACCGCCGCGACCGCCGCCTCGCCGGTGCCGACGAAATCGACGCGATGGCCGAGCTCGGTGAGGATGGTATTGAGCACCACCCGGCCGTAGGGATTGTCCTCGACGCAGAGGATATCGAGCGCGCGGAGCGGCACGGCGCGCGTGGCGCTTGCATCATCGCGGCCGGCCGCCGCTTCGGCGTCCGCGATCGCCGCGACCGCGACCGTGAGCCGGAAGGTGCTGCCGCCGCCGGGCCTGCTCACGACCGCGAGGTCGCCGTCCATGGCCTTGGTGATGCGCTTGACGAAGGCCAGGCCCAGGCCGGCGCCGCCATAGCGGCGCGCCACCTCGTCGTTGGCCTGCGCGAACGGCCGGAACAGCCGCCTGATCTCCGCGGCCTTGAGCCCGATGCCGCTATCGGTGACGGCGAACACGAGGCGCACGCGCCCGCGCGCCGCCTTTTGCCACGTCACGTCGAGCCGCACGCTGCCGCGGTCGGTGAACTTCACCGCGTTGTCGATGAGGTTTTCGAGGACGCCGCGCAGCCGCAACGCATCGCCGATCACCGCCTCCGGCAGATCGGCGGCGATGGCGACCTCGAACACCAGATCCTTCGCCCCGGCACGGGCGGCGAGCGAGACCGCAAGCGCATCGGCAAGCTGGCGCGGCCGGAACATCGCGAGCCGCGGGACCAGGCCCTTGGCCCCGGCCCGCGCGGCATCGACGATCAGCGACGTCAGCAAGGCGAGATACTCGGCGGTACCCTTGATCGCCTTCGCCCAGCCGCGCTCGCGCGGCGCAAGCTCGGAGGTCGCCAGCAGTTCGCTCAGCGCCAGGATGCCGGTCAGCGGGGTGCGGATGTCGTGGGCGAGCGCGGCCAGGGTCGCTTCAAGCGCGCGGGTGCGGGACGCCGGTTTCCGCCGCTGCGGTCGACGCGCTTTGCGGCGCTTGCGGTTAGCTGATCGCACGGCCTTCGCCATGGTGCCCCCACCCGGCACATTGCCACGGAGCGCAGGCCCGGGCCACTGCCGCGGACGAGGCGTTTGCGCCTAATCGAGGCCGACCATCCGCCGGATGTCGGCCGCCGTCGCGCCGTCCCGGCGCAGCCTGCGCAGCGCGGTCGCATGGCTGGATTTCGACAGCTTCCTGCCATCCGCGCCGAGCACCAGGCGGTGGTGATGATAGGTCGGCGCCGGCAGATCCAACCGCGTCTGCAGCAGACGGTGCACGCTGGTCGACCAGAACAGGTCCTGCCCGCGCACCACATGGGTCACGCCCTGGCGGGCGTCATCGATGACGCTGGCAATGTGATAGCTGGTCGGCGTCTCCTTGCGCGCCAGCACGACGTCGCCCCAGGCCGCAGGTGCCGCCGCAACGGCGCCGGTCTCGCCGCCCGGGCCGGAGCCGGTTTCCATCCAGGAGAGCTCGCCGGCACGCGCGAGCGCCGTCGGCATGTCGAGCCGGAGCGCATGGGGCGCCCCGGCCGCGATGCGGCGTCTGCGCTCGTGCGGCGTCAGCTCCTTTGCGGTGCCCGGATAGAGCGGCGCGCCGTCGGGATCGCACGGCGCGGCACCGCCACGGTCCCGCCGCAACGCGGCGACTTCGGCGCGGCTCTCGAAGCTCGGATAAATGAGGCCCTGCGCCTCCAGCCGTGCGAGCGCGGCGCGATAGTCGTCGAAATGCTCGCTCTGGCGCCGCACCGGCTGCTCCCAGGGAATGCCGAGCCAGGCGAGGTCCTCGTAGATCGCCTGTTCGTAGTCCGGCCGGCAGCGGGTCGCGTCGATGTCCTCGATGCGGAGCAAGAGCCGGCCGCCGGCCGCGCGCGCCATCTCGACATTGATCAGCGCCGAGAGCGCATGGCCGAGATGCAGGTACCCGTTCGGGCTGGGGGCAAAACGGAAGACGGGCGCGGACATGGACGAAATCTATGCCGAATGACGCGCCGAGCGCGAGCACACCGTCGTCCAGCGGGGTGCAAATCGCCCGCCTGCGCTTTTCGGCGGCATGATATCTTCGTGCCGAATGCGGTGCAGCGCGCAGCAGGCGCAGCGCCCGCGATGCGAAGATCAACGGAGACAGTGATGCCGGCGCGACGACTCCAGGCCTTCGACTTCCAAAAATGGATCAACGAGAACCAGCACCTGTTGAAGCCGCCGGTCGGCAACAAGAAGGTGTTCGAAGACGGCGCCATGACCGTCCAGGTCGTCGGCGGTCCGAACGAGCGCACGGACTATCACGACGACCCGGTGGAGGAGTTCTTCTACCAGCTCAGGGGCGACATGGTGCTCAAGGTCGTCGACGACGGCCGGTTCTACGACGTCCCGATCCGCGAAGGCGAGGTGTTCCTGTTGCCACCGCATGTGCCGCACTCGCCGCAGCGGCCGCAGGCAGGCTCGGTCGGCCTGGTCGTGGAGCCGGCGCGGCAGCCGGACGAACTCGATGGCTTCAACTGGTATTGCTTCGAATGCGCGTCGCTGGTGCACCGCGTCGAGATCAAGGTCGCGCACCTGGTGAAGGATCTGCCGCCGCTTTACGAGACGTTCTACGCCGATGCGGCCGCCCGCACATGCAAGAGCTGCGGCGCCGTGCATCCGGGCAAATCGCCGCCTGCGGGTTGGGCGAGGATCTAGCCGGTGGGCCCTCCGCGCAAGCAGAAGGGCGGCCAGCGGGTCGGCGGCACATTCATCGAGCGTCATTGACCCCGCCGTCGACGCTCTGCCGCCAGATCACCGTGACGACGTGAACGTCCCGGTGTATCACTGCGCTCGATGGAGCACCGCATTCACACCGAATCCGATCTCGATGCCGCGCTCGCGTCGCTGCTGAAGGCGGACGCGCGTTTCGGACATGCACTGGCCATGGCGGGGCGACCGCCGCTGCGCCGGCGCCCGGACGGTTTCGCCGGGCTTGCCTCGATCGTGGTCTCGCAGCAGCTCTCGACGGCGAGCGCCAAGGCGATCTGGGGCCGCCTCGAAGCCGCCTTCGATCCCTTGGACCCCAAGGCGGTGCTGCGCGCGCGCGCCGACAAGCTCGCGCGCGCTGGCCTCTCGGCGCCGAAGATCCGCACCCTGAAAGCGATCGCCAAGGCGATCGACTGCGGCGAGCTCGATCTCCCGGGCCTCCTCGATCGGCCCGCGGACGAGGCCCACCGCGCATTGACGGCCGTTCATGGCATAGGACCATGGACCGCCGACATCTACCTGTTGTTCTGCCTCGGTCACGCGGACGCCTGGCCGGCCGGCGATCTCGCGCTGCAAGAGGCGGCGCGGCTCCTGCTCGCGCTGAAAGCACGGCCGACCGCGAAGGAGATGGGACCGCTCGCGGAAGCGTGGCGGCCCTGGCGCGGCGCCGCGGCCTGCATGCTGTGGTCGTATTACGGCGTGGCCAAGCAACGCGACACGGAGCTCGGCTCTAGCCGACTTGCGCGCTTGAAGGGCCGATCCGAGGCGCGCCCGAGATCGGAGGCGCCGCTGCAGCGCGCGCAAAACATCCGGAGACGAAATGGCCGGTGAGCTCGATGGTCCGCGGCTCGAGCCGCGCTCAGGCGCCGCGCGCCAGCTCGTGGCGCTCCTGCACGGCTACGGCGCCGACGGCAACGATCTCATCGACATCGGCCGCGCCTGGCAGGGACTGCTGCCGCAGGCCGCGTTCGTGTCGCCGCATGCCGCCGAGCCCTGCGGCCAGGCGCCGACCGGCAAGCAATGGTTCCCGCTCACTTTCCGCGACCCGAACGAGCGCTGGCTTGGCGTCAACAAAGCGGCCCCGCTGGTCGAACGCTTTCTCGACGCGGAGCTCGCGCGCCGTAACCTGCCGCCGTCCGCGCTCGCGCTGGTCGGCTTCAGCCAGGGCACCATGATGGCGCTGCACATCGGGCTGCGGCGCGCGACCGCGCCGCTCGCGATCGTCGGCTATTCCGGATTGCTGGTGACGCCGCCGGATGGCAATCCCGAGAAATTCATCGCCGAGATCAAGTCCCGTCCGCCGGTCCTGCTGGTGCACGGCGACCGCGACGACCTGATTCCGCCGCAGGCCCTGTTCCTCGCCGCCAACGGGCTTGCCGAACTCGAAGTGCCGGTCGAATGGCACATCTCGGCGGGCATCGGGCATGGCATCGACCAGGAGGGCCTGCGCCACGGGGGCGAGTTTCTGGCCCGGCGAATGCCCGGCCCGTCCTTGAGCGGCCACCGATAAGCCCCGGGGCACGCTTCACAATCTTGTCACGCTGTCCTATAGACTAGGGGCTGCCGCTGCGTCGTGCAGCGAAGGAGGATCGAGGACCACCGCCGTGAACGTGCATGTGTCGCCCACAGGTTGGCCGGCCCTCGTGCTCAACGCGGACTTTCGGCCGCTCTCCTATTACCCCCTGTCGCTGTGGTCGTGGCAGGACGCCATCAAGGCCGTCTTCCTCGAGCGGGTGAACATCGTCGCCAACTACGACCGCGCGGTGCGCAGCCCGAGCATGGAGATGCTGCTGCCCAGCGTGGTGTCGCTCAAGACCTACGTCAAGCCAGCGACGCAGCCGGCCTTCACCCGCTTCAACGTGTTCCTGCGCGACAAATTCTCGTGCCAGTTCTGCGGCACGCGCGAGGACCTGACCTTCGATCATCTGTTGCCGCGCTCGCGCGGCGGCCACACGACGTGGGCGAACGTGGTGGCCGCCTGCTCGGCCTGCAATCTCAGGAAGGGCAACATGACGATGGACGAAGCCCGCATGTGGCCATCGCAGACGCCGTTCCAGCCGTCGGTGAACCATCTTCACCGCAACGGCCGGCTGTTTCCGCCGAACTACCTGCACGATAGCTGGCTCGATTATCTCTACTGGGACACCGAGCTCGATCCGTAAGCGCTCGCCGCTGGTCGCAAAGATCCGTGGCGATGTGCTGAGCTCGCGCTGCTGCCCGCAACAGCGCGCATCCGGAGTCACTCCCCTTGCGCAGCTTTCGGGAGTTCTGGGTCCGCACTTTACGCCGCTTGCGCGGCAACGCGCGCCAGCGGAGCCGATTGGACTGCACCCGATCGCCGCTTACCGCTCGATTTCCGGCGGCAATCGCCTTGCCGCCAAAATGCCCCAGGCGGCGACGGCGGCGAGCGCCAGCGAGATCAGCACGTTGTAGCCCGCGAGCGAAATGCCGAGGAAGCGCCAGGCCGCCTCGTCGCAGCGCACCACGCTGATCGATTCCAGTTGCTTGAGGAGATCGTTGGCCGAGCCCAAATTCTCGAGCGCGCCCGAGCAGTCCTTCGGGCCCGCCCAGAACTTCCATTCGACGCCGGCGTGATAGGTGGCGAGTCCCGCGCTCCAGAGCATGCCGGCCAGGATGACGAACAGCGCGGCAAGCAGCACTCTTCGTTTCGAGCCGACCTGGTCGCCCAGCAGGATCAGCACCGCGAGCGGGATCGCGAAATAATACGGATAACGCTGCTCGAGACAGAGCGGGCAGGGCTTGAGGCCAAGCCCATATTGAAAGAACCAGGCGCCGAGGATGGTCGCCGCGCCGCCGGCGGCAACGATGATCGCCGCCGCCGCGACCGGGCGGGTGCGGGCGAGCGTGGCCCAGGTTGCGGGCCGGGTGCCTTGCCGGAGCCTTGCGTCCATGTCGGTCTTATAGACCGGCGGCAGGGCAATTTCACGGCGACCGCGCGCTTCTTAACGGCGATTGACCGTTTGCCGCCCGCGGCTATATTCCGCCCGCAGTGCCCCTATGGCGGAATTGGTAGACGCGCCTGACTCAAAATCAGGTGGTGGTGACATCGTGCTGGTTCGAGTCCGGCTAGGGGCACCATTTCCGAATCCGGGCCGCGTCACGACCGGCGCGGGCCGTCACTTCTGCGGCGCGCCGCTCACCACCTTCCATTTCTGGATGCGCTTGCCCTCGAACACCTCGGTGGTGAACACGTTGCCGCTGGAATCGATGGCGATGTTGTGCACGCCGAAGAACTGGCCGGCCTGGCGGCCGAAGCGGCCATAGGTCCCCACCACTTCCCCGTCGGCGCGGCGCACCACCCGCATCTCGTTGTTGCCGCCGTCGACCATGACCAGGAAACTCTGGTCCTTGTCGGGCCACATATAGAGGTCCCAGACCGAGCCGCTCAAAGTCTGCGGCAGATAGATGTGCTCGCGCACGAAGCTGCCGTCCTTGCGGAAAACCTGCATGCGGTCGTTGGTGCGGTCGCAGACATAGATGAGGCCATCGTCGGCGATCTTCACGCAGTGCACCGGATTGTTGAAGGTCTGCGACACCGGCGCCTTCGGATCGTAGGGATGGCCACCCGGATCGCTGGAGGTCGCGTGGGCTTCCGCGGCCGGTACTTTGCCGTAGGCGCCCCAATGGCGCTTGTAGGCGAGCGTCGTCGCGTCGAACACGATGATGCGGTGATTGCCGTAGCCGTCCGCGACGTAGAGCTCGTTCGCCGCGCCGTCGATCCAGAAATCCGCCGGCTGGCCAAGCTGGGTCGTATCCTGATCGCCCTTGCGCGGTCCCGCCTTGCCGAGCTGCTTCACGAATTTGCCGTCGCGGGTGAACTTCAGCAGGAAGCCGTCGTCCTTGTGGTTGCCGCCGAACCAGACCGAATCGCCGACCACGCGGATGCCGTGCTCCTGCTTCGGCCAGTCGTAGCCCGCCCCGTCGCCGCCCCAGGCCTGGACGACGTTGCCGGCGGGATCGAATTCGATCACCGGCGGTGCCGGGACGCAGCACTTGCCGCGCGGCGGCGTCTGCGCGGCGGCGGCTTCGAGCCGCGACAGGCTGCGCGGCCGCTGCATGATCCAGACGTGGTCGCGCTCGTCGACCGCGACGCCCGCCACCTGGCCGAGCGTCCAGTTGTTGGGCAACGGCTTGGGCCAGAACGGATCGACCTCGAACTTCGGCACCTCGGCGCCCTGGGCGACCGCCATCACGGCAACCGCCATCACGGCCGCGCAAAGGCCGCGCTGCAAGATCCGCCCATAGGTCCGCTGCATGTTTTTCCTCCCCGGCTGTTTCCAAGCGTGCCGCGGCGGCAATTCTAGAGCGCATCAACGCCGGGCAAAAGCCCTCTCCGCGGCCTCGCGCGCCGGCCGCGTGGCGCGTTCGACGTCGAGGGATCGCAGCGTTATTGGCAGATCGCCCGGGTGACGAAGGTTTCGGTCTTGCAATCGGTTTCCGGGTTCTGACGCCCGGTCAGCCACGCCACGGTCGAACACTTCTGCGCGGAGACGACGTCGATGCTCTTGCCGGCTCCGAAACCTTTAAAATGGCAGAGCGCCGTCGCCGCAGGCGCGCAATCGGGCGCCCCATTCGCGGCACGGCCGCAACGCTGGCGGCCGATGACGACGCGGGTGCCCGGCAAGGCCGCGATCGCGCCGGTGGCCTGCCCGGCAGCGCCTGCTGCGCCTTTGGCGGCGTCGGCCGTGTTCCTGATCTGCTCGTCGATTTTCGCCTTCGAATCGCCGAGCCAGCGGCCGAGCACGTCGAGAAATCCCGGCTGATAGTTGGGATTGGGCATCTGCACCGGCGGAACCGCGTCGGACGCCGGTGGCGCGCCGGCGTCCTGCGCCGCCGCCGAAACCGCAATGAGCAGTATTCCTGCCAGCACCACACCCGGCGCCGCCCTGCCGCGGATCGTCCGGCGCGCATTGGACCAGGTGCTGGGGCGACGTTCGGTCATGGGCGCTCGAATTGACGGTGCTCTGGTGCTGCGGGGCGCGCGCGCTCCGATCAGGCAGCCCCCACAACTGGGTCGCGGGCGTGGCGAAAATGAGGAGCGCCGCCCGCCGCCGATCGCACTCAGAAAATATAGACCGCCGCGATGATTCCCACAACAAGGAGCACCGCCGCGATCGTCACCCACAAGCCCAGGCGTTCCTCGATCATCGCGCGCGCCTGAATGCCGTAGCGATTGAGCAGAAAAGCCACCAGAAAAAAGCGCATGCCGCGCGCGATGATCGAAAAGACGAAGAACAGGATGATGTTGTAGCCGGCGAACCCGGAGGTGATGGTCACGATCTTGTACGGAATCGGCGTCACCCCCTTGAGCAGGATGATCCAGGTGCCGTAGCGCGCATAGGCGTCGCGGAACGCCTCGACCTTGTCGCCATAGCCGTAGAGCGCGATCAGCCAGTGGCCGACCGTGTCGTAAAGCGCCGCGCCGATGAAATAGCCAAGCAGCCCGCCGGCGACCGACGTCCAGGTGCACAGGAACGCGTAGGAATACGCCTTGTCCGGCCGCGCCAACGCCATCGGGATCAGCATCGCGTCGGGCGGAACCGGAAAGAACGAGCTTTCCACGAACGACACGGTGCCGAGGATCCAGGACGCGTGCGGCTTGCCGGCAGCCGCGATACACCAGTCGTACAGTCGTCTGAGCATGGCGGGTGCTTAGCGGCGCGACGGCGGAATGTCCATCGGCGCCCGCGTCCGGCGGCGGGCGCGAGGCTCAGCGCCGCTTGCGGGCGCGGCGGCTTTCGAGCGCGACGACCTTGCGCCGCGTCGACGTGTCGACCTGCCCCTTCGGCAGCTTCTCGGCGATACCCATGAGCCGCTCGCGGCGGTCCATCTCGGCCCAGACATCCTTGGGGCGGATTCCAGAAGTGACCCAGAGCACTATCAGGTTGTACATGAGGTCGGCGCTTTCCTTGACGACCGCGTCGGTGTGGCCGCTCATGGCGTCGATCACGACCTCGACCGCTTCCTCGGCGAGCTTCTTGGCGATCTTGCCGCGACCTGAGCGCAGCAAGCGCGCGGTCCGCGACGTGGCCGGGTCGGAGGTCCTTGCGGCCAGCACGGCGGCATAAAGCCGGTCGAGCGAATCAGTCATGCGGGTCGACAATAGCCCCATCCGATTCCGATAGTGTTAACGATCTTGGCAGGCCTGCCACATTTCCTCGCCGTGACGGGTCATCGGGCAGCAAAGCGCACGCCGGCGCGCGCGCGTTCGTCATTCCGCGGTCCGCAATGACGGTCGGATTCATCGCTGATTGTGGTCGCCTTTGATGCCGTCGCCTTGCAGCTTGGTGAACGGGACGAAGGGCACCGGCCGGCCGTTGTAGATGTCGGCACGCCTGACGACGACCTGGCCGTCGGCGGCCGCTTCCTTGACCACCTTGAGGATGTGCTGCGCGCCCGGCGGCCCGACCGGAATCACCATGGTGCCGCCGGTCTTGAGCTGCTTCAGCAACGGCGGCGGAATGTGATCGATGCCGCAGGTGACGATGATCTTGTCGAACGGGGCCGCCTCTTCCCAGCCATAGTAGCCGTCGGCGTTCTTGCTGTTGATCGAGCGGTATTCCGTATAGCCGCGCTCGATGAGCTTCTCATAGAGGCCGCGGGTGCGCTCGGCCAGCGGCCTGATGATCTCGATCGACCAGACCTTGTCGGTCAGGTTCGAAAGATAGGCCGACTGATAGCCCGATCCGGTGCCGATCTCGAGCACCTTCTCGCCCAGCTTGACGTCGATGGAACTGGTCATGCGCGCCACCACGCGCGGTCCGGTGATGGTCACGCCGAAACCGATATCGTGATAGTTGACGTCGTAGATCACCGCACGGCTCGCGGGCAGGCAGAACTCCTCGCGCGGCACCATCAGGAATGCGCGCTTGTTGCCGGCGTCCCAGATGTCGCGATTGCCGACCATGTTCTGGAAGCGATCGAAGCGCGCGCGCAGGTATCTCGGATCCTCGCCGCGGTTCTCCTGCATCCACCGCAGGAAAGAGGTGGCGTTGTCCATCGGCGGCGAGGCATCGAAGCTGTAGGGCCGCGGCACCGACGCGGACGCCCGAAGCGGAAATGCGGCGCCGGCGGCCGCTGCCGCCGATATCGTCAAGAATTGCCGTCGATGCATGTGTTCCCTCGCCCCCGCGACTTGCGATCATCCCGACCCTTATAGGATTGCGCAGAATGAAGGCCAATCTCCAGTGTTTTGTTGTTCGCATTTGTCGCAGGGCGGCGCCGAGCAGACCGTCAATGCCGCCCCCGCATGCAGGTCGCGAGGCCGCTGGGCTTCCGCGTAGTATCATCGCTGCGCGCGGATATGATTCTCCAGTGTGTCGGCCACCCCATTCGCAAGGAGCACGGGTCATGATGAAAGTCGGTTTTGTCGGTTGCGGAGAAATGGGCGAGCCGATGGCCGGCCACGTGCTGAAAAGCCAAAAATTCGAAGTCTGGGTCTACGACATCCGCGCGGCCGCCACCAAGGCGATCGCCAAGAAGGGCGCCAGGATCGCCAACTCGCTGGAGGACCTCGGCCGCGTCTGCGACCTGTTCATCGTGATGGTCGGTTTTGACCATCAGGTGAAACAGGTGGTGAGCGATCTCGCCAAGATCGGCAAGAAAGGCGCGGTGATCGTCATTACCGCCACCAGCCATCCCGACATGGTGATCGAGTGCGCCGAGATCGCCGGCAGGCGCGGCATGGGCGTGATCGATGCGCCGGTCTGTTACGGACTGGAGGGCGCACGCGACGGGACGCTCGCCTCGCTCGTCGGCGGAGCCGCCAAAGACGTGAAGAAGGCGCGTCCCGTGCTCGAATGCTATAGCCGCGCGGTGCATCATCTCGGCGAACTGGGCGCCGGCGAGATCGGCAAGACGCTCAACAACATGCTGCATTGGGCGCACTGCATCGCCAACTACGAGGCGCTCTTGCTCGGCAAGGTCTATGGTCTCGATGCCCAGAAGCTGCGCGAGACACTGGTGCAGTGCCCCGCCACCAACGGCACGCTCGCGCGCTGGGATGGGACCAAGTTCACCTGGCAGGAAAAGGACATGGACATCGCGCTCGACCTTGCGCAGAAGCGCAAGCTGCCGCTGCCGTTCTTCGGCCAGGTGGACCAGATGATCAAATGGTTCCACGCCGACGACGTGGCGGCACTGCTCTACAAGACGGAAGCCCCCTACATGGGCAAAAAATATTCCGGCAGGCCGATCGCGGCGAAGACGTCGTAGGAGATTGGGCGCGCGAAGCCCATCACGTCAATTCATCGACAGAGAGGCGCAAAGACGAACCCATCGCGATGCCGAAGACACCGCGATGGGATTCGTTTCGCTCGGCCATCCTGCGCTCTGCGCCTTCGCTTTGCGCGAGCGGGCGCAGCCGATGATCCGGACTGATCGTCAGGGCACCGGCTTCGAACGGTCCACGGTCGCGCCGCGTAGGACGACAGACGCGATTTTTTGCGTGTTGGCGATGTTGTCCAGCGGGTTGGCGTCGAGCACGATGAAGTCGGCGCTCTTGCCGGCTGCGAGCGTTCCCGCGTCGGCGATCTTGAGGAACTCTGCCCCGTTGCGCGTCGCCGCCACGATCACCTGCATGGCCGGGACACCGGCCATCACCATGTCCACCATCTCGTCATGCGGACCCCAGGGCTTGTTGCCGTCGGTTCCGAGCGTGAGCCGCACGCCCGCCGCATACATTTTCGCCAGGTTACGCGCCTGAATACCGTGGAACTGCTGCACCGCCGCTCGGTCGGTGTTCTCCTGCTCGAGCTTCGCGTACTCATCGGCCGGGAGTCCGCTCTTGAGCCAGCTCAAGTCCACCTTCACGCCACGATCCGGCAGGTTCGGCCCGAGGACGATGTTCGGGCGCGCCTTGAACATGGCCACCGTTTCGTCATCGACATCCTTGTCGCGAACGCCGTGCGCGAAGGCGTCGAGTCCGGCGCGCATGAGCCCCTTCGCATCCTCCATGTTGTAGATGTGGGCGATGACCCGGATTCCATTCTTGTGCGCCTCGTCGATGATGGCGGCGTATTGCTCCGGGGTGACTTTCTGGACCTTGCCCTCGCGGTCGTCGACCCAGACCTTGATGATGTCGACCTTGTGCGCCGCGAGCTGTTGAACCGCCTTGCGGCCTTCTGCCTCGGTTTCGATCTGCAGCGTCGGGCGGAGCGGCTCTTTCCGGGTGATGCCTTGTCCCGCGCTGAAGTAGCGGGCGGCGCCGGGGACCACCTGGTCCCGCATCGGGAGTGTGTCAAAGAGATCCGTGCCAAGGCTCAACGCGGCGCTCACGCCGAAATAGCCACGCCGTTTCAGGTCGCGCAACAGAGGCTCTTGCTTGACGCTGAGATGAGTATGCGTGTCGATGATCGTCGGCATCACGGTCTTGCCCGCGAGGCTCACGCGCGTGGCGCCGGCGGGCACGGTCACGCCGCTTCCGGCCTGCACGATCCTGGTGCCGTCCACGAGCAACGTCGCGTTCTCGATCGGCGCGCTGCCGTCGCCGACGATCAGCCGCGCGCCTTCGTAGGCGGTGACCTGCGCGCGCGCCGCACCGGGCAATCCGGCGAGGACGGCAAGAGCAACGGCTGAAGTGACCGCCGCTAGGTTCACTCGATGCATGGGAGCCTCCCTATTGAAATTGGACCGATAGGCTGGTCAAGGGCACTCTAGCCCGTTTGCGGGGGAGGAAGGAAGGGTAGCAAGGGGCGAGGAGCAAAGCGCCGCAGCAGGACGATGCTTCGTACCTCATTCCTCCGCCGCCAATAAACTCGCATTGCCGCCTGCGGCCGCGGTGTTGATCGTCACCACCTGCTCGGTCGCGAAGCGCCGCAGGTAGTTCGGACCGCCGGCCTTCGGGCCGGTGCCGGAGAGCCCGGTGCCGCCAAACGGCTGCGTGCCCACCACCGCGCCGATCATGTTGCGATTGACGTAGACGTTGCCGTGGGCAAGCCGCGCGACGACGTGCTCGATCCTCGCATCGATGCGCGTGTGAATGCCGAGCGTGAGGCCGTAGCCGCTGGCGGCGATGTCGTCGATCAGCCGATCGAGCACGTCGGCGCGCCAGCGCACCACGTGCAGGACCGGACCGAATACTTCTTCCGTGAGATCGCGCGCGCGATCGAGCGCGATGATCGTGGGCGGCACGAAGGTGCCGGTCGCCGGCAGCGGTTTGAACGCGTCCCAGCGGAAGCGCACGCGGCCTTGCCGCTCCATGTCGGCGATCCAACGATCGAGCTTCTCCTGAGCCTCGGCATCGATCACCGGCCCGACATGGGTCGCGATCTCGCGCGGATCGCCGAGCGCGAGCTCGCGCGCCGCGCCCGCGATCATCTCGATGATGCGGTCGGCCACGTCCTCCTGCACGCACAGGAGCCGCAGCGCCGAGCAGCGCTGGCCGGCGGAGCGGAAGGCGGACGCGATCACGTCGTCGGTGACCTGCTCGGGCAGCGCGGTCGCGTCCACGATCATCGCATTGATGCCGCCCGTCTCCGCGATCAACGGCACGATGGGTCCGTCCTTGGCGGCGAGCGCGCGGTTGATCGAGCGCGCCACCTCGGTCGAGCCGGTGAAGGCAACGCCGGCCACGCGCGGGTCCGCGACCAGCGCCGCGCCGACCTTGCCGTCGCCCGGCACGAACTGAAGCGCGCGCGCGGGCACGCCGGCGTCATGCAAAATGCGCACCGCCTCGGCGGCGATCAGCGGCGTCTGCTCGGCGGGCTTCGCCACCACGGCATTGCCGGCGACCAGCGCCGCGCTCACCTGGCCGAGAAAGATCGAGAGCGGGAAATTCCACGGACTGATGCACACGAACACGCCACGCCCGCGATAGCGCAGCTCGTTGCTCTCGCCGGTCGGCCCTGGCAGCGGCTGCGGCACCAGGGCGCGGCGGGCGTCGGCGGCGTAATAGCGGCAGAAGTCGACTGCCTCGCGGACCTCCGCGACCGCGTCGTCGAGCGTCTTGCCGCCTTCGCGCTGCAGCAGGGCGATGAGCCGGCCGCGGCGTTCCTGCAGGAGATCGCCGGCGCGCTGCAGGATCGCCGCGCGCGCCTCGAGCGCCTCGGCCCTCCAGGCGGCAAAGCCGTTCGTCGCGGCCGTCGTCGCGGCCAATGCCGCGCCGTCGCCAGGCGGCAGAGGCGCGGAGGACTGGTCGGCGGCGCGGACCTCGCGCAGCAGTGCTTCGAGGCTCGCCCGGTCGCCGAACTCGACGCCGGCCGAGTTCCGCCGTTCCGGGGCATAGAGATCGCGCGGCAGCGGAATCTTCGGATGGCGCGCATGCTGCGGATCGCCGATCCAGCTCTGCGGCCGCCTGAGGATCGAGGCGACCGGCACCGTCGGATCGGCGGCGACCGCCACGAAGGAAGAATTGGCCCCGTTCTCCAGCAGGCGCCGCACCAGATAGGCCAGCAGATCGCGGTGGCCGCCGACCGGGGCGTAAACCCGCAATCCGGCCTGCGGAAGCTCGCTCCGCAAGGTCTCGTAGAGCGCCTCGCCCATGCCGTGCAGGCGCTGGAATTCGTAGCCTTCGACGCCGCCCGCGTCCTCGATCACGCTCGCGACCGTCAGCGCGTTGTGGGTGGCGAACTGCGGATAGAGGCGCGCCCGTGCCGAGAGCAGCTTGCGGGTGCAATGCAGGAAGCAGAGGTCGGTCATCGCCTTCCTGGTGAACACCGGATAGTCGGCGAGCCCGCGCTCCTGCGCGCGCTTGACCTCGGTATCCCAATAGGCCCCCTTGACCAGCCGCACCATCAGCCGCCGGTGCAGCGCCGCTGCCGTATCGGCGAGCCAGTCGATCACCGCGCCGGCGCGCTTCTGATAGGCCTGCACGGCCAGGCCAAAGCCCTCCCAGCCACGCAGCGACGGGTCGGCGAGCACCGCCGCGATCACCTCGAGCGACAGTTCCAGCCGGTCCGCTTCCTCGGCATCCACGGTAAAATTGAGGTCGTATGCGCGCGCCTGGCGGGCGAGCTCGAGCACGCTCGGCACCAGTTCGGTCAGCACGCGGGCGCGCGAGACCGCCTCGAAGCGCGGATGCAGGGCCGAGAGCTTGACCGAGATGCCGGGCCGGTTGGGCAGCGCGTCATCGCCCGCGGCGGCGCCGATCGCGTCGATGGCGGCGGCATAGGCCGCGAGATAGCGCCCGGCATCGGCTGCGGTCCGCGCCCCCTCGCCCAGCATGTCGAAGGAATAGCGAAACTCGCTGTCGGTCCGCCTCAACGCCTCCTCGATGCTCTGCCCGAGCACGAAATGGGAGCCCAGGAGCCGCATCGCCTGGCGTATCGCGGTGCGCACGGCGGGCAGGCCGAGACGCTTGATCAGGCTCTCCAGGATCGTGTCCGGCGTCTCCCCCGGCTGGACGATGCGGGCGGTGATGCCGAGCGTCCAGGCCGAGGCCGAGACCAGGAAGGCGCCGCCCTTCACCTCGGGAGCCGACCAGTTGCCGCTCGCAAGTTTGTCCTCGATCAGGCGGTCGGCGGTGGCGGCATCCGGAACCCGCAGCAGCGCCTCCGCCAGCACCATCAGGGCCAGTCCCTCCCTGGTGGAGAGCGAATAGGCATGCAGGAAGTCCTCGATGCCGCCGAGCCCGCCGCTCCTCGCCCGGATGCCTTCGATCAGCCGGGTGGCGCGGGCATCGATGCGGGCTTCAGCCTCGGCTGGCCGCGGCGCCTCGGCCAGCAACACCGCTGCGATGGTCTCGTCGGGCGGCGCATAAGGCGCCGTGAACGCACCGGCCGGCGGCATAGCGGCGCCTGAGGCATCGAGGCGATGGGTGTCCGGCCGCATCAAGCTCTCCGCTTCGCCTGCGCTGCTCTCATCCTAGCAGCAGCCTGCCAGGAAAATACGCGCGCACGCACATTGGTGCCGCGGCCGGTGTTCGCAATATCGTGAATCTCGGGGCGCGGCCGCGATCCGGCCTTGCGCTTTGCATCATCCTGTACTTTTCTGATGCCGCGGTTTTGCAATGATGGCGATCGCCGGGCTGGGGCCGACGCGTAGAAGGAGCCACGTCGACGCATGCGCCTCCGCGACCTTCCAGCGCTTGGTCGATGTGCCCCGATGATCGTGGCGGCGCTCGTGCTTGCGACCAGCGCGCCGGCGCGCGCGCAACAGACGACGACGCTGCGGTTTACCCTCGACGGGCGGCTGGAAGGACCGGCCGCGATGTTCCTGGTCCCGCAGGACAAGGGCTACTTCCAGGACGAGGAGCTCGACGTCTCGCTCGACGAGGCCGCGAGCGTCACCGAGCCGCTCGCCCGCATCGCGTCCGGCAGCCACGATATCGGCTTTGCCGACATCAACGCGCTGATCAGGTATCGGGACCAGAATCCGGCGGCGCCCGTGAAGGCGATCTTCATGGTCTACAGCAAGCCGCCCTTCGCGATCGTCGGCCGCAAGAGCCGCGGCATCAGCGAGCCCAAGAGTCTCGAGGGGAAAAGGCTCGGCGCGCCGTCCAACGCCGCCACCTTTCCGCAATGGCCGCTGTTCGCCAAGATCAACGCCATCGACGTCTCCAAGGTGGTGCTCGAAAACATCGCAACCCCGGTGCGCGCGCCGATGCTCGCCGCCGGACAGCTCGATGCCGCGCTTGGCTATGCCTTCCGGGTCTATGTGGACCTCAAGGACCGCGGCGTGCCGGTCGACGACATCGTCCTCATGCAAATGGCGGATTATGGTTTGAAGCTCTATGGCAGCGCCATCGTCGTCAATACCAAGTTCGCCGCCGAGAAGCCCGAAGCGGTGAGGGGGTTCCTGCGCGCCTTCCTGCGCGGCATGAAGGACACGATCAGGGCGCCGGCCACGGCCGCGGATGCGGTGCTCAAGCGCGATGACTCCGCCAAGAAGGAGGTCGAGATCGAGCGCCTGCGCATGGTCATCCGGGAGAACATCGTCACGCCGGAAGCGCGCAGTCTCGGTTTCGGCGCGATCGACAACGCGCGGCTGGAGGCGTCGATCAGCCAGATCGCGCTGACCTACCCGTTCAAGGCCAGACCCAAGGCGGGGGACGTGTTCGACGCGACGTTCCTGCCGCCGGCAGCGGAGCGGCGGGTGAATTAAGCGCGGCTGAGCCTCGCACGTGCGCGCGAAAGCGGGACCCAGGCTTCAAGCAGCCAGACTTCCGGGCCGTATGAAAAGCAAGAGACTCGACACCCCGGTTTCCGCCGTTATGCGGCAGAATCGTGCCCGCCTCAAAAACCCGCCTTCGAGGCGCGGATCGGTGCCACCGTTGCGTTTGGCGTATGCTCGTCCGGCACTTGCGGCTCGACCCGTAGATCGTCGTGGAGATAGTCGGCGAGTTCCTCGATGGCGATGCGGTTGCCGCCGTCGCGCACGAAGATCCCACAGTAGAGTTCGGGCAGCTTCGGCAGCGGCGGGTCCTCCCAGATGGCGAGGCCGTTCTTCAGCGCGCGGCCGCGCGGCATCACCATGACGCCGAACCCAGCCGCGACCGCGGCGGCGAGGCTCACCAGGCTGCGCGACGTGAACACGAAATTGAAGTCGCGCCCGGCACCTTGCAGCGCGGCGACGGCAACGTTCTGGCAGGCACAATCGTCGCCGTAGCAGACCAGCGGCACCGGTGCGGCGGGATCGACCTTGGTCGCGTCGCTGTGCACCCACACCGCCTGGCGCATCCAACTGTGACGCGGCGCGATCTCTGGCTCGGCCACCGTGACCGCCATGACGACGTCCAGGTCGCCTTGCTGCAAATCGCGGAGAAGATGTTCGGAATTGCCGCTGGTCACGGTGAAGTTGATGTCGCTCCAGCGCATCCGGAAACGCGCCAGGGTCGCCGGGATGCGCGACCCCGCATAGTCGCCCGGAATGCCGACGCGCAGGGTCTGCACCGCCGGCCGGCCGCTGGTCAGTTGCAGGATCTCGTCGTTGACCACCAGCAACCGGCGCGCCTGGGTGACGACGACCTGGCCGCGCGGCGTGAGGCTGACGCCCGGCGCGCGCTTGTCCAGAAGCTCGTAGCCCAAGAGCGATTGCAGCCGCTTGATCTGCGCGCTCACGGCCGGCTGCGTCACCCCCAGGAGATGCGCCGCCTTGGTGAAGCTGCGCAGGTCGACCACCGAGATCAGGGTTCGCAGGAGGTCGGTTGGAATGTTCAGCATGGCCCCGTCGCATTATTCGCAGGTGGCGCGGCTGCGCCAAGCGCGCGCAGCCGTGATCGGCTTAGCTGGAGGTGGCCCGCCGGTCCGACCGCGCGATCATTTCCGTGATGAATGACAAATTCAAGCAGCCGGCCTTCACACAAAGTATTAACACGGCACAGTTGTAAAAAAAATCTCACATTTTCCCCAGTAAATAATATAGTTCCAAGATACCCCATCTTCTTAGATGATCTTTCCGAAGCAGTTCTGGACGGCGCTCGTTGCGGACCTGTCGCATTTCGCTAAATTGGGCCGCCCGCAGGTCACTGTGTCAACGACATGAGATTCCTCCGCCTCTATTTTCGCGTGCTCGCGCTGCTCGGGCCTGAGGCGCGCCTGGGCTGGACCCTGGCCATTGCCAATGTGGCGCTGGCATCGGCGCAATTCATCGAGCCGGTGCTGTTCGGCCGTATCGTCGACACCCTGGCGAACGCGCAAGGCGGATCACGGCAGGTGTCCTGGGCCGACCTCGTCCCGCTCGTTGGCGCGTGGGTTGGCTTCGCCTTGTTCATCATCGTCTGCAGCACGCTGGTGGCGCTCCATGCGGACCGGCTGGCGCATCGCCACAGCCAGAAAGTACGGACCGACTATTTCGAGCACGTGCTGCAACTGCCGTTGACCTATCACACCGGCACCCATTCCGGCCGGCTGATGAAGGTGATGCTGACCGGCACCAACACCTTGTGGAGCCTGTGGCTGTCGTTCTTCCGTGAGCACTTCACCAGCTTCGTGTCGCTGCTCGTGCTGATGCCGCTGACGCTGTTTCTCAACTGGCGTTTTGGCGTGCTGCTGATCGGCCTGTGCGGCGTGTTCTCGCTGTTGATCGCGCTGGTCCTGTACAAAAGCGAAAAGCTCCAGAGCACGGTCGAGGGACATTACACCAGCATGGCGGAGCGCACCACCGACACGCTCGGCAACATCGCGCTGATCCAGAGCTTCGCCCGCATCGAGAGCGAGGTGTCGCAGATGAAGCACGTGGGCGACATGCTGCTCGGAGCCCAGATGCCGGTGCTATCCTGGTGGGCGCTGGCCGCGGTGCTGACGCGGACGTCGACCACGCTGACGATGCTGGCGATCCTGGCCGTGGGCATCTTTCTCTACATCAACGGATTGACCACCGTCGGCGAGATCGTGATGTTCATGAGCTTCGCCACCATGCTCATCGGCAAGCTCGAAGCAGTCGTCCATTTTGCCAACTCCATGGTGATGGATGCGCCGCGGCTGCAGGAGTTCTTCGGCATTCTCGACACCGTGCCGTCGGTGCGCGACCGGCCGGACGCGATCGATCCGGGCAGGATGCGCGGGCTGGTGGAGTTCTCGGACGTCAGCTTTTCCTATGACGGCAAGCGGCCGGCGGTCGAAGACCTGAGGCTGACCGCGCTCCCCAGCGAGACCGTCGCGCTCGTCGGCTCGACCGGCGCCGGCAAGTCGACGGCGCTGGCGCTGCTGCATCGGGTGTTCGATCCGCAGTCCGGCGTGGTCAAGATCGACGGCATGGATATCCGCGGCCTGACGCTGTCGGGGCTGCGCCGCAACATCGGAGTCGTTTTTCAGGAAGCGCTGCTGTTCAACCGTTCGATCCAGGAGAACCTGCTGGTCGGCAAGCCGGACGCGACCGAGGAGGAATTGCGCGAGGCCTGCCGGCGCGCCCAGGCACTCGAGATCATCGAACGCCACCCGGACGGCTTCCAGGCGACGGTCGGCGAGCGCGGGCGACTGCTGTCGGGCGGCGAGCGCCAGCGCATCTCGATCGCGCGCGCGCTTTTGAAAAACCCGCCGATCCTGATCCTCGACGAGGCCACCAGCTCGCTCGACGCGTTGACCGAAGCGAAGGTGCAGGCGGCGCTCGACGAGGTCATGAAGGGCCGCACCACCTTCGTCATCGCGCATCGGCTCGCCACCATCCGCAATGCCACCCGCATCCTGGTCTTCCAGAATGGCCGCATCATCGAGTCCGGCAGCTTCGATGAACTGGTGCGTCTGGGCGGGCAATTCGCCGAGCTCGCCAGGACGCAGTTCATGGTGGCGGAAACGGCAAGGCCGCAGATCGCGGAGATCACGCCCGTGGCGTCGTAGACATCGTCTTGCGCGGGCCCGCGTGCCATTCTCCGGCACGTGAGTCGTCTTGGCGGCAATGGAATTTTCCGGATCGGCGGGCTGTGGACACAATCGCAGGAAAGCAGATCAACGCCGACAAGGTCGCGCGCCGGCGGTTGATGGGCCTCTTCTGGACGACGGCGCGGGGGTTCTGGGGCCGCAAGGGCGATCGCAGGGCCTGGCTCCTGACCGGCGCGCTGGTCGCGATCCTGCTGGTCAACCTGTTCGTCTCCTACCGCATCAACGTGTGGAATCGCGATCTCTTCAACGCACTCGAGCAGAAGGATTCGGGCGGCGTCCTGGCCCAGGCGCTTCTTTATCTGCCGCTGATCTGCGCCGGCGTGCTCCTGTCGGTGGCGGGCCTCTACAGCCGCATGACGATCCAGCGGCTGTGGCGAGAATGGCTCACCAATCACGCCCTCGATCGCTGGCTGACGAACGGCCGCTACTACCACCTCAACCTGGTCAAGGGCGAGCACGAAAACCCGGAATACCGCATCGGCGAGGATAGCCGCCTCGCCACCGACGCGCCGATCGATTTCGCCTACGGGATCACGGCGGCCTTCGTGTCGGCGGTGACCTTCATCGCCGTGCTCTGGGTGGTGGGCGGGGCGCTCGATGTCGAGATCGGCGGCATGCAGCTCCGCATTCCCGGATTCCTGGTGATCGCCGCGCTCGTCTATTCCGTCCTCGCGACCGGTTCGATGATGCTGATCGGCCGGCAGTTCGTGCGGCTGGCCGAACTCAACAACCAGCGCGAGGCCGAGTTTCGCTACGCCCTGACGCGGTTGCGCGAAAACGGCGAAAGCATCGCGCTCCTCGGCGGCGAGAAGGAGGAGCGCGCGGGGCTGACGCGCTCGTTCGGCAATCTGCTGGAGAGCTGGCGTGTCATCCTGCACCAGTACATGCGAACCACCTTCGTCTCGACTACGAGCGGGCTCATCGCGACCGTCATTCCCATTCTGCTGTGCGCGCCGAAATATCTCGCCGGAACCATGACGCTCGGCGAGGTGATGCAGGCCGCTTCCGCCTTCGGCACGGTGCAGACCGCGTTCAGTTGGCTGGTCGACAACTATCCGCGGTTCGCCAACTGGAGCGCCTCGGCCCGGCGCATCACGTCGCTTCTCGTTTCCATCGACGCGCTCGAACTCGCCGAGAAGAGCGGCGGCATCAAGCTGGTTTCGAGCACGACCGACGGCAAGGCCGCGCTGAGCCTGCGCGGCCTCTCGGTCAAGCTCGACAACGGCATCGGCGTCGTCAACGAGGCCGAGGTCGAGATCGCGCCCGGCGAGAAGGTCCTGATCGTCGGCGAGTCGGGCACCGGCAAGAGCACGCTGGTGCGCGCGATCGCCGGCCTGTGGCCTTGGGGCGAAGGCCAGGTGGTGATGCAGGACCGGTCAAAACTCTTCATGCTGCCGCAACGCGCCTATGTGCCGCTTGGCTCGTTGCGGCGCGCGACCACCTATCCGCTGGAAGCCGAGACGGTGAAGGACGCCGACGTCCGCGACGCGCTGGAAAGCGTCGGTCTCGGCCACCTCACGGACCGGCTCGATGAGGATGCTCCATGGGAGCAGACGCTGTCGGGCGGCGAAAAGCAGCGGCTCGCCTTCGCGCGCCTGCTCATCCACAAACCCGACCTGATCGTGATGGACGAGGCGACCAGCGCGCTTGATCCTGCGAGCCAGGAACGGCTGATGCAGGTCGTCACCGAAAAGATTCCGCACGCCACGATCATCAGCGTCGGTCACCGGCCCGAACTGGAAGCCTTCCACGAACGCAAGCTCGTGCTCGAGCACCGGCCGGGCGGCGCACGCATCATCGATGACGAATTCCTGACCTTCAGGGCCGGCCGGGGCGTCGCGCTGCTGCGCCGCTTCTTGCGGTGGCCCCGCGCCGACGATGCGCGAAGCGGCAATCAGCCCGCCGACGCCACAGCCGCCGCGGCTGCGAGTGGGCCGCCCAAGCCGGCGACGGGGCACCTGGAACAGGTCATTGAAGTGCCGGCGGACAAGGCCGTCGCCCCCAAGGCGGTCGAGCGCAGCGCGGAGCTCGAAGGCCGGCCTTGATCAGTCCGGCTCGAACTCGTCCTTGTAGTCGATCTTGAGCGCCGGGTTCTGCTCGGCCTTGCGCAGCATGCAGTTGCCGACCACCAGCAGCTCGATCTCGTTGCCCATGAAACAGCGGAAGGCGTCTTCCGGCGTGCACACGATCGGCTCGCTGCGCACGTTGAAGCTGGTGTTCACCAGCACAGGACAGCCGGTCTTGTCCTTGAAGCGCGAGATCAGCGCATGGAAGCGCGGATTGGTGTCGGCGTGCACGGTCTGCACGCGCGCCGAATAGTCGACGTGGGTGACGGCGGGAATCTCGGAGCGCGCCACGTTGAGCTTGTCGATGCCGAAGAGCTGCTCCTCTTCGTTGGTCATGCGCCGGCGCCGCGTCTGCTTCACGTCGGCGACGAGCAGCATGTAAGGCGAATCGGCATCGAGCTCGAACCAGTCGGCGACGTCCTCGCGCAGCACCGCGGGCGCGAAGGGCCGGAAGCTCTCGCGATACTTCACCCGCAGATTGAGCGTCTTCTGCATGCCCGGCGAACGCGGATCGCCGAGCACCGAGCGGGCGCCGAGCGCGCGCGGGCCGAATTCCATGCGACCCTGCATCCAGCCGACCGCCTCGCCCGACGCCAGCGAAGAAGCGGTCTGCTCGATCACGTCCTCGTCCGACACGACCGTGAAATGCGCGCCGGCCTTGTTCAGGCGGGTTTCGACGTCGGGTTGCGCGAAGGCCGGGCCGAGCAAGGCGCCCGCCATCATGTCGTGCACGCCGTCGGCGTGGCGCTCCTGGCCGAGGAACTGGTGCCAGGCCGCCAAGGCGGCCCCGACCGCGCCCCCGGCGTCGCCCGCGGCCGGCTGCACCCAGATGTTCTTGAAGGCGCCGTCGCGCAGGATCTTGCCATTGGCGACGCAGTTGAGCGCCACGCCACCGGCGAGACAGAGATTGTCGAGACCGTGCTCGCGCGACAGCGAGCGGGCGAGCCGCAGCATCACCTCCTCGGTCACCTTCTGGATCGAGGCGGCAATGTCCATGTGGAACGGGGTGAGCAGCTCCTTGGTAAAGTCCCGCACCGGCGCGCCGAACAGATCGTCGAACTTCCGGTTGGTCATGGTGAGGCCGGTGCAATAATCGAAATAATCGAGATCGAGCCGGAACGAGCCGTCTTCCTTGAGGTCGATCAGATTGTCGAGGATCACGTCGGTGTATTTCGGTTGGCCATAGGGCGCCAGCCCCATGAGCTTGTACTCGCCGGAATTGACCTTGAAGCCGGTGTAATAGGTGAACGCCGAATACAGCAGCCCGAGCGAGTGCGGGAAATGCAGCTCCTTGACGATCGAAAGCTCCTTGCCGCGGCCGACCGCCGATGAGGCCGTGCACCATTCGCCGACGCCGTCCATGGTCAGCACCGCGGCATCCTGGAACGGCGAGGCGTAGAACGCGCTCGCGGCGTGGCTCATGTGGTGCTCGGCGAACAGGAGCCGGTTCTGCCAGTCGTAGTCGGGCGCGAGCTTTTGCAGCTCGCGGCGGATAAGGTCCTTCTGGAACAGCTTCTCGCGAATCCAGAGCGGGATCGCCATCGCGAAGGACTGGAAGCCGCGCGGCGCGAAGCCGACATAGGTCTCCAGGAGCCGCTCGAATTTGAGGAACGGCTTCTCGTAGAACACGACGTGGTCGACGTCCTCGAGCTTGATGCCGCCTTCCGCGAGGCAATAGGCGATCGCATGCTCGGGAAAGCGCGCGTCCTGCTTCTTGCGCGTGAAGCGCTCCTCCTGCGCCGCCGCCACGATGCGGCCCTCGACCAGGAGCGCGGCGGCGCTGTCGTGATAGAACGCGGAAATGCCGAGGATGCGCACCGGTCAGAACAACGTGTAGATGAACGGCGCCACGGCGGACCCTTGCGCGAGAATGATCAGGCCGCCGAACACAAGCAGCAGCAGCAGGATCGGCGTGAGCCAATACTTCTTGCGCACCCGCATGAACGCCCAGAGCTCGGCCAAGATCGACATGAATGCTGCTCGCTGCTTGCTACTTGATGGTCGTCGGCTGCTTCAGAATTGATTTTTCATCGATTGCGTCTCGGACGACGAAGGCTCGCGCGCGATCCAATAGCTGGAGAGGTCCGGACGGCGCTTGAGGGAGAGCACGTCCTTTCCGCGCAGCCGCATGATCCAGCCGGTCGGCGTGACCGCGACGAAGAAGATCACGCCCATCACGACCGGGCTCACGATCCGGTGCAGAAGCCGGCCGAGTGCGAGCCACGCCCGGTTGAGGGGACGCAGGATTTGCGGCCGCGCCAAGGCGATCGCCGCGAAGGCCGCGGCAACGCCGAGCGCCCACCAGCGCGGCGGGTTCCAGTGCAGCAGCGGCCAGCAACTGATGATCGCAAACACGCCCGCGAACACGAAGCCGAAGCCGCGGTCGGAACTCTCCGGCGCGGGGCCGCGGTTGATGCTCGGTTCAAGAACGCTCGCCATCGTCTCCTCGTGCAGGGTCGCAGCCGACCCTAGCCAAATCCAGGCGCGAAATGCAACGCTTTGCGGAATCATTCAAGGCGGCGGACTTGCGCGCGCACCGCGAAGCCCGCAGGCGGGCGGCTCAGAACAACGTATAGATGAACGGCGCCACCACCGAACCCTTTGTAAACACGGCGATTGCTCCGTAAACCACGGCCATGATCATCAACGGGAAAAGCCAGAACTTTTTGCGTTTCAACGCAAAGCGCCACAGATCACGCAGAATGCGCACGACCGCCTCCACCTGCAGGATTACTTGATTTTTCGCCCGATCATGATGAAAAGGCCGCCATCCGGCCCGCCCGACAACAGCATCTCGATCTCGGAGGAGAGGCGATCAAGCCGATTGCCGGCGGGATGGGGCTCAAACAGCGGCTCGTCGTCCTGGAACTCCACGTCGCCGATGGAGGGTATGCTCGACACGAATTCGATCTGGTTGCGTTCGAACCATCGCAGCACCTCGTCCATGGAGTGCTTGCTCTCGTGCGGGTGCATGTATTGGTCGCGGAACCAGGCAGCTCGACGCCCGGTGTTCAGCTCGCCGCGCCGCAGGCGACTGTCGAGCTTGGCCATCCGGTCGCCGAACATTTCGATCAATCGGCGTCGCCACAGCGTCGGCAACCGCCCCAACCAGTTGTAAAGGCCGATCAGGATGTAGCCGCCGGGCTTGAGCTTGGCGGCAATCGAGCGGAAGCCGCCCTCCGGATCGGAGGTGTGATGGAGAACGCCATTCGAAACGACGACGTCCATGCTGGCGTCGGCGAACGGCGGCCGGAACAGATTCATCTGCAGGAAGTCGGCATTGACGATGGCGAAGCGGTCGCGGAAGCCTTTGCCGAGCCGCAGCGAATTCATGCAGAGGTCGGCGCCGATCACCCGCCGACGCCAGTTCATTCCGAGGAAGTTGCTGAGCTGCCCGGTTCCGCAACCCACCTCCAGGACGGTCACGTCGGGGGGAAGCTTCTCATCCAGGATGCGGGCAAAGACACCGAGCCGCGCCTTCTTCTGCAGGCTGTCGCGGCTGTCGAGATCGTCATAGTTCGGGAACGGCGTCTCCTCGTAGAACTCCTTGACCGTGTCGGTCACGTCGAGGCGGGCGTGGTCCCAGTCGTTGGGCACGAACAAGCGCGGAATCCCGTCTTCGATCGGATAGCGTTGCGCGCAGCCGCGGCACGCCAGCGCGTCGCCTGCGTCGCCGAGCCCGCCGCCGCAGCGTGCGCAACGCACCAGGTCGGCGAGCGGCGTGAAAGCGACATTGTGCGCGAGCGCTCCAGATCCGGAAGCCGGATGAAGGGGAATGTTCATGCGCTCCTAGTCCGGCTCGAAGGCATGTTCGTAATCCAGACGCAGCGTCGAAAGTTGATCCTGCTTGCGGAGGAAACAGTTTCCGATCGCCAGGTTGTCGAGGTCGGTCCCCATGAAGCACCGGAACGCCTCGTCCGGCGTGCAGACGATCGGCTCGCCGCGCACGTTGAAACTGGTGTTCACGAGCACCGGACATCCGGTCCGCTCGCGAAACCTCGCCAGCAATCGGTGGAAGCGCGGGTTGGTTTCCGGATGCACGGTCTGCACGCGCGCCGAATAGTCCACGTGCGTCACGGCCGGAACGGTCGAGCGCGGGATATTGAGCTTGTCGATGCCGAACAATGCCTGCTGTTCCTCGGTCATGGCGATGCGCTGGGTTTGCGCGACATCGGCCACGAGCAGCATATAGGGGCTTGGTTCGTTGAGCTCGAACCACTTGTGCGCGTCCTCATAGCACACCGCCGGCGCGAACGGCCGGAACGACTCGCGGTACTTGACCTTGACGTTGAGCCGCTTCTGCATGTCGGCGGCGCGGGGATCGCCCAGGATGGAACGGGCGCCGAGCGCGCGCGGCCCGAATTCCATGCGGCCCTGGAACCAGCCGATGGCATTCTGGTCGACGAGCGCGTCCACGGTCGCGTCGATGATCCGGTCGTCGTCGAGCACCTCGTAGCGGGCGCCCGCCGCGTGCAGGCGCGCCTCGATCTCCGCCTGGCTGAACTCGGGGCCGAGATAGCTTCCCGTCATGCCGTCGAGGCCGTTCTGCGGACGGCGCGGCTGGTCGAGATAGAGGTGATAGGCGGCGAGCGCGGCGCCGAGCGCGCCCCCCGCATCGCCCGCCGCCGGCTGGATCCAGAGGCGGTCGACATTGCCGGAACGCGCCACCTTCCCGTTCGCCACGCAATTGAGCGCGACGCCGCCGGCAAGACAGAGATCGCGCACGCCGAAGCTCTTGACGGCGTGCTCCACCAGCCGGCTCACCGCCTCTTCCGTCACGGCCTGGACCGACGCGGCGATATCCATGTGGCGCTGCGTCAGCCATTCGTCCGGCTGCCGCGGCGGCGCTCCCATCAGCGCATCGAACTTCTCGTTGGTCATGCGCAGATCGGTGCAGTAGTCGAAATAGGACAGGTCGAGGCAAAACGATCCGTCGTCGCGGATGTCGATGAGATGGTCGCGCATCAGCTTGGCGTATTTGGGCTCGCCGTAGGGAGCCAGGCCCATCACCTTGTACTCGCCGGAATTGACCCGGAAACCCAGGTAGTAGGTGAAGGCGGAATACAACAGGCCGAGCGAATGCGGGAAGTGAATCTCGCGATGGATGTTGAGCGCCTTGCCGTCCCCGAACCCGACCGAGGTCGTCGTCCATTCGCCGACGCCGTCCATCGTCAGGACGGCAGCGCGCTCGAACGGCGATGGGTAGAAGGCGCTGGCGGCATGCGACTGGTGGTGCTCGGTGAAGATGAGCTTCTGCTCGATATCGAGGTCCGGCAGATTGCGGGCGAGCGCGTCGCACAGAATGTCGCGCTGGAAAATCTTCTCGCTCGACCAGACCGGCATGGCCTTGGCGAAGGAGCGGAAGCCGCGCGGCGCATAGGCCAGATAGGTTTCGAGCAAGCGCTCGAATTTGAGGAACGGCTTGTCGTAAAAAACGAAATAATCGACGTCCCGGACCGAAATGCCTCCGGCCTGCAGGCAATAGGCGACAGCCTTTTCGGGAAACGCGGGATCGTGCCGGATGCGGGAGAACCGTTCCTCCTGCGCGGCCGCGATGATCGCGCCGTCACGAACGAGCGCGGCGGCGCTGTCGTGATAGAACGCGGAAATACCTAGGACATTCATTCGTTCAACGAAGCCCGACCATGCGTGTCCGGCCGACCCTCAAAACAACTCCGGCATGGTTTGCGGGTCGGGTCCAGGCGGCCTGCGCTCGACCCAATAGGTCCCATGGCCGGGCTTGCGACGCAATGGATCCTTGCCCAGGAGCCGCATGAGCAGTCCGATCGGGGTGACGCCGACATAATAGAATCCCGCCAGCAGCACCGGCGAAACGAGCACGTGCAGGAACCCTCCGGCCTTGAGCCAAAGCCGCTTCAGGGGGTCCAGGATGCGCGGCATCGCCACGGCGATCAGCAGCAGAACAACCGCGGCGACGAGCCACCCGATGCGCCCCGATCCATGCCAGCGACCCCAGCCGAAAACGGCGAGGCAGACCAACCCGAACAACAAACCAAACCGCCGGTTGCTGCCGAATGAAGGGACCTTCATCGGATGTCCTTGATCCCACGACTGATAACGTTTTCGCGGCGGACCGCCCTCGATCGAAGATACCGGCTGCTATCCGCACCGGCAAGGCAGGCGCGCCGGCGCTATTGCGGCCAGTCCGCCAGCGCTTGACGCACGGCGGAGGCCACGACCTCGTGACCATGCTCATTCCAGTGGCCGTCGGTCGGGTGCTCGAACAGCGCGTGGTCTGCCGCATAGGCGGCGACGAAATGCGGCTCCGTGTCGACCACCTTGAAGCCGCGCGCAGTAGCCTCCGAGATGAGCCGGCTGCGCATTTGCCCGAAATAGCTCGTTTTGGTGGCAGCCAGGTCGGCGGCGCTGTAGACCTGCGGGCGCGGAGCATCGATCACGATGACGATGTCGCGCGCCGGCAGGCACGCCGACCTCGGAAGCTCGTCGAGAAACCAGTCGATGACGCGGTGTCCCTCTTCGATGCGCGTCGGGTCCGCGTCGGCGCCGGTCTGGCCGACGTAGGGGGCCGTCGCTGGTGCGGCCTGGGCAAGATTGATGTTGAACTGCGGGAGCAGGTTGCTGATCCCAACGTTGCGCATGAGATAGAGCGCAAGCGCGCTCCGGCGGGTCACCCGTTCGGCCAGGCCCGGCGGCGGCAATGGCGTCAGCTTGTGGTCGAAACCGCCGTCCGGCCTCGGATAAAGATGAAAAATTCCGTTTCGGCGCCGGTTCGCGTAGAGGCTCTCGTCGAAGTCGTTACCGACGACGCTGACGACCATGCGCTGCGGCCGGTAGACCGCACAGGCATGGCGCGCGTAAGCGACATACTGCGAGAGCGGCGATCCCGACTGCGCGAACGCATAGGCGCGCCCGCGCGCGCCGAGGGCAGCCTGCAGGCGCCCGGTCAGGCTCTGCGGGAACGGCACCCGCAGCGCTTCGATGAAGCTGTCGCCCACCACGGCGACGAGCGGCCGCGGGTCGGCGGCGTCATAGTCATAGTCCGCCAGGAATCCCTGCGCGTTCGATCGCCCGCGGACGGCATGGACCAGATTCCAGTCGAACGACCACGTGAACGGCTGGTTGGCGACGTATCGCTGGATCGGATTTGCGGCGGTTGGCGGCTCGACCGGGAGCGCCGCCGCCACCGGCAGGAACCGCAGGACGACCTCCGCCACCAGCAGGGTGACGGCGACGCTCGCGATCACGGTCAAGAGATTGAGAAGGCCAGACTTCAGTCTTTGCACGGACACGCAATTCCCTCTGGTCCGCGCCAAGGGCGCGGAACGCCGCCCCGCTGGGTCGATCCTACCTGATCCGTTCCAGGATGCTCACGTAGTTCGCAACCGCCGCGCCGCCCATGTTGAAGAGTCCGCCGAGCCGCGCGTCCTTGACCTGGAAGTCGCCCGCCGTGCCGGTGAGCTGCATCGCGGCGAGCGCGTGCATCGAGACGCCGGTGGCGCCGATCGGATGGCCTTTGGCCTTGAGGCCGCCGGACGGATTGACCGGCAGCCGTCCGCCCGCCTCGGTCAGGCCGTCCTTGATGGCGCGCGCGCCCTGCCCCTCCGGCACCAGGCCCATGGCCTCATACTCGATCAGCTCGGCGATGGTGAAGCAGTCGTGGGTCTCGACGAAGGACAGATCGCCGAGCGCAATGCCGGCCTCGGCGAGCGCGCGCTGCCAGGCCAGCGCGCAGCCCTCGAACTTGAGAATGTCGCGGCGCGACATCGGCAGGAAGTCCTGCACATGCGCGGCGGCGCGCACGCGCACCGCCTTGCCGAGGCCGCGCGCCGTCTCCTCGTCGGCCAGCACCACGGCGGCGGCGCCGTCGGAGACGAGCGAGCAGTCGGTGCGCTTGAGCGGGCCGGCGACGAAGGGATTCTTCTCGCTCTCGCGACGGCAGAATTCATAGCCCAGGTCCTTGCGCATCTGCGCATAGGGATTGCGGACGCCGTTGCGGTGGTTCTTGGCGGCGATGCGCGCGAGCGCGTCGGACTGGTCGCCGTATTTCTGGAAGTAATGCGCGGCGATGCGGCCGAAGATGCCGGCAAAGCCGCCGTCGATATCGGCCTCTTCGCGCACATAGGACGCCTTGAGCAGGTTGCGGCCGATCTCGGCGGCGGGAGTCGTGGTCATCTGCTCGGCGCCGACGACAAGCGCGATCCGCGCGCTCTTCGCCGCGATCGCCTTGAGGCCCTGATGCACGGCGGCCGAGCCGGTGGCGCAGGCGTTCTCGACCCGCGTGGCGCGCTTGAACCGGAGCTCGGGCGAGGCCTGCAGCACCAGCGAGGCGGTGAAGTCCTGCGCCGAGAAGCCCGCGTTGAAATGGCCGAGCACGATCTCGTCGACGTCGGCGGGCGCGACCCCGGCGTCGGCGAGCGCGTCGGTCGCGACCTGCACGATCAGGCCCTCGAGCGTCTCGCCCTCGAGCTTGCCGAAGCGCGTGTGAGCCCATCCGACGATGCAGGTCGTCATAGCGCCTCCTGGCGGAGTTCCATCAGGCCGAATTTTGGACGCTTTCCTTTACCATTAACACGGTGTCGGTACGGCCGCGGGGGACAGGGCGTGTTCCATTTTGCTTTTGGCCCCATATTCGGTTTACATAGCCGACCTTCTCCGCCGTGGAACCGCGTGTTTCCCCGGGGCCCGACCCACAAGACCGGACCGCGATCTTTGATGTATTTACGTGATCCCGCTGCCGCCCGAAAGCTGATGTTCGCGCTCGCGGCCTGCGCCGCGACCAGCTTGGCAGCAGCGCCCAGGGCAGGCGCCGAAGCGCTCCTCCTGGTCGATGTCGAAAGCGGCAAGGTGCTGCACACCGAGAACGGCAACCATCCTTGGTATCCGGCCTCCATCACCAAGATCATGACCGCCTATGTGACCCTGCGCGCGGTCAAGGAAGGCCGGATCACGCTCGACAAGCTCCTGGTCGTCTCGCACAACGCGGTGGCGCAGCAGCCGGTCAAGATGGGATTTCCCGCCGGCACCACGGTGACGGTCGACAACGCGCTCAAGATGCTGATGGTGAAGTCCGCGAACGACATCGCGGTCGTGCTCGCGGAAGGCGTCGGCGGCTCGATCGAGGGCTTCGCCGAGCTGATGAACCAGCATGCGCGCCGGCTCGGCATGGTGCAGTCGCACTGGGTCAACCCGAACGGGCTGCCGGCCGACGAACAGATCACCTCGGCCCGCGACATGGCGATCCTCACCCGCGCCGTGATCCGCGAGTTCCCCGAATACGACTACTATTGGCACCTTCCGGGCATCCGCCTGGGTAACAAGGTCCAGCGCAACTACAACACCCTGATTGGACGCTATCCGGGCGCCGACGGGATGAAGACCGGGTTCATCTGCGCCTCCGGCTTCAACCTGGTGGCCACTGCTTCGCGCGACGGCAAGCGGATGATCGCCATCGTCCTCGGCGCGCCCTCCTCGTCGGTGCGCGCGATCAAGGCCGCGCAATTGCTGGAGCGGGGATTCACCTCCAATCCGCTGTCGTGGCTGGCGCCTTCGATGGGTTCCGTCGACGCCATGCAGCCGATCAATGCCACGCCGCCGAATTTGCGCGAGGAGATGTGCGGCGGCCATCGCAAGCGCCAGGCCGCCGAGGACGAGGACGATTCGGCCGCGGTCGCCAGTCTTTCGGGCAGCTCGGCCTACGCGGTGTTCATGTCGAGCCTGCGCGCGCCGACGGGGAAGAACGGCAACCTGCTGCAGGATGGACGGCTGGGCGAGCCGGTGGTGGTGTTCACCGGGGCGCAGCTCAGGATGGCGACCGAGCCGAAAGCCAAGAAGGGGGTTCAGACCGCGGCAAAGCCCCCGAGCGTAAAGCCCGCAACCGCTTCGGCCGGGACGACTCCCTGGACCAGTCTCAGCCCCTCCGGGATCGCCAATAGTCCGCCACCGGAGCTCGCGGCCCCGACCGACCCCGCGAAGCCGGCGGCGCCGGCAAAGAGCAAGGCCAAGACCGACGCTCAGAAGAAAGCGGCGCCCAAGTCGGCCCTGACGCAAGCGCAAAAGACCAGCGCGCAGAAGACCAGCCAGGTTCAAAAGACGACGCCGAAGGCGAACCAGGCCACGGCCAAGAAGAAAGACTCAGAGAAGCAATGACCGCGGCCGGCGCAGCGCGCTTGCAAGCAGCGGCCGAGCCCATCCCCCTCACCGTGCTGACCGGCTTCCTCGGCGCCGGCAAGACCTCGCTCCTCAACCGTCTGGTGCAGGACCCGGCGCTCGCCGACACGGTCGTCATCATCAACGAGTTCGGCGAGATCGGGCTCGACCACCTCCTGGTCAAGACCATCGGCGACAACATGGTGCTGCTGCAGAGCGGCTGCCTGTGCTGCACCCTGCGCGGCGACCTGGTTAGCGCGCTGGAGTCGCTGCTGCGCGATCTCGACAACGGCCGCCTGAGCTTCCGCCGCGTGATCCTGGAGACGACCGGGCTCGCCGACCCGGCGCCGGTGCTGCAGACCGCGATGGCGCATCCCTACCTGGTGATGCGCTTCCGGCTCGATGGCGTGATCACGGTGGTCGATGCCGTCAACGGCGCGGCCACGCTCGACGAGCACATGGAGTCGGTCAAGCAGGTCGCGGTCGCCGATCGTATCGTCCTGGCCAAGAGCGACCTGATCGACACGCCCGAGCGCACCGGCGCCAAGGCGCGGCTGACCGAGCGTCTCAAAGCGCTCAACCCGGCCGCGCCGCTGCTCGATGCCGCCGCCGGCGAAGCCACGCCCGCGCGTCTCCTCGGCTGCGGCCTGTTCGATCCCGACCGCAAGATCCCCGACGTCAGGCGCTGGCTCGCGGAAGAGTCTTATTCGGACACGGCGCCCGCGCATCACGGGCACGACCACCACGACCCGAACCGGCACGACGAGCGCATCCGCGCCTTCACGCTCGCCACCGACAAGCCGATCCCGGGCGCCACGTTCGAGATGTTCATCGACCTGATCCGTTCGCTGCACGGCCCGAAGCTGCTGCGGCTCAAGGGCATCGTGAAGATCGCCGAGGACCCCGACCGGCCGCTGGTGATCCATGGCGTGCAGCATGTGATGCACCCGGCCGTCCGCCTGGAGCGCTGGCCCGACGACGATCAGCGCAGCCGGATCGTGCTGATCACCCGCGACCTCGAGCCGCAGGCGGTCACGCGGCTGTTCGACGCCTTCCTCAATCGCAGCGCGCCCGATGCTCCCGACCGCGCCGCCGTGCTCGACAATCCGCTCGTCCCATTCGGCGGCGTCGACCGCTAATAGCGGCGGCACTTGCCACCCTCTGGCTCCTGCCCGATGCTCGCCGACAGCGCATGCGGTGAGTCGCGGCGCGCCGGCCGGGATTTGCGATGGGACTGATCGAGCGGCTCACGGCCGATCTTGTCTGTCTGCGGGGTGCATTGCGCACCCTCAAGATGACGACGCCGATCGCCCGCAATCCGACGCGCATCTTTCCTGCCGTGATCGAGACGCTCGCCGAGACCTATGGCGATGCGCCGGCCCTGCTCTCCGACCGCGAGCGATTCAGCTACCGCGAGCTTGCGGCGCGCTCGAACCAATATGCGCGCTGGGCGCTGGCGCACGACATCCGCAAGGGCGACAGCGTGTGCCTGCTGATGCCGAACCGGCCGGAGTTCATGGCGCTGTGGATCGGCCTGACGCGCGTCGGCGGCGTGGTCGCGCTCGTCAACACCAACTTGACCGGACTGGCGCTCGCCCATTGCATCAACGTCGTCAAGCCCAAGCACATCATCGTCGCCGCCGAGTTGCTGGGCGCCCTGCAGACCGCGCAGGCCCACATCACGGCTGCCGCGACGTTCTGGCTGCACGGCGAAGCCAATGCGGATTTCGCGCGGCTCGACCAGGAGATCGACGGCTATTCCGGCGCCACGCTCGCGGCCTCGGACCGGCCGCCGCTCACCATCGAGGACCGCGCGCTCTTCATCTACACGTCGGGCACGACCGGCCTGCCGAAGGCCGCCAACATGAACCATTACCGGGTGATGCTCGCGGCCAACGCCTTCGCGGGCGTCATGGACACGAAGCCGTCGGACCGAATGTACGACTGCCTGCCGATGTACCACACCGCCGGCGGCGTGGTCGCGACCGGGGCGCTGCTCGTCAATGGCGGCTCGGTGGTGATCCGCGAGAAATTTTCCGCCCGCGAGTTCTGGGACGATATCGTGCGCTGGGACTGCACGCTGGTGCAGTATATCGGGGAGCTATGCCGCTATCTGGTCAACTCGCCGCCGCATCCGAAGGAGCGCTCGCACCGGCTGCGGCTCGCCTGCGGCAACGGCCTGCGGCCCGATATCTGGCCGACGTTCCAGGAACGCTTCAAGATTCCGAAGATCATCGAATTCTATGGCGCGACCGAAGGCAACGTCACGCTGTTCAATTTCGAGGGCAAGGAAGGCGCCGTCGGCCGCCTGCCGTGGTTCGTCGCCGGACGATTTCCGACCAAGATCGTGCGCTTCGACGTGGAACGCCAGCAGCCGGTGCGCAACGCGCAGGGGCTGTGCATCGAGTGCGAGGCCGACGAAGCCGGCGAGGTGATCGGCAGGATCCTCAAGGACCCGTCGAAACCCGGCCAGCGCTTCGAGGGCTATGCGGCGGACGCGGAGACCGAGAAGAAGATCCTGCGCGACGTGTTCGAGACGGGCGACGTGTGGTTCCGCACCGGCGACCTGATGCGCAAGGATGCCAATGGCTATTTCTATTTCGTCGATCGCATCGGCGACACCTTCCGCTGGAAGGGCGAGAACGTCTCGACCACCGAAGTCGAGGGCGCCATCGGCGAGTTCGACGGCGCGCTCGAGGCCAATGTCTACGGCGTCCAGGTTCCCGGCCGCGACGGCCGCGCCGGCATGGCCGTGATCGTCGCCAAGGAGGGATTCAATCTCGCGGCGTTCCGCGAGCACCTCGCGCAACGCCTGCCCGACTATGCCCGGCCGGTGTTCCTGCGGCTGCGCAACGAGATCGAGGTCACCACCACGTTCAAGCCGAAGAAGATGGACCTCGTCAAAGAGGGCTTCGATCCCGGCCTGATCGCCGACCCGATCTATTTCAACGACCCCACCGCCAAGGCCTTCGTTCGCATCGACAGCGAGCTTTACGACCGCATCCGCGCCGGACAGGTCCGGCTGTGAACGGCGCCGGGCCGCACCCGCGGGTTAACCCCTTTGGCTAGGTTGACCCACGCTGGCCAGGGCGCGAGAGTGAGCCCGACAAGCTGATCCTTGACCTCGCAGCCACCCGCACGCGGGGTTCGCGCCGATCACGGGAGGCAAGCCATGTCCTTGAGAGCCATGTCCTTGATGAGACATTTTTGGTCCGCAACGATGGCCGCCGGGCTGGCGGTCGCGCTGGCGGCCCCAGCCGCCGCGCAACTGGAGCTCAAGATCATGGCGCCGGCGGCGCCCGGCGGTGGCTGGGATCAGACCGCCCGCTCCATGCAGCAGGCGATGGTGGCCGAGAAGATCGCCCGCAGCGTTCAGGTCACCAACGTGGCCGGCGCCGGCGGGGCGATCGGCATCGCCCAGTTCGTCAACAGCGCCAAGGGCGATGGCAACCAGTTGATGGTCAACGGTTTCGTGATGGTCGGCGCGCTGCTCATGAACAAGTCGCCGGTCTCGCTCGACCAGGTGACGCCGATCGCGAAACTGACCGAAGAGACCCAGGTCATCGTCGTTCCGGCCAACTCGCCGATCAAGACCGCCAAAGACCTGGCGGAGGCCGTGAAGAAGGACGTGGCCAAGGTCACGTTCGCGGGCGGCTCGGCCGGCGGCGTCGACCACATCATGGCGGCGCTGTTCGCCGGCAACGTGGGCGCCGAGGCGTCGAAGGTGAATTACATCCCGTTCTCGGGCGGCGGCGAGTCGCTCGCGGCGATCCTCGGCGGCAAGGTCACGGCGGGCATTTCCGGCTACGGCGAATACGAGGGCCAGATCAAGGCCGGCAAGCTCCGCGCCCTCGGCGTGACCGCGCCGCAGCGGCTCCCCGGCATCGATGTGCCGACGTTCAAGGAGCAGGGCATCGACCTCGTCCTGACCAACTGGCGCTCCGTCATGGCCGCGCCCGCCATCACGCCGGCGCAGAAGAAGACACTGAGCGACGCGGTCGAGAAGATGGCCAGGTCGGCGTCCTGGAAGGACATCCTCAAGCAGAAGGGCTGGGACGACGCCTATTTGACGGGCGACGACTTCGTGGCCTTTCTCAAACAGGAACAGGTGCGCGTCAACGAGGTGCTCAAGTCGGTCGGGCTGGTGAAGTAAGCGGGGCGCCTGAGCCACTTGAGCCGTTCATGTCAGGGGGACAGATGAACGCGGACGGTGCCAGGCGCCTCGATCGGGCCGGCCTCGCGATCGCCGCCATGCTGCTGGCGACGGCGGGCATCATCCTCTGGGACATGTCGCGCCTGCAGATCACCTCGGTCTATGGCCTCGGTCCGAAGGCGATGCCGATCGTGGTGGCGGCGGGCCTTGCGCTCCTCTCGCTCGGCAATCTGATGATGGCGCTGCGCGGCGAACTTCCCGCGCGCGAGAGTGCCGACCCGATGGCGATCCTGATGATCCTCGGCGGGCTCGTTGCGCTCATTGCGCTGATCGGGCTCGGCGGCGGCTTCATCCCGGCGACCGCGATCCTGTTCGCGACCACCGCGGCGGCCTTCGGGCGCCGCGCCTTCCTGACCGACCTTGCGATCGGGCTCGTGCTCGGCCTCGTGGTCTACCTGATGTTCGACAAGCTGCTGACGCTCAGCCTGCCGGCCGGGCCGCTGGAACGCCTGTTCTGAAGGAGCCGCCGCCGTGGAGACCCTGGTTGCGCTCGGCAACGGCATGCTGGTTGCGCTGCAGCCGAGCAATCTGCTGTTTGCCCTGATCGGGGTCTTCCTCGGCACCGCGGTCGGCGTGCTGCCGGGCATCGGCCCGGCGCTGACCGTCGCGCTGCTGCTGCCGATCACCTACAAGCTCGATCCCGGCGGCTCGCTGATCATGTTCGCCGGCATCTATTACGGCGGCATGTATGGCGGCTCGACCACCGCCATCCTCATCAATACGCCGGGCGAGAGCGCCTCGATGGCGACCGCGCTCGAAGGCAACAAGATGGCGAAGGCCGGACGCGGCGGCCCCGCGCTCGCGACGTCGGCCATCGGCTCGTTCGTCGCCGGCACGATCGCGACGCTCGGGCTGACGTTCCTCGCCCCCACGCTGGTCGAGATCGCGGTGAGGTTCGGGCCGGAGGATTATTTCGCGCTGATGTGCGTCGCCTTCATCACCGTGTCGGCGACATTCGGAGACTCGCCCATCCGCGGCCTCACCAGCCTGTTCATCGGACTGACGCTGGGACTGATCGGCATCGACAAGCTCACCGGCCAGGCCCGGCTTGCCTTCGGCGTGCCGGAACTGCTCGACGGCGTCGAGATCACGACGCTCGCGGTCGGGCTGTTCGCGGTCGGCGAGGCGCTCTACGTGGCGTCGCGCCGCCATCACACCGAGGAGACGCTCGAGCCGGTGCGCGGCTCGCTGTGGATGACCAAGGAGGACTGGAAGCGCTCGTTCTGGCCGTGGATTCGCGGCACGCTGTTGGGCTTCCCGATCGGCGCGCTGCCGGCGGGCGGCGCCGAGATCCCGACCTTCCTGTCCTATTCGACCGAGAAGCGCCTGTGCAAGCATCCGGAGGAATTCGGCAAGGGCGCCATCGAGGGCGTCGCCGGCCCGGAAGCGGCCAACAACGCCTCCGCGGCGGGTACGCTGGTGCCGCTGCTCACGCTTGGGCTGCCGACCTCGGCCACCGCCGCGATGATGCTCGCGGGCTTCCAGCAATACGGCCTCAATCCCGGCCCGCTGCTGTTCGCCGAGCGTCCCGACCTGGTATGGGGCCTGATCGCGAGCCTGTTCATCGCCAACACGATGCTGCTGGTGCTCAACCTGCCGCTGGTCGGGCTGTGGGTGAAGCTGCTCGCGATCCCGCAGCCCTGGCTGTATGCCGGCATCCTGGTGTTCGCGACCATGGGCACCATCGCGGCAAAGCCTTCGGTGGTCGAGCTGTCCATGCTGGCCGCGTTCGGTGTGCTGGGCTTCTTGATGCGGCGCTTCGATTATCCGATCGCGCCGGTGGTGGTCGGGCTCATCCTGGGCCCGGTCGCCGAGGCGCAGTTGCGGCGCGCACTGTCGATCAGCCTCGGCGATCCGCTGGTGCTGGTGCAAAGCCCGCTGTCCGCGACGCTGCTCGCCATCGCGGTCATCGCGCTGGTGGCTCCGTTCGTGATGCGCGGGCTCGGCCGCTTCAAGGCCAGCGAGGACTGACGTCGGCCATGGCCGAACTTGCGATCAGTAATGTCGGGCTGCGCTTGGGCGAAAGCGAAATCCTCAAAGGCGTCTCGCTGACCGCAGCGCCCGGCAGCATCGTGGTCGTGCTCGGCCGGCTTGGCAGCGGCAAGACCTCCCTGCTGCGTGCCATCGCCGGCCTCGAGCAGCCGCACACCGGCACGATCCGCATCGGCGACATGGTCGTGTTCGACGCGGCCGGCGGCATCGAGGCGCCGGCCCGCGGGCGCCGCATCGGATTCCTGTTTCAATCCGACGCGCTGTGGCCGCAATGGACGGTCGCGGAGAATCTTGCGTTCTGCGCCAGGCGGCGCGACGCCGATCACGGCGAGGCCAATGCTCGGGTCGGCCGGGCGCTGGCGCAGGTGGGCATCGCCGGTCTCGCGACGCGGCAGCCGGCGGATTTGTCACCGATCGAACGGCGGCGCGCGGCGCTGGCACGCGCGATCGTCGGCGAGCCGTCGCTCTTGCTGCTCGACGAGCCGTTCGCGGGTTTCGACGCCACGCAGCGCTGGCAGGCGCGCACGGCGCTCCGCCAGCTCGTTGCGACGCTTGGCGTGACGGCGCTGGTCGCCACCCGCGACCGCGCCGAAGCCCTGGCGATCGCCGACCGCATCGTGCTGCTCAACGCCGGAACCATCGAGCAGGACAGCGGGCCGGCGGAACTGTTCAAGGAGCCGGCGACGCTGTTTGCCGCCGAGTTCATGGGCGAGTGCAACCGCATCGACGGCACGCTGATCGAGGTCGCGGGGCCGCGCGCCTTCGTCGACGTGATGGGCTGCCGGGTCGGCGGCGCCGCCCGCACCCGCGCCGCGGTCGGAGAACGGGCGACCGTCGCCATCCGCGTCGACCGCACCAATATCGGCGGCGGGCCGGGCATCAACCGCGTCCCGATGACGGTGGCCTCGCAGGTCTTTCAGGGCGAGCGCTGGGAGCTGACCTTCGTCAAGGAAGCCCTGGCGGTGCGCGCCTATGTGGCGGCGCCGCTGCGGCACAAGGACTATCACGTGGAGTTCCCGCCCGAGGCGGTGTGGGTCTTCTGACCAACAAATTCTTAACGCTTCCTTGCTAGGCCTCCGGGTTGGATCGTGCGGCCCGCCGGCTTTGGCGTGCGGAGGCTCCTGTGGCACTGACCGGCTCCGAACAGGCATCTCTTCCCCCGCCAACGCTGCTCTTGCGCACCTGGTCGCGGCTCAAGGCGCGTCTCGGCGGCGCCGACGAGCTCCTGGTGCAGCGCCTGGCCGGCACCGTGTTCATGATCCGGGTCGTGAGCGCGATCCTGGCCTACGGCTCGCAGGTCCTGTTCGCGCGCTGGATGGGCAGCTTCGAGTTCGGCATCTATGTCTACGTCTGGACCTGGGTGCTGCTGTTCGGGCAGTCGCTCGACCTCGGCCTCGCCACCGCGGCGCAACGCTTCATCCCGGAATATCGCGAGCGCAAGCTGTTCGACCTCCTGCGCGGCTATATCTCGGGCAGCCGATGGCTGGCGACCGGCATCGCGATCGTATTCGCGGGCATCTGCGCCGGCGTCGTGCGGCTGCTGCAACCGTGGCTCGACGATTACACCGTGATCCCGCTCTATCTCGCGTGCATCGCCTTGCCGGCCTATGCGCTCGCCAATGTGCAGGATGGCATCTCGCGTTCGCACGACTGGGTCGCGCTCGGAATCGTGCCGACCTATATCGTGCGCCAGATCCTGCTCACCATGCTGATGGGCGGCGCCTATCTGGCCGGCCTGCCGCTCGATGCCGTGACCGCGATGGCGCTCGCGTGCGTGTCGATCTGGCTGCCGGCGCTGGGGCAGCTCGTCGTGCTCAACCGACGGCTGACCACGCGCATCGCTCCGGGACCGAAACAGCACGACGTGCGGCTCTGGCTCGGCACCGCGCTGCCAATCCTGATGGCCGAGGGCTTCTACCTCATGCTCGCCCACGCCGACGTGCTGATGCTGCAGCAGTTCCGTCCGCCCGAAGACGTCGCGGTCTATTATGCGGCGGCCAAGACGCTGGCGCTGGTGTCGTTCATCCATTTCTCGATCGCGGCGACCACCGCGCATCGGTTCAGCAGCTTCCACTCCGCCGGCGACCGCGAAGGCCTCTCGCTCTTCCTGCGGCAGGCGATCCGCTGGACGTTCTGGCCCTCGCTGGCGGCCTGCGCGCTGCTGCTTGCGGCGGGACAGCCGCTGCTGCGCCTGTTCGGGCCGGAGTTCACCGGCGGCTATCACCTGATGTTCATCCTGGCGGTGGGGCTCCTCGCGCGCGCCGCCATGGGCCCGATGGAGCGCCTGCTCAACATGCTGGGCCAGCAGCGCCTGTGCGCGATTGCCTGCGCCAGCGCCTTTGCGACCAATATCGCCCTGTGCTTGCTGCTGATCCCGCGCCTGGGCGCGACCGGCGCGGCGATCGCGACCGCGGCGGCGCTGCTGGTCGAAAGCGCCTTGCTGTTCACGGCGGCCAGGCGCCGCCTCGGCTTTGACGTGTTCATGTGGGGCCGGCAGGCGCCGCGCTGAAACCGTGCACGGGACGATCGAATCCATCTTCCACGTCGAGTGGCGACCACTCGCCGATCTGACGCCGATGGCCGCGGACTGGCGCGCGCTCGCGTCGCGCGCGCTGGCGCCGAACGTGTTTTACGAGCCTGCCTTCGCGCTCGCTGCCGCGCCGGTGTTCGGACGCGACGCCGGCGCCGGGCTGGTGTGGTCGCGCAGCAGCCCGCCGCGTCTCCTCGGTTTCTTCCCGGCCCGGATCGAGCGCCGGCGCTACGGCGTCGCCGGGTCGGTGCTGGTGGGCTGGACGCATTCCTTCGCCCCGCTCGGCACGCCGCTGGTCGACCGCGACGCGGGCGTGGCCGTCATCGACGCTTGGTTCGAGCATGTGGCGATCCATCCGGAGCTTCCGAGCCTGATGCTCATGCCCTGGTTCCCCGCCGATGGGCCGCTGGCGCAGGCGTTCGATTCCGCGCTGGCACGCCGCGGCGGACGCCAGGCCACTTTCGCGCGGCACGAACGCGCGCTGCTGGCGCCCGCCGGCCGGCCGGAGGGCTACATCGAAGGCGCGCTCGGCCATAAGAAGGTCAAGGAGCTGCGCCGGCAAAGGCGGCGTCTGGGCGACGACGGCGTGGTCATCATGAGCATCGCGGACGAGCCGGCGGCGCTCGCCGCGGCGCTCGGCGATTTCCTCGCGCTCGAGGCCGGTGGCTGGAAGGGCCGCGCCGGCACCGCGGCGCGCAGCGACCCCGGCATCCGCAGGTTCCTGGAGACCGCCGTGCCGCACCTTGCCGGCGAAGGCAAGGCGCGCATCGCGCGGCTTTTCCTCGACGCGCGCGCCATCGCAGCGATGATCGTGCTGCGCAGCGGGGACACCGCCTGGTGCTGGAAGATCGCCCATGACGAGCGCTTCGCGCGCTCGTCGCCGGGCGTGCAGCTCCTGCTCTACGTCACGGAGGCGCTGCTTGCAGAGCCAGGCGTCGCGCGCACGGATTCCTGCGCCGCGCCGGACCACCCGATGATCGACCGGGTCTGGCGCGAGCGGCTATCTCTCGCCGACCGGCTGGTGCAGGTGGGCGCCGGCGGCGCGGTGGCGTTTGCTTTTGCCTGCGCGCTTGAAACCATGCGGCGGCGCGCGATCACGGCCGCCAAAAGCCTGCGCGACCTGCTGCAGCGGTAGCAGCCAATCGCGTCCATCCAACTTGCCGTCGGCTCATTTCGCGCAGGCGGAAATCCCGGCGATCGCGGCTCGGCTCCGAAACAAAAACACATGCAAAATCAAATATTTATACGAACGTCGCCGGCGCGCTTGGCGCCTCTTGAAACCGCCAAAACGATTGCCTAAATCGTCGGCCGCCGGACGACCGCGGCGGGCGACGCCCGCGAGCGACGACAACAGCAAGGCCAGCCAGATCAAGCTGGCGTGACGTGGACCGATGGAGGAACCCATGCAACGCAAGACCGACCGATTGCCGACCGAACAGAACTCGAGCCTCGACCTCGACGAGCTCCTGCATCCGGCGAGCGCCTTTGCGCATCCCTCGGATGTCGTCAACGATCCCGATCTCACACTGACGGAGAAGCGCGCGATTCTCGCCTCCTGGGCGTCGAACGCCTGCGCGGTGGAGGCCGTGCCGGCGCTTCGGCAACCGCCGGGAAGGCGACCGGTCCGCTTCGACGACATCATGGACGCGCTGAGCATGCTCGACCGGCAGGCCGAGAGCCACTACCGGCCACGGCCGCACTACCGGCGCGTGCTTGAGAACAGGATTCCGGGCGTATTCGGGCGCAAGGGTCAGCGCCACTCGAACGACGACCACGGACAATCCCTGCACTGATCTCGCCCGAGGCGCGCGCGATGTGGGTCACGCTGTTCGCCATCGCAATGGCAGCGTCGGTCTGCCTGAGCATGGCAAGTCTCGCCCTGCAGATGAATAAGAGCCGCGACGTCCTGAATATGCCCGTGGTGGGAGACCATCGCGGAATCGAGATGCGACAGAGCTCAATGCAATCGGGCTAGCAGAGTCTTCCGCTCGTCCGCGCGAAGCGGGCACGCAGACGTTCGCACGATTGCAAGCCTATCCTCGCCGCTGATCCGGGGCGGCGAGGATCAGCGCCCAGAACACCTTGTACTTCGAGCGCGGTGAATAGACCGCGGCGATGCCAATCTGGCTTGCGCCCGGGAGCAGCATGTTCTTGCGGTGCGGCGGGGAATCGCGCCAGCCGGAGAAGGCCTCGGCGAGCGTGTGGTAGCCGGCGCCGATGTTCTCGGCCGCCAGTCTTGCGTCGTAGCCGGACGACTTCAGGCGTCCGGAGAAATCGCGGATGACGTTGTGATCGAGCTTGTCGCGCGCCGCCATGGCGCGCGCCTGCGCCTCGGCGAGCTTCATCAGTTGCGGGTCGACCGTGACGGCGCTGAGACCGTTGTTCGCCCGATATCCGGAGATCATCGAGGCCGCGGTCGCGGCGTCGAGCTCGGCGCCGGCCGAGGCCATGCTCAGATAGAAACTCGGATCGCCGGCGGGGGGTTCACGGTCCGCCGCGCAGGCGGCGAGCCACGCGAGTGCCAGGACGGCGGCGGAACGCGCGAGCAACACGACAAACGGCATCCGTCTGGAACCCCCGAACAGCGAGCGGACAGTGCGGCACGACAATGGCGGAACGATGGACAATTTGCCTGAACGCGACGTTAACCGCCTGCCGTGGCCGCCTCCGCAACGCCACAGGCTGCGACCCGGCGGCTCTGGCGCGAGTGCCGCGGCCCCACTACCATCGGCGCGGGTTCCAGATGCCGTGGCCGCGGCCGCAACATGAGGATCGCCCCGTCGATTCGTCCCCGCGCATGCAGATTGAGCAAGAGAGGACGCCATGAGACATAGGATGGTGACGGTGCTCGTGGCGGCGGGCGTGCTGGCGTTCGGACCCGCCGTCGCGCAGGACAAATTCCCGTCGAAGCCGGTGCGGATGCTCGTGCCCTATGGACCGGGCGGGGCGACCGACATCGCCGCGCGCATCGTCGCCGAGCAGATGCGCCACCAGCTCGGACAGACATTCGTGGTGGAGAACAAGCCGGGCGCCTTCGGCATCCTCGCCATCGAGGAAATGGTGCGGGCGCGGCCGGACGGCTATACCCTGCAGGTCGGCAATGTCTCGACCAACGCGATCACGCCGGTGATCGTACCCGACCGCATGAAGATCAAATACGATCGCGACGTCGTGCCGGTAACGAACCTGATCGACGTGCCGGCGTTCCTCGTGGTCACGACCACGAATTTTTCGGTCAAGGATGTCAAGGAGCTGATCGACTACGCCAAGAAGAATCCCGGCAAGCTGCGCTACGGCACCGTCGGCGCGGGCAGCTATCCGCACTACGACATGGCCTATTGGGGCAAGCGCGCGGGCGACCTCGACATGATCGCCATCCACAACAAGGCCGGCGCCGCCGGCGTCATCGGTGACATGCTCACCGGCGACACGCAGGCGGCCTTCCTCAACGTCGCCTCGACCGCCGCGCAGGTGCGCGCCGGCAAGATCAAGCCGATCGCGGTCGTCAACCACCAGCGGCTGGCGGACTATCCCGATGTGCCGACCATGCAGGAGGTCGGCTTCCCGGGCGTCGGCACCATCGCCTGGAATGCGATGTTCGCGCCCGCGGCCACGCCCAAGGCGGTGCTCGAGACCCTGCACAAGGCCGCCGTCGATGCGATGCAGGCGGGCCCGGCCAAGGAGGCACTCCTGCGGCAGAACTTCAACATCGTTCCCTCGCAGTCGGTGGACGAGGCGAAGACCTGGCTGGCGGGCGAGATCGCTGCCTGGAAGACCATCACCACCGCGGTGAAGATCGACGCGCCGGAGTGAAGCGCGCCGCCTCCAGGGGCGCTATAGCGTGCATCCCGTTTGGGTTGGCCCACGACCTCACCCGCTCGTTCCCGCGCAAGCGGGAATCCAGGAATCGCCGGCTCCGATTAATCGATCTCTTGACCTGGGTCCCCGCTTTCGCGGGGACGAGCGGACGGTGGACCAGCCAACATGAGCCGGACCGGCGCTAGCCTTGCAAGGCTGCGGCAATCTGCCTGGCGTTGTGGCGCATCATCTCGATGTAGCCGGGGGCTTCGCCGCCCGCGTCGGTGAGCGCGTCGGAATAGAGCTTGCCGCCGACGCGGGCGCCGGACTCCTTCGCGATCAGTTCCATGAGCCGCGGGTTGGTCACGTTCTCCAGGAACACCGCCGGTATCTTCTGCCGCCTGATCTGCGCGACGATGCGCGCGACGCCGCGGGCGGACGCTTCCGATTCGGTCGATACGCCCTGCGGCGCGATGAATTCGATGCCGTAGGCCTGCTGGAAATAGCCGAAGGCGTCGTGCGTGCTGATGACCTTGCGCCGCTCGGCCGGGATGGCGGCGACCGCGGCCTTCACCTCGGCATCGAGTGCGTCGAGCTTGGCGAGATAGGCCGCGGCATTGGCCTCATAGGCGGCCTTGCCGGCGGGATCGGCGGCGATCAGGGCGTCGCGAATGTTGCCGACGTAGATTTTCGCGTTCGCCACCGCCTGCCAGGCATGCGGATCGGCGTCGCCGTGGCCGTGACCGTCTTCGATCTTGCGCGCCGCGATGCCCTTGGTGGCGACGACGACCGGCGCCTTGCTCCCGGATGCGCTGACCAGCCGGCCCATCCAGCCCTCGAAGCCGAGGCCGTTCACGATCACCACCTTGGCGTCCGCCACCTTTTTCGCGTCGGCGGGCGACGGCGCGTAGACGTGCGCGTCGCTGCTGGGGCCGACGAGCGTCGTCATCTCGACCCGGTCACCGCCGGCGTTCCTGACGAAATCGCCGAGGATCGAGAAGGTCGCCAGCACCTTGAGCTTCGGTTGCGCCGGCGCGGGGGTCGCGAGTGCAAGCATCGCCATCGTCGCAGCGAACAAGAGTGCATGCCGGCGCGTGATCATGGTTCAGGCCTCCAGATGTCGCCGCGGCAGCACCTGCCGGACCAGCCCGCCGACCTGGCCGAACAGCACCGACACGACATAGAGCACGCCCGCGACCAGGATCACGGCCGGTCCCGACGGCACGCCGCTATGGAACGAGATCAGCAGGCCGGCATAGCCCGACACCACGCCGCTTGCAGTCGCGACCAGGATCATGCGCGTGACGTCGCGCGACCAGAAGCGCCCGATCGCGGCCGGCAGCATCATGATGCCGACCGCCAGCAGCGTGCCGAGCGCATGGAAGCCGGAGACGAGATTGACCACGACCAGGAACAGGAAGGCGAGATGCGCCGGCGCGCCGGCGCGGCTGACCGAGCGCAGGAAGCCCGGATCGACGCACTCGATCACCAGCGGCCGGTAGATCAAGGCAAGCACGATCAAAGTGACGGTGGCGTTGCCGGCGATCAGCAGCAGGGTCTGATTGTCGAGCGCCAGCACCGAGCCGAACAGCACGTGCAGAAGGTCGATATTGGTGCCCTTGACCGACACGATGGTGACGCCGAGCGCGAGCGACAGCAGATAGAAGGTCGCCAGCGCGGCGTCCTCCTTCAGCTCGGTCCAGCGCGCGACCAGCCCGGTGAGCAGCGCGACGACGCAGCCGGCGATCAGGCCGCCCGCCGTCATGGCGAACAGGTTGAGGCCGGACACCAGGAAGCCGAGCGCCGCGCCCGGCAGGATCGCATGCGCCATGGCATCGCCGACGAGGCTCATCCGCCGCAGCATCAGGAACACGCCGATCGGGCCGGCGCCGAGCGCCAGCGCGATGGTGCCCGCCAGCGCCCGGCGCATGAACTCGAAGTCGGCGAAGGGAGCGACGAGGAGGTCGTACATCATCGTGGCCGGCGGCCTTGGAGCCGCTGACGCTGCGGCGAACTCGGGGAGAGGGAACCGCGTGGCTCTAGCCATCGCAACTCGACGCCGTTGAGGATGCTCACGCCACCGCCTCCGGCTCCGCGCATACGGTCGCGTGCTCGTCGAACGCCTCGCACATGCGCCGCGCCGTCAGCAGGTTGTCCGGCGTCATCACGTCCTTGGTCCGCCCCCAGGCGACCGGCGCGCGCGCGAGCAGGAGCGTCTCGGGGAAATTCGCGCGCACGAAATCGAAGTCGTGCAACGCAGCCAGCACCGTGCGCTGCTCGCCGTGCCAGCGCCGCACGAGATCGAACAGGTCGGCCGAGGTCTTGGCATCGACCGCGTTGAACGGCTCGTCGAGCACGATCACGCGCGCATCCTGCAACAGGAGGCGCGCGAACAGCATGCGCTGCATCTGGCCGCCCGAGAGCGTCGCGATGGCGCGATCCTCGAAGCCGGTGAGGCCGACGGCGGCGATCGCCTGCTCCACGCTCGAACGCGCGTGGCGGTCGACGCCGCCGAACAGGCCGGTGCGCCGCCACAGTCCCATGGCCACCATATCGTAGACGTTGATCGGGAAGCTGCGGTCGATCTCGGCGGCCTGCGGCAGGTAGGCGATGTCGCGCGCCGCGACGCCGTCGCGCTCGATGCGCCCGGACAGCGGCTTGATGACGCCGACGATGCCCTTGAACAGGGTCGACTTGCCGGCCCCGTTCGGTCCGACCACCGCCATCAGCGCGCCGGTCTCGATCGCGCCGTCGAGGTGATGCACCGCGGGGTGGCGGTCGTAGCCGAGGGTGAGATTGCGGAACTGCAACGCCGCGGTCATGTCCGGTCAACCATGGCCCAGATCACCGCGCCCCAGATCAACGCGATCGCCGCGGCCGCGACCAGCAGCCGCTGCCCCGCTCCCATGCGCAGGATCGAGGGGGCGACCGCGGCCGGCGGGTGCCGGTGACCCGGATGGTGGTGCTGGTGACCGTGGACGCGCGGGGGCATGGCAGCCTGTCGATCGCAATGCCCGGGCAGGGACGCCAGGGCCTTTTGTTACAATATAACATTGCCGACCGGGCAATTCCAGTTCGCCCTGCCGTGCGCGGCGGCCGCGGGAACCGGCGGCGAGCTCAATTGCCAAGGTCTCCGGCCTATGCTCTGTCGATCCGGTATCCGATCGACGGCGCGGATGGAGATCATGAGCGAGCCGAAGCCCCGTGTCGTCGCCGTGGGCGAAGTTCTGATCGAACTGTCGCGCGCCGGCGAGGGGCCGTTCGCCGTCAATTACGGCGGCGACACCTTTAATACCGCAGTCTATCTCGCGCGCGCCGGCATCGATGTCGCCTTTGCGAGCGCGCTTGGCGACGATCCCTATTCCGACCGCATCCTTGCGGTGGCCGCGGCCGAGGGCGTGGCGACCGAACTGGTGCTGCGCGCGGCGGGGCGGCTGCCCGGCCTCTACATGATCGACACCGCCAAAGCCGGCGAGCGCAACCATCACTATTGGCGCGAGGCCTCGCCGGCGCGCGACCTGTTCGAGCTGCCGGACTGGGCGCGCGTGGCGGAGCGCCTGATCAAGGCGAAGCTCATTTATTTTTCCGGCATCACGCTGTCGCTCTACACCAACAACGGGCTCGGCCGGTTCCTCGCCATCGTCGAGACCGCGCGGCAGAACGGCGCCAAGGTCGCCTTCGACGGCAATTTCCGTCCGCGCGCCTGGAAGGGCGACCTCACCCGCACGCGCACGGTGTTCATGGAGGCGCTCAAGCGCGTCGACATCGCGCTGCCGACCTACGACGACGAGGCCGTGCTGTGGGGCGATCCGAGCCCGGAAGCGACCGTCGAGCGGCTGCAGGCCTTCGGGGTCGGCGAGATCATCGTGAAGAACGGGCCCAACAGTGCGCTGGTCGCGGCCGGCGGCCAGCGCCAGTTCATCCCGGTGCCGGAGGTGGTCGTCCCGGTCGACACCATGGCGGCGGGCGACAGCTTCAACGCCGGCTATATCGCGGCGCGGCTCACCGGCGCCGCGCCGAGCGCGGCCGCTGCGGCGGCGCACCGCCTCGCCGGCCAGGTGATCCGCCACCGCGGCGCGATCATGCCGCGAGCGGCGGCGGCCATGCATTGAGTCGCGGGCCGACGGTGCTCCCGATGGCAAGACCGCTTCTCGCTCAAGGCTTGCCGATCAGCATCGCGGCGACCCCGGCCAGGATCGGCAGCGGCGCCGAGACCGCCGCACGCAGCCACACCACGCGCGGCGGCATCATGTGGATCTCCCAGTTGAACAGCCGCTGGATGGTGTAGAGCGACCAGGCGGTCGTGTAGGCGATCACCTGCGCGGTGCCGGCGCCGCTCTTGAGCGCGGCCGCGCCGACCGAGAACCCGACCACCGCGCCGCCGGGCGTCGCGGCGCCGCACAGCGTCGCGATCAGGATGCCGGCGAAGCCGGAGCTTGGGCCGATCCAGGTGGCGATCAGCGCCTGCGGCATCACCGCCGCGATGTAGCCGGAGCCGACCACGCCGATCAGCACGCGCGGGATCAGGATGATGAAATCGTGGCCGCCTTCCCACATGCCTTCGCGGAACAGCGCCTTGCTGCGCACCGCCGCCGTGAGCGCGAGCGCGGCGACCAGGCCCCACAGCAGGAAACCGATGGCAAAGCCGATGATGTGGGTCCCGTCCATCAGTCGCCTCCCCAGCGGGCGGCGACGGCGCGCGCGGCGATACGCGCCATGAATCCGGCCAGGATCGGCAGCGGCAGCGCGAGCATGATGCGCCAGCCGACGAACTCGGGTCCGAAGAACGGCAGTTCCCAGATCAGCGCGCGGTTGTAGCCGAGCAGGTTCCAGGCGGTGATGAAGGCCACCGCCGTGCCGGCGTCGGCGCCGAGCACCAGGAAGGCGCCGGCGACCGGATAGATCGTGAGCGGCCCGCCCGGCAGCACCGCGCCCATGCCCATGGCGATGAGGATTCCCAGGAGGCCGGATTCGCCGCCGACCACGCGGGCGACGACCTCCTTGGGAAGGAGGCGGGTGACGAAGGCCGCGATCAGGCAGCCGGCCCCCATCTTGGGCAGCATGCCGGCGAACAGTTCCAGGTCGTTGGTGAAGATGGCGGCGAACTTGGCGGCGCCGTCACGGAAGTAGACGATGGCGCCGGCGACGAGCGAGAGCGTCCCAATGATCGCCGTCGACCATTCGAACGATCTGATCCGGCGACGTTCGGCCATGAATGCGAGTGCGCCCTGCCCGTGATTGCCGCTGCATCCTGAGCCTTGCCATGCGGCGGTTCAAGCGGAAAAGCCGCATGAATGCGATGCCATCGCGCCGACGGCTCCGGCAGCGGCTTTTTGCGTTGGCCGTATTTCGGACGGAACCGGATTCCACTTTTCCTGAAAATGCTTTAGCGTGAACCGCGCAGGGAGGGAGTCCCGCCGCGGCCGCCCGCAGACGGCTGATGACTCCGACCCGCAAGAAAACGGCGGTAGCAGTGCGTCCCGCAACCGCCCTGGGGCGGTTTTTTGTTGCCCGCGACGATGATGAGAGGGCAAGCCGACATGACCTATCTGATTGTCTTTCTGGGCGGCGGGCTCGGCGCGGCGCTGCGCCACGGCGTCAACCGGGGCATCGCGCAACTGCTGGGCACGATGTTCCCCTATGCGACCCTGATCGAGAACATCTCGGGCTCGCTCCTCATGGGGCTGCTGGCCGGCTACTTTGCGTTCCGCGGCGGTTTCCCGCAGCACTGGCAGTTGTTCCTGACCACCGGCATCCTCGGCGGCTACACCACCTTCTCGGCATTCTCGCTCGACGCGGCATTGCTCTACGAGCGCGGCGCGCTCGGCCTCGCGGCGCTCTACGTTTGCGCCTCGGTGGCGCTGGCGATCGGCGGGCTGTTCGCCGGCCTCGCGCTGGCGCGCCATTGGATGTGAGCGCTCCGGGCGTCCGCGTCACCGGTGCTGGGTGATCGTATCCACCAGCGCCAGCCGGCCCTTCTTCACCTCGGCGAGCGCGCGTTCGAGCGCCGGACGGATGTCGGCAGGCTTGTCGATCGGGCCTTCGCCGTAGCAGCCCATGGCGCGCGCCAGTGCGCCGAAATCGGGCTCCGGCCCGAACAGGTCCATGCCGATATGGGCCTTGGCTTCGTCGGTGCCGCGCAGCCGCGCCATGCGGATCTGGTGCTCCCAGTCGTTGTAATAGGCGCGGTTGTTGTGCATCACGACCAGCATCGGGATCTTGTATTTGGCCGCCACCCAGAGCGCGCCGGCGTCGAACATCAGGTCGCCGTCCGGATTGATGTCGACCGCGAGCCGGCCCTTCTCCTTGCAGGCCATCGCGACGCCGAGTGAGATTCCGATCTGCGTCGAGGTGCCGAGCTCGACGCCCGGATGCCGGTAGGGCTTGTCGAAGTCCCAGAGCTTGCGCACCTCCTGCTTGAGGGTGTTGGCGGTGAGCACCCAGTCCTCGTTCTTGATGACCTCCCACACTTCCATGGCAAGACGCTGGAAGGTAATGGGCGAGGCGTCCCAGTTCTTCTTCGCGGCCTCCTGCCACTTGGCCCAGACGTCGTCATGGCGCTTGCCGATCGCGACCTTGCGCTCCTCGATGCGCCGCTTCAGGGCCGGGTCGCCGGCGATGCGCTCCTTGCAGATGCGGGTGAGCTCGGGCAGCGCGATGCTGGTGTCGCCGATCGCGCGCACCGAGCACGGCTGCATGCGGCAATAGTCCATCGCCCATTTGCTGATGCCGAGCTCGGCAAAGCCGATCTCGACGTAGTCGCAGTGGTCGGGCGTGAGCCGCTCCAGCGTGCGGTTGGTGCTGTTGAGCGCGGTGATCTGCTTTTCCCAGTCCTTGAGGTCGAGCCCGACGACGAGGTCGGTCTTGCGGAACGACTCCTTGTCCATGCTGAGACAGAGCGGATGCTTGTTCGGGAAGTTGAGCGCGTTGTTGACGTCCCACACCGCGGCGCCCGCCGTCTCCGCGAGCTCCACCAAGTTCTCGAAGCCGCCGGCGCGGCGTCCGACATATTCGGCGAGCAGCATCGGGTAGTCGGCCTTGAGCAGCTTGTCGGCGATCGCCTGGATCGCCCGGCCGTCGGGCGCCATCGGCGCCGGCACGTGCACCGCGCTGGCGGGCAGGAGCGGCACCTCCTCGGTCTTCGGCGCCTCCTGCAGCGCGGCGTCGTAGCACATGTAGATTGGGCCCTTCGGCTCGGTCATCATCACCGAATAGGCGCGCGCGAAGCTTTCCGGGACGCCGTGGATCGAGGTCGGCTGGTAGTCCCATTTGGTGTAGTCGCGCACCGCGTTGCCCTGCACCAGCGCGGTGTGGGTCCAGTCGATGTGCGGGCGGCGCTTGGCCTCGTCCATCGGGCCGGTGGCGCCCATGATGAAGACCGGCACGCGGTCGAGATAGGCGTAGTAGATCGCCATGCAGGCGTGCAGCAGGCCGACCAAGTCGTGCAGGATCACCGCCGCCGGCTTGCCGGTCGCCTTGGCGTAGCCGTGCGCGATCTGGACCGCGATCTCCTCGTGGTTGCACAGGATCATCGGCGGCTTGTTGTCGCCGTAGTTGACCAGGGAGTCGTGCAGGCCGCGGAAGCTCGCGCCCGGATTGAGGGTGATGAACGGGAAATCGTAGCGCTTGATCAGGTCGACGATGACGTCGGATTGCCAGCCGGTGTAGTTCTGCGTTTTCGCGTCCATCGTTCTCCCCTGAGTGCCGTCGTATCAGCGATGAGTGGAAAGAAGCGGCCGGAGAGTCAAGGGGCGCTGGCGCTGACGGCGCTGGTGCTGGGCTGGCGGGGCACGGTAGGCGCGGCGACGCGGCAAGGGATCGTCCGCGCCGACATCTCTCAATCGATCTGCTCTCAATCGGTCTGCAAGCGCGCCTTTGGCCATGCGAACGGTAGCGCCACAACGTCCCCTCCCCCCTTGCGGGGGAGGGACAGGGAGAGGGGTGAGGAAAGATCGAGTCCAGAACCCCTCCCCAACCCTCCCCCAGCGTCAGGGCGTTCACGCCCGTCTTCGACGGGCGGTGGGGGGAGGGAGCACACTGAGCTCGCCGCACCGGCAACTGCGAGTTGCACGAGAGCCGCGTGGGCACGGCGCGAAGGCGCGCCTCTGCCCACCCTACGGCGGCATGGCGGTCGGCGTTACTTCAACGCCTCGGCGGCCTTCTGCGCGATCGCCGGCGGCGTGGCGTAGACCCGCTCGACCAGCTTCTGCAGGCCCTCGCCGTCGATCGGCGTGATCTCGAGCTGCGCCTTCTCGGCCTCGGCCAGGAAGTCCTTGTCCTTCATGGTATCCATGAAGGCCTGCCGCAGCGCCGCGACGCGGTCGGCCGGGATGCCGGGCGGCGCCAGGTAGGGCCGGCCGAGCGCCTGGCGGGCGAAGATCAGCGTCAGGATCTGCTTCTGCTCCTCGGTCTTGGCCTGCTCGGTGATCAGCGGCACGTCGGGCAGCTCGGGATGCTTCTGCAGCGCGAGCTGCACCAGGATGTTGATCTTCTTGTCGCGCACCCAGGTGCCGCGCGTCGATTCCACGCTCGACCAGGACCAGCCGCAGCGGCCGTCGACCTCGCCCCGCTCGAGCGCCAGATTGACGTCGTTGCCGCCGGGATAGCCGGTCACGATCTTCATCTTGGTGCCGAGCACGTTGTTGAGGATGCGCGGGAACTGGTCGGTGTCGGCGGCGGCGCCGGTGCCGCCGACGGTGAGCGGCTTGCTGTAGAGCTCCTCGAATTTCGTGACGTTGCCGGGCTTGTTCCAGGACACGCAGACGCTGACCTCGTCGTTGGCGCTGCCGATCCAGTTGAACTTGTTGCCGTCGAACTGGGCCTGCTTGTGGCCGAGCAGCGGATCGAAGCCGGTACCGCGGCCGATCGTCCCCATCACGGTGCCGTCCTTGGCGGCGACGTTGTAGAGCCAGTTGGCGAGGCGGAGCGAGCCGGCGCCCTCCATGTTCTTCGGCGTCACGGTGGGATTGCCCGGAATGTGCTTGCCCATGTGGCGGGCGACCAGGCGGGCATAGACGTCGTAGCCGCCGCCGACGCTGTAGCCGATCAGCATGTCGACGTTCTTGCCCTTGTAGAACTCGGCCGGGCTCTGGGCGTGGGCGACGGCGGCGGGGAACAGGGCAGCGGCTGCTATCGCAATGCAGCAAAGAAATCGGTCCGCACGCATGAACGTTCCTCCGTGAGCCGGCAAAAAACGAGGCTTTTGCAATGGATATGTTCGCCGCGGCCGATCCGCAAGTGCGGGCGCGCGCACGGCGCGCTGGGGCCGCGATTGATCGCGACCAAGCTCCGTAGGGTGGGCAAAGCGAAGCGTGCCCACGCGTCTTCAGCTCTGACGCCTTGCACGATGCACGCGTGGGCACGGCGCGAAACCGCGCCTTTGCCCACCCTACGGCGCTACGGAGCTATGACGCGGCCGGGACCTTGACGTTTTCGAATCCGGGCGCGTTTTCGAGCTGGTCGAGCCAGTCGAATCCCATGTCCTTGATGATGCGGTTGCTCATCACGATGATGCGGGCGTCGGTGGTCGCGAAGCTCTGGTGGTTGGTGTAGGGCGGCACATAGATGTAGTCGCCCTGCTTCCACTCGAACTTCTTGGGCTCAGCGTCCCACTCCCAGATGAACTTGTCCTGGCAGTCGAACATCATGTCCCAGTGCAGGTCGTAGCCTTCGCCTTCCACCACGAAGGCAAGCTCCTCCCACATGTGGCGGTGCTTGCCCGAGCGCTCGCCCGCCTTGAGGAACAACATGTAGGCCTCGACGCACAGCTCGGGCGTGTTCATGTTGCGGTGGATGAGGTGCTTGATCAGGCCGTCGGGCGAGCGCTCCCACGGCATTTCCTCGGCCGTGATGACGTTCGGGCGGGCGGCGTATTCCTTGCGGAACTCCATCGACTTGATGAATTCCTCGGCCCGCCAGGTGCAGGTGTTGTTGCCCGAGAGGGCTTGTTGCTTGTCTTCGATCGCGGCCATGCGCTGCGCTCCTCACGCGTGAATGTCAGAGGTCGGTGGGCGGCGAGTAGGGCCCGAGTTCCGGATCGAGGTCCGGCGGCCACTCCACCATCTTCTGCAGCAGCAGGTGCATGAACAGGAACAGCGGCTTGGCCTTGAACACGAGGTGGATGCACTCCTCCTTGTCGGAGTCGTTGAAGTGCTGGTGCACGCAGCCGTTCTCGACCAGCATCACGTCGCCGGCCTTCCAGGGAATCTTGCGGCCGTCATGGATGTCGTAGCCGTGGCCCTTGAGCACGTAGAACACCGCGCTGTTGAGGTGGCCGTGCTTCTGGCCGCCGGTCTTGGGCGCATAGGCCTCGATGTGGGACTCGATCGACTGGATGATCGAGGTCGCCTGCGGCGAGATCACGCTCTTGCCGAACATCTGCGGGCCGCCCTTCCAGGACACGTCGCCGGCCGAGTAGACCCGCTTTTCCTCTTTCAGCGTCTTGTAGAGATGGCTGTAGGTGCCTTCGAGCGCCCGCACGAAGGTCCGCTTCTTGGCCCAGCGGTCCCACTTCTGGTTCTTCTTCTCCATCTCGAGCGGGTCGGGCTGGTTGTGGCCCATGCCCGGGGCGTCGATCACGTCTGTCATCTTGCGCTCCTCTTGAAACGGGTCGCTCCGAACGGGTCGCTCCGAACGATTCGCCTGGGCCGGCTGCCTGTCTGCCCGGAGGCGACGAAACCGGCGCGTCGGTTGGTCATAGCGCGATTGCGGCGGTGCGCGCAATCGCCACCCGGCCGACGCCGCACGGTGGTTTCCGCGGCCGGCCGGGGCCGCTACACTGGCGCCGGAAGCCGGCGCTGGGCTCGCAATGCCGGCGCGCGGCCCGGTGCCCGATTGGCGCCGAAGCCGGGCACGCGATGCACTAGAATCGATGCAGTGGAAATAACGGTACGAGGAACCTTGCGATGAACATGGCAATGGCCCGGAAAAGTATCGCGCGCGCGACCGCGGCGGCACTGCTCGCCCTGCTGCCGGCGTCGATCGCCGGCGCGCAAAGCCCCGCCGAGTTCTACAAGGGCAAGACCGTCGATTTCTACATCGGCTACAGCGCCGGCGGCGCCTACGACCTCTATGCGCGCATGATCTCGCGCCACATGGGCAAGCACATCCCGGGCAACCCGCAGGTGGTGCCGCGCAACATGGAAGGCGCCGGCAGCCAGCGGCTCGCCAACTATCTCTACAGCGTGGCACCCAAGGACGGCACCGCGATCGGCGCCACCAGCCGCGGCATGGCGTTCGATCCGCTGCTCGGCAACAAGGCCGCGCAGTTCGATGCGCCGAAGTTCACCTGGATCGGCAGCGCCAACGACGAGGTGAGCGTCTGCGTCGCCTGGCATACGTCCGGCGTCTCGACATGGGAGGACGTGCTGACCCGGGAGCTCGCCATCGGCTCGACCGGGACCGGCGACGACACCTATCAGTTCCCGAAATTCGTCAACAACGTGCTCGGCACCAAGTTCAAGATCATCACCGGCTATCCGGGGGGCAACGACGTGAGCTTCGCCATGGAGCGCAACGAGGTCAGCGGACGCTGCGGCTGGTCGTGGTCGAGCATCAAGGCCACCCGCATGAGCTGGTACGAGCAGAAGATCGTCCACGTGCTCATGCAGTTCTCGCTCGCCAAGCACCCGGACCTGCCGCACATCCCGCTGATCACCGATCTGGCCAAGACCGACGAGCAGCGCCAGATGTTCAAGCTCATCTTCGCCCGCCAGGTGATGGGCCGGCCCTACATGGCGCCGCCCGGCGTTCCGGCGGATCGCGCCGCCGCGCTGCGCAAGGCGTTCATGGACACCATGACCGACAAGGATTTCCTGGCCGAGGCCGACAAGGCGAAATTCGAGATCACGCCGGTGACGGGCGAGAAGATCGACGAGCTGGTGAGCGACATCTACCGCACGACGCCGGCGGCGGTCGCCGAGAAGGCGGCCGCGCTGGTGAAATAGGACGCTAGAGCATTTTCAGGAAAAGTGGAATCCGGTTTTCCGTCGAAAATGCGACCAACGCAAGAGTCCTAGAGCACGTTCAGTTTCAAGGAAACTGGATGTGCTCTAGGCCGGCGCCGCCGCCCGAGGTCTGCAGCAGGGCGTTCGTTCAGTCGCGCGCGCTGCGGGTGATCGTTCCGAGCAGGTTGCCGCCGCCATTCTCCTGCACGGTGTTGTCGCCCATCAGCCGCACGGTGCCCGGGATCAAAGAGTTCGCGACGCCGGCGCTGTTGCGCGTCACCGTATTGCCGGTGGCGACGAGGTTGGCGCCCGCCTCCACGTAGACGCCGTAGAATCCATTGCGCGTGACGACCGAGCGCTCCAGCGTGACCTTCGCCGCCGAGCCTTGCGCATATATGCCGGCTCCGTTGCCTCCGGTGACGTTCCCCGAGATGACGGACTCGCTGATCAGGACCTCGCCGCTCGCCACCCAGATGCCCGAGGTGCTGGACTGGGTGGCGCAGTCTTCGACGCGAACGCGCACGAGGTTCACGCCGCCTCCGCCCGCGATGTACATGCCATGGTAGGCGGCGTCGCGCACGACGGTATCCACGACGCTGAGCGAACCGGAACTCGCCATATAGATGCCGGTGCCGCCGAAGTTGCTGATGACCATGTCTTCAAGGCGCGCCGACCCATCCTGCACGTAGACGCCGTAGACGCCCGGGCCATTGATCGTGATGCCCTTCAGCCCAACGATGATCCCGGGTCCGTTGATCGTGATGCCGTTGCTTCCGCCGGGCACTGCGACGCCCGCGTAGATGCCCGCCGAGGCGACGATCGAGACCGATTGGGTGATCGTGACCGTCCCGTATCCCGCGGTGTCGAGCACGATGAGCTCGCCGCCCGGATCGGTTTTTGTGAGCGCCGCCCCAAAGGTGCGGCAGGGCGTGGCGCGCGAGCAGTTGTTGGCGTCGCTGCCGGTCGACCCGACGAACGTGCGCGGCGCGGCGACGGCCGGCGCGGTGACGGCCGCGGTCAGCATGGCGGCCGCAAGCGCAACAAGGGGACGGGAGGCGAACATGGTCGGTTTCCTCGGTTGGGAGTCAGGTGCCTGACGCAGGCGGGCCAATACCGTGCACTATTTGGCCAGCCCCGCCAATGAACAGCGGCACGCATCGAACTCCCGGGCGGAGAGCCGCGCCTGCCGCGGGGAGCGGCTCGCGCCTTCGGCCCGGCCATGGCTTGAACGGCAGGGCCGAAAGGGTCTATGACGCACCGCAGCGGCCGTGACCGACGCCCCTCTCGCCGCTCGCATCCGAGGTTCTTCCCCACATGGCGCGACCCAAGATTGCATTGATCGGCGCCGGCCAGATCGGCGGCACCCTCGCCCATCTCGTCGGCCTCAAGGAGCTCGGCGACGTCGTCCTGTTCGACATCGCCGAGGGCATCCCGCAGGGCAAGTCGCTCGACCTCGCCCAGTCCTCGCCGGTCGACGGCTTCGACGCCAAGTTCACCGGCACCAATTCCTACGAGGCGATCGACGGCGCCACCGTCTGCATCGTCACCGCCGGCGTGCCGCGCAAGCCGGGCATGAGCCGCGACGATCTTCTCGGCATCAACCTCAAGGTGATGGAGCAGGTCGGCTCCGGCATCAAGAAATACGCCCCCGGCGCGTTCGTGATCTGCATCACCAACCCGCTCGACGCCATGGTGTGGGCGCTGCAGAAGGCCTGCGGCCTGCCCAAGCACATGGTGGTCGGCATGGCGGGCGTGCTCGACTCGTCGCGCTTCCGCTACTTCCTCGCCGACGAGTTCAACGTCTCGGTCGAGGACGTCACCGCCTTCGTGCTCGGCGGCCATGGTGACACCATGGTGCCGCTGCCGCGCTATTCGACGGTTGCCGGCATTCCGCTTCCCGACCTCGTCAAGATGAAGTGGACAACGCAAAGGTCTGCATCGTCACCGCCGGCGTGCCGCGCAAGCCGGGGATGAGCCGCGACGATCTCTTGAGCATCAATCTGAAAGTGATGGAGCAGGTCGGCGCCGGCATCAAGAAATACGCCCCCGACGCCTTCGTGATCTGCATCACCAACCCGCTCGACGCCATGGTGTGGGCGCTGCAGAAAGCCTCCGGGATGCCGCACAAGAAGGTGGTGGGCATGGCCGGCGTGCTGGACTCCTCGCGCTTCCGCTATTTCCTCGCCGACGAGTTCAACGTCTCGGTGGAAGACGTCACCGCCTTCGTGCTTGGCGGCCACGGCGACACCATGGTGCCGCTGGTGAAATATTCCACGGTGGCGGGTATTCCCTTGCCCGACCTGGTCAAGATGGGCTGGACCTCGCAGGCGCGCATTGATGAGATCGTCGACCGCACCCGCAATGGCGGCGCCGAGATCGTCAACCTCTTGAAGACCGGTTCGGCATTCTATGCGCCGGCGGCCTCGGCGATTGCGATGGCGGAGAGCTATCTGCGCGACAAGAAGCGGGTGCTGCCCTGCGCGGCGTATCTTTCCGGCGAGTTCGGCGTCAAGGACATGTATGTCGGCGTGCCGGTTGTGATCGGATCGAAGGGTGTCGAGCGTATTGTCGAGATCGAGCTTGCCGGCAAGGACCGCGAGGCGTTCGACAAGTCGGTCGGCGCGGTACAGGGTCTGGTCGATGCCTGCAAGAAGATCGCCCCGGACCTGCTCGGCCGCTGATCGCGCCTAGCCGTCAGCCGACAGCAAAAGTCCAATCACCGGGCGGCTTGCAGTTCTCGTGGTATATGGTATGCCAGCCGTAAAACTAGCGTCAATCGCTGCATGAAGGTTCGGGAAACGTCCAGATGAACATCCATGAATATCAGGCCAAGGCGCTGCTGCATGAATTCGGCGTGCCGATCTCGAAGGGCGTTGCTGTGCTCGATGCGGCGCTGGCCGAAGTTGCCGCAAAAGAGCTGGGTGGCCCGGTCTGGGTGGTGAAAAGCCAGATCCACGCCGGCGGCCGCGGCAAGGGCAAGTTCAAGGAGGCTTCCGCAGGCGAAAAGGGCGGCGTCCGCATCGCGAAATCGGCTGACGAGGTCAAGGACTTCGCCAAGCAGATGCTCGGCGCGACACTGGTGACGGTGCAGACCGGCCCGCAGGGCAAGCAGGTCAACCGCCTCTACATCGAGGAAGGCTCCGACATCGACAAGGAGTTTTATCT
>JAXDOD010000129.1:0-123636 GCA_034669045.1 Alphaproteobacteria bacterium
ACCGTCGTTTGCGAACTTCGGAATCGAAGGACACTAGCAACTTATTGATCTAGTGTGGCTTTGGTTCAGAAGTCCGCATGTCGGACTCGCTGCAAGAATGATGCGGACTTCTGAACCGCCACACTAGAGCGCGTCGGCGTCGGTCTCGCCGGTCCGGATGCGGACCGCGGATTCGATGGCGGTGACGAAAATCTTGCCGTCGCCGATCTGGCCGGTCTTGGCGGCTGCGGCGATCGCGTCCACGGTCTTCTGCACTTGGTCGTCGGCGACCGCGACGTCGACGCGCACCTTGGGCAGGAAGTTCACGGCATATTCGGCGCCGCGATAGATTTCCTTGTGGCCCTTCTGGCGGCCGTAGCCTTTGACCTCGGCGATGGTCATGCCCTGGATGCCGAGGCCGAGCAGCGCGTCGCGGACGTCGTCGAGCTTGAACGGCTTGATGATGGCGGTGATCAATTTCATGGGTGGTCCCGCGGTAGGCGGCCCGATCGAGCCGCGGGGAAACTCTGCGCCCTGGCCGGCGCAACCCGGCAGGGCCATGCGCGCGGCAGATGCACCACGATACCGGCATCGCGGCGGAAAATTAAGCGATTAATTGCCGAGCGGGCAGGCGGGGCGTTTATGTTGTGGGCAGAACAGGACAGTGGCGCTGACTTATCGTCGCGCCGCCACCCAGACGTAGGGCGCAATAAGCGGAAGCGCATTGCGCCGTCCGGTCCGAGATGGACGTCGAGGCGGCGCAATCAAGCGATTGCGCCCTACGGACTTGGTTTTTGTATTCTGGGGCCGAGTGCAGCGGCGCGGCTGTAGGGTGGGCAAAGGCGCACCTCTTCGCGCCGTGCCCACGCGGCTTTCGTGCAGCCTCAAAATCAAAGACGCGTGGGCACGCTGCGCTTTGCCCACCCTACCGATCGTCATGCCGGCGCCGTAGCAAACGTAGGGCGCAATAAGCGGAAGCGCATTGCGCCGTCTGGCCGAGATCGACGTCGAGGCGGCGCAATCAAGCGATTGCGCCCTACGGACCTGCGCGCTGCGCTTCGACCGCGACGCGACCTAAGGCTCCTCCCGCCGCTCGCGCAGCAGCCCTTCCTGCGCCACCGAGGCCACCAGCGTGCCGTCGCGGGCGAAGATCAGGCCACGGGAAAAGCCGCGCGCGCCGGCGAGGTTGGGGCTGTCCTGGGCATAGAGCAGCCAGTCGTCGGCGCGGAACGGGCGGTGCAGCCACAGCGCATGGTCGAGGCTCGCGCCCATGATGCTCTTCTCGAACACGGTGCGGCCGTGCGGGATCAGCGCGGAATCGAGCAGCGTCATGTCGGACGCATAGGCCAGCACGCACTGATGGATGGCCGGCTCGTCGGGGAGCCTGCCGGTGGCGCGGATCCAGACATGGAAGCGGCCGTCCTCGTAGATCTGGCCGAGATAGCGGCCGTATTCGACCGGGCGCAGCTCGATCGGTCGTTCGCGTTCATAGTAACGTCGTACCGGATCGGGCATCAGCGGCAGCACGCGCTCCTTGATCTCGGCCTCGCTCGGCAGCTCTTCGGGCTTGGGCACGTCGGGCATCTTGGCCTGGTGCGCGAGGCCGGGCTCGTTGCGATGGAACGACACCGAGGTGATGAAGATCGGCTGGCCGTGCTGGATCGCCACCACGCGGCGGGTGGTGAAGCTCTTGCCGTCGCGCACGCGCTCGACCTCGTAGATGATCGGGACCTTGGGATCGCCGGCGAGCAGGAAATAGGCGTGCAGCGAATGCGGCGGGCGGTCGGCGACGTCGACCGTGCGGCAGGCCGCGACCAAGGCCTGCCCGATCACCTGGCCGCCGAACACGCGCTGCCAGGTGACCTGCGGCGAGCGGCCGCGGAACAGGTTCATCTCGAGCGGCTCGAGGTCGAGGATGGCGAGGAGGTTGTCGATCGCGGTGGACATGCGGGGGACTCGCGCGGCGGTAAGCGGGCGCCGACAGACTCGCGCCTGCGCCCTGCAAGTCAAGGTGCCGCCACCTTGTCCGGCCATGCTGTCCGCGGGATAACGCGGCATGGCGCAACCACAGACCAGCGACAAAGTCGACGTCCTGATCGGCGGCGCGGGTTTCGCCGGCCTCGCGCTGGCGATCGCGCTGCGGCACGCGCTCGGCCCGGCGTTCAAGATCGTGGTCGCCGATCCGGCGCTCGGGCGCAGCTCGACCGACGCGCGCGCCTCGGCCATCGTGGCGGCGGCGCGGCGGCTGTTCGAGACCATCGGCGTCTGGCAGGCGATCGCGCAGGAGGCGCAGCCGATCCTCGACATGGTCGTCACCGACAGCCGCCTCGACGACGCGGTGCGGCCGGTCTTCCTCACCTTCGGGGGCGACGTGGAACCGGGCGAGCCCTTTGCCCACATGGTGGAGAACCCGCCGCTGATCGCGGCGCTGCTGGAGAAGGCGAGGGCCGCCGGCATCGAGCTGCGGGCGGCGGCGGTGGAGAATTTCAGTCAGGACGCCGATCGCGTTACGGCGCAGCTCACGGACGGCGAGATCGCGGCGCGGCTCCTGGTCGCCGCCGACGGCGCGCGTTCCGGCATTCGCCGGCGCGCCGGCATCGCGATCCATGGCTGGGACTACAGCCAGTCCAGCATCGCGACCACCGTTGCGCACGAGCGCGAGCACGATGGCCGCGCCGAGGAGCATTTCCTGCCGGCGGGACCGTTTGCGATCCTGCCGCTCAAGGGGCGGCGCTCCTCGATCGTGTGGACCGAGGACAAGCACGAGGCCGCGCGCATCGTCGCGCTGCCGGAGCGCGAATTCCACGCCGAGCTCGAGCGCCGCTTCGGCCGCCATCTCGGCACGATCGAGGCGGTCGGCGCGCGGCGCGCCTATCCGCTCGGCCTGTACGTCGCGCGCGCCTTCGTGGCCGAGCGGGTCGCGCTCCTGGGCGACGCCGCCCACGTGATCCATCCGGTGGCCGGGCAGGGGCTCAACATGGGGCTCAAGGACGTGGCCGCGCTCGCCGAGTGCATCGTCGATGCGGCGCGGCTCGGGCTCGATCCCGGCGCGGCGGCGGCGCTCGAGCGCTACCAGCGCTGGCGCCGCTTCGACACCATGGCGATGGGGGTGGCGACCGATGGATTGAACCGGCTGTTCTCCAATCAGTCGGACGTGCTGCGGCTCATGCGCGACCTCGGGCTCGGCCTGGTCGATCGCGTGGCGCCGCTCAAGGACCTGTTTATCCGCGAGGCCGCCGGGCTGTCGGGCGAGGTGCCGAAGCTGCTGCGCGGCGAGGCGCTGTGATCGGCGGCCACGCCCGGCGCGTGCTGCGGCCGCTGGCGCCGGCCCTGGTCAGGGTGCGGCCGAGCGGATGAACGCGACCAGCGCCGGCACCAGCCCGGGCACCAGCGGCGCGTCGGGGTCGTAGGACTTGAGCTGCGCGGCGCGATCCGACAGGTCCGCCGGCGCCGCCTTGAAGACATGGTTGGTGTCGGGAAGGAGTAGCGTCCGCGCGTCGGGACGCGCCTTGGCGAGGGCGTCGAAGTCCGCGCGGGTGACCTGGATGTCGCTCGCACCCTGCACGACCAGGGCCGGCGCGGCCGACCGCGCGAATTCGCCGGCCGGGTCGATGGCGAACATCGAGATCAGGAACGGCTGGACCGAAGGCCGGAACAGCGCCGCCAGCGCCGGAGCGGCGTCGGGCACGCGCTCGCCCTTCACCAGCCGGTCCAGGATGTCGAACGCCTCCTTGCGGAAGTGCTCCTCGCCGGGCGGCAGCGGCAGGGCGAGAAGCTGCTCGCGCAGGACGGCATCGAGACGGCGGCCGGGACCGGCCATGAGGACGATGCCGGCAACCACGAGCTTGGCGGCGGCGAGCGTGACCAGCAAGGCGCCCTCGCTGTGCCCGATCAGGACCACGGCCGACACGTCGGGGCGGGCGGCGAGATCGCGCGCCGCCGTCACCACGTCGTCGGCGAAGTGCTGCACCACCAGGTCGTCCTCGCGGGTGACGAGGGCACGGCTTTCTCCGACGCCGCGCTTGTCGTAGCGCAGCGAGCGGATGCCGGCGGCGGCGAGCCCCTGCGCGAGCTGGCGGTAGGTGCCGAAGCCGCCGTCGCGCGGCGTGGGTCCCGATCCTGCGACGATGAGCGCCGCCGGACCGCGTGGCGGATCTGCCGCGGGCCGGGCGAAGCTGCCGGCGAGCCCGCCCGCCGACCAGGGCTCGTCGATCATCGAAGGCTCCTGCGCGGTCACGATCCGCTGGCCCGCCACCGTCCCCAAGGCGGCGCCGAGCGCGCGCAGAACGTCGCGGCGGTGAATGCAGCCCGGCACGCGACGCGGCGGCTTGCGCATGGCAGTCGCTCACACGAACGGGATCGCCAGCACGTGCTGCTGGAACGCCGGCCGCCGCTCGAGGTCCTTGTACCAGCGTTCGACGTTGCCGAGCCCGGCGCCCTCGGGCACCAGCTTGGTGAAACGATAGGCGGTCAGGCCGACCGGGATGTCGCCCATCGAGAAGGTTTCGCCGGCAACGAAGGCGCTGCGGCCGAGCTGCGCGTCCAGGATCGTCATCGCGGCGGTGGTTTTTTCACGCGAGGCAGCGATGTGGGCATGGTCGCGCTGGTCCGGCGGCGTGCGGATGAGACCCCAGAACAGGCCGTGGATCGCCGGCGCGCAGGTGGTGAGCTGCCAGTCCATCCAGCGGCCGGCGCTCGCGCGCAGGCGCAGGTCGGCGGGCTCCAGCGTGCCGGCGCCGTATTTCGCGGCCAGATAGCGCACGACCGCGTTCGATTCCCAGAGGATGAAATCGTCCTCTTCCAGCGTCGGCACCAGGCCGTTGGGATTCATCGCCAGATACGGCGGCTCGTTGTTCTTGCCGAACGCTCCGCCGACGTCGACGCGCTCGGGCGTGAGGCCGAGCTCGCCCACCGCCCACATCACCTTCTGCACGTTGATGGAGGTGTTGCGCCCCCAGATCCTGAGCATCGTCCGCTCCCCGCACCGGTCATCCGAGGCTAACATACCGCGGCCGCATGGTCCCGCCGTCATTCCGGGTCCGAGCGGAGCGAGGAACCCGCAATCCATGACCCGTCACGGCCGGGATTTGCATCGCCGGCGCGATGTCTCACGAGCCGTGGTCATGGAGTCCGGGCTCGCGGACTTGGTCCGCGCCCGGAATGACAGAAAGAGCGAGGGTCAATCGAGCTTGCGCGCTTCCTCGCGCAGCATGATCGGAATGCCGTCGCGGATCGGGAAGGCGAGCTTCTCCTCGCGCGAGATCAGCTCCTGCTTCTCGGCGTCATATTCCAGCGGCGTGTGCCGGCGCGGGCAGACGAGCGATTCCAGAAGCTTGCGATCGGCGGTGTCGTTCGCGCGGTCGGGGGGACTGGCGGGGCTCGTGGTCATGGCGCACTCCGGGGACTGGCTTGCCATCTTATGAACGCGCACCGCGGTGGGCAACGGCGCGCCGGACCGTGCCGAGACCGCAAGCGGACATGGCGCGCTCAGCGCCGGCGGAAATTCTGCTGCCGCCGTGTCGGCGGAGAGCCCATCGGACGGTTGACATCCTTGTGCCGGAAGTTGATCCGGCCGCGGTCGAGGTCGTAGGGCGACATCTCCACCACGACCTTGTCGCCGACGCCGGTGCGGATGCGGAATTTCCGCATCTTCCCGGACATATAGGCGAGCACCTGGTGATCGTTTTCCAGGAGCACCCGGTAGTTTCCGTCGGGCAGGACCTCGGTCACCGTGCCCTCGAATTCGAGCAGTTCTTCCTTGGCCATTGCGGTTCTCGTGTCGTCGATCGGTTCGGTTAGCGCGGCGCCCGCCGGGGCGCGCCAGCATGAGGCCGATGTTGCTGCTTCGGCTGCATGAATGCAACCGTCGCGATGCTGCCGTCGGTGGCGGCCACAGGCACCTCCCGCGGCTCGTGATGACGCTGCTGCGACCGCCCATGATGGCGTTGCGGCTTGCCGTTCTGCGGCTGCTGCGACGGGCGGCCCTGGCCCTGATGGCGGCCGCGCTGCTGTTGCGGGCGCGCACGGCGCTGCTGCGGCGGCGCGCTCGCATCCTCGGAGCGCAATTCCTGGCGCTGGTCGGTGCGCCGGTCGGTCGCCGGGATCGACATGCGGATCAGCTTCTCGATGTCGCGCAGGAAGGCGCGCTCCTCGCCGTCGCAGAACGAGATCGCGACCCCGGTGGCGCCGGCGCGCGCGGTGCGGCCGATGCGGTGCACGTAGCTTTCGGCGATGTTCGGCAGGTCGTAGTTGACCACGTGGCTGATGCCGTCGACGTCGATGCCGCGGGCCGCGATGTCGGTCGCGATCAGCGTGCGCAGCTTGCCGGCGCGGAAGGCGGCGAGCACGCGCTCGCGCTGGTTCTGCGACTTGTTGCCGTGGATGGCCTCGGCCGCGAGTCCCGACTTGGCGAGCGCGCGCACCACCTTGTCGGCGCCGTGCTTGGTGCGGGTGAAGACCAGCACGCGGTCGATCGGCTCCTGGCGCAGGATCTCGGCGAGCAGCGCCGGCTTGCCGGCGCGGTCGACATGCATGATGCGCTGCTCGACCTTCTCGACCGTGGTGGCCGCCGGCGTCACCGACACGCGCACCGGGTCGCGCAACATGCCGTGTGCGAGGTCGACGATCTCCTTCGGCATGGTGGCCGAGAAGAACAGGGTCTGGCGTTGCGCCGGCAGCTTGCCGACGATCCTGCGGATGTCGTGGATGAAGCCCATGTCGAGCATGCGGTCGGCCTCGTCGAGCACGAACACTTCGACGCGGTCGAGCTGGATGGCGCGGTTCTGCATCAGGTCGAGCAGGCGTCCCGGCGTCGCCACCAGGACGTCGACGCCGTGGTCGAGCGCGCGCTTCTGCGGGCCGATGTTCACGCCGCCGATGGCGAGCGCGACGCTGGGCCGCAGATAGCGGCCATAGGTGCGGAAGCTGTCGACGATCTGGGCGGAGAGCTCGCGCGTCGGGCTCAGGACCAGAACGCGGCAGCAGCGGCGCTCGGGCCGCACGCGGTTCTTGGAGAGGTGATTGAGGATCGGCAGCGCGAAGGCGGCGGTCTTGCCGGTGCCGGTCTGCGCGATGCCGACAACGTCGCGCGCGGCGAGCACTTGCGGGATGGTCTGCGCCTGGATCGGCGTCGGGATCAGGTATTGCTCGTCTTTGAGGGCGCGGGCGATCGGCTCAGAGAGGCCGAGGTCGAGGAAAGCGGTCAATGCGGAATCTTTCATGTGGCGAAACGGGCCGGCGCCATTGAGGCGAACGGCCGCGGATCGCGGGGGAAATGACACCCCGCGTGGTCTGGGTTGTCGATGGTGCTGTTGGATGCGACGGGTCGAAAACCAAGACGTGGATTTCGTGCACGCGACCCGTAAACGGCCTAGGCGGCCAAGATGATCTCAACACGCGGTCATGTAACAGGCCAATGCGGTGATTTCAAGGCTTATTCGCTGCGTGGTGAACGCATCGTGTCGCTCACGGCAGCGGCGCGTGGCGGCGGATCGCGGTCAGCGCTGGTCGTCCTTCGCGTGGGCGCATTCCGTTCGAGTTGACCGACCTTATCCGCTCATTCCCGCGCAAGCGGGAATCCAGGAGGAGCTTGCGCTGACGTCTTGATCTCTTGCGCTGGGTTCCCGCTTGCGCGGGAACGAGCGGACGGGGAGTCGGTCGCGCTAGACTTCATTGCAGCGGCGTTTCGCCGTCGGTGTTGGTCTTGGCGAGCTCGATCTCGGTCATCGCGACCAGGATTTCGGCGCGGGTCTTGAGGTCGGGCGCCTCCAGCAGCGCCTGCTTCTCGGCGGCGCTGTAGGGCGACATCATGGCGAGCGCATTGACCAGCGCCTCGTTGGGCGCGTTCTCGATGCCGTCCCAGTCGGCCTTGAGATCGTTGGCCTTGAGGAAGTCGGCAAGCGCGCGCAGGAGGCTCTTGCGGTCGACGTCGTCCTCGCCCTTGCGGGCGGTGAAGTCGTCGATGAAGGGGACGTAAGTGACGCGGCATTGCCGGTAGGGCGTCGGCAGCGCGAGCTCGTCCTCGATGCGGAACCGCGCGATGCCGGTGAGCTGGAGCGTGTAGCGGCCGTCGCCGGTCTCGGCGATCTGGGTGATGCGCCCGACGCAGCCGACCTTGTAGAGATTGGGCCTTTCCTCCGGCCCCGGATGCCCGGGGTCGGGCTGGATCATGCCGATCAGCCGGTGTCCGGTGCGCAGCGCGTCGTCGATCATCGCGAGATAGCGCGGCTCGAAAATGTTGAGCGGCAACTGCCCGCGCGGCAGCAGCAGCGCGCCCGCGAGCGGAAACACCGGGATCACGCCGGGGAGATCGGCCGGACTATGGTAGGCCACATTCGACGGCATCGCTGCACTCCAACTTCGCCAGGCGCGGACCACGCTCCGCCTCATCCCGAGGAGGCGCGAAGGTCAACCCGGCTGGCGGCGCTTCGAGAACGCCCGCCTGCGCGCTTCGGGGCGACGGCGGGCTTCCGGGCATGAGGCCGGGAAAGTCCGCGCATCGTTGCGGCGTTTATTCCGCGGCAGCTACGAAAACAAGATCGACGACAGCCGCTTGCGCCCATCGACCGTCGCCTCGTCGGTCGGGCCCCAGGCCTCGAAGAACTGGACGAGCTGCTTGCGGGCGCCGTCGTCGTTCCATTTGCGGTCGCGCCGCACGATCGCGATCAGATGATCGACCGCGTCCTGGCGCTTGCCCTTGCTGTTGAGCGCGACCGCAAGATCGAAGCGCGCCTGGTGGTCGAGCGGATCGGCGGCGAGCTTTTGCTCGAGCTCGGCGACCGGGCCGACCGACTGCGCCTGCTCGGCGACTTCGAGCGCGGCGCGCGCGGCCACCACCGCGCTGTCGTTGCGCTTGGCCTCCGGCACCAGGGCGAGCGTCTGCTTGGCCTGCTCGATGGCGCCGGCCTTCACATAGGCGCGGGTCAGGCCGGCGAGCGCCGCCAGGTTGCCGCCGTCCTGCGCCAGAACCTGGGCGTAGAGGTCGGCCGCGCCGGTGGCGTCGCCGGCGGCGAGCGCGGCATCGGCGGCCTTGAGATGATCCTGTTCCTCGCCGCCGATCTTGCCCTTGGTCACCCGCTCCAGGAACGCCACCACCTGGCTCTCCGGCAGGTTGCCCATGAAGCCGTCGACCGGCTGGCCGTTGACGAAGGCGAACACCGCCGGGATCGATTGGATGCCGAGCTGCCCCGGAATCTGCGGGTGCTTGTCGATGTCCATCTTGACCAGCTTGACCTTGCCCTTGGCGGCCTTGACGACCTTTTCCAGCACCGGGGTGAGCTGCTTGCAGGGCCCGCACCATTCGGCCCAGAAGTCGACCAGCACCGGCTGGCGCTTGGATTCCTCGATCACGTCCTTGAGGAAGGTCTGCGTGGTGGTGTCCTTGACCGCGCCGTTGGCGGCCGCGGTTGCCATCCCGGCATCTTGCAACGTCATGATCCTTGCCCTCTATCCTGCCCTCTTGGGCCCGCCCGCGAGCGCCAAAACCTCAATAGTGCCAATTAAATGGTGTCCAAGGGGGTGATTGCAATGCGATCCGTCAATGTTCCCGGGCCGCGGCCTCCGTCCCCTCGGCGCCCCCTTAAGCCGCGCGTGTTCGGGACGCGGTGCGGCGCGCAGCCCGTGCGCGGCGGTGCGGCAGATCCGGACCGCCCGGACCGCGGTGGGGGGCCGGAGGTCGGGGGCTGGGGTGGGGACGCGCTGCATGCTGATGGCGGTTGGAGACGCGCTGGAGCCTGATATGGCTTGCGGCTGACGGCTTGAGGCTGACACCTTGATGCTTCCGGCTGACGCCTTGCGGCACGCTATTTAGACGCGGCTCGAGACGCTGGCGAGGCGTCGGTTGCAAAGGCGGTCCGCTTTTGGCATAGCTTCGCGACGGCGGCCGCTTGGCCGCCGGCCTACGGATGCGGGTGTAGCTCAGTGGTAGAGCACGACCTTGCCAAGGTCGGGGTCGAGGGTTCGAATCCCTTCGCCCGCTCCAAATAAAATCAAGGACTTAGGTGATTTTCACGATGGCGGATTTTTGGCTCAGGGTAACACCGGGGTAACCAAAAGCAGAAATTGCTGGCAGCACGCTTCCGGGTCTGTTCGCGATTGTTGGTGTCGGTGCGACAGGCAGTTCGCATGAATTGCGTTACGTCAATCGCGCTCGAACAGTTGAGCAGAAGCAACGCACTCGAAATTCGGTCGCAGCCATGTGGGCTGTGATGACCTGTTCTGCACGACCCTGTGTTCTTTGAGGATTTTAGACCCGCCGTCCGTCACATCTCCCCTTGTGTCGTGCGCTGCTACGGGGTTGGGTAGCAAAATGGTAGCACCATGTTCAGTTTTCGTTCGAGGATCAAATCGATTTGATGAGCACGTCCGGCCTGCGACGCGGCCTGTAACCGGGACCGCCAGACCATGCACCTTTGCTCCCGCAACGACTTTGTCCAGAGACAGCCTCGGGAGAACCTTGGGCTGCCGCCCGAGTGGCGGCCATAAATGCAGCTAGATCAGTTGTAGGGCGATGATCGTCGAGGCGATAAGGGCGGTCGAGGTCATGAGACCCGTCGCCCTATCGCTGAATTGGGCCAAATGATTACCGCCGGCCAGTTCTGGACGCTGACCGGCGGCTGTTATCAGGCAGCGTTGGCGAACTGGCGCAGGGCCTTGATCCTGCGCGCGACTTTGAACCTGTCGATTTTCATTTCTGTAGCCATATCAATGAGACTTTGGCCGTCCATCAAGCCGACGATCGTCAAGCGGATCGGCGGCGGGGCACGCAGCCAGATCAGATGGGCATCACAAGCCGCCTCCATCGCCTCAGCAGAGCCGTAGCCCGCGATCGGCACGCTCTCCGGCTCGGGGGCCGGATCGAGCATCGGGAAGGTCGGCGTGACCTCTACCTTGGGCGCCGCGCGGCGGGTCTTGCTGCCAGGGCGAGCCGACTTGGCGCGCACACGGCGAATGGCCTCCGGCACCAGGACGGCCTTGATGTAGGAGAGCGCCGAACCGCGGGCCGGATCGAAGCGCGCGGATGATTCCATCATGAGCACGAAGACCTCGCTCACGATGTCGTCGTGGTCGTTGCGGAGATCGGGAACGCGGGCTCGGACGACGGCCAGGATGGGCTTCTTGGTCTTGGCGAAGAGGATGGCGCCCGCGCGTGTATCGCCGTCCAAGAAGGACGCAAGGGTTTGATTCAAGGTGGAGTCGTCGGGTTCTGACATGCAGAGTTCTCCTGTGGTGACTGCGTTGCCTTCATGCGGGGAAGGACATCGCAGTGACCCAGGTGGGCTTGGCGGCTCTTGGCCGCGCCTGCTCTGCCTATCGCATACTTACCAATGGCCAGCCGGTCGGACTTTTGAGCCGTTGGGAATCGTTCATATCCGGTTTTATTATCGGACATCGGGCCGGGGCGTCACCGCCCCGGCCCGATAGTGTTACTCTGCCGCCGTCCTCATCGGCTCAGATGCTTCCTCGTCGTCGGGCTGCAACGTCTGCGCAAGCACCCGCAGCGCGTCATTGAGAAACGTGCTCCAGGCCCGTTCACGCTGAGCCTGATAGAAGGTTGCTGCCTGTTCGTCATCGACCGTCAATTCAGCACGAGCAAGCGCGATCAGAAGGACATCGACTGCCTCCTTAGCCTGCTTGTCGGCCTCGGGCAGCAACAGCCGAGCATAGAGGGTCGTGAAGAACGGGTGCGCGCGATTGATCTTCACGGTCACACTGGAACCATTGACCCACGAAGGTTCATAGAAAGGCGCGCGCGCATCCTCGAAGAAATCGATCTGATAGGGCCGACGCTTCGCCTCATGTTCGATAGCCTGTTTGGCTTCCTCGATGTCCTTGGCGGTTACGCCGACGCGGGCCTTGGCCGCCTTTTCCAGGTCTTCTCGGATTTCTGGCTTGTCGTGTTCAGGCACACGGGGACGCTTACCCCCTGCGGTATCTGCGCTTGCTGCTGCCCGTTCCGCGGCTGAAGGTTCCGGACTTTTAGAGGTTTCGGGCTTTTTCTCCTTTTGGCGGTGGGTCCGCTGCCAATTGTTTTCCGCCTGGAGACTTTCATCGAGTTTGTCGCCGACAAGCACTCGCCAGAAATCCTCGATTGGTCGGACGGTCTGCTTGTCGTTGGTGATGCCGAAGACATCGTCCAACTTCGGGTCGAAACGAATCTCGACGCCCCAGTGATAGGCGTAGGTCTGGAGCATCGGCCAGTCGCCGAGACCGCGGGCTGCGTCACGTGCTGACTTCGGAAACACATCAACCGTTTCGATCTCTCGGTTCGCGCGGACGAACGACATGCCACGGCGCGACTTGCGGATGTCGAGACGCTTGCGCGCCTCCGGCGAGGCATCTTTCCCTTCGGCAGCGAAGCCCTTGGGAAAACGGCTCACCCGAATATGGATCACGCCGGAAGTGATCAGGTTCGGGTCCTTGGGATCGAGTTCGCTGATGTCGGCGATCTTCTGGAGGTGCAACGCGCCAGTCTCGTCGTCACGGACATACTTGACGGCAAGATGCCGCTCGATCGTCATTTCGGCGCCACCATGATCCTGCGGCAAGAAAAGTCGCGCCTTGGGATCGAGGAAGAGCGGGTCCGTCGCCTCGACTTTGGTCTGCTCCACGTATAACTCGATGTCCGGCAGCATATAGCGATACGTCACCCCAAAATCGTCCACGAGGTGCTCGCGCATGTTTGCCGGGCTACGAAGGCTCAATCGATCCGGCTTGACCCAGACGACGACGGTGCCGTGATCGAAGGTGAGGCCCTTGTCCTTGAGGTGGCGCTGGACGAAGTCGGGCAGATCGGCTGTCGCGGGCTCAGCGATCGTAGTCGCGTCGAACTGCTGAACTTTTTGAATGTCCAGCGTGGCTTTCGAAATGACCGATGCGTCCGCGGTCTTGGTGTAAACCTCGACCAACCGCGTTTGGTTGATCGAAGCGTTGGGAAGGCCAAAGCCGAATTTGCCGATGAAGTCCGGTTCGTCGAAGTGTGTTCCTGCACCCCAACTGAGCGCGTAACGCGCCATTTTAGGCAACATGCCTGCGCCGTTGTCGATGAAGGCGACCGACGAGATCGATTCTTGTCGCTGGTTTTTCTTTAACTGCTTCGGGCGCTCGAAGATAATGTCGATGCGCTTTGCACCGGCTTCGATCGCGTTATCCACGATCTCGCGAGCGGCGGAAGCCGTGTCGCGATAACCGCTCCGGCGCTGCGATTCGAGCGCCTGCCTGGCATTGAAGAGGGGGAAGGTGAAGTTCTCGGGAAGCCGCGCCAAATACTTCTGCTGGCGCTCAACCTCGGTGAGCAAACGGTCAGTCATTTTAGTCTCCAGGTATCTTGGCTGCGCTTGGCAGCACTGGGTGGGTGGCAATGACATATGGCCAGGATTTTTGCAAGATGAGCGCCCGACAGGTGAAAAAACTTCCGCCCAGAGCGTGTCCGTGCAACGACGGCCTCCAAGGGGGCAGCCGGGTCCTGCCCGGCGAGGTCGCTCTGGGCCTCGCAAAGGACACCTGCAACCACCCATATCCTGCCCACGTTGATGTCCGGGACCGCCGTCACGACTGCGCTATCCGCATTTGACAGGCCTCTCCACTGAAACTTGGGGCTGCTGGGGGCTCTGCGATCGGATTTGAGCTGACGAACGGCGCGAATTCCGTTATCGATTAGGGCGAAGCGGGGTCGGCTAGAGGAGTGGAAACGGGATGTCAAAGGTCACTGCCATACGGAGAGGCGACACCGCGGCCTCCGGGCCAGAAACTTCAATCATCGCCCTGGACCGGTTCATCCAATCCACACGGGACTCCGGTTACAAAGGCACCGTCAGCGCCATCGCCGAATTGGTCGATAACGCCCTGGAAGCGTCGGCGCTGCGCATTGACATCCATGTCCGGAAATCAGCGACGACAGATGATTTTGAAGTTGCCGTTTTGGACGACGGCACCGGAATGGACGCCGAGACGCTAACCGAGGCTCTGCGGTTCGGAGGAACGACTCGTTTCAACAGCCGCAAGGGATTGGGCAGATTTGGCATGGGGCTGCCGAACGCATCGCTCAGCCAAGCTAGACGTGTGGACGTATTTACATGGCAGCACGGCGAGGCTCCTATCGCCAGCTATCTTGATGTTGATCAGATCGTCTCCAAAACGCTTTCGGCTATTCCAAAGCCGATGCGTCAATCACTTCCAAGTTATGTAAAGGGCACGAAATCCGGCACTCTCGTGGTCTGGACCCGTTGCGACCGACTCGACAACCGACGTATTTCCACGATTGAAAAGCGTCTGCATGCGGGCCTCGGACGCATCTTCCGCCACTTCCTCTGGGCCGGGACCGTGATCACGCTAAACGGTAAAGCGGTTGATCCTGTCGATCCGATCTTCCTCCAGACTTCCTTTGAGGATGGTTGCGCCAAGAGATTTCAAGAAGTCATCACGGTCGAAGTTGCGACCGACTCGGAAAATCCATCGTGCCCTCCGGGGCAGGTCGAAATACTCTTCACCGAACTTCCTGTCGCGGAATGGCACGAGCTATCCAACGACGAAAAGCGCTCCCGCGGCATCGCAAACGGTGCCGGTGTTTCAATTGTGCGCGGGAAACGCGAGGTCGATTTCGGCTGGTTTTTCATGGGAGCGAAGCGGCGCGAAAACTACGACGATTGGTGGCGGTGCGAAATAAGATTCAACCCCGACCTCGACGACGCATTTGGTATCACACATACAAAACAGCAGATACGTCCGAAGGACTATCTGAGTGAAGCACTCCAGGCGATCATCGAAGACACGGCGAAGGCACTCAATTCACGAGTTCGGCAAAAGCATCTGAACTTAAAGACTGAAAAGACCGGCGTCGAAGCAGAACAGCTCGCTACCAAGCGTCACGACCGACTTCGCCCTATTCCGAAAACGATGAAGAGACAAGGCGTAGACACAAAGGCGCTTTCTGATCTTGCAGATCGACACGTAAGAGTCAGAGACGCGCTAACGCAGAACAATCCGCAAACACAATATCTTTTGGTCCAGGATGAGCAAGAAAGCGGGCCATTTTATAAACCGCTAGTAGCGGACGGAGTTCTCATCGCGGTTCTAAATTCAAATCATCTTTTCTTCAGAAAATTTTATGAACCGCTTGTTGGTCAGAACGGGTTGGACTCCGCCAAAGCATCGCACGTGATAAATCTCATGCTTCTGGCTGCAACTCGCGCCGAAGCGATTTTTAACAGTAAAGACGAGCGCAAAACGCTCGCTAAATTCCGCAAGGAGTGGAGTGAGGTCTTCGACGCTCTCCTGCGTTCATAGGACGAAAGACGAAAGATTGGGCGCGCTTGACATCACACCGACAGCAGTTACGGCAGCTGCATCGAAACGGCTTCTCGCGAAATTCGTAACTGATCTATCTAGGGTCGGGCGCGATCTCGCTGAGGTCAAGTCTCAGCGTCTCCGTGCGCGAAGCCGCCTGCTTGCCAATGCGGAAAAGCTCGGGACGAAAGACAAGCTGGGCCTCATCGCATCAGCATCAGTCTTTGCTGATCTGATTGACCAGGGCTGGCTGATCAAGACCAATAGGAAGGCTAGAATCGTCGCCCATCGTCCGTCCGACAATGATCAGGAAATTCGGGTACACAAGCGTCGGCGTTATCAGGCTGCAAGGGATGCCCAACTTAGGAAGCCTGCCACGCGCGCCTTCATCGAGCGTATGGAGCGTGGCGTGCTCACGAGCACCGGACGCCACTCAATCTTCTCGTTAATGCGGGATGGTCGTCATCTACAATTTGAGATAGCCGGCGCACTGTCTGGCTCATCAGGTAAAACGCTCGCCGATGTAGTGCGGCCTTACATCCAATTCGTTCACTCTGCACCGACCTGCGCTATTACAGGCTTAGAGCTACAGGATATATGGCGCTACTTTCGTCACACCTGGAGTAATCCATATGAAAGCGTTCCTGGACGTAGCATGCTATTTCTGGTGCGAGATGGAGCCGCTCCCAACCATCCCATTATGGGCATCGGGGCGATAAGTAGCGCCGCCGTTCAACTCGACTCACGAGATCGATTCATCGGATGGCTCGGCGAAGATGTCATCGCAGAGTGTCAGCGAAATCCTAATCCTGAATATGTAGACTGGGCACTTGCAACCGTCGACAAGGTGCTTAAGGGATTTTATCGGCAGGACTTTCTTGAAAAGGGCTTACTACCTGCAAAACTTCCAAAACTGCTGTCAAAGCAAGCAATAGCTAAGCTACAGAAGCTTGCTGGCCATTCACGCGACGAGCACTACTCTCGCGCGGAGGCACGACTGAACAAGGCGGGCGGTAATGCGTCGGGAGTTGCGGCGGCAGATTGGCTAAGGTTCGCGCGTTCGCCGCTTTTCACGTTTAAGCGCGCTCGCGAAATCGCTGCACTCTTCGAAACTCGCAATACGCTTCAAGTCTCATGGAACGGCGTCTCAAAGACTAGACGACTTGAAGTCTTACTTGCTTCATCAGCTGGCCGAGCGGCTTTTCTCAAAGTCGTGCGCCTTGCCCGCTCAATGACTGTCGGGACGGAGATTGCTGATCTCACGGTCTGCGGTGCGGTGCCGCCCTACAACGCGTTTCTTGGCGGCAAGTTGGTGGCGCTGCTCGCGACAAGTCCGGAGGTCGTTTTTGAATACAAACGCCGTTATCAGTCGGTTCCAAGCATAATCGCTTCGTCGATGGCGGGGCGCGCGGTTGTGCGCCCAGCAAATCTTGTGTTCATCGGAACCACTAGCCTCTACGGCGAGCGCCCAAACCAATACGATCGAGCGGCGTACCCGTGCGATATCGTCGGCGGACCGAGAGGCGAATCTGTTCGCTATCGGTATCTGACGAGTCAAGAGCGCAACCGCACGTCGGGCGTTGGTACGTTTCAATTCGGGCGCGACACGAAAATCGCAATCGAAAAGTATCTGTCGAGCACAACGAACGGGCGCCGGGTAAACAATGTATTTGGCGAGGGCACGAGTCCAAAGCTTCGCTCACTCCGTGATGGCCTAAATGCCCTCGGCATAAGTTCGGACGAAATGCTGCAACATGGCATAGAGAAAGTCGTCTACGGCGCTGCGTTAGTCTCAAACTGTTCCAGGTATCTGCTTCGTTTGGAGGACACGCCTCAATACATTTTCTCGCTCGACGAACCACAAGCGAGCACTGAAAAGATTGCGCAATATTGGTTTGAGCGTTGGGCTTCGGCGCGTATGCGGCGAAGTGAAACAGAACAGAAGTTATTGGCTCACACACTTGTACGGCCAATCCGGCATGGAGCTAGAGTCGTGCTTCCTAGTGATGACGAGGATCAATTGTCATTTCGGGTCGACTGATCTCGGCTCGGCCCGACTTCAGGGTGACCCTCGACGGTTTCGGTGCACGTTCGTTTCGAGAAAGACGCGTCGCCGCCTACAATGGCGGCCTTCGACGGAGCGGGCCAGACGAGGTCAGCGAGGAAACGTGCAGCCGTAACAAGCACGACGTGAAGCCGACGCTGAAATGAGGAGTGGTCTCCTTGCATCAGCCTTCTGGACAGTTAGCGATACACAACCCTAAGTACAGGCTATATTGTTCAGGCCCCATTCGGGATTCGGGACGTGCGGGGTTGCAAGCTCAGGTTTGTCGTAAGGCAAAAATCCTGGCGTAAGCTTTCGCGCCTGCGAGATTCTGTACGGGTTTCGCGCGGAAAACGAGCCAACAGTTGAGCCCGAGCGCTGTGTCCGGCCTTTTACAGAGCAGGTGACATGCAAGTCGAAGTCCAGCATATGCGTGAGGCGCTCGCCTCCTATATCGAAGCAACCTATCATCTTTCAAATCCGACCATCGTTGCCCTGCGACGCGACCTCCTGTCCGGCGGGGGAATCGCCCAAGAACCGTACATCGAAAGCACGCCGGCCTATCGGGGCGAGCGAGAGTTTAAGACGCTTGCGCTTAGCGAGCCCGTGCGCAATCTTTTGACAGATTTGGCCTCCGTGGAGGCAGGGCGACTGTTGTTCGACCCGCCCTTCGAACATCAAGCCGACGCGCTGGAAGCGGCTCTGGCACCGGCCGCTGGCGGCCACGGTATCGTTGTGACCACCGGCACCGGTTCAGGCAAGACCGAATGCTTCCTGTTGCCGGTCCTCTCCCGGCTCGCAGAAGAGGCAACGAAGCGGCCTGCGCATTTCGCCGAACGCGCAGTACGGGCGCTGCTGCTGTATCCGATGAACGCGCTCGTGAATGACCAGTTGGGTCGGTTACGCACCCTGTTCGGCGCTCCTGCAGTGCGGAATTGGTTCACCGCCGCAGCGGATCGCCCAGCGAAGTTTGGGCGCTATACGGGCCGCACCCTTTATCCTGGCATGCGGAATGGTGATCGTGACCAGAAACGCTTAAAGACGCTGGATTATTATCTGCGGATCGAGGACAAGGCGCGCGCTGGCGACCTGGACGCTGCCAAATTGGTGAGGACGCTCCAATCCAAAGGGCGCTGGCCCTCCAAACCTGAAACTTCCATCGGTGCATTTGATGGCTTGCGAAACTGGTACGGAAGGGCCGGAGCGCACTGGGAGGACATAAACAAGGAACCCTTGCGCGCTGTCGAGCATCTCGAGGACCCCGAATTGCTCACGCGGCACGAGATTCAAGCAGCGAGTCCCGATTTGCTGATTACCAATTACTCGATGCTTGAGTACATGCTTTTAAGGCCTATCGAGCGCGATATCTTCACCGATACCCGGGCCTATTTCGAAGCTCATTCGGACGAGACCTTTTTCTTAATTCTCGACGAAGCTCATCTGTATCGTGGTGCGAACGGCACCGAGGTAGCCTATCTCCTGCGCCGTCTACTTGATCGTATAGGACTGCCGGCGTCGCGCGTCGTTTTCATTGCCACCAGCGCGTCCTTTTCCAACACCGATGCTGCAGCAACGTTTGTGGCAGGACTGACTGGCCTTGATCCGGCGGCGATCACTATCTTGTCCGGAACCAAACGCGCGTTCGAGCCTGCGGCACCCGGCGACCTAACACTTGCGAAAGGATTGGCGACCGTCCCACTCGCCGCATTCCAGTCATCGTCGCCCACCGACCGATCGACCATCCTTGTCCCCTTAGTCAGCTATTTTCCTCCGGTCGATGGTGCGCGAGTCATCCTAAAGCGCAGCGATAGCGGCCCCGATGTCGTCCGTGTGCGCGTCTCTGGCCTTCGTCACGACGGCCAGCCCCTTGAAGAAATGGTTTCGCTAGCAGCGGGCGCCGAGGTAGCGACCATCGGGGCCTTCCTTATTGTCGACGCCGTCGACACTTCTGGCGGTCGCGTAGCTGTCGCGCGGAGCTACCCGCTGGGTGTAGCGACGCCTAACGGGATGATTTGGGATCATGATGACCTGCCTGGAGCGCTGGCTGAGATTCTCAGCGGGACGCCGGTAATCGGCCGACTCCGAAACATCACCTCAGGTGCAACATCCGAGCACGACATAGTCTCTGATGTTCCGGGAACTGCTTGGCCGCTCTCCCGCCTGCCGGCAACGCTATTTCCAAAGGCCGATCCGGCGACCGGAGCGAGCGCAGTCGACGCGCTGCTCGAACTCGCTTCGCTCGCGCGCCCCGATCCCGATTCGCCGCCGCTGTTACCCGCGCGCGTGCATATGTTGTTTCGTGGTTTGCCTGGCTTGTGGGCGTGCACCAATCCGTATTGCACCAAAGTGCCTGATTCGCATCGAGGTGGCCCGACGGGCGCGTTATATTCGGAGCCACGAAGATCATGTGACTGCGGTGCCCAGGTCTACGAGCTCCACTCGTGCCGTTCTTGTGGCCTCGCGGTCGCAAGCGCCCATGCAGGTGCGCCCGCGGGCATTGAGCATCTCTGGCAGGACAACGGCAGCGCCTATGCCGGGGAAACCAATGTGCTTCGTCCGGTTCACGTCTGCCTTGAAAATCCTGACGTCAGCAATATTGCTGCCGCCCGCGCCGCCTATCTCGATATGCGCACCGGTCGCATAGACGGGCCGGGGACGTTCAGCCGCGAAGTCTGGCTCGCTACGCACTTCGGCAACGGTCTGTTCGACAAGTGCCCACGTTGCAATGCGCCCTGCGGCAAAAACGAAACCCGGGGCATCTCCGACCTTCAGACCAAGGGTGAGCAACCTTTTCAAGAACTGATCGCGGTTCAGGTACTTGAGCAACCGCCGCGCCCCGAGGTGCTGACCGCGCTGCAAGGGCGCAAGGCACTGGTTTTCTCGGACGGCCGCCAGACTGCGTCGCGCCTCGCCGGCACGATGAAGACCTTCTCGTTCCGTGACAGCCTGCGGCCACTGTTGCTGGCGGGCATGGAAATCCTCCGCAATCCAAAATATCGCCCCTCACTCGATGATGCACCTTTGGCGGTGGCGCTCGGAGCTGCGCGCTTTGGCGTACGGTTGCGGCCAGCCGGTGACGATCAAGGCAGGCTAGACTCGATGGGCCGGAGAGCGCTTAGGCTCCTTGGAGAGTCCGACGCTGAATCTGACGATTTTCGCGGTCTGTCAGGTCAGACCTCCTCACAGACGTCGTTGTCCGTATTCCAAAGCCTCTACGCCGTCCTTCAGGACGATCACACCGGCCTTTTCCCCCTGGCACTGGCGATGCTGCGTCCGAGGCTGACAAAAACCGATCAGCAGCGGCTGCGCGACGACCTCGCCCTTCCGACAGTCTCTGGTCTCAGCGAGGAGGAGGTCCGTACCGCGCTCGTCGAACTTTGGCTGTGGGCGGCGATGCGCAAACACGCTATCAAGCTTCAACACACTATGGGCAATCTCGAAGGCGCGTCTGGCTCGGCGAGCTTGCACAAATGGAATGGGAATTTCTCACAGATTGTACAGAAATTGCTGGCGACCCGCGGAATCCGCCAATGGCTCAAAGCTGATTTCGCCACTCGCTGCTTACCGACGCTCAGAGCGGTATTCGCTCACGACGAACCCGGTGAATTCTTCGTTCAGGCGAGTAAGGTCTCGCTCGACCTTGGTGACGATGCTGCTTGGCTGCGCTGCGAACGATGCACGAGCGTATCTCCGCGGAATTCGTTGCTGGGTGATGCTTGCGGCTACTGCGGCGGGCCGGCAAAAGCCATTGATCCGACCAGCGACGTAGTTTTCCTCAGCCGCAAGAGTTTCTATCGGAGATTGTGGGACCGGCTCCGCGATCCTGACGACGTCTATGCGCCGCACCAGTTGATCGCCGAAGAGCATTCAGCAGCACTCAACGACTCCGGACTCGCCAATGCCGTCTCACGCAATGAAGCCTATGAATTGCGTTTCCAGGACATACCAATCGAGCAAGACGGACAGCTAGGCTCGCCGATCGACATCCTCAGTTGCACCACCACAATGGAGGTTGGTATCGACATCGGCGGGTTGACAGCCGTTGCGCTCCGCAACGTTCCGCCGGGACGCGCAAATTATCAACAACGCGCCGGTCGCGCTGGCCGGCGCGGCGCGGGATTGTCGACTGTGGTGATGTTCTGCGGTGCGGACAGCCACGATCAGAGCTTTTTCCGCAACCCTGGACCGATCGTCGCCGGTCCCGCGCCTGATCCAATCCTTAACCTGAACAACCCGGTCATCGCGCGTCGCCAGGTGTTCGCTTATCTCATCGGTCGTTTTCAGCAGGACAGGGTCGATACGGTGCTTAGTGGGAGTGGTGACGTCTTTTCATCGCTTGGTAGCGTCGATGCTTTCCTCATCGGAGCCGACGACAGTTTCTCGCTCGCTGGCCTGCGCGTATGGCTGGCCGACAACCAAGCTAACCTTGCCACCGATCTCGATCGCCTTTTTGTCGCGTCGTGTCCGAGCCTCAATGCGGTAGCGCTCCTCAAAGAATTTCCCGCGGTGCTACACGATCGGTTGGCGACGGTTCCGGCCGATCATCGCCCTGCGCCCGTCGTAGCGCCCCAACCAAGTGGCGAAGAGTCTGACGATGAACCAATCGAAGGTAGCCCGGACGAAGATCATGCTGTCACGGATAGCGGCAAGTTGCTCGATCGTCTGTTCGACGAGGGGCTACTGCCCAAATACGCATTTCCAACTGATGTCGTGACCTTCAGCGTGTTCGAGCAATCCACTGATCCGTGGCGGCCTAAGCGGCGATACTCGCCTCAACAGGGCCTCAATGCGGCGCTCAGCCAATATGCTCCTGGACACGAGGTCTGGGTCGACGGTCAGCGTTACATTTCGCTGGGCCTTTATGCCGAGCACGAAGAAGACCGACTCGACGCCTATCGTGCATATCGTCTCTACTATCAATGCCGCGTCTGCAATTATGCCGACCTGCGCGGTAAGAATGACGGCTATCTCGACCAGACGCGCGACTGTCCAGCCTGTAACGGCCGCGCGACGCTCGGTCCCGCCCGCCGTTGGGTCCGGCCGTCCGGCTTTGCCCATCCCCCGGCTCTCACGGCGTTGCCGCCCGATTTCGACGCTGGCACGCGCTTGCGGCCAACGCGTGCCACGCTCGATTCGTTGTTCTTCGATCCCAAATCGAGGATCGGCGGTGCGACATGGCCGGCAGGCACCGGATGGGAGGGCTGGAGTGACACTAAAACACTGGTAGTCACCAACCGCGGCTCACTCGGCGCGACCGATTATGGATTCAACTATTGTGCGCGCTGCGGACGGACCGAACCCGCAGACTTCGATCCAGCCATGCGACAGTTGCGCTCCGGCCAACCCCACGATCGTCCCCGCCCGACGCGACCGAAGGAGCCGCCGCAATGCGACGGGGGGAATCCGATCAAGATCGTGCTAGGTAACGAATTCCAGACCGATGTTGCCGTCTTCCGATTGGCGATCCCGGTCGATTGGCAACTTGGTCCCGATCGCATCGCGACAACTATCGCTGCGCGCTCAGCGGTCGAGGCGTTGCGGCGCGCCGCCTGCGTGCTCGACGATCTCGAACCCAACGATATCGACGGCGACTTTCGCTTCGCGCCTGCTACTGGTGGAAGCCAATTCATCGACCTTTATCTCTACGACCAAGCGGCCGGCGGTGCAGGTTTTGTCAAAACAGCGGCGCGCGATCCGCAGCAACTTGTCGCCGCGGCACTGCAATTGCTAGACGACTGCACTTGCGACGACAGTTGTTACCAGTGCTTGCGTTCATACAAAAACCGATTTGAACATGCGCTATTCGACCGCCGCGTCGGCTCGGACCTGCTACGCGCATGCTTTCTGGGCATCTCGCCGTGTATAGACGCCGCGCGGGAGAAACTGGCACTCGATCGGCTCCAGGGAGACCTCGAGGAGAGCGGCGCTGTGGTTACTCGCTTGCTTGGCGGGTTACGTGACGTGAAGGGTCAGTCGATCTGCATCGCTCACCCCTTTCAACCCGATTTGCCTTCGAGCGATAGTGCGAAACAATTGGCGGCAGGGAGCGACACAATTGCGATAGATATTTTGCTAGTGCTTCGCGCGCTGCCAGTGGCAACGGCTAAATCACTATCGGTGTCTGATGTTGTTATAAGTTCCGCACTTAAAACTACGGATGATGGCGTGCCAGAGTTGTCGTTTGACCAGGTGTTAATCGGCGTCGATGCGTCGGCGGCCCTTGGCCCGCGATACGACGTCGGCGCTGTTGAACCGGGCGATTTCCTCTTCCGGCTCAATGCCCACACGCTTAGCGGCATCAAGGGAGATGGTACGGCGCCAGTTGCCAAGGGCGCGCTCTGTCTGTTTCGACCACATCAGGGGGAGACGTTGCTTCAAACAATTTATCTGATCCGTCGCAGCGACTCCCACGCATTCGGCGCGACCGGTGCTGCTTGGACGGTCGGACATTTACAGCACTCCAAGGCCGGCGGAATGCGCGTTCGCTATCGCGCTGCGCCTGACCGGATGGAATGTGCAAGCGAACTCGTCCAACCCGTTGAATCGATTCTGGCCATCGCAAAATTTATCCGCAAGGTACAGTAGATGGCGCAGTTCGTGCCTCCGATCGACCCAGCAACGATGGAGCATGGGTCGGAAGTTGATATCGCGCGATCAATGCAGTCTGGGCTTTCAGACGCTTTCCTCGTGATGCACTCACTGCCTTGGGTCTATCCGGCCCGAGATGATATCGACTCGCCGGCGCGCGAGGGCGAGGCCGATTTCCTGATATTGCACAGGAAATATGGTGTGCTGATCCTTGAGGTAAAGGGCGGAGAAATCACCGTCAAGAATCGGACATGGCATCGTCGGGTCAAGGCAGGCCTGAAGGAAATCAAAGACCCAGTCCGTCAGGCGCGCCGAACTCTGTGGGCGCTCAAGCGCCGGGTCGAACTAATATGTGGCAAGGCGGTCGCGTCCAGGGCGTATTTCTCAGCCGCGATCGCTTTCCCTCATTGCCTGTTCAAGGATATGCCACCCGCCGATTTGCCTGTTGAGGCGATAATTACCTTATCTGACATGGCGAGTCTGGAAGCAGCAATTATCCGAGCCTTCCGCGCCGGTGGAGGAGGCAATCGTGAACTTTCGCCCCAGGATTTCGATGCGGTAAGGCGCGCGCTAGCGCCTGAGTTTCAAGTCTACGAACCGTTGCATGTCCAAGTTGGTGCCGTAGCCGAGACATTGGCAGCGCTGACCCGCCAACAATTGCAAGTCTTGCGCGGATTTGGCGGCAACAGTCGAGCCATCATTAACGGCGTTGCCGGTTCTGGTAAAACATTGCTGGCTATACAGCGCGCACGATCCTTTGCCGCACAGTACGGCTCAGTGCTGCTGACCTGCTACAATGCAGAACTCGCCAAATGGCTTAGGGAGGAACTCGCCGTCCAGCTCGTCGAGAATGGCGGCCGTTTGACGGTGTGGCACTTTCACCGCCTTGCTTCCGATCTCTGCAAGACGGCGGGTGTCGACTTCCTCGTGCCCCCGCAGGATCAGGGTCGTTGGTGGGACGAGATTGCGCCCGACTTGCTCGCACACGCGGCAATGGAACTCTACTCTGGTAAGGCGGCATTCGATGCGATGGTGATCGATGAAGCGCAGGATTTTAGCCCGGGTTGGTGGGATGCACTTGCCTATCTCAGTACTGATCAGGCGCCGATGTGGGCATTTCTGGACAAGGCACAGAGCCTCCGCCGCGAGCCGGTCGAGCCGCCGATCGCGGGCGCATTCCGCTTTGAACTCAACGTCAACTGCCGCAACACGCGCCGAATTGTCGCTTGCGCGAACGCCGCCACCCAGAACGAAGGCGAGCCGTTCGAATTGGCGCCTCTAGGGCGACCGCCCAAGATCATCGTGCCACAGTCACCGGCGGCGATCAGCGGCCTAATCCAACAGGAAGTCCGGACCTTGTTCTCCGAGCATCTCTTGGAACCACGGCAGATTGCGCTCGTTGGGCCTGCCGGCCACTCTAAAGGACCGCTCGCGAACGTCTACTCAATCAGCGATGTACCGGTTGTCGATTCCGCCACTGAGTGGCGCGAGGGCAAGGGTCTGCTCTGCACGACTGCCCGCAGTTTCAAGGGGCTCGAGGCTGACGTCATCATCCTCTACGATTTTGCTGGTCTTGGACCTCTGTTTACGATGAGCGACCTCTATGTTGCGATGACCAGACCACGGTCGTACCTAATCATCATCGCGCGCGACCGATCTACAAAACTGTCGCTGGAGAAGGCACTGGCGGTGGCGATCGCGCTAGGATCGGACCAATGAACAGCGTAGCCAAAATCTGGGCCGATGCGATAAATTACGTATCTGACGAGAGTGGCGCACCGTCGCTCGAAACGATCGTCCGGCATATCCGCGTGGCAATTGTCGAGAACGGCTTCATCCCTCGCTCGCGGCTTACCAGCGGACTCAAAGAGGCCTATCGACCGTTCGGCATCAACGCAACGACCATGCGCGACCAGATCGAAGAGGCACTCCGCCTACTGCTGCTGGCCGGCGATATCGACCAATTCGCGACTGCTGCCGGTCGCGCCTATACTGCTACCTATCCGAGACGTGTCGGTTGGGGCGGTGCGTTGGTTGCGGTACTCGGCGGTGTCGCTTTCGAGAGTGAAAACGGCACGGTGCGACGCGTGCCGCCGAACGATGTGTCCGCACCGCTAACCCCCGAGGTCTCGCTCGCGGACGAACTTGGTCGTCCCGATTGGCGGACGGCCCTGGTCAGTTTGGGCGGTACGGATGTCGTGGATGGCGATCCGAGCACACTGTTTTCTTACGCGTCTTCACTGGCAGTGAGCGGCGAGCGATTTGCGCTCGAACCAGTCGAGGAGATCGCGCTGCTTTCCAAACACGGCGACTTTTTTGGTAAGGCAGAGCCGACACCGAGCGGACGCTGGACCCGCGTGGCGGGCCTCGGCATTTTCCCCGCCATCGTCCGCACCGGCTACCAATCTCGCAACGTGGTGCTCCACGTGACCTCCGATCAAGCAACGCTCTGGCAACCCCCCGCTCGCGACATCTGGCAATGGATCGTCATCGGCGCGACGCTCGCACAAGGCGACTCGGTTCTGCGCTATGACGCAGCCATCGGACAACTCACCTTTTTGACCCCGCCGCCACGCCAGTTGGAGCGGGCCGTTCGGCTGACTGGGATGCAGAAGGCGGCCTGGACGTGGCAGGTCGAGCCGAACGCTTTCGCTGTTATCGAGGCGCTGATTCATTCTCGATCTGGCGCCTGCACGGCAACACCCACAGCAGTTTCACGGACTTGAACACTATAGTTTCGAATCTCGTTGCTGCCGTCTCGATACGCTGAGACCGGCAGGCCCAACCGGCTTTGGCGAGGTCGAGCGTCAGTTGCGCGGCACGCTGAGCTGCGCGGTTAAATTCGAATTTTACGTCCAGTTTCATCGCTGCTGCGAGTTCGGCCCGCGCAGCGGCTACGAGGTTCTCGGCATCAGCACGTACGGCCAAGAGCCGGACTTGAGTTTCACGTTTCACGTTGAGTATGGCCCGTCGCAACAGTTCGCCGGCTTTATTCTTCAATTGAGCTTCGATAGAGGTGCGAGCAGCCCGCAACGTGGGCTCGGGAAGCGGAGAGCGTCGTTTGCTGCGTTGCTGGGCGACCTCATCGCCGTGGAAGGGGTTGAAAAGCGCAGCAGTTGCATCGACACCAACCATATCGTTACCGTCTTCTACGACGGCGGCTAGAATTAATTCAGACGGGCAGAGATCGAGCAGCCAACGCCGGTCGGCTTGATATTCCGATAGCGAGCGCCGCGCCGCAGCCGCGCGCTCATCCTGTTCAGGTTTTGACAATTTGGTATCGTTAGGACCCAGCACCGAATCGGCATTAAAACTCAGCATCGTGCTAGTATCCACTTCGGCGACCGCGAACAGTAAGCGCCGGTTTTCCCATTCAAGGATCGGATGCCCGTTTGGGAAGTCGACGACGAATTCTGCGCGGAGGTCCAATTTTGGCGCGTATCGCTCGAGTGTCGCGACGACGCTGTCATGGAGGACGTTGCCATGGTCGAAGAAATGTAGGCGGCGCTTCCGCAGGTCACTCTGGACGATATGCGTGCAGGGTGGGCACCCAATCGCCGCTCTTCGGACGATATAAGCTTCGCGAAAGAACGATGATTGCGGGTCAAGTTCGGGGAAGATCACTGTATCTTCGCCCGGACGCACCTTGTACCACATCGTGAAGAAACTCTGTTCACCGCTACGGCTCTTGCGGACTTCAAAGTGTTCCTCCCGAGCAAGCCGCAACAGCGTCTCGACAGCCTGTTCACGGATGTGAAACCAGTTCGTCCGCGCTTCCTCGTCGATCGGGTTAAACGGTGCCGCATAATCTCGGCCACGCAGCCAAGACTGATATTCTCTAGCGAGGTTGGTGCGCTGTGAGGGCGGAAACTGCGTTGCGTGCAACCACTCGTCATAAGTCTTCCCGACGGACTTTGCTCGTATGGCGGCATCACCCCACGTCGCGCCGGCCACACCATAAGCGGCCGCGTTGATCGCGATGCTGATCTCCGCCCACTCGGAATCATCGAAGACCTCGCTGCGGTGAAACACGCCGGTGCCTTCGAGGACGTCAAGAATGCGGCTCTCGATCGAACCGTCAACTACAATAGGAGTAACTGCGATGCGGCGTTTCGACGGCAGACCCTTGGTGCCCAACCTATCAATGCGACCTATCCATTGCTGGATGTCCGGTGGTGACCAGGGCAGTGCGAAAAAGACTATCTCTTCCGCGAATTGTAAATTGTGGCCCTCACGCGCGGCATCCGCCGCAACAAGAACCTTGGCCTCGCCAGAAATAAAATCATCCAGCGCGTCCTTCAAAGTTGTAACATGGACTTCTAGTTCATTGGCGGCGCTTACCGAACGGCGTTTTTTCGCAACCTTCACATCAGCAAGCTTCTCGAGCGCGTCTCTTAGATAGTCAGTTGTTGGATTGTCCTCAGCGACAACCACAATGCGCGCTGCCGAATTTTTAGCGTGGACTCCTCTGACGTGATCAATGAGCGCATCGAGGCGTGCGTCGCCCGGTTCGTTTCGCAAACAGTCATCGATTCGACGCCACGCTGCTTGGAGACCCGGCGTGTTGCGCTTCAATGTGCTGAGGCGCTCGCGCAACGATTGCGGACTTCTGCCTGAGACCTGTAGCAAAAGATCACTGCGAATATCGACATCAGCGACACGTGCGGCGGATAGATATTCGTGTGTAGTGCGGCCCCGTTCAACGTCGCCGTCGGTTGGGGGAAGTCGAATCGGCTGGTAAACGCGCTGGGGAAGCGCATCGGGATAGTCGCTGCGCTGAGTCCGGATAAGGCGACGATAGAAGCCAAAGTTCTCTTCAACCGTACGCCGCCCGCTGCTATTATGAAGTTCGGCGCTATAGCGCTCCCCCGCCACCTGCTCGCGATCTGCAAGGATACTGAGGATATCGCGGCTTTCGGCTCGGGCGACGCGATCGGCTTCCGGCTCGAGCATGGACATCAGTTCTTGGCGCGACGCGGCAAGATGCAGCGTCGGCGTTGCTGACAGCACGATGACGTTCGAGATATCACGTGCGGCACTGATCAAATCGCGTCGAACTTGTACCGTTAGCCGTGGAAACTCGTCCACTAAGAGCAGATCAATCAATTCCGGAATGATCTTCTTGGCAACGGCGAGCACGCTCGGCCGCATCAGTCGAATGATCAAATTTCCAGTCTCAACAGATGCGTCACCACTTTCGAGAGCAAGGACGTGCCCCCGACAGAGCAATTCCTCTTCCCATTGCGAGACCAGATCGTCGGGAACGACAAGTGCAACACGCAATGGCCCTGAGTTCTGTGCCGCCAAAGCGCGCATAACCATTATCGCCTGAATGGTTTTTCCGAGACCTACCTCGTCGGCAAGTAGCCAGCGACATGCCGTGCCTGTAATAATTCGGTGCACGCTCTCGAGTTGATGTGGATATGCAAAAGCGCCAACGCCGAGCGCGCCGAGCAGTGCCTGGTCGCGATCGATCCGTCGCGCTTGTGCGTGGAGCCCGAGCAGAACTCGGTGGAATTCGCTCATCTCCGCTGCGCTCCCATACTTCAAACGCCCAGCCTAAGCGCGGCATAGCGTATTGCACGCGCCACGAAGGGGTCGCGTGCAATGATCCGCACCGCAGCTTTGGCATCATCACAGGCAGCTGGCGAAAGCCAGAGTTGGAGCGCTCGCCCAGCATCTTCAGCCGAGAGGCGCGCACGTGACAGCGCCCAGGTTTGGGTCCAAGCGGCGATATCCTCAGCCAGTTCAGGTATCGCCAAGCCGCGATAGGACTTGCAGCTGAGCACGTGCGCGCCATCGCGCGGCGCAATTAACGCGACAAGTCGCGGCCGCTGAACACGTTTGATAGCCTCCTTCGCCGCAGCTATCCAGTCCTCTTGCGGGCTGCCGAAGTCAAAATCATTTTCGACATCAAGCAGTTCACCGCGCTCGTGCAGTACTTGAAGGGATTCCGAGAAAGCGTCGTTGAGCGCATCATCCATCGCGCCTTCGGCCGGTTCGGCGTTTAACTCCGGCCATCCGGAATCGTGGCGTCGGGCAAACTCGACAAAAGAATTGGCAAAGATCTCGGTTTCGCGGCGTTCTGGGTAAGGAACCTCAACTAGCTTCTGCTCAAGTGCGACGCGCCAAAGTGCTGCGAGCGGATCGGTCGTGGCGTCGACTTCCGTCTCCTTCTCTGCCTGCAGCCAGGGTCGCCCGCAAAGGCCGACCAACAGTGGCTCATCGAATTGGCGGACGACGCGCTTCTTTGCGGCAACTGCGGAGAGCGACGTACAGCGACCGCGCGCCCAGGCGACGCGAGCCTGGGCGATTTCGGCAATTCCGCTCCCGCCATCGAGCAAACGTCGCGAACCAACATCTTCGCCAAAGCTTGCCGACAGATCACCCAAGTTGAAGGATGGTGAGGTCAGAATCTGGACGGGGTCGGCGATTCGACCATCGCTGAGAAGGAGGCCGAAAGCGGTGGCCCCACGTGCAGGCGAGGCAACAATTGCGACCGCAGAAAAGCGGTGCGGTAATCGTGCCGATGCCGCGGCCAGCACGGTCTCCATCTCCGCGCCGACGAGTTCGGGCCGTTCGCCATTCCATTCGACCGATGCGGCCAAGCGCTGCAAGGGGACGTGCATGGAAATCGATCGGCCAATGGTAAACTTCAACACACCATGACCGCTAACGAGGAGTTTGGTCCGAACCGTGTCGTCGTATAGAGGCGCAAATAGGTCACAAGAACTCGGTAACGTCGCTGGCAGGCTCGGCAATCGATGGCTCCGATAAGCGATCAGCACACCATCTATCTCGAGAGCTAAATGGCAGGGGACGTCGACGAGCGGCAGGCGACTTTCGACCCGGGCCTGAAGTCGACGTTCAACCAATGCCTCGAACGCCGCATCGCGTTCGAACAACAGCAATTCCATCGGTGCAGTTGGTGCCGGCGGCGCAGCCTCCGTTCGCAGCATTAGATTTCCGGCGACGCCGGCCAGCGTTACCGCATGCGATCCGCTGGCCTGTGTTCGCACCTCCCCGACGGCGTCTTTATCCAGTTGAGGTCCAGCAAAGAGCAGGAATGGCCTCGATGCACATACAGTTGCCTGCGGCGCGGCGATCGCATCACTTGGATGTCGGCTCAACAGCAACCGCCGTTGGTCGCTCAGCAACTGGTGCTGTGCGAGGATAGCCCGGTCAGCAGAATTATCGAGGTTTGCTTCGAGCAGTTGGTATCCGCAGATACTGCCAAGTCGGCGCAGGCCGATCAGATTGGCGCTGTCGTCCGCGGTGGCTAGCCAGATGAGCCCCTCATTGCCGGTTAAAGGCTCAAATCTCTGCTCAGCCTGAGTGCGCTCTTTATTGGGTTCAAATACAAGATAAGAACTCCATTCGACCGTGCGCGCGGCGAGCGTCAATGCCACGTCGCTGCCGCTTCCAAAGATTGTCTCTGCGTCTGGATAGGCGGCGATGTTGTTCACCGGGGGTGCGCTCAGTGCAAGCGGCAGGGGGCCTCCGCTCAACGCCGTATCAGGATGGAGCAACGCGCCAACGCCCCAAAGTCTGGGACGCCAGGCATTGGCCCGTGCGGTGCTCCGCGCTTCGTCGAAGAGGCCGGGGGGTAGCGCGGGCCACGTCACAAAAAGGCGTGTGCTCGGTCCATCTAGTGACACAACTAGACGGCCGGGGGTTTGGTCGATACCAGACGGACTCTTTGCATTGCGCGCACGCGCGCGTGCCGAGCGAGTCGCGAAGAAAGCCTCGGGTTGCGACTGGATCACCGTATGGATGCGGCGATAGCTGGCTTCCGGTAGGGTCTGGTCGCGATTTTCGGTCAGAAGCGCGGTTAGCACGCGCGAAGTCGGTTCTTCGAAGCGAAGCCAATCCACTAGTCGCGCTCCTTCGGCGGCATTCGCCCAGGCGCGAAGCGACTCGAAATCAGGCGCGCGACCGCGCGCGGGAAGCGCGCGCACCGGACCCCGAGCCAGAAGCCGGGTCACTGGTCCGACGAGATCGACGGGCAGCAGGGCGTTGGCGATCGGCCAAGCGATAATCGAGAAGTGCTCGCTGAAGGCGCTCTCGCTCGGTCGCGCCGTGTTATATTTGTTGGCGAGTGTTTCAAAGGCATTCCCGATAGCGTGACGCTGCAATTGACTGATTGCGAGGCCAAGCGACTGCTCGAAATTTGCCCAAAAGATCGTTCCGACACCTTCGAAGCGGGAGCCGACCTCGGACGCCACTGCACAGACGAAGCCTGGTGCACGGGATACTAAATGCTCAATCGACACTTTTGGCGCGAGTGAAGCGAGCGAATCGAAAGGCGCCGGCCATAGTTCTGCTTCGTCGATCGCCTCAACGATCGTGACTCCGGTGTCTCCACGCTTGTTGCGCGCTACGAGCGCCGCCTTAAGTTGCCGCTCAAGGGCGTCGATTTCACCTAATGTCAACACCAAAGAGCATCCATGTCATTTGTATCATTTAATCGTAAGATCACCGCGGTGATCGGAGGACCGTGAACCTCGCGCTGGCGATTGCTATAAGACTCTAGGGTCCTAATCAAAATGAGCGAATGGGCTTGCGTAAACGGCAGCGTCTCCGGGGGAGACACATAGGCGTCCCACATTCATGCTCTCGGACGACCGGTAGCCCAGCAAGAACTGACTCACCTCTAGTTTCGGGTGCTTTTTCCCGGCCTCTCTCCTGCCCTTTGCTCAGGCAGAGTGGGCGTCCCTTCTTTTGGCTTATTTTGCCTGGTGCGAACGGCATCACGAAGGAGCGGCATTTCTCTAATCGAAAGGTAATCGCACCCCAGAAGTCTCAGACAGATCAAGAAGAAGGACGCCTGCATTTCGCCGCGAGCAATTTTGTTACGTAGGTTTCGTTCGTTTTCTTCTATCCCCGCGGCATTGAGCCTTTTTGCCAGTTCAGCAAATCCCACGCGGGTGCCCGTCATGTGGAAATGTAACCACGCCGTAACAGCGGCCCGAGCGTTCGTTTGGAGTTCGGGGTCAATCTTTAATGTTCTAGGCATTGATTTTTACCATAGATCGCAGTTTAGCACGCTAGAGCGTGCTTTTCATGGCATAACTTCATAGAAGATGCTAATTATGCTTCTACCAGGATAGCCCACCAAAAAGCACTTCGGCGAGGAACTATCTGGGGATTCGCACAGCCACGTGTCCGCGCGGCTTCGCCGCTAAGGCGGCGGAAGGTCCACGACGATGAAGCGCATTCGCCTCACCGATCTCGAAATCGAGACCCTTCTTGCTGCGGCGGGCAACGTTGATCCCAGCATGTTCGATGACGGCGCAGCGACGAAGAAGCAAGCGGATCGCGAGAAAGAGGCATGGGAAAGCGGGATGGAAAAGCTGCGACACATGCTCGCACGGCGTGAGGACCGAAAACAGAAAGCTCTCTTGGCTAGGGGACGCGCGTGAAACCAGTATTCCTACCCCATATAATCGTCATCCGCGCCGGCGCGTCGAGCGGCACGCCATTCTTCAATGTGTAACCATCAGGGGGTTTGAACAAGTCATCGACCGCATATAGGCACCGTTCGCCGGCCGGAGCCTCGCGTAGGTGCCGCAAAAAAACTTCAATAAACAGTTCCTGTCGCTACTTCTTCGTCACGCGGGTCGGTGGTTACTTCATTTAGGTTCCGTAGCCATCGTTCGATAGGGGCCGTTCGATCACCCCTAAGAAGGCGAAGGTTTTTCTTGCACGAGCAAGTTTTCCGGTAGTGTTTCTTTTTTTCTATTTTTCGGAAAGAGCACAGACGCAAGGGGGGATATGTGTTTCCCGAATAGTCGGTGAGTTCTAGAGACCCCGTAGCTGGCGATCCAAGGGAGGATCATGGCCGCACCACGTAATGACGCGTCGGGACGTAATCGGGATCGACGCCCCGGTAGTACGGGGCGATCCATTGTTCGCGGCGGCCAGTGCGGCCCGCGCCGATGACGGTTACACGAACGTCCGGCGCTTGCGGCTTGGTCGTGTCGGCGACCTGATTGCGGATGAAACCCCGTACAAGGAAAAGTTTCGCTAAACCGGCGCGCGGCGGATGCTCCGGGTCGATCTCTTTCACATCCTCGATACGCGGCGGCCGGACGATGGTTCGCGACAAGTACGTCACTCCGCCACCGCCCAAGTAGATCGGCTTGGAATTTGCACCGGCTTCGGCACGCCCGTTGTAGCGAACGTCTTTGACGACGTTGCGAGCGGCGAGCGACGCGAGCAAGATCGTCAAGGCTTCGGCCGCCAAGGCGAGCATGTCGGCCGTCGTGCCCGACCGCCTTCTCTCGGCTTCATTCACATCGACGACGTTAAAGTCGCTTCGCTTCTCGATCAAAACACCGGCGCTCACATGGGGCGGCACCACGACTTGCCGGGGAAATGTGATCCCGGCGGCAAGCCGCGCCGGCAATTCTTCTTTGGCGTAGGTCGGCGACGACCTGTCGGGGTCCTCCGTGTATTTCGACAAGTAAATCGTCTCAACCTTGAGCGGTTCGCCGCCGACTGCCATTGTTAGATAGACGTGGCGATATTCCGGGAGCATCGTCCACCCGAGCACTTCGGCGACTTTTTCCTGTGGAAATTTGAGTGCGATGCGATCAAAGGGCAAGCGAAGCAAGCCCCACTTTTCAAGATCGGCAATGACGGCGTCGCGTTCCTCTAGCGTCGCAGCGTCGATCAATTCCGGCGTAAGCTCGAATAGCGGGATCGACGGTTTCGGTCCTGGCTCGGGCACGATCTTCGGCGCACCGAAGATGTAAGGCTCGGCCTTGCTATGCAGATTGTCCCAAGCATCATCGAGGAGGGTCATGGCGCCCTTCCACTGATCTGGGCGCGCTCGTGCTCCCATTGCTCGACTTCGGACAACGGCCAACGCCGCGCGCTGGTATTGCCGCCGACCTTGATCGGTTCGGGAAAATTGTGGTGTCGAATGTGCCGCACGATCCACATGCGCGAGCAGTGGTAACGCTCGCGCAAATCGGCGGCGGTGACAAATTCGGATGTGTCGCGGGTGGTCGTACGCACGGGTCGGGTCTCCATGTGGAAACCCGTTTCTGCTAGTAATGCAGCCGTGGCCTGAAGGCGCGCACATGCTCACATCGCCGCACGCCGCGCAACACCGATCCGAGTTGATCGTTGTTTTTTGATTAACACGATCTCAGAAAATGCGTGCCGACCATCGCTCGAAGGCATCGCGCATTTTTACAGCGAAGTCGTGCCGCTGATCTTGTGGTTTAGGATCGCTCGATTATGGGGATGCCGGTCCGCCCGTGCCGATTGGACCGTCGCGATCGAAAGACGCGGCAACTCGCTGAATTTGCTTTGCACGTCTCCGGTAACAGCATCCGGCCTTCGCTCACGTAGGTATTCGACGAGCAGAGGGCTCCCGTCCCTGCTCCGCGGCCACGGTTCCACGCCGCAGAGCACGCCGCTTACGGCCCACCGCGGGCCTCGCGCGCGCGACAGGACCATAAGGTGGTTAACGCGGCGCCATCGCGCCGGGAGCCTGAGAGCATCACCGGGCTGTGTGCGGGCGCAAACGGACTCGCCAACAGGAGCCCGCTGTAAAAATGCCCTACCCTTCGCTTCAGCCCGGCATTCTTCCCATCGAGAATATCCGGCATTTGCGACTGGACCTTGCTGAGCAGAAACAGACTGCTGCCCTCCACTTCCTTAGTGCGGATGGTGCCGAGCCATTCGCGCCAGTGCGGCGGCATATCGAAACGCGCATCCGCAAACGCCCAGTGGTGCGGCGTCATCCGCTGAAACGGAACCGCGTCATCGAGGCTCACGCTCAGACCGATCACCGCGTACTTCTCGCCGCTATCGATCCAGGACGCGGAATTGCGACTGCCCTTCTCCAAGTCCATTGCGTCACGCTCGATTGTCAGCATTGCCACGTTGGCGGTGACCATCGGCCGCATCAACTCCTCGCGCCGCACCTGGGCCAGGGTGAAATTTGCCAACGCCTTGGGTGTCGTGAACCTGCCCTGGCCCATTGGCCGCCATCATCGCGCGGCGCGCGGCCTCCTCACTGGCTTGCGAACTCGGGCAGCCCGTCGATCTCGCAGGGCTCCCACGCGGCGGTGCGCTCGACATCGGTCCAAATGCCACCAAACTGCAAACGCGCGGCGGCTTCTTTCGACGCGATGATCGAGCGTAGGTCGCCACTCTCCTGATCCTCAAATGTGAACAGCATAAAAATCTCCTAGCTCTTGCCGCCTTCCTAGCGCGTTTCGCTATATGTTCTCAATGACGGTCCAGCACTGGTGAGGCTTATGACCTGAGGTGATGCGTCACCGGGCGCGCCTGGAGGTCCCGCAACGACATGAAGCACCACCGTGAATACGCAGATAGCGAAGGAACTGGGACATGCTGGCGCTAGATTGGACGGGCGCTCGAACTTCCCGCTTGGCCATCGCGATGCCGGTTAACCGCGACGGCCGGCCGCGCCCATGCGCAGGCGGTGGGCGAGTTCCTGAGCCGGTACCAGGATCACCGGAAGTGTCTTCGCGCTCATCGTCGTCGTTTGTCGCGGACCATTGCAGCTTGGCGAGCGGCCCGCAATTCGTCAATGCTGTGGACATCGGCGGGGTTGAACAAGTCGCCGACCCGCAAGTAGACCCGTTCCCCTGCCGGAGCCTCACGTAAGCGCCGCGCTAATTCTTCGATGAACCGATCCTGTCGTTGCTTCTTCGTCTCTCGGGTCACGGTGGTTGCTCCGGTTATATTTGCGTAGCCATCAGGCGCTTGACGGGGCGGGGCCACTTGATCACCCTAAAGAAATCGTCCATCCGTTATCATCGGTGTCAATGAAGATGTCGCAGTGCTCAAAGAGAGCCGTGAGTTGGTCAAAGGTCAACGTTTGCGCGTCGCGCATTGGGGACTCCTTCTTCTGACTGCCGCCGCCGTATGACGTCGGCGCGTGTCGCCGGTATCCACTGCCCACTCGCCGAAGAAGGAATTGGCGCGGGGTCTTGGCGCGAAGCTTGAAACCGACAAGCTGCTTCGCTTCTTCACAGAACACCCCTAGAGCTTCAAGTATCCGGAGGGCGTTCTCACGCGTGCCGTATGTGGGAGGTCCGCGCACTGGAGGGTAGAGCCGGTGCGAACCGAATTTGCTCTTTGGTTGAGGAAAGTAAACCTTGAGGTCGGATCGTTGCGGTTTTCTCTCCTGTCCCACCGCATTATGGTTCCACATGCCTCTCTCTCGCGCGCACGAGACGACCACAAGAGTGGTTAACGTGAGGAAATTCGTGAGAGTTCAGCGAAGAGCCGCCAAAGCTCAGAGCGGGCGCGGGATTAGCGCCGGCGGTCGCTGCCGGATAGGCGTTGCCCGAAGTCCCGCGCGCTCAAAGTCTGGCGCTCCGATTCGACCAGGTATTAGCGGCTGTGCGACTATGGGAACAAAGTACAGCCCTGACCGGGGCCATGCGGGAGCCCATCTTTTCGGGACGAGAGCCTGTCCCCGAATTCGTGTTCGGGGACACCTTCTGAGACAGGATGTCCCGGTTATGCAGAGCCCGTTGAAACCATTGACCGATCTCAAAGGCTGGACAAGAACCGGGACGATCGGGACGGAGAAATCTCGCATGTCCCCCGTTCAAATTTCCAAAGCGATCTCAAGAGATTCTACAATAGCGGGACATAGCTTGAGACAAGACCTTGAGAACTGGGACATGCTGCCCCAACCCCCTAAGGGGTGGGGCGCAGTCATTGTCACGCTTTCCTCAGGCTGGTCTTCCTGACCTCCAGGTGTCCGGTCGCTATCATATCTGCGACGGCCCGCTGCCATTGTTTCCGCTTAGCCTCCTCGCTACCGATCAACAGCAGCTCGATCAGCTTCCGCCCCTCCTTGCGGGTGAACCACCCAGTCGGCAACAGCGCCAACATTTCTTGATGGCGTGAGGTGGCTGGCTTGGCTGTGGTGGCGCGTACCGCGCCGGTGCCGGGCTCGATGCCAGCGACGGGTGCTAAATATTCCTCCTCGAGCCGGTAGCTGAAAGCTTTGTCCGGGATCGGAGCATTCTTCAGTTCTTGAACCGTGACGAGCACCGTGTTGCGCTCCTTGCCGCGCTCGACATGAATTTTTGCATCGTAGGCGGCATCGAGCATGACGCTGCCGAACAGGTGCTCGCCGCCACGGGGCTCGTGATGGACGGCCACCATAGCGGCGCCTGTGGCTCGACTGATCCTGTCGATGGCCTCGACCGCCGCGCTCGCGACGACGTCTTGGGTCAGACTGCCGATGACGCATCGGAACAGACTGTCGATGACGACGAGCACAAAGCGGCCGGGATTATGCGCGAGCAGATTATCGACCGATGTCGGGTCGTTCAGGAAGAACGGATCGTCGGTCAATATCAGTTTCCCATCGAGCGCATCCCCTGACAGGTCAAGCCGCGGCAAGATTTTCATGAGCCGCTTCTTCACCTCCTGACGTGACGCTCCGATGTCGCGGGTGATGTACAGCACGCGCCCGTGCTCCAGTCCTTCGATCCCATCCACCGGAACGCCGCCGGCAATGCACGCGCTGAGCTTCTGCATCCACAATGATTTGCCGCATTTCGGCGAACCAAAGAGGAATGTAAGGCCGTGCGGGAGCACTCCGGGCACGGGCCACGCCGAACCTTCATTTTCGTCGATCTCGGGTAGCGACCAGCCCTTGAGTGGCGGGCGCGAGCCGGCAGGGGGATTCAGTGCGTGCTCTAGATACGTCTCGAGCTGTTCGAGTCGCTGCAAGAGGGCGGCGTTAAAGCGTTGGAATTCCTTGTAAGCCGGATGGGCCAAGCCTTTCTCGATCCTCATTAGATCGGCGGGACAATCGTTAGCAGTCGGCTGGCGAGCTCTGAGAAAGACGGATGTCTGTCGGAATTCTCCGTCCTTACAGTTATAGACAGTCTCCCGGTGATAGACATTCCATGCCTTCGCAACGTTGTGCGGCAGTTCTCGGTATTTCAAATTCCACGCCGCAAGCAATTCTTCCAGCCCTTTCCGATAGGCGTTTTCCGCATCTAAGATGCTCTTGCCGTTCAGGACGATGTCGCTCGGCTTCGGAGGTTTCAACGAATTGAATACCCGCCGCCGAAGATCTTGACGCCGGGCTTTTGCTCGTCGTGCTTCTTCTGCTTCAAGGCGCTCGATGCGGCGGCGCAAAAGCTCTTCCCATTTGGGGCGCTCCAGCGGGATCAGAGCCAAATCGTCGTGCCCCTGATGGATCCATTCATCTGCGCCGGCATTCCATTCGTCGGGATCCATCCTAGCAGGATCCACACACTCAACGATCGGCGGACGCGAGGGCGCGGAATTCATGCGTCTCTGGCGAATGGACTCCACCTCCATCTCGTCGAATTCATCGGCCATCTGCGGCGTGGCCGCATCCCGATCGCATCCCTTAGTTTTCAGCCAGGCGATGAACTTCTTGTTCTCCAAGCGGCAATAAAGACGTCTCAGTGACGCCTCATCATCAGCCGCATTGCTTTCGGTACAGAAGTCCGAGTCGTCGACGAAGATGGCTTTCTCGCCCTCGTGCTCCCTGATGAAAACTTCAGCTGTGGCCACGGACGCTTTGTTTTGTCTTTTACTGGACATGACGACCACCTTCATTCTTGTCGAATTGGGAGGGGCCGCCGGCGGCGCACCAGCGGTCGATGTCGGCTCGCTTGAACCGGCGCGCGTTGCGCGAGAACAGGACCGACCGCGGAGCGATACCGCGCTTGACGAAGGTGGAAAGCTGCTGCTCGCTGTACCCGCAATAGCCGGCGGTTTCTTGCAAGGACAGCCACTCCGGATGCACCATCGGCCGACGACGGAGCTCAGAGATAAGTGTGTCAACGGTCCTCGCTGCACACTCGCGCATTAGGACCGCGATCGGCGTGTCTTCGCCGACGGTGTAGGTTTGGGAATGCATGACGATTCATCCTCGGATTGAGGCGTGCCGTCACATTGACGTCGGTGACGCATGGCGGCAGCCCTGAAGCACTGGGAATGAGACACGCGCCGTGGGCCCGCCCATGCGGAATTTCAGGCTGTCGATGTCTCGGCTCAGGACTGGCCGGATCTCATGATCCGGTTGCGGGCCATCCCGCTCATCGCTGACCCGAAGGATTTGGACCTTCTTCGGCGTCCACCACGGTGGTGGTGACGCGGCATAAAGCTCAGCGCCGTAAGTCTGGCGTATAGATATTCACCCGCTGAGATGTATCAAGGCCGGTTTAGATTAGAGCCGCTCGGAACCACCGGGCGAGGTGGGTGGCGTCAATTCACTTTTTTCCATGGGGTCTTTTGTTTGAATTTCTTTTTACGCTTTCCGACGGAGGGTCGGGGGCGGAATTCTTTAAATTTTCGGAGAGACCGCAAAGCTAGATGCCCACCAGGTTTCGCAAGTGCCCCCCTCCGCGGCACCCCCTCGGCCTACGTCCCCTGAGCCCTGGCACACGCACCGTGATCGGTTACCCGGCGCGTTACCCCGCGCGGAAATTCCCGATTCAAATCAAGGCCGCGGCGACACCAGTATGGTCGAGGTTCGCTGGTCTTGGCTAACGACAGTTCAAGCCGATAATTAAAAGTTTAGCAAAGCAGCCCAGCGCGGATCACCAAATGCTGAGGGCGGAGCTCGACCATGCTCCTCCGATCGCCAGGGACTGAACGGAAACCATACACGCACGGCAATCGCACCAACAAAGGCGCATGTTGCCGCGATCGCTAAGATCGCAGCATGGAAAAGACACGCCCCCCGTTTGTTCGCTGGAAACAGACCTGCTGGTGCTGCGAAGCCGCGCAAGTCGACAAGAGTGCCGCGGTATTCTTGCTCGACGAGCGGATTCCTCTGGCCGACCGGTTCGACGTCGCAGTCCGCATTCTGCATCCCGGTCCGGAGACGGCGCGCACGGTCCACTGACCCGTCTGGCTCGATGCGGATGTTCAATGTCCAATTAAGGTAACGAATAAGCCGACGTTTCGAGCCCCTTGTAGCCGGCTGTTTGCCGCACAATTTGATCGGCATGAGCAATCTCAAAGGTCGCGCGAGCGGTCGCCGCTTTGGCGGCGGTGGCGTCGCAGTTGACCTGAGCGGCGGCCGCTTCCATTGGCTGAGTCCGTCAGGCCGGTTCAGCGCCACTCGGATCGCAGAGATCCGGGCGAAACATCTTGGCGCGCTGCGCGCTAAGCGGAGTACGAACGCAAGTTAATTCGGAATGCAATCGTGCAGAACGCATCGCGTTGAGATGGCGAGCGTCCACGCCGGAGCGTTAACGATCTTTATCTCTTGCATCGCATTGCCGGCTGTCATATGTGAGCGGCGTCGTGGTTGGACAATGCAGCCGCGGCGCGTGATCCCGATCAGCCCATAACGCCAAGCGGCGGCATAAGTTCGGGAAACCACAACGAACGCGCGAAAGCTTGGCCTTTGTTTCGCTTCCAAAAATTCGGGAAGCGGAGAAAGGTCGTGTGTCGTGCGTTCTGCCATTGCAACCGTTACACATCGCATCAGCCTGGCTGACGATCCGCAGTACCTGACCATCGGTCAGGTCAAGCGGCGCTTCGGCGATGTCTCCGACATGTGGATTTGGCGCGCCCTGCGCCGGAACAATTTTCCGCAGCCGGTGCGATTCGGCGGCCCCACCAGCGCCCGCCACTGGCGTCTCTCTGACATTGAGCAATGGGAACGTGAGCGGAGCACCCGCTCATGAAGTCCCACGGTAAATTGACGGATGCTCAGTTCCTGCGAGTAGTCCGCAGCTTGGAGGCGGAGGGCCTGATCTGGTCGGAGGTTGATGCGGACGGAAATGTACGCTTTTACGCTTCCGTACATCGACCAAGCCATCCAATCCCGACAGGGGGACTGTCACAGCGCTCGGCAACGCCGCGAGGAGGCGCAAGCGGGACAAAGCTCTTAGGAGCGCGCCTGATGCTGCATCCCGCACCTTCCGCCGGACTCTGCCATCGGGCGCATCCTGATTTTCAGCTCTTGCGCAGTCGAAGGCTGCGCAGGCGGGCGAACAAGCTCGGAACAAGGGCGATTGTGGCGGCCGCTGAACAGTCACAGTTTGAAACATAGGAGGATACCATGGGCGTCGACTTGATTAGCGGCCACGGCGATTTCAGTCTGCACTGGGGGGCGTGGCGTAGTTGCTTCGAACTGGCCATCACATTTGGATGGCAGCCAGCGGGAACTGTCGCTCCTTGCAATTACTTGGGGCCCGGCCACTGGAACAGAAGTTACTTCACCAACGACCGTCAGGTGGTCAGCGATGATGATGCCCGCGCATTGGCGATGGCGCTTCGTCGAGCGTGCACCGCCCTGAGGACGAACCAGTCCGTCACCAGGGAGCAGGCCGAAGCTCTCGCGGATCTCGACATGGAAATGGTCTGCAATCTCGCCGGCTACGCCAAAAAGGGCCATTTCGCGATTCTCTGATCATCAGCGGTCGGAGTTCAGCAACTCTTAACGGCTCTCAGTGGGGCGCTCGCGCTGGGCAACGGCAATGGAACTATGACTAAGCTCGCGCTCCACACTGACGCTAAGAATAAATCGCAGAGGATATGCGGAGCAAGCGTCGATCCAGAAGGCTGTGGAGATTATAGCTCGGTGCGGCGCTTTCGCCATCGAGCCCCGCGCCTGTGGCGCGCCGCTACAAGCGGCGGTGCATAAGCCGTCTAAGTACTGGTCTGGTCCGGGTTGGAGTGACGTCTGCACGTTTGTAATCCATGCGAGCGAAATGCTGGCCTCCTTCGTTGAGGACGTAAGACTGCGAGGGCGCGCGCACAGGCGATCGCTCGGCCCTTTCGTTCTTTTTTCTTGTTTTGGCGAACGTCTTTGAAGCTTGGGATCCCGCGCGCTGTACACCCGCCTCCGGTTGTCGGGGATTCATTTTTAGGGGGTAGGGGGCATGACTCTGCCGAATAGCCCAGCCGGGGAGCCGCCGCAAGGTCGCCTGCCCAGAAGCCGGTCCGCTCGAAATATTGGCCGCGTTGTTTACAATAACAGGTTCACCGACTTGCCCACATCACAACTTTATTCCCATCCTACTGTGTCCCCGGCGCAATATTCGCAGGATCACCACATTATCTGCTACGCTAGTGTAGTAGATTGAGTATGGTTCTCGTAGGAGCGGTACTCGTCGAACACCAACCCGTCCGACAATCTCCGGCGCCCCATTCGGAAATTTTTCGATTTGCTGGACAACCCATTGTACGCCGCTATAAAATTGTTCGGCTACTGATGAGTTATTGACGGCGAGGATCGCGAGGGTCGCATACAGTTCACTAAGCGCAAGCTTCGAATATCGGACGTTCATGAGCTGGAATACCTTGCGGCCACGGCCGCGACATCTTCATCGCTCGCGACCTCACCACGCATCACCGCGGCAAGCGCCTCGTCGATAGCTATCAATTCGTCAGAGGAGGCACGATAGGCGCCCTGCCTGCGCGTTTCGATCTCGATGGCAGCCAGTATAAGATCCAGCTGGTCTTCAGCTGGCCACTGGGTCGCACGTTCAAATACCTCGTTAAGTTCTGCGTTCATAACAGGCCTCATCATATTTTTCAGTACGTCCCGTTCCCATTTGAACCTGGCTATCTCCCGCGCCCCTTGCTCGCAAGAAAATTACATTGATACTTGGGAGACCGGTGCGAAGATGTGCGGTAACCAGCCAAATGTCAGCTTTCGATGTTGTCGTCGCCGGACTTGGTGCGATGGGAGCCGCGGCACTCTACCACCTCGCCCGCCGAGGAATTCGCGTCCTTGGGGTCGAACGTTTCGAACTGGGTCACGAAAACGGCTCTTCGCACGGCACGACGCGCATCATTCGCCTAGCGTATTACGAACATCCCTCCTACGTCCCGCTGGTGCGCCGGGCCTACGCATTATGGCGCGAGCTTGAGGCTTCGGTTGGTCAAAAGCTTGTCCACACCACCGGCATTGCGGAGATCGGGCCACCGGATGGCGCTCTTGTCTCAGGCACCCTGGCGGCAGCGCGCGGGCACGACCTGCGCCATGAGGTTCTGAATGCCAAAGAGTTCATGCAGCGGTTTCCAGCCTTCCGAATACCTGAAGATTATGTCGGCGTCATACAGCCTAACGGTGGCTTCATCGCGGCGGAGGCCGCAACACGCGCTCATGTACAGCTCGCGATCGCGGCCGGTGCCACTGTTCGTACCGGCGAGATGATCCGTGCTCTCGAACCACGTCGAAATGGAGTAAGCATCAAGACCGATCGGGGTGTCATTGATGCTGCCAGTGCAATTATCACCGCCGGTCCATGGACAAAAAAACTTGTTCCAAATTTACGCCTGCCATTGCACGTCACCCGTCAGGTCATTACGTGGCTTGAACCCAAGGACGCGCATCAGTTTGCGGCGGAACGGTTTCCGGTATTTCTTCTCGAAAGTAAATACGGAATCCATCTCGGATTTCCGCTGCACGCTGAGCCGGGAGTAAAACTTGCGAAGCATCACCACCGCAACGAAATCGTAGACCCAGACAATTATGATCGTGTAGTCAACGGCAAGGATGAGGCAGTGATTCGCGCTGCCATTGCCGATCACCTACCAACTGCAAACGGGCCCGTTCTTTCGGCTAAGACGTGCCTCTATACCATGACGCCCGACAACGACTTTATCATTGATCAATTGCCAAACTGGCCCCACATCATCATCGCGTCACCGTGTTCAGGCCATGGGTTCAAGTTTGCTGCGGTGATAGGCGAGATACTCGCTGAGCTAGCTGCGACCGGAGCTACGTCGCATGATATTTCCCGGTTTCGACTAAGCCGCTTTCGTTGAGTTTGCCCTCTTTGACAGCCGGCGATGGCGACGATCTCGGGCTCATACCAATCAGAAGCGCATGGAGATGGTGCGACGCGCCGGCCTCGCGCTTTTTTTTGCTGGGCGACGCTTGGCGCCCTGGATGCTTTGGAGTCCGGTTGCCGTAAACTTGGCCCACGCCGACTGGCGTTCGGCTTGAGGGACGGCTCCCTTTTCGGTCTAGGCCGCCACAGTAAAACGTCGCAGATGCATTCCTGAACAAGGCCTGTGCTACGAGGCCTTGCAGCCATCGAAATCTTCCAAGTTTAGATGCCACGGTTCTCCCTGCCCTCGTCTTCCCTGCGAGCGAGAATTAATTCAAAAGCGCCCGATCCCACAGGTCCCCCAGTAGATCGTTTGGTTGCGCTGTGTAAAATTCGCTTGTGAACTCAACGATTTGCGACCGGCGAATGAGTTAGGCAGCTCAGTTGCAGGGATAGAGGCGGAGCGCCTTCGGAGGACGTTAGAGCAATGGAAGATATCGTATCGATCTATAGGGAAGACCTGGGGGCTGCGCCAACTGAGTTCCCCATAACCGTGATGAGCGAGACGCTTGCGCTGGCGCTGCATCGGCTGCTCCTCAATCCGCCCTCACGATTCGCCCGAGCGGTCGATGTTGGCACCGGAACCGGCATCCACGCCGCGATCATGGTGGCCTGCGGGGTGCCCAAGGTGCTAGCTGTCGATCTGAGCTGCGAAGCCTTGGAAGGAGCACGGTCCCGCTTCGATCGGCTCAACGTCGCCCATTCACTTGTCTGCGCCGAGTGCGCGCCACCGACCTTCCGCGCCATTGGTGTCGACGACCTCGCCCTAGAGGAAGATGCCTTCGATCTTTCGCTGACCAACCCTCCTAGCTTCTTCCAACCTCCAGAGTTCAATGGATTGGGCCTCACGCCGGTGGAGTACGGCGTCTATGACGGCGTTCGCGCGGATCCTTCCGATCCGAAGAGGGCTTTTCTGTACCGCTATCTGAAGCTGGTCGACGAGCGCCTCGCTCCGGGCGGTGTGACACTGTGTACGTGGCCAGGCCTGGAGAGGCGGCTTGTGCACGATCTGACAAGCCCCGACCACCCGATTGTCCATCCTACAGCTTTGCTAGAGCAGTGGTTTGGATGGGAGATCGGAGGGCCCCCCGCTTCCGATTGGCGGGGCTTCTACAATTGCGAAGCTCATATCTCTCACTATGGACTGGGCGAACGCTTTCTCGAGAGTCTCAGCCGTGATCTTAATCGCGGAGGCTACTACTCCGATCTGGTGCGCCCACCCATAGGTCGTGCGCCTACTCTTTTGTTCCGCTTTGGCGTGCTGGCACTCCGCCGAGATTTGCGAGCGCGTGAGCGATTTTCGCTACTGCCTCTCGATCTTAGGCCAACAGATCGTGGAGCGTTGGCATGACTGCTCCACTTCTCTCTGTGTCCGCCCTTACCGTTACCATCGGAGGCAAGTCGATCCTCTCCGATGTTACCCTTGGAGTGGCCCGCGGCGCGGTGCTCGGCCTGTTCGGCGACAGCGGCTCCGGAAAAACGACACTCCTTCATGCTATTTGCGGGTTGGACGCTCCAGGCGCAGCGGTGTGCGGGCAGATTCAATTCGATGGACATTCGCTTATCGGAATGCCTCCCGATGTGCGTAGTCGCCTCGGCATAGGGGTGGTCTTGCAAACCCTAGGTCTATTCGAAGACCGAACGGTATTCGAAAACGTGATCTATGGCCTCCGGCGCCGTGCGGTCTGCTCCCGGGAAGCGCGCGCGCGAGTAGAGGAGACGCTGGTCTTCCTGCGTCTTTCTGAGTTCGCCTACCGGCGCCCCGGCAGTCTAAGCGGGGGCCAGCGGCAGCGCGTCGCCCTCGCGCGCGCGATCGTCTACAGGCCTCTCCTGCTGCTGTTAGACGAACCCCTCCGCGGTCTCGAAGAGGAACTGCGTCTGGAGTTTCTTGCCTTCATCCGCGCGATCGGCCGACAGGGAACCACCATCGTCTTCGTCACACACGACGGTCTCGAACTGCAGCTTACCGCCGACCACGTGATCACATTGGCCTCCGGGCGTCTCGTTGGGCAAGAGTCACGGCGCGCCGAACGTCCGTTCACGAGCCTCGAAGGCCAATACAGAATCCGGGGTTCGGACGGCGGAACTGGCGAAGTTCTTTGCGGACTACGGCTAGCGGACGCTTCGGCGTTCGAAGATGTGCTGGAAGTTGAAGCGCACGAATGGCGCCCACTCGGCGGGCGTAGAGCGGCGGCGCTCGTTTCTCGTCCGGGCGGCCCGCCCGCTTGGCTTCTTTTCGATGACCTTCCTCAAGGAACGCTCCCAACTGGCGTCATCGCGATCGCCGGCAAACGGAAAGGATGATTTATGCAACAACGAAACTTCATGAGGCGCAGCTTCCTCGCCATCGCCGCGATGGCTGTAGCTGGTCCTTTGGCCGGCTGCGAACGCGGCGTGGATGCCGGCAAACGCGAACTAACTGTAATCTCCTTCGGGGGCGCCTATCAAGAAGCTCAGAGGAGCGCCTACATGACGCCGTTTGCTCAGAATACCGGCACAAAGATAGTGGAGGGCACCTACAATGGTGACTATGGCGTCCTCAGCGAACGAGCACGCGCGCCGTCCGGTACATGGAGCGTTGTAAGCGTTGAGTCCGCACCAGCTTTGAGGGGTGAACGGGACGGCCTTTTCCTGTCCGTTCCGACCACGGTTTACGAAGGGCTGAACCTCCCGGCCTCGGCGCGGCGCCCGGCTGCCGCAGGACACCTACGTTTCTCCACGATCCTCGGGTACCGTACAGACGCGCCGGAACCTCATCCCAAGACATGGACCGATTTCTGGGACGTCGAGAGATTCCCCGGCGAACGTGGTCTGAGAAACAATCCGCGGGGGACTTTGGAGATCGCCCTTCTTGCGGACGGGGTTCCTTCGGACCAGCTCTACCCGCTCGACCTAGACCGTGCTTTCCGCAAGCTCGACACTCTGCGTCCGCACATCGTATTCTGGGAGTCCGGCGCACAGCCGGTTCAGTTGCTCGCTAACAAGACCGTCTCGATGACCTCGGTCTACAATGGTCGAATTTGGCACGGCCAAGTCAACGACAAGCTGCCGCTCCGCTGGTCCATGAATCAGGGGCTCTTGGAAACCGAGTACTGGGCGGTCCCCAAAAACGTCGTAAATCCAGAACTCGCTTTCCAATTCATTCGCTTCAGTCTTGAGGTCAAGCAGCAAGCGGCATTCGCCAATACGATCGCCTACATTCCAACTAACCGCGACGCGGAGCCCCTGATTGCACGCGCCGTAAAGGCAGCGGTCCCCGACACCGAGCTTGGCGGCGGGCAAATCGACGTCAATGCTGAATGGTGGGCGCAGCATGAGGCCGAGGCCGCGGCGAGATGGCAGCAGTGGACCGCTCGCTAAACAACGTTGCGGGCGGCCCCGCCATCGTGGTCGCGGTCGTGCTCGGCGCGGCGGCGTTAATCTTTGTCGTCGCGCCGGTAGCAATCACAGTGATCGGGGCCTTCCTCGAATCCCCCCGTCCCGGCGGGTTTGGCATGCCCGCTTTGTCGCTAGCGCGCTTAGCTGAGAACACCGTTCTGATGAGCATTACTGGCGCGGCTATCGCCTTGGGGGTGGCGGTGCTAGCCAGCTCCATTGCTGTCTTCGACCCCCGTTTCCACCGTTACTATAGGGCATGGCTTCTGGCGATGCTCTTCACGAATCCAGTGTTCCTAGTATTGGGCCTCTCCACATTGCTAGCCGCGTGGCCGCCGTTTGCAGCCACAACTGCAGCGACGGCTTATGTCGTGTTGCCTCTTGGCGGGCTAGTGGTGCAGTCCGCGTTCGAGGAATTTCCGCGTGTCCAGATCAACGCCGCCTTGAGCCTCGGGGCCAGCCCAAGCGAGATTTTGTGGGGGCTCGTGCTGCCCGCTTCGCGCGATGAAATCACGCTTGGCGGTTTGCTCATGGCGATCTACGCCATGGGCTTTTATTTGCTCCCCAGCTACGTGGGGCTCGGGCGAACCCCGACCTTGGCAACGGCGATGAGTACCCTTATCGCTCAGCTTGGGGACTGGCGGGCCGCACAGCAAATCGCCATCTTGCTCATCGGGCTCGAACTACTGGTTCTGCTTGGCTGGTGGATTCTCGGCCGGGTCCTTCGGCGCTCGGGTAAGTCCCCATGATTCGCACAGGCATCCCCGGCGCGGCGATGGCGGCGTTACTTTCCGCACCGGTAATCGCGGTGGGTCTGCTGAGCTTTTCGGGCTCCGCCGGTATGGACTTTTATGCGCGCCCCACAAATGCTTCTTTGCGCTGGTGGGCGGCGCTGCTAACCGACTTCAGTTGGTCGTCAGCGTTGGCGACCTCGACGGGCGTAGCGGTCATCAGCACCGCGGTCGCGCTCGCCATCGTCACGCCGGCCGTCAGCGTGTGGCGAGTCAGCGGTTCCCGTAGCTTGGCGGTGGCGATGACGGCCACGTGCTTGGCATTTCTGGTTCCCCCAGTAGTCATCGCCGTTGGCCTGTACGTGGCGATCGCACGGGCAGGACTCTTCGACACGGTGTTAGGCTTGTCGCTGGCTCATCTCAGCGTCACTCTTCCGGTCGCAACGTTTATCCTCCGGCACCGGTTAGCACATGCAGATATCTCATCATTCTCTGTGGCCTGCACTCTGGGCGCCTCACCCACGCGGGCCCTCGCCACCTGGCTATTGGCGGGCCATCGGCCAACCCTGGCCGCAGCCGCTGCTGCTGCATTCATGTCCTCTCTCTCGGAGGCTACGATCACGCTTTTTCTCACTGACACTCGGGTTATCACGCTGCCGCGGCGAGTCGTCGCCGGTCTGTCTCAAGATATCGACCCATCTGGCTACGCCGCGATGCTCGCGTGGTTTCTCGGCGCGATCCTGGTCGCGTGGGTCCTTGGTGAACGTTTCAGAAATTCGCAAGGAGCCTGATCATGGCGTCACGCGGTCGCCCCCATTGGTACGAAAGGCTCCCGGCTGGCGAGTTCCGCCACTTCCTGCTGCGGCGGCGCGCGGATCTGGCAGAGCCATTCGCGGACTTGGTACTGACCCCACATCCTTGGACGCGGCCAGCCATTGCGCTGGTCGGTAAGAAGATCGTTCAGACCCTGTCGCTGTTTCTCCAGCTGCGCGCCCGAACTGGTGGCGATAGCCGAGGGATAGATCTCGATCATACGGAATGGACGGACATCACGCTGGAGCTCACTTATCCGAACCTGCCCGAGAAACCCGTGACATGGAGCGCCAATGGAACCGCATATCGGGGTGGCCAACCTATGGTTTTCGACTCCATTACCGACGGAGAAAACAAGGCGGACCCGGACCGGTTTTTCCTTAAACTTTACCTGCGGCCGGAGAGATTCCGCAGGGAGGTACTCGAATTCCTGGAAGCACAGCTCCGGTTTCAGGTACAGCTTGCTCCCCCACGCCTCGCGCGGATGCGACCGACGTATAACCATCCACCTAGCGACTGGATAGAAGGCATCTGGGACCTTCGAATCCGGCTAACCGATTTTGTGCGGCGGTTCCTTGTCCGGTTCCGGCGCGAAGACCTCATCGATCCTTTCACGGTATTCTTCCTCAGCCCTTCGAGGATCGGCAAAGGGAGTCAGCAGGCACGCAGCGGTCACTTCGGCTACGAGTTCGAGCTTGATGATGGCCAGTTGGAAGAACTTGAGAAAGAGTCCCAAATTGAGAACGAAAAGGCCCGCCAACCGCCGCGCCTGACTTTCCCTAACGGAGTCTGCGCAACTGTCTTCCTCGAAGCTCGTGCCTCGCTTGCACATGATCTCGCCAGCGTGAAAGACTCTTACGAAGATCAACCCGAACTTGAGAGGGTGAAGCGGTTTGAGGAAATTGTGCTGGGCCAGAAGGGATTGCTCATTGAGATCCCAGCTTACGCGCCGGGGATCGGACGAGGTGCATCGGACGGCCCCGAACTGATCGTTACGTTGCGAGTCAATCCGCGAACGGAGGCGGGGCCAAACTCCCAGTTGAACCCGTGGGAAGGCTGGCGATCTCCCCCAAAGAAGGAAGATTCGCCGGTTCTCGCAAAGCTGGCCTTGCTTAAATCCGCAGATTCTATGATTCTGCTGGACGGCGAGGCGCAGGTCCTCACTGAGATCTGCCAGCGACTGATCAGCATTTACCTTCGCGCGACAACAACAGAATCGACCGATGCGATAATCTTCCGCTCCAGAGAAATGCGGCGGGCGCAGGAGCGCTACCGTCGAATTGCAAGATCAGACACTCACGTCCTGATCCTTGGCGCGTCGGGCACTGGCAAGTCTGAGGCCGCGAGCGAGATCGCGAAGTATAGCCACAGGGATATAAAAAAATTTCGGCGCATCAGCGCCGCGACCATCTCGCCGGAAACAACAATGTCCCAGCTCTTTGGGCATGTCGCGGGTGCTTATTCCGACGCCTTAAAGTTACATGATGGCCTGCTTAGCAAGCTCAATGGCGGAACATTGTTTTTGGATGACTTGGACGCCTTAGACACGCTGTCACAAGCGCGCCTTCTGTCTTACCTGGACACGAAAAAGTTCTTTCGCTTTGGCGGCGAAGGTGACGACGAGCTTGAGTCAGATGTGCGCCTGATCTGCGCCACGAACATGGAACTCACAAAACTTGTCTCGCCCGGGGCTGACGGTACGCCCCCCCGGCTGCGCCGTGATTTTCTATACCGCGTAGCGGAACAAATCGTAAGACTCCCCAGGTTGAAAGACCGCAAGGAGGACATTCCCCTACTTATTGATTTTTTTAAGGAGACCCAGTACCGGCGCGCGGGTCGCAACTCCGCACCCAGAATCGATCCCAGTTTCCAAACCGCGGCTATGGCGTACGAATGGCCCAACGGCGATCTGCGCGAACTGAGGCAAGCCGTCTTGGAAGCCATGATCCTGACCGAGCATCCCGTGCTGAAGGACCACGATCTCGAGAACGCCTTGGAGGCGATCCGGGAGCACTGGATTTCACCCAAAGAGGCGCTTGATGAGCCGCGAGAAAAAACTTAGATGGCTCGACGCCGCCTGCCTGGGACGGAGCCGAGTTTCCCGCAGCCGTATTCAGCCGGATACTTCGTCGATCCCGACAATCGTCGAAGGGCTTGCGGCATGGACCCGCGCGTGGGTGGGGATGCCCAACGCGCGTGTTGGGTTGTGCGGAAGCACGACCGCCGCATGCGACGCCGCCCTCCTCGCCATGGGTCCCGGCGTCAAGACGTTCGTGCGCACGTCTGGCGCCCATCCGACTATACAGAGTTCTGTCGATCAAGCCGCGCGCAACGTCCTCCGGTACACGGGATACCAGCCGCCCGTAGGTGAAGTAGAACTGCGGACGCTTTGTAAAACGTCGGCCTCGCTCTGCGCGGAGCAGTTCGTAAACCAAGTGCTCGCGCGCGTCGGGAATGAACCCGCGATATTGGTGGTTGAGCAAGTAACATACAAGCACGGCTTGCGCTTGCCTTTAGAGGCGATCGTGCCTGCGCTACGCGCTGTGCGCCCTCACCTACGTATAGTCGTCGACAGCGCCCAGGCGGTTGGCCTTTGGCCTCCGACGAGCGTGACCGCCGACGCGTTCGTCGGCTGCTGGCATAAAGCTGCTGGCGGTCCGCCCGCGACCGGGTTCCTCGCCCTTGACCCGGCTTGGACGGAGGGACTTCCATCACACCTGGGAGTGCTTGGGGAATTACCGGACCGCCTTCATATGCTTCCAACGCTAGACCTGGAAAAATGGCGCCACACCCTTCTCGCCCTGCAAAGTGCTGACCGGCGTGGTGGATTGGCCGCTCGGCAGCAGCGCGTATGTGCGTTCAATGCGTCGTTGGTTGCGGGCCTGGGGCCGATTGCGATCACGTTAGGCAGCGATTGCGATCTCAAGGTGCGCTCGCACATCAGCGCCGTCCAGGCGTCCGCGCCAGACGCGGCGGAGGCGGCGGTTGAGGACCTCTTGTCTTCCGGGTTTGTCGTTCAATCAATCGGAGCCCTGGTGCGCATCTCGGCCGGGCCTGACGTCCGCCCCGAGTGGGGGAGCGAGGTAGGTCAGATCATCCGGGGCAGGCTCGAATGAGGCCTTGGACACGGCGCGGCACGCGCAGTCCGTTAATCGGCGCTCAAAATTGTGCGCCGATTGACACGCAATCTGTGCTTGGTACGAACGTCACTGACCGTTCGCCTTGAAACGGGGATTCCAGCCGCACGCAACCGACCGTGCATTGCCGCGTCCGTTATGGTTGGATCCGTTTCAAAGATATTCCTGATTGCCACCAAGATCCCCTCATCCTTGGGGAACAGCTCCTGCATGTAGATCACACCGCGCGGTGTCTCGATCGTTCGCCCGCGCACGGCGCGGGAGATATCGGACTTAGAGAGGCTAGTGAGTTCGGCGAGCTGCTTTTGAGAGAATGGGCGCGGGTGAGTTGCTCGTTTGCTCAGATACGCTTCCTGTTGACGCACCAACTGGGTTCCGACCGATTCCAGGCGCGAGAGGTAGTTTTCCAGTTCGCCCAAACGCTTTCCGGCAACGAGCGCGCTCCTTGCCAGCGGACCGCTTATGGCGCCGTAATTTCTCTGGTGAGCTTGCGGCAATGCCCGGGGATGACGGATAGCAATAAGCTCGCCACGCCTCGTGACCACTATCAAATCGGGGATTACGTGTGGCGGGGCGGCCACTGCGGAGGAGAAGTCGCGAGGCGCAGACTGGATCCTGGCGACCGCGTCGTGAAACCGCTCGTCGCAAAGCGCACAGGCACGCTGTACCGCTTCCCAGCCTCCCTCCGCGGCCAGTTCGAGGCTTGCCAGAACCCGGCAGACGTCTTCTGTGAGGTCTCCACTGCGGCGCAACTGCGTGCGGATCCTTTCACTGATGGACCGGGCGAGAACTCCAACTGGTTCGAACCTACGCATGGCCGCGAGCACACGCACCATCCGGAGGGCCTCGACGCCGATTTCATCCCGCAGCTTCTCGTAGTCCTCCCGATCCAACAGGCCGGTTTCGGTCATGCAGCCGAGGACTCGTAACGCCAATTCATGGTCCCGGCCGCGAAATTCCGCACCGGCCTGAGCCACCAAGCGCTCCCAAAGGGAAAGGTCGGGCGCCGGCTGTTCAGGGAATGCGCCCGCGCGGGGATCAAGCGGACCGACTCGTACAGGACGAATGACCGTGCCTGGCGGAGGCGACAAGCTGAGATGTGGATTGATGAGCGCTTCCGCCTCTAGTTCTGCGGCGATCGCGGCGGAGGTCTTGGCATAGATCATACTGAATGCGATGCGCGCACCGCGCTGGACTTGTCGCTGTGTTTGCCCTTGCCGCTGCTGCTGTCGCGTCCTGAGCGCCATCGGGTTCGGTCTCGCGCTTATGCGTCGTGGTTATCTCGAGGAGTGCGCAGGCGCTCAAACCAACTGCCGACGCCCTTGAGCACCTCGCGGGTAACCTCCCAGGTGCGCACCGCGATTCCTACGCTGGCGGCGGCGGCCACGATGGCGGCGGTCACGACGCCTATCTGTTGCAGGTGGTCCATTCGCTCCAGGACCGCAAGCGCCGCGCCGAGGCTTTGGCAAGTGGAAAATGTGTCATAAAGAACGATAGCCAGCAGCATCTCAATTGCGCGCTGCAAATAGAACCAGGGCATCAAGGTTCTCCCATTTTAGCGGTCCTCTCCCACTTCCCTGCAACCGGGCCGCCCAACCTTTCCTACGATAGGGGAAAAATGCATCTGAAGGTCTGAATGCAGACGCCCCCCGGCGCCCTGAAGAAGCCGTGGGTGTGACCGGTCGGGAGAGTCGCAGCCGGGGCTGCCCCCCCCTGGCGTCAAAACGTAGGAAAATCCATGACTTGGCCCATACCAGCTGGGGGACCGACCGCTGCCCGTCGGATTTGAAGGATCTGCGAGGTCGGATGAACCGGCGTCCGTTTGCCGCTATCGCCAATCCACACGCCATTTCCGCGGCTTGACGCCGGTTCAACCCGGCCGCTGCGATGGATAAATTGTTCATGGATGGGATTGGCATCCCTACGAGATCAGCTGGCCGGCTGAAGGTCGGAATAGCCTGGCTGTGAGCGACGTTAGCGCCGAATTGGCCGGGGCAGGGGCACGGTGGGGCCCCCTAGACTAGGCGTCAAAATGGGGGCGCCAGGGTGTCGCAAGCCACCTTACAGTGGACGACCATTCACCACCTCACAAAACCCGACGCCCCGGCACAATCCTCGCACGCCGTCGGCAGGTGTGCCGGGGGGGTCGCTTGCCGGCCGTTCCTTTTTGAACAAACTGTCGGCGCGCTTCGTCGTGGCGGCGCAGATAGTCGATTTCGTGCGGTAGATCGTACTCCACCGTTCTCTTGACGCAGCCATACAGAAATTCGGCTTCGTCAGTGCAATCGAAATAGCGATACAGGTCCGCGGTATTGTTCAGAACTTCCACATTTCTGTCCGGCGTCGGCCGCCATTCAATAAACTCCATCAGCGGACCGGAGTGGGACTGCCGTTAATCATCCTCCAGAGGGTTCGAATTCCACTCGATCTGGAGGAGTTTGCAGGCGCAAGTCCTATTCCGTTTCGGCCGACGCGTGCGGTGGTGGGGGAGTCCGCTTGCCCGACCCGTTACAGCATGTGCAGACCGGGCCCGGCGGCTTGACCGCGACATACAACTTGTCGAGGCCCTCAATATCTGGCGGGTCGAAGGTCAGGGTCAACTTGACCTTTCTGTCATCCAGCCGGAAATAATAGCTCGTGGCGGCATTCGGGCGGACTAGGCTGTCATAGCTGAGTTCTTCTGCGATGTTCCTTGCCCGCTGTTCGGGATCGGGCAGCGGGTTCGCAGGCGACATACCAGGGTCGGAAGTCATGGCAACTCCTATGTGCCTTCAAGCGGTCGGGGCCGGTCGGCCCCGCGACGTTCCTTGATCAGTTGATCATAAAGCTCCGCAGCCGCGTTGCACGGCGCCAGCAGCTTTCGCCCCGTAAACCCGCTCTCGTAGCCAGGCAGTTGGCCGGATTGATCGACCTGTTCATACAATTCGATGAACCGGTCGCGGAACACCCTGAGTACGACACTACGGTCGATCACCCCGCCTTCGACACTGACCGCGATGAGTTCAAGCGTGTTGGCGATTTGCACGGCATCCGGGCTGTTGGGTTGCTCCGGATTTACAGCGGACAAGGACGAAATATATTGCCAGATGGGAATGAGCTGAGCGCGTTGTTCGAAGAGGCGCTGTCCTCGTTCCCGCTCTGCGGTCTCGTTGGAGATCTCCTTCTGTAGCCGCTCCTGCCTGCGCCCCATCGAGATGGTCGCATACACGAGGGCGAGCGTGGCGACGAACAGCAGCACGGTCGCGACCGCGACGAGAACGTCGCCATGGGGCATCGGACAATCTTCCATCGCGTTGCTGCGGACTGCAGGCCGTGTTCACGCCGCCGTCGGTTCAGACGAACTGACCCCCCCCGGAATAGGACATTGGTCCGGCGTATCAGGGATGTCGCTCTGTACGGGCGGCGACGGATAGTACTGCGTACTCTGTTGCACGTCTTGAGCGAGTTCGTCACCGCCCAGCAGACGGATCAACTCCAGCGCTTCATCGAGACCGGATGAGATGCCGCCGCCCGTCAGGCGATCGCGGTCGAGGACGAAACGCGGATGCCCCTCGGCGACGATGACATTGGGGAAGCGTTGAGGAAAGCAGTTGAGAAAGGCCCAGTGCGTGGTCGCGCGATAGCCGTCGAGAAGACCGGCGGCGGCCAGCAGCATCGCGCCCTCGCAGACCGAGCACATGAACCGGGCCGTGCGCGCCTGATCGACCAGGAAGTGGAGGTAAGCTCGGCCTGAGTCGCCGATGATGCGGGCGAGCGCCTTGGGGGCGCCGCCTGGTACCCAAACAGCGTCATAGCGCGGCCCGTCGGCGAAGGTCTTTGCAACCTCGAAGGTAAACCCGCGGCTGCGAAACCGCTTAAGGCCGCTTCGTTCGGCGAGCAGTTCGACCTCAAATTCGGCCCAATCAAACATCTCAAAGGGTCCGGTAACGTCGAGCATATCGACTTCGTCATAGACCGGAATACCGATCTTCATGAGCGCTCTCCCGGTCATGCGATCTGGCTCATTGTGCCACGAAAGATATCGAAGCTTCCGTCCGGGCCGGTGATGTGCGTGATGATCTTGAGATCGCGATAATCTTCAAGATGAACCACGGTGGTCTTGTCGGATTCCCGCCAAGTCACCAAAAAGAGGAGGTCACGGACGGGGGCGATCGCGATGGTCACCGTCTCGGAGGCACCGAGCGAGCCGTCCTTTTTGACCCCTGTGTAGGTCAGAGAGGTCTCGGAGTGGAATTCCAGCTGGGTCTTCCACGTGCCAAAATCGACCAGATAGCGGTGTCCGACTCCAGGAAAGGTGTCTGTCATGGCTGATCTCCCCGTCGGCGTTTGATGCTGCAACTATAGGTGATAGGCTGCCTCTATGCTATACTTCCTAGAGAATGCAGCGCCGAGGTGCCGTGTAGCGGTTGGCGCGAACAACGGTGAGCAAAACCGGATAGGGGCGAGGAAGGAACGACATGGCCACAGGGACTCTAGGTGTCCGTCGCTCAATCTCGGACATTCAGCGCGACTATGACAACGGGAACAAGGCGCCCCTCGAGAACCTTATGCGGGCGTGGAAGGGCATCAAGGACCTGCCGCCCTCCGATCCCAACTCCTTCTTTGTCATTGGCGGATTCCACGGTGAGCCGTTTCGCGGACCGGGAGAGACCGACTTGGCTTGGTGGGGCGGTTACTGCCAGCACGGTACCGTTCTCTTTCCGAGCTGGCACCGCGCCTATCTCTGGCGGCTCGAAAGGGCTTTGCAGAGCATCCCGGGATGCCAGGATGTAATGCAACCGTTCTGGGACGAGTGCAGCGATGAGTCGCGAGAGAAGGGGATCCCTCGCGCGCTGACCGACGAGACCTTCGAACTCGACGGCCACGCGATCCCCAACCCGCTCAAGTCATTCTTGCTGCCTGAAGGATTTGTCGACAAGCTGCCTGTCGACCCGAACCTGAATCCCACTCTCTACAGCAAGCCGAAGGGCTATGAGACGGTGCGCTATCCGCTCTCGGGCCTCGTTGGCACGCCCGATGATCAGAAAGCGACCGCAAGCCACAACGCGCAGTTTTCCGACGCGAAGAAGAATGTTCAGCTGCTCAACGACAACATTTCCACCTGGCTAAGCGGAAAGATCAAGGTCGATGGGCGGTGGCTGGGCGAGGTCTACCACGCCTTTGTGACGTCGCTTGATGCGCCGACCTATACTTTGTTCTCGAATACCACATCGCAACGCGCTTGGAACAAGGCGCACAGGACCAGTCTAGTCTCGCTGGAGGCACCCCATAATTACATCCATCTGGCCGTCGGTGGCTTCGATTATCCCGGCGCGGGGTCGGTGTCGGCAATACCGGGTGCTAATGGCGACATGGGGGAAAACGACACTGCAGGGCTCGATCCGATCTTCTTCTTCCACCACTGCTTTATCGACTACGCATTCTGGATTTGGCAGAGGCGTCACGGCGCTACGGACAGTTTCACAATCGATGCCGGCGATCCCGGCACGAAATTTACGGCGGACGTGCCGCCGCCGACCACCATGCAGCCCACTGACACGTTGGCGATGGAGTCGCCGCTCGACCCGTTCGACAAGCGCGACGGCTCGGGGCGCCTCACGACCAACGACTGCGTGAATATCGAAGCGCAAATGGGCTACACCTACGGTCCCGGATCGCTAGACGGGTTTGCGACGTCGGCGGCCGAGAAGCTGATGGCGTCGCGCGGAGCCATCGAGCCCGGCCGGACGCTTCGCGTGACCCGGATCAATCGTGGGAAGATACGCGGTTCGTTCCTGATCACCGCCTTTGCGAAGGGCGATAGTAAGCGGGAGTATATCGGCACGGAAGCTATCTTGAGCCGCTGGCATGTCGAAGGGTGCATGAACTGCCAGAACCATCTGGAAGCGACGGCGCAGTTTCGGATGCCGACCTTGGCCGATGCGACGCTCATGCCAGCTGAGGCGGTGGAGGTAGAGGTCCGCACGCGAGACGGCTTGCTCGGCGGTCGCGCTGTGTCTCCGCGCACTGCGGCCAAGCTGATGGTTACGGCTGAACGAAGCGACGCTCCGTTCCTGGTCGAACTGCTTTAGACTGATAAATTTCGGTCTTGTCGTGGGACAGCCGATTCTGACTTTGGGGGGAGAGATGGCCGGTAAGTTTGGTCCGCCAGCGATGATCGGCGACTTCGACAGATCGCAGACGCACAAGCAGCGACTTTACGATGCGTGGCACGAGACGATCGACAGCTACATGACCGCCGTAAACCGCTATCGCGCGGCGACCCCCGCCTTCTTCAATCCGCTCGCGCCTCCTGCCGGGCAGATTGCTCAGGCCAGTCCCGAATGGTCGGGCATGCCCAACATGCTCGTGGCGATGAACGACGGCGACGTGCTCGCGGCCGCCCGTCTCGCCGAGACCCCAATCCGCTGGGGAGACCAGGATCCCGGCCATCCCAAGGGGATCGCCTATTCGATGGCGCGCGACGCTACGACCCGTCAACGTCTCGACCTCTTCTATCGTCCGCAAGACGAGTATCTCGAATGGTCGCTAGAGAAGGACGCCGCGGGAATCATCACGGCCATCAACTTCACCTGCGAAGGGCCGGAATATTGGGAGACGATCGGTAATACTGATCGGGCGCTCCTCGAAACCCTCTATGGTGAGATCAGCGGCGACAAGGACATTCCCGCCGCCGATCTCTATTTCTCCAAGCCTGTCGAGATGGTCGACGGCGGCGGGAATGTGTCGCGCACCTTCGCCGCGAACGATTACAATCCCTGGAACAAGTGGAATCTAAAATATGCGATCCACCTGACCCACGACTCCAATTCGCTAGGTGCCGAGGTCAATCTCGGTCGCGACGCCAGCTATCTTTGGGGTAAGGATGTCCTCAAAACATCCGACCCCGATCTGATCTGCTGCGCCGCTTATGGCGAGATCAACCGCAACAGCGATCCCACCATAGGCGCCAAGGTCAACGCCCTCGTCCGCGCCGGCAACAGCGTCAGCCTTCGCAACCCGGTCGGGCTCTATATCAAGGGGCTGGATACCACCGCGTTCAGCCTGGACGGCAACCCGGTCGCGAACATCGCGAGCTGGTTCGTGCCAATCCGCCCCAAGCCGGCCGACGTCAAGGATATGATTCTGCGCGCGCGCTTTGCGGTGCCGGACGGCGTGATGCATGGCGGCAAGAAGCTCCGCGTCGGCGACATTACGGTCGACGGCACTGCCATCGCAACCGGCGGACAGGTCGCGCGCTACATCACGATGACTCTGTACGGGCTGGCGGTCGCGGGAGCACCGCACCAGCAGCCGAAAGTCTGCCAGCTCAGCCCTTGCCCGAACAAGGGCCATCCCGATTACATCGACGGCGTCGACTACGGCACGCCGTGTCCTGACACCGGCGCCGCGGCCGCGGCATTGGTGAAGAACCTCCACGCGACCTCGAAAGCGGGGCTCGGCAGCGGACTCCAGGAGGCCGGCCTCGCGGCGCCTACGGTGCGCGTCGCGCGCCGCACCGGGACGATCGTGATCCCATGACGGCGGAGCCCCTCCTCGCGACCAGCGAGATCCAGGGCAACTCGCTCGGAGGCTTCAACAAGAACCATCAGACGCTCGTTCACTTCGCGTTTCCCGCGGATCTTGCCGCCCTGCGACAATGGCTGCAGGGATTGACCCTCACAGACCTGGCCGAGGTGGTCGCCTTCAAGCGTCAGCTTCTCGCGATGAAGGTCGCCGGCAACGATACCTCGGCCATGAAGGCCTGTTGGCAGAATATCGCCTTCACTTATCGCGGATTGCTCAAGCTCACTCCGACGGCGACGCAGTTCACCGATACGCTCTTCGTCAATGGCCTGGATGGAACGGCGTCGCGCACCCTCGGCGATCCGATCGCGGCCGGCGCGCCGGGTGAGAGATCAACTTGGAAGATTGGCGGTCCGGACACACTTCCCGATGCGATCCTGATCATCGCCGCGGACGATCCTGCTCAGCTCGATGCCGCCTTGGCCGCGCGCAAAGCCGAGCTGATCAACGGGGGGTGCACCATCATTCACGTCGACGCTGGGCATGACCCATCCTTCTACTCGCACGCAGCGCAGCAGTTCGATCCCGGGCATGAGCATTTCGGATTTCGTGACGGAATCTCGCAGCCGGGCGTGCGCGGCCAGCTCTCGGCTGCGGACGGTGACTGGCTGACCCCGCGGCCCGCGGCGCAGCCTGGGCCCCCCACCGACCCAGAATTTGCCCAGCCCGGCCAGATCCTGGTCTGGCCGGGCGAATTCGTATTCGGCTATCCGAAACAGAACTTGAGCTTCGTCCGGATGAGCACGAAAGCGCGAAAGCTCGGTCCACCGGCCCCAGCGACCGATCAAATTGCGGTCGCACCTTGGTGGGCTGCGAACGGCTCGTTCCTTGTCTTCCGCCGGCTGCACCAGGATGTTCCTGCCTTTCGGGCATTTTGTCAGAGCGTCGCGGCGAGTGCCTCCGCTGCCTTCACCAAGCCCATGTCCCCCGAACGGGCAGCGGCACTTCTCATGGGACGGTGGCCGAGCGGCGCGCCAGTTCGCCTATCGCCCAATGCCGACGACGCTGGTCTTGGCGGTGATGATGGGCGCAACAACGACTTCACCTTACTCGACGATCAGGACGGTCGCGTCTGTCCACTCGCCGCTCATATCCGCAAGGTAAACCCGCGTGGTGTCGCGACGGACGACGGGATTGCGCCCCATACGCTCGGCCATCGCCTGCTGCGGCGCGGTGTTCCTTACGGCGCGCCGCTTGCGTCAGGTGCTCCGGCCGATGGAGCCGATCGGGGCCTGCTCTTCCTTTCCTATCAGACCGATATCCAGAACCAGTTCATGTTTCTCGCCAATCGCTGGGCTAATGCGGCGAACCGCCCTGTGGCCTCGGTGGCGCCGACACCTCCGGGCGTCGCGGTCGGAGACGGGTTCGACATGGTGATCGGGTCGAATCCAGACGGAGCGCGTGAACGCTTCTTCGTCTGCTACGACGGGTCGACCGCCGCGCGCACCGAAACCGGAGCCGGTCAACCAGACTGGGTTTTCGCCACTGGCGGTGGCTTCTATTTTTCGCCGGCGATAAGCGCTGTGCGTGCTCTGGCGGCGCAAGCCTTGGAGCGAGAGTGGACCACGGTCATGGCAGTTACCAGGACAAAACAAAGGAAGCCTCGTCGCAGGGCGCTCGGTGCTGAGGTTGCCGGCACTCCGCTCCTATCCCCAGCGGGCAGGCTGCTCGCGACCACCTTCGCGCTGCCGCCAAGCGCTCTTGCGGCACCGGTCTATCCCATCGCCGACCGACGCCAGTTGATCGACCAGCTCACGCTCGCGCTGGTCAGCTTCTACGTCCATCTCAACCGCAAGAAGGCGATCTATGGCTTCGATCCGGTTCGCGCGCTCGCGTTGCTGGCGCCCAAGATCGACACGATGTCGGACGCCGAATTCCATGGGGCTCTCGTCGAGCTGCTCGCGCGCGTGCGCGACAGGCATGTCATCTTCCTCGGTCGCGCTCCGTATGGCGCGGCCGCGATGGTGCCCTTTACTATCGAGGCCTGCTGGGAAAACGACAACCAGCTCTATGTCGTGACCAAGGTTGATCCGGGCACACCGACCAAGAGGCTCAAGCCGGGCGCGCGCGTCAGCCATTGGAACGGCATCCCGATCGACCGCTACATCCGCCTCAGTGCCAATCTTTTCGACGGAGGCAATGAGGCCGCAGCGCTTGCGCGGAGCTTGGCGTTCTTGACGCATCGACCGCTCAACCGTTTCGGGCCGCCGATGGAAGAGTGGGTCGACCTTCGCGTCACTCTCAACGGCGTTACGTCAGAGGAGCGGTTCTCATGGGTCGGTTTCAACCCTGCGGCCGCCCCGGCCTATCCCAGCCTCGGTCGAAACATCACGGGGTTTGGCGGCGACCTGCCGTTGATGGACCTCCAGAACGCGCGCCGCGTCCGAATCGCGCCGCAAAGCTTCGATGCAGCGTCTGCCGCACCAGCGGTTCAGCCGCTCGGCGTTCCCAAGATCCTGGGCCACGCTGCCGCTGGCGTTATCGACTATGGGATGGTGACGGCCGGCGATGCCACCTTTGCCTATCTTCGCTTCTGGTCATTCCAGGCCAGCGCCGTCGATGATCTCGTCAATGCACTGACCCCAATCCTTCCCACGCTTCCGCAAAACGGCCTCATCTTCGACATGCGTGGGAATAGCGGTGGTTATATCGCGGCGGGAGAACGCGTTCTGCAACTCTTTAGCGCGACGCCGATCGTTCCGGCGCGCTTTGAGTTCCGCGTGACCGATCTGACCCGTGCAATGGCAAACCTGAGCGACGAATTCAGCAGATGGCGTCCGTCTTTCGCCGAAGCGTTCGCGACCGGCGAAGAGTATACTCGCGGCATCCCGATCGAAGGGGATGATGCTGACTACAATAAGGTCGGTCGCAAATATCCCGGACCGATCGTCCTAATCAGTGACGCGCTTGCGTTCAGCACGGCTGATATTTTCGCTGCCGGCTTCATCGATAACGGCCTTGGCAAGGTTATCTGCACCGACCGCAATATGGCGGCCGCCGGAGGCAACAATTGGACCTGGGACGCAGTGCGCATCTACAATCCCGACTTTCGGCTCGACGCCAAGCTGAAGCCCGACATGTCTGCGGGTACGCTCACGGCCGGCATTGTCAACGCCTTTAACGCGGGCGGCGTCTCCCTCTCCGAGAAGGCGACACTTTCGGCTGGCGTTGTCAACAATGGGGACACCATTTGGACCATACAGGACGGCACGCTCACGCACACGGTCCGTGATCAGAACTGGATGAGTCCGGACCTCGAAGTCTATCTCGATCGCAGCCTGTCGGGGCTCGCCGATCTCCCCTCCGGAATCATCCTTAGTCTCACTATGCGCCGCGCCGTGCGTGTCAAAGCTAATGAAGGGCGAATCCTGGAAGACGTCGGCATCGTGCCCAACATCTTCTATCAAATGACGGTGCGCGACGTGATGGAGCAGAATCAAGACCTATTCGACCGAGCCGGTAAGGAACTCATCGCGACTGCTGCTTGATAAAGAGAGCACGAGCCGCACCGCGGTGTTGCAATCTGACAACGGGCGGGGTCCGTTTAACCATGATTTGAAGGTCCGAGGATCGGGAGAACATGAATCATGACCGACGCTAACACCGGCACATCCGCGCCGTTCGACTGTGCGGGCGATCCTACCGCCAGCCTCATCGAAATGTTCGTCGGCTTGGTCCAGGAGGGCCGAATCAAGCGCGGCCAGCGGCCAGCCGAGCGCCCGGTATTCCGCAAGCTCCACGGCACCGCGCATGGCCGGCTCGAAATGTGCGTCGAAGCTCCTGACGATCTGCGCGTAGGGATGTTCGCATACGACGCGCTCGACGTCTGGATGCGCTTCTCGAGCGATGCGGCCCCAACCGATCCCGATTTCAAATCGACTGTCGGCATAGCCATCAAGGCGTTCCGCGTTTCCGGTCGCAAAGCGACCGGCGAGGAGGGCGATACCGCCGACCTCATCCTCCAGAACCATCCGGTCTTCTTCGTCGATGATGCTCGCGCCATGTGTGAGTTCACCTATGCGGGCGTCGTTGAGGGCGACTACGCTCCTTATCTCGACAGTCATCCCGAGACCAGGCAATCCTCGACGCGATGCAGAAGGTCGAAGGCAGCGTTCTGACCGCGACGTATTGGGCGTTGCTGCCGTTCCGAGCCGGCAAGGTGGTCGTAAAATATCGCCTTGACCCCGAGACGCCGCCGCAGAACGTAGCTAATCGCGCAGATGACTATCTCTCGACTGACCTCGCAAACCGCCTGCTGCGCGACGACTATCGCTTCCGGCTAATGGTCCAGCGCCGAACCGCGCCCGATCAGATGCCACTCGACCAGGCGACCGTCGACTGGCCTCAGTCCGAAAGCCCCTATGTCCAGCTCGCTACGCTCGTCATCCCCCGTCAGGACGTGACCACACTTGGCCAGGCCGAATATGGCCAGGCGCTCGACTTCAACATCTTTCGTGTACCGCCGGAAAACGCGCCGGTTGTTGAATCGTCTATCGCGGCGGTGCGAAAAGCGGTCTATACGGCGAGCGCGGATGTCCGCCACAAGGCCAATGGGCAGCCGCACACCGATCTGCCCGATCCTCGCGCGGTCGATCCCACGCCGCCCAGGCCCGACGGCCGGGTCGTCAAGGCCGCAATCTATCCTTCGATCGGCGTCGCCCGCGTCGGCAACAGCCCCGATGGATGGTTCCTGGGGCCCGAGGTCCGTTACCCCGAGCCGATGTCGGCGAACCATTATCGCGACGCGAACGGCGCGCTCAAACGCCAGGCCGCGCGTTTCCGTATCTACGGCCTGAATGCCCGCGGCGAGATCGTCCGCGAGCTAACCGGCGAAGAAGAGGGCGTCGAGATCGGCTGGCAGGTCGAGCTAGCGAACACCAAAGCCGCCTGGTATGGGTTCCAGCTTGCGCTCGATATTCCCGAGGCAGCATCCGCACCGCCCACGATCTTGCGCAATGGTACGGTCGCTGACCGTACTCGACTAACCATTCGTCCCGGCGCCCGCACCGTAGCCGGGCGGGGGGACGCCGGTCCCGAGCGGTTTAACAACGGCGCCTTCATGGGACGCCCCGTTTATCTCGGCGAGATCTTCACCGACAAGAATGGTCGCCTCGTGGTGCTGGGCGGACACGGCGTCTCCGCCTCGCACGATGGCAGCCTCGCCATCACTTTCGCCAATAACGAAGGCTGGTTTGACGATGTCTCGGACGGGCCAGTCACCGCTGAGGTGTCAATCGACGGCAAGCCGATTGAGGTCGTGCCGGCCTGGGTCGTGGTGGCGCCGCCCAATTACGGCCCCGGCCAGAAATCCGTGCGCACCATGTGGGATCTTATGCGCGACGTTGCAGTCGCCGCCAGCAGCCTGCCGCGACCCAGGCGGCCTTCTTTTACCGACGAGATCCTGCCGATCTTCGAGCGGCTGTCCCATCTGCAATGGGTCAATGGGGGCTTTGCCGCAGCCTTTGGCTGGGAAGGCGCGCTCGACCTCATATCGCCTGACGCCGTCGCGCGATTGGCCAATCCTGGCCCCGCGACCGCCGAGTTTCGCCACACAGTCGCCAATGCCTTTCGCCGGCATGACGTCGATGCTTGGTCTCCCAAGCCCTGGCCGTGGCTTTATGGCGACGCCATGAATCTGCCCACGCCGCCCACGCCGCGCGCCTTCTCGACGCTGAGCGATCTCCAGCTTGCATTGCTCGACCAGTGGGCGAAGGGCGATTTCGACGCCGATTACGATCCGGACGCCGCGCCGGTCCGCGAGATCGCCGCAGTGCCGATAGCTGAACAGGGCGACATGCTGACACGCGCCGCGCTTGAATTCTGTCTGGCCGATGCCTTCCATCCCGGCTGCGAGATGACCTGGCCGGTCCGCTCGAAGTCGCTTTATATGGCGCCGTTCCGCTTCGCCCACGCATCCGCCGGATGGATCGCGCCCGCGCTTGGTGCGATCTGGTCGAACGACAATCTGACCCTCGAGAACGGGCCGCTCTTCGGCCAGCAAGCCGGCGACATTACCCGCTGGATGGCGGTGCCGTGGCAGACCGATACCGCCAGTTGCCGCGGCGGGTACGACAAGGCCTACGATCCTTATGCGCCGACCTTCTGGCCGGCGCGCGTGCCCAATGATGTGCTGACAACGGAGAATTACGCGATCGTCATGGACGCGGGTAAGCCTCTCGACGAGCGCCGCAAGGCGTTCGCTGATCGCGCCAAATGGTACGCGCCGCTTGGTGGTCCGAGCTACACCGCGCAGATCAATGCAATGATCACCGGCTTCGGTGCGCTCGGCGTGGTCGCACCCTTGCGAGGGCCGACCGACACAGACGCGTTTCCGGACGTGATCGAAGTCGAGGACCAGCACGGCCCGCTGCCAACGCTTGCGCTGACGGGCCGCACCCTTATGCTGACCACGCACCCGCATGCCGGCGCGCCCGCGCCGCGCGGCGAACTGGACCTGACCGGTATTGAGAAGGTGCGGCGCTTTCCGCATGGTCTCCCCGTTCAGCTGAAATGACCCCGTGACGACGGACGTCGTCATTCTCGGCGCGGGGCCGGCCGGCGCGACCGCCGCGCTCAATCTCGCCACGCTACGCCGGGTAACGATCATCGACCAGTATGGCGAACCGCCATGTCGGATCGGAGAGTCGCTGCCCGGTGCGGCGAGGCGCCTGCTCGCCGATATGGGCTTGTGGCCGGCCTTCCTCACCGCGGGCCATCTCCCGCGACACTGCCTCCGTAGCGCCTGGGGGAGTGCGGTGCCCACCGATCGTGATAGCCTTTTCGATCCCGACGGCCATGGCTGGCAGATCGACCGAGCCGGGTTCGAGCGGCAACTGCGCGCCGAGGCCGTGGCGCGAGGTGTCCGGTTGCTTGCGCCCGCGCGTCTTCGTCAGGTTGAGCGGATCGCGGGCGGTTGGCGGGTGTCCATGCTCGCGGATGGCATCGAGCAGGTCGTCGAAGCGGCGCTTTTGATCGACGCGACCGGTCGTGCATCGCGGCGCCTGACTGCGTTCGGTGCACGCCGGATGATCACCGACCGGTTGCGCTGTGTCTGGCTGCGGGGCCCCGGGGCGCTTCTCCCTGCCGGTCTCGTCCAGGTCGAAGCCGAGGCTGATGGCTGGTGGTACGCGGCTAACGCACCAGGTGCCGCCGTTCTCGCCTTCCACACCGACGCCGACCTGCCCGCCGCCGCGTGCGGGCGCACCACCGATTTACTGCTGGCTGCCGCTCGAAGGCTGCCGTTCCTTGGAGAGCAACTCAGCGCGTCCGACTGGTCCCGGGCGGAGCACCGGATTTGCGCCGCACATGGCGCCGTGCTCGAACCCGCCGCGGGCGATGCCTGGATCGCGGTTGGTGACGCCGCCTTCGCCGTTGACCCACTTGCTTCAATAGGCCTGTTCAACGCGCTCTATTTCGGGCTAGCCGCAGCCGAAACGGCAGACCGTATGCTCGGCGGCGATCCTTCAGCGGCTGCGGACTACGCCAATGATCTGCAGCGGGTTCGCAACGTTTACGTGATGAACCTCGCATCATTTTACCAGTTCGAGTGGCGTTGGGCCGAGCGGCCTTTCTGGCGGCGGCGGCAATCGTATGCCGTCGCTGCGCTCAAGCCACGGGCTGAGGAGTGGGAACGCGCGCCCAGATGAGCACCACAAAAAGCGCCGTGGCAGAGGGCACGCATGGCGGACCCAGCTTACGGTCCGGCGATCGTCCCTCGCTGATCGCGCGCTTGGCGTCGATGCACAACTCTCGCGCACGAGCGAGTGACAACCCGGCCGGGCCGTACTTGCCGAACGTGACCGTCTCGCGCCGTCCATTCATCCGGTAGGCTCGCATGCCTGGGGGCGCTTCACGCAGGCGCCGCAACAACTCGGCGATGAAACGGTCCCACTGCTGCTTTTTGGTCTCGTACGCCACTGTGATTTCTCCGGTCGTTTGCGGTGCTAAGCACCGCCTCGTCTTTGCGAACCACCTTGCGCGGAGACGCAGGCTGGTGTCAGGCCGATTTCGCAGAAGCCCGAACTCTGGACGATGGCTGACCCTCTGACGATGCTTCGGATGGCGCAAGATCGACCGGCCGGGGTGGGCGGCCGAACAGTTCAGGGGGTTAGCGCGCGAGTTGGTGGTTCACGATCAACACTTTCCGCCGTCTTCTTTTTGTCTTTTGAAATGTGCTTTTTGGATTTCTTTTTTATTTTTGCGGAAAGCGAGGACAGCGTAGGGCCATATATCGTTTGCATTTAGCCCCGCGCTGCCAAGGCCACCCCGTACTTGAGAGCAACCGGACCTCGGGCCTCCCTTCAAGACTGGCCTCTTAACTTTGCCGATCCTTAGGAACGGGAAAGTTATATTTCGCCTTGAAGGAGATCCAGGAAAAATGTTACTTTGGCGCCATCAGGTACGCGAAAGTTAAATAATGACTCTACACCTCGTCGGCGAAACCTTGGATAAAGCGCGCGGTCATTACCGGGCGGGAACAGGAAAACTGGTCCACCTCTACCGCGGCATCTATGTCGATGCGGACGACGATATGGGCGCGACCGTCCTCAAGCATGCCGTGCGGATCGCCAAATACCTCTACCCCAAAGCCTATCTCTCGGCAGCGAGTGCGGTCACCCTCGGGCCGACCCGTGACGGCCGCCTCTTTTTGAGCGGACGCCGGAAACAACGCACCCATATCCGCGCCCTGGAGATCATTCAGAACCAAGCACCCAAGCATCCGTCCATCGGGTCCGCCATTGTGAATGACGGAATGGGCGAATTCCGGGTGGATGTGTCATCGCTCCGTCAGCGCTTTCTCGAAGCCTTCCGTCTGCGCAGCGAACATGCAGCCTCGATCAACGACGCCATGCGCGACGCCATTGCCACGCGTCTGATCGAGGAATATGGCAGTCCGCCAGAAGCCGCCGCCGCCGTTTGGACCCTCGCGCGGGAAAACGAATGGCATCGAGAAGGCGAGCGCGCTGAGCGATTTCTCTTGCACCGCCCGGCCCCAATGGCACTCCGCAACGAAGCCGCACTTGACCTCGTCGTCGCTTGGCACGGCGAGCCGATCGGCCATCTTCTGCATGATGGTTTCGAATGGCGTTGGACCCCGGTTGCGAGAACGGGCTCGGCTTTGGTTCGGCAGACGACCCCCGGCAAATTGCCACCCTTCATCCTGTCACTCCTGCCCGAGGGTTGGCTGGAGTCGGTGCTGAAGGACAAGGATGAACGCTCGGCTCTGCGTACCGGCAAGCGCTACATGTCGAACATCACCATCGTCGAGCGCGAAAGCGAACTCGCGGCGCTGCCGCGCGATGTCTTGCTCACACCCCTGAACCGCTTTTCAACGGACGGCGTGTTCACCGGAACGTACGCCGGTCCGGGCCGCGGAGAAATCCAAGAAGGCTTTGAGCGAAATCTTGCCCGGTTATTCGAAAGCAGCGAGACGCCACGTCTTTCTGGCATCCAGATCAAGGCTCCGATGAATCTGGACGAGAAGGGGATGTTGACCCCAAGCACCCACACGGCCTTCACACATATTCTCAAGCCGGCGGGAGGCGCCGGATACGAGGCACTGCCACTTATTGAGTGGCTGGCGCTGGCGATCGGCTCCGCTACTGGTCTCGAGGCGCCGCTGACCGCACTCGTTGCGATGCCCGATGGACTGCCGCCGGCGCTCCTGGTCGAACGCTTCGATATTCGACGCGGTCCAAATGACACGCGCATGATGGCGCTTGAAGATTTTTGCTCAGTTCTCGATTTGCCGACTTCCGCGAAATACGACAGCACCATAGAACGGATCGCCCGCGCAGTGCGCCCGGTTTCAACCGCACCCGAAGAGGATGTCCTTGTCATTCTTCGACGTGCCGTGTTCGCGTGGCTGATGGCTGACGGCGACATGCATCTGAAGAATCTGGCGCTTCTGAAGATCGCGGAATCCGGCGACGAGGCCTTCCGCTCGGTTCGGATGGCGCCGCTGTACGATGCGGTCACGACCCGAATATTTCCAGGGCTTAAACACGACCATATGGCCCTCAAGCTCAACGGGAAGGACGACCGGCTACACGCCAAGGACTTTAGAACCTTCGCCACAACGGCGCGCCTAAAAGTGGCCGATGCCGACGCCGTTATCGATAGCGTGCTTGCTCAAGTCGGGCAGGCGGTCGACCGGATTTCATTGCCAGTTCTTGCCGAATACGGACCCCAAGGCAAGCAGTTGGCCACGCAGATGCTTGAGCTTGTTCGTTCGCGCGTGACCAATTTTTGAACGCGTCAGGTTCTAGGTCCTAGACGGTGGGGCGGGCATCCGTGGGCTAAGAGCCTTGCCTACGCGGCGGCGGCCTTTTCATCGATCAACGCCGTTATATGCCGCGACCAAAGCTCAAAGGCCGCGTGAACTTCCTTCGCATAGCGGTGGCGCTGATAGATTCCGGCCACACCGGCAAACGTGCCAGAACGATGGTTCAAAGCTAACTCGACGATATGCGGAGCGACCCCGAGCCGCTGTAATCCGCTTGCAAAGCTGCGGCGAAGATCGTGAAGCGTCCACGGCCGGATCGCCGGAGTGACCTTTTCCTTCGCGCCACTATGGTCGCCAAATGGACGATCCGCGCCATTCAGCACAAATTTGCCGGCATCGGACAGTGTGTCGAGCACACGGCGGATCATCGGCGTAATCGGAATGGTGTGTGGCAAGCCATTCTTGGTACGCTCGCCCGGCAATTCGATTGTGTCGGCGGCGATTTCATCGCGCGCTAGTTCCGTCATTTCGTTGCGACGAGCGCCGGATAGCATCAAGAGCTTGACCAGAGCACCGGCAGCGCCACCTGCCGCGTCGCAGGCTTCCCAAGTGAGCTTCAGTTCCGCGTCGTCAAGTACGCGCTCCCGGGACTTCTCTTTTGCCGGTTTGCGGATGGACCGGACCGGGCTCGCGAAGTCGTCCTCTCTCGCCTCACACCACGCGAAAAATGCCTTCGCCACCTTCCAGGCTGTAACACCAGCGGATGGCCCTCGCTTCATCGCCTTATCGATAAACGCGACCACGTCCTTCTTTGAAATCGCGCGCAGCGAGCGTCCCGGCCACGCGTCCTGCATGTGCTCAAGCTCGCGGTTGATGTTAGCAGCCGTACCGGCTCTCACGGTGCTGACATGCTTTTCCCGATAGAGGGCTATGGACGCGGCCAGGGTGTCATCGGCGGGCGTTCCCGCATGCTTGGCAGCTGCAGGGTCTTCGCCGGCCGTGGTTCTCTCCAGGGCCATCCTCGCGGCCTCACGGGCCTTCGCCAGCGAGAGAACGGGATAGCGGCCTGGCAGCGTCAGCTTGCGGGTGCGACGGCCGAGGCGATAGCGGACCGCCCACGACTTCGCCCCGGTCGGCTGCACGATCAAGTACAGGCCCGGCAACACGGCATCGGCGATCTCAACGCGGGCGCCCTTGGCTTTGGCCTGCTGGACAACGCGGTCAGTCAGCGTGATGGGCATTTGCTTCTCCAAAGGATGAGTTGCCTCGGCAAGTGTTGGGGTGACCCTTCCGAAGGTTGGGGTCGCTCCGGGGTAACACAGGGGTAACAAAGTTCACTGTTTGGACCTGATTGCCGTTGTTCGTAACAGCCCCTCACAACGTAAGAGAAATCCCCGTCGAATGGGAGGCTTTGAAGGGCCGGTGTGACGAAATGTTTGTAACGATGGCTAACAGTAGATAACCTTGCCAAGGTCGGGGTCGAGGGTTCGAATCCCTTCGCCCGGATGCATTCGGCATCGATCGGCAAATCATAGACCAGCGCGCGGCGTCCAGCGCGATCGGTCGTCGCTCCTGTCGGGACAAAATGACCGAGCTGATCGAATAATCTTTTGCGTTTCGGCGCCGGTGGAGCCGGCGCCCGGAATGGATCTTGCGCCACCGTCGGTGACGAAATCCCTGCGCTCGACGCGTTGATCGCAGCGCGATCAATGTTGCCAAGCTCGGGTCGAGGGTTCCAATCCCTTCGCCCGCCCCCATTTCTCATTCAAGGCCCGTCGCAATACCCATCGCAAGGCCCATCGCATTCGCCGACATGCGGAAAACGCATTCGGCAACTGGCGGCACGCTGACCATTAGCGTATTGGATTAGCAACGACGGGCGGATGACCAGGGGAGCATCGAAACGATGTGCAAATCGTGTGACGACAGGCTGATGGGCCGGCGCGGCTTCCTCGCGATGGCCGGGGTTGGCCTCGGCTTGGCGGCGGGCAGCCTGGCCTTTGGCGCCGGGAGCGCGTTTGCGGCTGCCAGCGGTCCGAAAACATCGATGACGCCGGACGAGGCGCTCGCCCATCTCAAGTCCGGAAACGGGCGCTATGTGGCGAGCCCGGAGCTTTGCGTCGCCGATCTGAACAAGCGCCGGTCCGATGTGGCCATGTCGCAGGCGCCTTGGGCCACCATCGTGAGCTGCTCCGACAGCCGGGTGCCTCCGGAGCTGCTGTTCGGCGGCCAGGGCCTGGGAGAGCTCTTCGTCGCCCGCAATGCCGGCAACATGGTCGATACCGCCACCATGGGCAGCATCGAGTACGGGGTCGCCGTTCTGGGGGCGCCGCTGGTCCTGGTTCTCGGCCATGAGCGCTGCGGCGCGGTGGTCGCCGCCTGCGACGTCGTGTCGAAGAAGGCGACGTTCCCGGGCTCGATCGGACCGATGGTCAAGGCGATCGTGCCCGCGGCGATGGCGGTGCGCAAGCAGCCGGGCGATTTCGTCGACAACGCGGTGCGGGAAAGCGCGCGGCGCACGGCCGTCCAGATCGCCACCAGGAGCCCGGTCATTGCCCCGCTGGTCAAGAGCGGCAAAGTGAAGGTCGTGGCCGCCCGCTACGACCTGGATGACGGCCAGGTCGAATTCTTCGCGTAGCGCGGCGTTGAACGGGGCGTTTTTCTTTCGCGGGGACTCTGGCTGCCCGCTTCCACCGGCATGAGCGGCGGGATCGCTGCAACCCGCTGGATCAAGCTGCAACGGGCCCACAGGAGGGCCGGCTCAAACGACGACGGGCGCTCCAAGGGAAACCCCGGGAGCGCCCGCGTTCCGTCTGCGGCTTGCGCCTATACCAGCTTGACGTTCTTGAGCGGCAGGCTGCGCATCGGCTTACCGGTCGCCGCCAGGATCGCGTTGATCACCGCCGGCCGCACCACGCAGATGGTCGGCTCGCCGACGCCGCCCCAGAAGTCGTAGGTCGGCACCAGCACGGTCTCGACCTTGGGCATCTCGTCGATCCGCATGATCTGGTAGGTATCGAAGTTGAGGCTGGTCATGCGGCCGTTCTCGACCGGGCACTCGCCGTAGAGCGCGGCCGAGAGACCGTAGGCGACCGAGCCCTCGACCTGCGCCGCGACCTGATCGGGGTTGACCACGTGGCCGCAGTTGAGCGCCAGCACCATGCGGTGCACCTTGAGCTTGCCCTGCGGGCTCACCGAAACCTCGGCGGTCGCCGCGGAGTAGCTGCCATAGCCCATGAACTGGGCGATGCCGCGATGGACGCCTGGCGGCAGCGGCTTGCCCCAGTCGCCCTTCTCGGCCGCCGCGTTGAGCACGGCGAGGTGCTTGGGGTGGTTCTTCATCAGGGCGCGGCGGAATTCGAGCGAGTCCTTGCCGGCCGCCCGCGCCACCTCCTCGATGAAGCACTCCATGAAGTAGCCGTTCTGGTTGGTATTGACGCCGCGCCACGGGCCGACCGGGACGTGGGTGTTGCGCATCGCGTACTCGATCAGCAGGTTCGGCACGGTGTAGCCGAGCTGCGCGTCGTCGGGCTCCGCGTACCAGCCCTGGAGCTGGCGCACGTCCTTGCCGCCCTGGATCGCGGTGGGATTGAGGAAGGCATTGATCGACTGGCCCGACAGCCGCACGTGCAGGCCGACCATGTTGCCCTGCTCGTCGAGCCCGGCGGAGAATCCGCACTGCGCGATCGGCTGGTAGAAGTCGTGCGCCATGTCCTCCTCGCGGCTCCAGATCATCTTGACCGGGACGCCGGGGAATTCCTTGGCGATGAGCGTCGCCTGTTGCACGTAGTCCTGCGTGCCGCCACGCCGGCCGAAGCCGCCGCCGAGGTCGACGCGGTGCGCCTCGCATTTGGCGAGTGGAACGCCGGAGGTCTCCGAGAGGGACGCGAGCGAGGCCTCGAAGTTCTGGCTCGGCACCCATACCTCGGCCTTGTCCGCCGAGATCAGGGCGGTGCAGTTCATCGGCTCCATGCAGGCGTGCGCCACGAACGGCGTCGAGTACACCGCCTCGACCTTCTTGGCGGCTTCGCTGATCGCCTTGAGGGCGTCGCCGTTCTTGCGGTCGCCATTGGTGACGTCGGCGGTCAGCCCGGCCTTGAGGTGATCGGCGATGGTGGCGCTCGACACCGCGCCGTTGCCGGCGTCGTCCCAGGTGATCGGCAGGGCATCGAGCGCGGTCTTGGCGTGCCACCAGGTGTCGGCGACCACGGCGACGGCCGTGTCCTTCACCCGCACGACCTTCTTGACGCCGGGCATCCTGGCGATCTTCGATTCGTCGTAGCTCGCGACCTTGCCGCCGAACACCGGACAGTCCTTGATCGCGGCGCACAGCATGCCGGGCAGCTTCATGTCGATGGCATAGACCTTGCTGCCGTTGAGTTTGTCGGCGGTATCGAGCCGTTTCACCGGCTTGCCGGCGACCTTCCAGTCCTTCGGGTTCTTGAGCTTGACGGTCTTGGGGTCGGGCGCCTCCAGCTTGGCGGCCGCCGTGGCGACCTTGCCGTAGCTGATCGTGCGCCTGGAGGCGGCGTGGCTGATGATGCCGTCGGCGACCGTAAGCTCGCCCACCGGCACCTTCCACTGGTCGGCCGCCGCCTGCAGCAGCATCATGCGCGCGACCGCGCCGCCGCGGCGGAGATAGTCCTGCGAGCCGCGGATGCCGCGGCTGCCGCCGGTCGACATGTCGCCCCAGACGCGCTTGCGGGCGAGGTTCTGGCCGGGGGTGATGCGTTCGACGTCGACTTTCTTCCAGTCGCATTCGAGCTCTTCGGCGACGAGCTGGGCGAGGCCGGTCAGCGTGCCCTGGCCCATCTCCGAGCGCGCGATGCGGATCACGCAGGTGTCGTTCGGCTTGACCACGACCCAGGCCGTGACCTCGGTGCCGGCATTTTGCGCGGCGGCCCGATCGAGGCCGAACGGCATGTCGAAACCGAGCGCCAGCCCGCCGCCGGCCGCGGCCGCGGAGCCGACGATGAACGTGCGGCGCGAAAGGTTCGCGGTCTTGTCGCGTTTGATTTTTTTCATGGCTGCCCCCCTCAGGTCCGACGCTCGGTGCGGTCGGCGCGGCTGCCGTTGCCCGTGCCGTTGCCGGCCGCCATGTGCACGGCGGCGCGGATGCGCTGGTAGGTGCCGCAGCGGCAGATGTTGGTCATCGCCTGGTCGATGTCGGCATCGGTCGGTTTCGGCTTCTTCTTGAGCAGCGCCACCGCCGCCATGATCTGTCCGGACTGGCAGTAGCCGCATTGCGGCACGTCGAGCGCCAGCCAGGCCTTCTGCACCGGGTGCGAGGAGTTGGCCGACACGCCTTCGATGGTGACGATCTTGTCGGCGGCCTTCACGTCCCCGACCTTGATCGAGCAGGAGCGCATCACCTCGCCGTTGATGTGCACGGAACAGGCGCCGCATTGCGCGACGCCGCAGCCGTACTTGGTGCCGGTGAGGCCGACCTGCTCGCGGATGACCCACAGGAGCGGCGTATCGGGCTCCACCGTCACGTCACGCGTCTTGCCGTTGATGTTGAGCTTTGCCATGGGCTTCCTCTCTCAGGAGTTGCCTTGAACGGCGACTCTCATTGTCTGCGTTGTGTCGCCGGCCAGCGGAAGGATAGATTGGAAGGCATGCAAATGTCCTTCCAGGCCGTTGTGGAGCATAGCGCAAGCGGCGGTGCCTTGCCTATGGCCATTGGCGGGCCAAACGGCGCAGGGCTCGTAGCGGCGCGGCTTGCTCGTTTCAAGACTCCACCGGGAGTGTGCTGGTGTCGGCTGTGAACGATTGCGCATCTGCCGGTGCCGGAATCCGCGGCCACATCGACGCGCCCGCAGCAGGCCAAGTGCTGCCGAGCGGGCAGGTCGTGGTCAGCGGCTGGGCGGTCGGCGCTTCGTGTCCGGTGTCGCGCGTCGAAGTCTGGCTTGACGGCCGCTTCCAAGGATGCGCCGGGCTCGGCCGGCCCCGGACCGACGTTGCCGCGGCCTTGCAGGACGATGATGCCGAGCTTTCGGGCTTCGAGTTCAGGTTCGACAGCCGTCGGCTTGACCGGCTCGGGGATCGCGCCCTCGTGGGTGCGAGCGTGATCCTCCTGGACGGCACGCGCGCGGATCTGCCGCCGGTGAGGATTTCGATCGCGCCCGCGATCGATTCCCAGGCGTCGCCCCTGGCGTGGAGTTCGGAACGAACCCCGCCCGAACCGCCGCGCAGGCGCTTACGCCAGCAACGGGTTCGGCTCCTGTGCGTCGCGCGCAGCCTCGACCACGGCGGCTCTCAGCTTCGGATGCGGGAGCTCATGACGCACCTGCAAACAACCGAAGGGTTCGAGACGACCGTGATGTCGCCGACCGAAGGACCCTTGCGGTGCGAGCTCGAGGCAGCCGGCACGAGCGTTCACGTCGCACCGATACCGATCGATGACATCTCGGCCTACGAAAAACAGTTGGCGATCGCAACCGCATGGGCGGATGGGAAGTTCGACGTCGTGCTGGCATTCACGCTCACGTCGTTTCCTGCAATCGAGCTCGCCTGGCGACTGGGATTGCCGTCGGTCTGGCGCATCGGCGAGAACGAGCCCTTGGCCACGGTCGTCGCCTGGCTCGGCGGAAAACTCGATCCGTCGGTGGAGCTCCGGGCCAAGTCGGCCTTCGACATGGCCTCGGCGGTCCGCTTCATTTCCGAAAGCACACTGCTGCTGGGTCGGCAGACAGGTTTCGCGGGACGTTCCGTGGTCTTTGGAAATGGCGCCGACGTGGCTGCGGCGCGCGCTTACGTAGCGGCCACCGATCGCGATACATGCCGGCGAAACCTGGGAATCGGCCGCGAGCAACGCGTGCTGGTCTGCGCGGGAACGCTGTGGCCGGTCAAAGGCCAGGCGCTTCTCGTCGCCGCGTTGGAACGGGTGCGGCCCGATCATCCCGGCCTGGAATGCATCCTGATCGGCCAGCAGTTCGACGCATACGCGGCGGCGCTGTCCCGTTTCGTCGACCGCCACCGGCTGCAAGGCGCGGTGCGATTCGTCCCCTTCTGCGACGATCTTCGGCCCTGGATGCGCGCCGTCGATGTCGTGGCCTGCCCGTCCGAAAGCGAGGCGATGCCCACGAGCGTCGTGGAGGCGATGGCGTTCGGGCTGCCGGTCCTGGCTGCGCGCGTCGGGGGTATTCCCGATATCGTCGAGGAGGGCGTGACCGGCTGGCTCTGCGAGCCCAACGACCTCGGCTCCCTGGTCGAAGGCGTGGCGCGGGTTGCGAAGGCCAAGCCCGGTGAGCTGCGGGCGCTCGGAGAGCGCGCGATGGCACGCGTCGCCGAGACCCATGATCGCGCCAAGGCGTTGTCGCGCATGACCGACCTGCTGCGGCACGTCATGCGCGGGACGCAGCCGCGCGGGCTCGAGCGGCCGGCGGCGATGCGGGCTGACGATCGCTGGACCGGGCGGCGTGCCGGGGGCAAACTGCCGCCGGATAATAAATCCTGGGCCGCCATGCGGGCGATGTTCAGCAGTATTTTTCGCAAGTGAGCGACCGCTGGCGCGGCCACGGATCGGGGAGGGCGCGAATGAGGCACGCATGGCTGGCGGCCGCGCTGGTGGGAGCGGTCGCGCTCGGCGCGGCGTCAGCCGCCGGCGCGCAGACCTATCCGGGCAAGCCGGTGCGCATCGTGATCGCGTTCCCGGCCGGCGGGTCGATCGACACGCTCGGGCGCATCCTGGCGCAGAAGCTCAGCGACGATTGGGGCCAGACCGTCGTGGTCGAGAACCGGCCGGGCGCCGGCGGCAATCTCGGCGCTGCCGCGGCGGCGCAGGCGGCGCCCGACGGCTATACGCTGCATCTGGGCGCGCAGACGCTGGGCGTGAATGTCACCATCGCGCCCTACCAGGGCTTCGATCCGGTGCGCGACTTCGAGCCGGTCATGCTGGTCGCGACCGCGCAGGATGTCCTGATGGTGGCGCCGGACTCGGCATATCGCACGGTGGGGGACCTGATCGCGGATGCCAAGGCCCGTCCGGGCCAGCTCAACTATGCCTCGCTCGGGCCCGGCACCAGCGCGCATCTCTCGACCGTGCTGTTCTCGCAGGTCACCGGCATCAAGCTCCAGCACGTGCCCTATCCGACCGGCATGTCGCAGGCCGTGACCGACATCATGACCGGCCGCATCTCGATGTGGCTGGCGACGCTCGGCGGCGCGCTCGGCAACGTGCAGGGCGGCAAGGTGCGTGCGCTCGCGGTGTCCGGACCGATGCGCGCCGAGGCGCTGCCGGACGTCGCGACCTTCAAGGAGCAGGGCGTGGCGCTGGAGGACGAGGCCAGCTGGTTCGCCTTCTTCCTCCCGAAGCGGACGCCGAAGGAGATCGTCGCCAAGATCAACAAGGACGTGGAGCACATCCTGGCGCGGCCGGACATCAAGGCGCGCGGCGTGACGCTTGGCTATCGCTTCGTCGGCGGGCCGCCGGAGAAGCTTGCGGCCTTCCTCAAGAGCGAGATCGCCAAATGGGCCGAGGTCGCCAAGAGCGCGGATCTGGTCGCGCGGTGACCACAACGGAAACGTTGCAGTGACGCAGCCGCAGGGTGGGCAAAGGCGCGGGCAAACGCTCAGGGCGTTCAACGCGCCCGGTGCAGCGCCGTGCCCACGCGGAACAGCGGCGCGCCTTGCAAGCAAACAGACGCGTGGGCACGGCGCTGCGCGCCTTTGCCCACCCTACGACGGCTATAGCACGCCACAGCTACGCACGATCCATCCGCTCATGCCGGCGTCGGTAGGGTTGGGCAAAGGCGCAGAGCACGGCGCTTGACGCGCGTGCAAAGTCGATCCTGCGCCGTGCCCACGCGTCTTCGATCGTCACTGCCGAAGTATAAAGACGCGTGGGCAACGCGCGCACGGTTAGGCATCGATCGAACGAGTCGGGCGCTTTTGCCCACCTGCGGTTGTTAGGATGAGGGCGGAGCAAGGCCGGTTATCCGGTTATAATAACGACGAAGAAAAGACGGAGGAAATCCCCGCGTGCTTGGAAGTCTTCTCGCGGTCTGTTCCGCGGCCACCTTTGCGTTCAACAATGCGAGCGTGCGGCGCGGCGTGCTCACCGGCACCGTCGGCCAGGCCATGGCGATCACGGTGCCGATCGGCGTGCCGCTGTTCTTCATCGCCGCGCTCGCGACCGGCCATCTCGGCATGGTGGCGGGATTCTCGCCGCATGCGCTGCTGGCGCTGGCGCTCGCGGGCATTCTGCACTTCGTCTGGGGACGCTATTGCAACTACCGCGCCACGACCGCGATCGGCACCAACCTGGTCGCGCCGGTGCAGCAGGTCAACCTGATCGTCACCCTCGTTCTGGCGGTCTGGCTGCTCGGCGAGCAGTTCACGCCGCTGAAGATCTTGGGCATCGCGCTCATCCTGCTTGGGCCGACGCTGACCATGCGCGGCCGCCGGCAGCCGGCCGGCGAACGCGCGGTGTCGCCGGAGAAGATCACCGCCATCGATGCCGAGAAGCCGCCGGCGTTCGAGCCGCGCTACGCGGAAGGCTATCTATTCTCGCTGATGTCGGCGATCGGCTATGGCTTGAGCCCGATCCTGGTGCGCGTCGGCCTTGAGGGCAAGGGGCTGGGCGCCAGCTTCGCCGGGGGGCTGGTCGCCTATTGCGCCGCCACGGTCGTGATCGCGCTGTTGCTGCTGTGGCCGGGCAATCTCCGCAACGTGCTCGCGATCAAGCGCGAGTCCGCGAAATGGTTCACGCTCTCCGGCGTCCTGGTGTTCCTGTCGCAGATGTTCCTCTACATGGCGATGGCGATCGCGCCGGTGACCGTGGTGTCGCCGATGCTGCGGCTCTCGATGCTGTTCCGCATCTATTTCAGCCGGCTGCTCAATCCGCAGCACGAGATCTTCGGCGGATCGGTCATCGCGGGCACGCTGGTATCGCTGGCGGGCGCGCTCGCGCTGTCGGCGAGCACCGAGGTGGTGCAGTCACTCGTGCCGCTGCCCGAGGCGGTGCTGGCGATGCTCAACTGGCACTGGCCGTGACCTGCGGCCGCCGCGGTTGACCGGGACCCCTCAACCCGATCCTTGCGCGCTCGCTACTGCTTCACCAGATCGCCCAGCAGGCTCGCCGCCACCGAGAGCTTCGACAGGGTGAGCCCGGTGCTGGCGATCTCGTGCACGGAGGAGCGGATGCGGTCGACCTCGGCCTGGCGCTCGGCGACCCAGGCCAGCACCGCCTCCGGGCCGGCGGCGCCGTTGCCCGCCATGGCGGCGGCCAGCCGGCGCTCGGCGTCGCCGATCGAATCGAGCGCGCGGTCGAGCGCCAGCCGGTCGAAATAATCGGACACCTTGATGTCGCGCGCTGCGCTTGCGATGCGGTCGAGCCGGAAGAACGCTTCGGCGGCGAAATAGGTCGCCGCCACCTCGGCGACGCGCTGCCCGGTGCGGTCGGCGACCAGCACGATGTCGGGCGCCGAGGCCAGCGCCGGCAGGCTGGCGAGCCGGCGCGCCAGCGCCTCCGGCACGCCGGCCGCAGTCAGTTCGACCTCGCGCGCGGTGCGCGCGGTCGCGGCCTCCTCCGCCAAGGCGCTGCCGAGCGCGGCCTCGACCGCGGCGATGCCCTCGCGGTAGTGCTCGACGATGCCGGCCAGGCCCTTGGTCACGTCGGCGTTGCGCAGGAACCACACCAGGCGGTCGAGCAGCAGGTCCTGCACCGCCGTGTAGAGCTCGAGCTGCAGCTTGCCGGGAATCGTGTTGTCGAGGCCGTCGATCTCGGTGTTGAGCGCGGTCATACCGTAGCTGTCGCGCACCGCCGCGAACGCCGACGCGATCGCGGCCGGCGACGCGCCGGTCTGGTCGGCGATGCGCACGACCAGCGACGGGCCGCCGCGGTTGATCATCGAATTGGCGAGCTGGGTGACGATGATCTCGCGCCGCAGCCGGTGGTGCTCGACGGCGTCGGGGAATCGCTCGACCAGCGCTGGCGGGAAATAGCGGCCGAGCTCGCGCGCCAGGTAGGGCTCGTCCGGCACCGGCGAGTCGAGCAGGTGATGGTTGAGCGAGAGCTTGGCATAGGCGAGCAGCACCGCAAGCTCCGGCCGCGTCAGCGCCTGCGAGCGGCGGCGGCGCTCCGCGATCTCCTTGTCGTCGGGCAGGAACTCGACCGCGCGGTCGAGCTCGCCGGCGGCTTCCAGCGTCTGCATCAGGCGCTGCTCGAAGCCGAGGTCCTCCAGGCCGCGCCGCTCCGCGAGCGAGAGCGACAGCGGCTGCAGATAGTTGTTGCGCAGCACCAGCGCCGCCACGTCGTCGGTCATCGCCGCGAGCAGCGCGTTGCGCGCCTCGAGCGTGAGCCTGCCGGCGCGCACCGGGACGCTGAGCGCGATCTTGATGTTGACCTCGATGTCGGAGGTGTTGACGCCGGCCGAATTGTCGATGGCGTCGGTGTTGAGCCGCACCCCGCGCATCGCCGCCTCGACCCGCCCGCGCTGGGTCATGCCGAGGTTGGCACCCTCTCCGATCACCTTGCAGCGAAGCTCGCCGCCGGTGACGCGGATCGCGTCGTTGGCGCGGTCGCCGACCGCCTCGTCGCTTTCCGCCGACGCGCGCACGTATGTCCCGATGCCGCCGAAGCACATGAGATCGACCGGCGCCTTGAGGATCGCGTTCATCACCTCCTGCGGGGTCGCCTTGGCCTTCATGAACCCGATCGCGGCCTGCGCCCGCTCCGACAGCGTGATCTCCTTCGACGCGCGCGAGAACACGCCGCCGCCCTCGGAGATCAGCGACTTGTCGTAGTCCTGCCAGCTCGAGCGCGGCAGCTCGAACAGCCGCCGGCGTTCGGCGAAGCTGCGGTCATGCGGCTCGGGATCGATGAAGATGTCGCGATGATCGAAGGCGGCGAGAAGCCTGATGGTCGCTTCCCGCAGCATGGCGTTGCCGAACACGTCGCCCGACATGTCGCCGACGCCCGCGACCGTGAACGGCGTCTTGCCGATATCGACGTCGATCTCGCGGAAATGGCGCTTGACCGACTCCCAGGCGCCGCGCGCCGTGATCCCGATCTTCTTGTGGTCGTAGCCGGCCGAGCCGCCGGACGCGAAGGCGTCGCCGAGCCAGAAGCCGCGTTCCTCGGCAATGGCGTTGGCGATGTCGGAGAAGGTGGCGGTGCCCTTGTCGGCGGCGACCACCAGGTACGGATCGTCGTCGTCGTGCCGCACGACGTTGTCGGGCGGGATCACGCCCGTGTCGCCGAGGTTGTCGGTGACGTCGAGCAGGCTCGAGATGAACAGCTTGTAGGCGGCGGTGCCCTCGGCCTGCACCGCCTCGCGCGGCCCCTTGGGGAGGAATTTCGGCACGAAGCCGCCCTTGGCGCCGACCGGCACGATCACGGCATTCTTGACCTGCTGCGCCTTCACCAGGCCGAGCACCTCGGTGCGGAAATCCTGCGGCCGGTCGGACCAGCGGATGCCGCCGCGCGCCACCTTGCCGAAGCGCAGGTGCACGCCCTCGACCCGCGGCGAGTAGACGGAGATCTCGTAGAGCGGCTTCGGCAGCGGCAGGCCGTCGAGCTTGCGGCTGGCGAACTTAATCGCGATCAAGCCCTTCGGCCGGCCGTCGGCATCGAGCTGGTAGAAGCTGGTGCGCAGCGCCGACTGCACGGCGTTGACGAAGTGGCGCAGGATGCGGTCCTCGTCGAGGCTCTCGACCGCCTGCAGCGCGGCCTCGATGGCAGCGGCGATCTCCGCCTCGCGCGCCTTGCGCTCGTCCGCCGGAACAGCCGCCCGCGGATCGAAACGCGCGTGGAACAGCTCCACGATCTGCGCCGCGATGGCGGCGTGCCGGGTGAGCGTCGCCCACATGTAGTCCTGCGAATAGGGCACGCGGATCTGGCGCAGGAAGCGCGAGATCGCGCGCAGCAGCGCCACGTCGCGCCACATCAGCCCGCCCGCGAGCACGAGCGCGTTGTAGCCGTCGTTCTCGGCGCCCCCGGTCATCACCACCAGGAAGCAGGCTTCGAGCGCCGCCTTGCGCGCCGCCAGATCGACCGCGAGGCCGCCCGTCGGCTCGATCACCATGTCATGGAACCAGACGTGGGGCTCGTCGGGCGGCCCGACCGCGACGCGGTAGGTCAGCTCGTCGACCACCCGGAAGCCCATGTTCTCCAGCACCGGCACGCGTTCCGACAGCGGGATTGGACGGCCGCGGCTCCAGATCTTGAGCCCGATGCCCTCGCCCTCGTCGGTGGCGCGGCGGTGAAAGTCGGCGCTCAGCGGGCGCTTGGCCGAGAGGCCCTCGATCACCCGGATGTCGTCGACGGCGTCGCGCGGCGAATAGGCCTCGCGGTAGCCCTGCGAGAAGGCGTCGCGATAGCGCTCGAACAGCAGGTGCGTCCGGCCCGGCTCGTAGGCCGCCGCCAGCGCATCCAGCAGCCCGTCGGTCCAGGTGCGCACGATGCCGCTGATGGCGTCTTCCAGCGTTCCGCGATCGGGATTGGGCGTCTCGCCGTCATAGCGCCCGATGATGAAATGCACGCGCACCAGCGGGCCTTCGGCGAAGAACGGAAAGAACGCGCTGACACGGCCGTGATAGACGCGCGCGAGATAGTCGCTGATCGCCTTGCGGACGTCGCTGTCGTAGCGGTCGCGCGGGATGAAGACGAGGATCGACACGAAGCGCTCGAAGCGATCGCGCCGCGGCAGGACGCGCACGCGCGGCCGCTCCTCGAGCTGCAGGATCGCCATGGCGAACTGGTAGAGCGTGTCCGCGTCGACCTGGAACAGCTCGTCGCGCGGATAGGTCTCCAGCACGTTGACCAGGGCCTTGCCGGAATGGCCCTCGGGGGCGAAGCCGGCGCGTTTCACCACCGCGGCCACCTTGCGGTGCAGATAGGGGATCGTGACCGTGGACTTGGTATAGGCGGTCGAGGTGAACAGGCCGATGATGCGGAACTCGCCGGCGAGCTTGCCGGTCGCGTCGAAGCGCTTGACGCCGACATAGTCCATGTGGGCGTGCCGGTGCACGCGCGAGCGCACCGCCGACTTGGTGACGATCAGGATTTGCGGCTGCTTGAGGAACTCGCGGATTTCCGGCGTCACGGTGACGAGCTGGTTGCCGCGGCGGAGCACCTTCATCTCGCGCGCCCGCAGGAGGCCGAGCCCGCTCTCGTATTGCGGCTCGAGCGCGTCCTCGTCGGCGGTGAACACGTAGTTGCGCACGCCGAGGAAGGTGAAGTTGTCGGCCACCAGCCATTCCAGGAACCCGACCGCCTCGGCGGGCTCGTCGCCCGGCAGCGGCGGCGGATGGCTCGTCAGCCCGGCGATGACCTCCTGCACGCGCGCGAGCATCGGCCGCCAGTCGTGCACGCTGACGCGCACGTCGGCCAGCGCCTGCGCGATCGCCTGCACGATCTCGCCGCGGCGCGCCGCGTCCTCGATGCGCTCGACATGGATATGGATGAAGCTCTCGCGGATCGCCGCGCCCGACGGCGGCGCGAAGCCGTGGAAGGCGGTGAGGCGGCCGTCCGCATCGCGCTCGACCGTAAAGACCGGGTGGACCACCAGCCGGATGTCGACGCCGCATTCGGTCAGTTCGCCCAGCACGGAGTCGACCAGGAACGGCATGTCGTCGTTGACGATCTCCAGCGTCGAGACGTGCTTGAGCCGCTCGCTGCTGGCTGCCGCGGCCGGCGGCTCGAAGCGGATTTTCGGCGCCCCCGGCTTGCGCTCGGCGAACAGCGCCCAGGCCGCCTCGGCGACCGCCGCGACGTCGCGGGCGTCATAGCGCAGCAGGTCCTCGGGCGCCGCGCGCGCAAACAGGCCGGTGACGAAGTCCTTGGGGACGCCGCTCTTGCGGGCATCGAGCAACGCCGCGGCGGTGGCGACCAGCAGCGGGGCCACGCCGTCGTCCTCGCTCCCGGCACCCTGGTCGGCCATCCGCGTCCCCGGCAATGAGTCCCCGCCCCGCCACGAGTGTTCCCCATTCGCGCCGCCGCGTCGAGGGTCCTGCCTCAAAGCTCCACCAGCCTGTCGGTGAGCTCGTTGCGGTTCATCGCGCCGGGCGGGAAGTGCTCGGCCAGCACGGCGCCGCATTGCTCGATGGCGGCGACGAAACCGTCGCCGGCGCGGCCGCGTTTGACGTTGCTGGTGAGCGCCGCGACCGCCTTCTGCCACACCTCCGGCGCCACCTTGGCGTTGATCCCGGCATCCGCCACGATCTCGGCATAGCGCTCGGCCGCGGAGGCGAAGATCAGGACGCCGGTGCGGTTCTCGGTGCGGTCGAGGCCCTGGGCCAGGAACTGGCGCATCGCCTCCGCATGCGCGCGGTCGCGCTTGGCGCGCCGCGGCACGATGCGGAACCGGATCGCCGGCTGCGACAGCGCGACGGCTACGGCCACGAACGCCACGAGCTGGACGAGATAGATCACCGACGCCGGCCAGAGCGTGAAATAGATCAGCGGCAGAGGCACGACCAGCGCGATCAGCGCCGCCCAGGCCGCCGGCACCAGCCGGTAGTCGCTCGATTGCCGCGCGATGACGCAGAAAATCTCGCCCGAGGTCATCGCCTCCGCCGCCTTGATCGCGTCGGTGACGCGCGCCTTGTCGGCTTCGGACATCATCGCAGCCTCCTACCAGCTTCCGGAGGCGCCGCCGCCGCCGAACGACCCCCCGCCACCCGAAAAGCCGCTGTCACTGCCGCCGCTGGAACCCTTGCCGCCGAATGATGCCAGAATGGACAGGACCTGCCACACCAGATCGCAGAGCGCGCCGGCGAGCGTGACACAGACAGCCAGCAGGCCGATCACCAGCAGCACGATCCAGATCACGGGCCAGATCGAGTCGCTCCTGGTCGAAGGCGCGTTGGAGACGGTGTCCGGCCGCCGCGCGGCGCGCGCCTTCCATTCCTCGGCGTCGCCGGTGAGCACCGAGATGATGTCGTCGACGCCGCGCGTGATGCCGCCCGGGAAATCGTTGGCGCGGAAGCGCGGCAGGATCGCGTTCTCGATGATCAGGCGCGAGATCGCGTCGGTGAGCGTGCCTTCAAGCCCGTAGCCGACCTCGATGCGCACCTTGCGCTCGTTCGGCGCGACCACCAGCAGCACGCCGTTGTTCTTGTCGCGCTGGCCGATCTGCCACTGGCGTCCGAGCTGCACGCCGAAATCCTCGATCGAGGTGCCCTGCAGCGATTTCAGGGTGACGACCACCAGTTGATCGGTGGTCTTGGTTTCGAGGTCGGCGAGCTTTTGCGTGAGCGCCGCCTGCGCCGCCGGGTCGAGGATCGCCGCGTCGTCGACCACGCGCCCGCGCAGCGCCGGGAAGTCGAGCGCGACGGCGGCAAATGAAAACAGAGCTATGAACAGGCCGACGACCGCGAGGCCGACAGATTTGGCGTTGTCGTGCCTGGATCGCGCCGCGAATTCGGTGGGCTCCCTCCCGCCATTCCCCGTCGAAGACGGGCGCGAACGCCCTGATGATGGGGAAGGGAACGCTGTGGCGCTGGCGTTGGTCACGCGAAACCCGTGCGCGTCATGATGCGGAAATCAGAATCGCACGGCGGGTGGTTTCGACAGATCCTCTGAGGTCGTGAAGGTCTCCATCGGCTTGTTGCCGCGATACATGACCGACGCCCAGATCACGCCCGGAAAGGTCCGCAGCTCGGTGTTGTACTGCCGCACCGCCTCGATGTAGTCGCGCCGCGCCACCGCGATGCGGTTCTCGGTGCCTTCGAGCTGGGACTGCAGGGCGAGGAAGTTCTGGTTCGATTTGAGCTCCGGATAGGCCTCGCGCACTGCGAGCAGGCGGGAGAGCGCGCCGGTCAGCGCCGCCTGCGCCTCCTGGAAGCGCTTGAACGCCTCCGGGTTGGTGAGGATGTCCGGCGGGATCTGCAACTGCACCTGGGTCGCGCGCGCGCGGGCATTGGTCACCGCCTCCAGCACCTGGCGCTCCTGCGCCGCATAGCCCTTCACGGTCTCGACCAGGTTGGGGATGAGGTCGGCGCGGCGCTGGTACTGGTTGAGCACCTCGGCCCACCTCGCCTTCGCGGTTTCCTCATAGGTCGGGATGGTGTTGACGCCGCAGCCGGACACCAGCAGGCCAAGCAGGACCGCGACGATCGAGGCGCGGGCAGGACGAATGAAGCTCGCGGCGGAGCGGGACATGTCGTTTCTCCTCGGGAATTGCGCTATGGAGCGGCCGGACCGGAACGATGCGGGCGTCGCCTGGGGTGGTGCGAGCCTAGCCCAGCAAGCACTGGCGTCAAAGCCCGCCGGGCAAGCGGCGCGGGATTTCCGCGGGCGCGGGAATGAGCGATGTGGATGCGGTTCCTCCCGGACGCGATACGCCTTAGCGTGCGGGTGGGAGCGTGCGGGTGGGACCCGGATTGAGGCATAACACGATGTCGCGGCTGTTTCTTGCTCTCCTCGTCGCCGTACTGAGCATGGCCTCGCCGGCGGCCGGCGAAGACGTCGCGCGCAACGGCATGGTGGTGGCGCAGGAGGCGCGCGCGGCGCGCATCGGCGTCGAGATCCTCGAAAGAGGCGGCAACGCGGTCGATGCCGCGGTCGCCACCGGCTTCGCGCTGGCGGTGACCTATCCGCGCGCCGGCAATATCGGCGGCGGCGGCTACATGGTGATCCATCTCGCCAACGGCCGCCGCGACATCGCCATCGACTACCGCGAGACCGCGCCGAGGGCGACCACCCGCGACATCTTCCTGGACGAGAACGGCAATGCCGACCCGCGCAAGTCGCGCGATTCGGCGCTGTCGATCGGGGTGCCCGGCACGGTCGCCGGCCTCGCGCTGGCGCATCGGCGCTACGGCTCGGGCCGTTTCCCGCTCGCCGACCTGCTTGCGCCGGCGATCAGGCTGGCGGGCGAGGGCTTTCCGATCGAGGACGATCTCGCCGAAACGCTGCCGCGCACCAGCGCACGGCTCGCGCGCTGGCCGTCTTCCGCAAGAATCTTCCTCAAGCCCGACGGCGGCGCCTTCGCGCCCGGCGACACGCTGGTGCAGCGCGATCTCGCCAGCACGCTGGAGGCGATCGCGCGCGGCGGCGCGCGCGCGTTCTACGATGGCCCGGTCGCCGACAAGCTCGCCGCCGGTATCCAGGCCGCGGGCGGGATCATGACCCGCGAGGACCTGCGCGACTACCGGCCGGTGGTGCGCAAGCCGGTGCGCGGCAGCTATCGCGGCCACAGCATCGTCTCGATGCCGCCATCGTCCTCGGGCGGCGTCGTGCTGATCGAGATGCTCAACATCCTGGAAGGCTACAAGCTCGGCCAGCTCGAGCAAGCGCCGCGTCTGCATCTCATGATCGAGGCGATGAAGCGCGCCTATGCGGACCGCGCCACCTACCTCGGCGATCCGGCCGTGGTGTCGGCGCCGATCGCGCGCCTGATGTCGAAGCGCTACGCCGCAAGCCTGCGCGCCGGCATCGACCGCGAGCGCGCCACGCCGTCGACCCAGATCCGCGCCGGGGTCGCGGAACCGCGCGAGGGTGACAACACCACGCATTTCTCCGTGGTCGACCGCCACGGCAACGCGGTCGCCAACACCTATACGCTCAATTTCAGCTACGGCCTGGGCCTGGTGGCGGAAGGCACCGGCGTCCTCCTCAATAACGAGCTCGACGATTTCGCCGCCAATCCGAGCGCGCCGAACGCCGCCGGTCTGGTCGGCGGCGACGCCAATGCGCCCGGGCCCGGCAAGCGGCCGCTGTCGTCGATGAGCCCGACCATCGTGCTCAAGGACGGCCGGCCCGTCATCGTGACCGGCTCGCCCGGCGCCAGCCGCATCATCACGGCGGTGCTGCAGATCGTGCTCAATGTGGTCGACCTCAAGATGCCGATCGGCGAGGCGGTGGCGGCGCTGCGCATCCATCATCAATGGTCGCCCGACCAGGTCGCGGCCGAGCGCGGCCTGCCGGCCGGCGTGATCGCCGACCTTGAGATGCGCGGGCACAAGGTGACGCAGGGCAGCCCGCGCACCTCGGCGAACTCGATCATGGTCACGCCGCAGGGCTTCGTCGGCGCCGCCGACCCGCGCACCCGCGGCGCGCTGGCGGCGGGGTATTAATGCTTGAAATGCCGCGTGCCGGTGAACACCATGGCGACGCCGTGGTCGTCGGCGGCCTTGATCACCTCGTCGTCGCGCACCGAGCCGCCGGGCTGGATCACCGCGGTGGCGCCGGCCTCGATCGCAACCAAAAGGCCGTCCGCGAACGGGAAGAAGGCGTCGGAGGCGACCACCGAGCCTTTCGTCAGCGGCTCCTCCAGCCCCGCCGTCCGCGCCGCGTCCTCGGCCTTGCGCGCGGCGATGCGGGCGGAATCGATGCGGCTCATCTGCCCGGCGCCGATGCCGACGGTGGCCAGGTCCTTGGCATAGACGATGGTGTTCGACTTCACGTGCTTGGCGACGCGAAACGCAAACGCGAGATCGCGCAGCTCCGCAGGGGTCGGCGGGCGCCGGGTGACGATCTTGAGGTCCATGTCGTCGACCACCGCGTTGTCGCGCGACTGCACCAGCAGGCCGCCGGCGACCGATTTCACCAGCAGCCCGCCCGCGCGCGGATCGGGCAGGGTGCCGGCCAGCAGCAGCCGCAGGTTCTTCTTGGCCCCGACGATCCTGATCGCCTCGTCGCTGGCGTCCGGCGCGATGATCACCTCGGTGAAAATCTCCACGATGGCGCGCGCCGCCTCGGCGTCGAGGATGCGGTTCACCGCCACGATGCCGCCGAACGCCGACACCGGGTCGCAGGCCAGCGCCTTGCTGTAGGCGTCGCGCAGCGAGCCGCCCTCGGCGACCCCGCAGGGATTGGCGTGCTTGATGATGGCGCAGGCGGCGGTGCGCGCGGGATCGAACTCGGCGACGCATTCATAGGCGGCGTCGGTGTCGTTGATGTTGTTGTAGGATAGCTGCTTGCCTTGCACCTGGCGCGCGGTGGCGACGCCGGCCCGCGTCTCGGGCGTGCGGTAGAACGCCGCCGACTGGTGCGGATTCTCGCCATAGCGCATCGCCTCGATCAGGCGCCCGCCGAAGGCACGAAAGGCCGGCGCCGGGTCGGCGAGCTCGCGCGCGAACCAGTTCGAGATCGCGGCGTCGTAGGCGGCGGTGCGCGCATAGGCCTTGGCGGCGAGCGTCTTGCGCAGCGCCAGCGTGGTGGCGCCGTCGTTGGCGCCGAGCTCGGAAAGGAGCGCGGCGTAGTCGTCGGGCTCCACGATCACGGCCACGTCGGCGTGGTTCTTGGCGGCGGCGCGGATCATGGCCGGGCCGCCGATGTCGATGTTCTCGATCGCCGTGTCGTAGCCGGCGTGCTTCGCGACCGTCGCCTCGAACGGATAGAGGTTGACCACCAGCAGGTCGATCGGGGCGATGCCATGCGCCGTCAGGGCGGCGGCGTGCGCCTGATTGTTCCGGATGGCAAGAAGCCCGCCATGCACCTTCGGATGCAGCGTCTTCACGCGGCCGTCCATCATCTCCGGAAAGCCGGTGACATCCGCCACGTCGCGCACCGCGAGGCCGGCCTCGGCCAGCGCCTTGCGGGTGCCGCCAGTGGAGATCAGCTCGATGCCGCGCTGCGCGAGCGCGCGCGCGAACTCCACCAGGCCGGTCTTGTCGGACACGGAGATCAGCGCACGGGTGATGCGGCGGAGGTTATCGGTCATGACGCGATGCGGTTAGCACAGTGTGGCGATGAGTGGCTACAGCGGCAACTGCGGCTCGTCGTTGCGTGCGCGGCGCGTGATCCCGACCGGCGACGCCGCGGTCAGCGAGAACGTCCACTGCACCCGCGGCACCTTGCGGGCGCGGCCGTGGACGACGATCTGCATCGTGCGCCGCGGCCCTTCGGTGCCGGCCAGGAAGACGCTTTCCTCGAGCTCGATGCGGTCTTCATAGGCGCTGAAGGTCCACACCTCCTTGTTCGGCAGCAGCAGCATGGCGCCGTGCGAATCGGTCAACCGGGTGGCCTTGACCGACGGATGCAGGTGGAAGCGCAGCGCGTAGTGGTCGCTCTCGCCGAGCGCCGTCTCGCCTTTGGCGGCCGTGAATGCGTCCTCGCCGTCGAGCCGCTTGCCGTCCGGCGACAGCATCAGGGAGCGCTGGTGGACGACGCCGAAGCTGTCCAGATAGCCGTCGTGGGAGGCGCGCAGCACGATGCCGCCGTCCTGCTCCTCGCGCGCGACGCTGACCCGGCGCGGTCCGCCCATCATCGGCAGGCCCAGCAGCAGGCGCTTGATCGCGCCCGATGCGGCGAAGCGGGCGGACGATGCATCGTTGAAGGCGGCGGTCGAATGCGCCGGCGTCCCGCGCGCCATCTGCCGCCAACTGTCGCGGCTGGTTCCCGGCAGGCCGCAATTGACGACGATGCGGTTGAACTTGCTCGACAGCTCGAACGACAGGCAGCCGGCATGCGCCTCCTGGCTGACCGCGATCGGCGGCGGCCGGCCGGTATCCATGAGGATGAGCGTGCCGGCGCTTTCGATGCGCTGGTAGCCGGAATGCGGCGCGTTCTGGACCGGCGTGCCGCGCGCGTCGTCATAGGCCAGGATGGTGGTGACGACGTCGGTCGACGTCGGTCCCATGCCGTTGAACAGTGCGAAGTTGCCGTCGCCGTGACGGAAGAAGCGCAGCATCGGCATCATGCGGTCGATGGCGTTGAGCAGCGCCGGCGGCGGTGCGATGTTGCGCGCCGTGAAGACCTGCCGCAGCGGCAGCAGGTCGACCAGGAGCTCAACCAGCGCGCCGGGATTGCGGCTGATATGGCCGCCGTCGGGCAGGATCTGGCGGTTGAGCTCGTCGGCGAGCCGCCGCGTGGCGCTCTTGATGTGCCGCGACTGGCCCTGCATGCACAGCGCCGCGTAGTTGAGCGCGATCACCGCCTGCAGGCGCGGCACGCCGTCGCGCGCTTCCGACAGCATGTGCCGCAACTGGCGGACTTGGCGGCTCAGGCTGCGCAGGAAGCGGCGATAGAACCGCACGTCGGAATCGTCGAGCACCAGGGTGGCCTGCGTCAGCCACGAGATCACGCGCCGCGCCATCACGTCCGGCCGCCAGGCGACCGGATCGCTGGCGCTTTCGAGCGTGATCCATTCATCGACCAGCGCGCGGGCGTTGGCGCGGGTGATCCCGGATTCGGCGGCGCGCAGATGGCGCAGCCAGCCGAAGCCGAGGAGACCCACGGCCCAGTCGTCGGAGGGGGGCGTGATCTCGAACGGCGAGCGGGCGTCGCAGACCACGACCTTGCCGGCGAACACGAAGCGGCCGGAATAGATCTCGCTCGCGCGCGTCGAATCGAAGGTGCGCAGGTCCTGCGGCGCGATCACCAGGCGGTCGGCCTTGGTGGGAAAGAAGGGCAACCGGGCCAAAGGTGCGCCGGTCAGGCGTCCGGCCAGCCGCCGAAGCATCCCGCGCGCCACAAAGACCGACAGCTTGGCCCGGTCCGCGACTGAAACGCGCGACATCGACGGATTGTCTCCCCTCTGGCGGGCGCCGGCCCGCGCCCGGACCATAGCGAAGGGCGCGAAGCCGGCCAACCGCGGACACGGCGGCCTAGAGCCGCTCCAGCCGGGCCGCGTAAAAGCCGTCGATCCCGGCCAATTGTGGATTGGGATCAGGCAGATGACAGGGCAGCGTGCGCAGGTCGCCGGCCGCCGTGACGGCGGCGTCGAGGCCGCCGACCTCGCTCGCCGCGACCGGACGCCGCCGCAGGCGCGAATCGCGCGCGAGCAGATCGTCGATGAGGTCGACGCCTTCCTCCGGCTCGAGCGAGCAGGTGCAATAGACCAGGATGCCGCCGGGCCGGGTCAGTTCGACGGCGCGGGCGAGGAGCCGGCGCTGCAGCTTGGCGAGCTCCGGGATGTCGCCCTCGCGCTTGAGCCACGGGATGTCGGGATGGCGGCGGATGGTGCCGGTCGAGGTGCACGGCGCGTCGAGCAGCACCGCGTCGAACGGCTCCGCCTGCCATTGCCCGACGTCGGCGACGACGGTTTTCGCCTCGAGCGAGAGCCGCGCGAGATTCTGCTGCAGCCGGCCGAGGCGGCCCTGGGTCCGGTCGACCGCGACGACGCGGGCGCCGGCGGCGGCGAGCTGCGCGCACTTGCCCCCGGGCGCGGCGCAGAGATCGGCGACCGAACGCTCGCGCACGTCGCCGAGCAGCCGCGCCGGCAAAGCCGCCGCCGCGTCCTGCACCCACCAGGCGCCTTCATGAAAGCCCGCGAGCTGCTGCACCGGGCCGTGCACCAGCGCGCGCACCGAGCCGGTCGGCAGCACGCGGCCGCCAAGAACCTCCGCCCAATGGGCCGGGTCCTGCTTGACGGTGAAATCGAGCGCCGGCTCCTGCGCGTTGGCGGCCGCGATGGCGCGCGCGGTGTCGGCGCCGTAATGGCGGGTCCAGCGCGCCAGCAGCCAGCCGGGCGTATCGAGCGCCACAGGATCGATGTCGCGCAGCCGCTGCGCGCCGTGCTCGGCGATGCGGCGGAGCACCGCGTTCACCAGGCCGGCATAGCGCCCGTCGCGCTGGTCGGCGCGCGCGAGCCGCACCGAAAGGTCGACGGCCGCATGGTCGGGCACCTCGAGCCAGAGGATCTGCGCGGCGCCGAGCATGAGCGCGGTCTCGATCCGCGGCGCCTCGGCCGGCAGACCGCGCGCCAGGAACAGTGTGAGCAGATGCCGCAGCGTCCCGAGCCGGCGCAGCACCATCGCGACCAGTGCCCGCGTCAGCGCGCGGTCGCGCTCGGCGAGCGCCGCCAGGCCGGCATGGCTGTCGAGCTGCCCGTCGAGCGGGTGCTGGCGGTGCAGCACGCCCTCCAGCAGATCGGCCGCGATCCGCCGCGCCGCAAGGCCGGGAGGATCAGTGGACGGAACGGCGCGGGGCGGGGCCATGCGAGGAGGTGTGGCATGGCCCGCGGATTCGTGGAAGCGCGTCAGCGCCAGGGGCCGCGCGGGCTTCCGGCGTTGCCCCACGGGCTCCCCGGCCGGGATCCGCCGTCGCGTTCCGTCGCGGGTCGGCCGAATCCGCCTCGAGCCGTTCCGCGGCCCAGCTCGTTCGCCAGCGCTGCGAGCGCGGCGACGCGGTTCTCGGTCGATGGATGGGTCGAGAACAGGTTGTCCATCCCGTGCCCGGTGAGCGGATTGACGATGAACAGGTGGGCGGTCGCCGGGTTGCGCTCGGCGGTCGGGTTCTCGATCTGCTGCGCCGCGTTGGAAATCTTCACCAGCGCCGATGCCAGCGCATCGGGCCGGCCGGAGATGCGCGCGCCCATCTCGTCGGCGGCGTATTCGCGCGTGCGGCTGATCGCCATCTGCACCAGCATGGCGGCGATCGGCGCCAGGATCACCATCGCCAGCGTGCCGATCAGGCCGGCGCCGTTGTTGTTGTCGCGATGGCCGCCGCCGAAGAACAGGCCGAACTGCGCCAGCATCGAGATCGCGCCCGCGATGGTGGCGGTGAGAGTCATGGTCAGGGTGTCGTGGTTCCTGACGTGGGCAAGCTCGTGCGCGATCACGCCGGCGATCTCGTCGCGGCTGAGCATGTTGAGCATCCCGGTGGTGACCGCCACGGCGGCGTGCTGCGGGTTGCGTCCGGTCGCGAAAGCGTTGGGCTGCGGATTGTCCATGATATAGACGCGCGGCATCGGCAGGCCGGCGCGGCTCGCCAGCTCGCGCACCAGCCGAACGAGATCGGGCGCGGTGCGCTCGTCGACCTCCTGCGCGCCGTGCATCGAGAGCACCAGGCGGTCTGCGTTCCAGTAGCTGATGAAGTTCATGGCGGCCGCGACCAGGAAGGCGATCATCGCGCCATTGGCGCCGCCGATCAGGTATCCGACGCCCATGAACAGGGCCGTGAGGCCGGCCAGCAGGATGGCGGTACGCAGATAGTTCATCGTCCTTCTCCACGGCCGGAACCGGCGCCGCAGCGCGCGGGGCGGCGCTTCCGGCAAGGTGCTCCGGTGAAATGTCGGGAGCGCGCGCGCGGGCCGCAAGGTCGGGACCAAGGGTGCGACACGCCGTCCGGCCGGGCCTTGACCCCGGTCAAGAGAATGCATTGATCAGGTCGATGCCGACCGACGACAGCAACGAGAATGCTCCGCCGAAGAAGCCGCCGTCGCCGGCCGCCCTGCGGGCGCTGGCGGAAGCCGAGGCCCGGCGCGCCGCGCGCGAGCGCGCCGCCGCTGCTGCGCCAGAGGAGCTGCGCGGGCGCGGCGGACTCGACCCGGTGCGCTACGGCGACTGGGAGGTGAAGGGGTTGGCGTCGGATTTTTGAGCCGGCGCGAATACAACTTGTGCGAGTTGCAACTCCATCACATTCAATCTAAGATTGTCATTGCCCAACTAGGATGAATCGCCTAGTGTAGGATAATGGCCCTAGCGACCCGGATCATGACCCTATCCTCTCGCCGCGGCTTCGCGCTCGCGACGGCGACGTTCGCCGGCGGGCTGGGGCTGGGCGCGCTGATCGGGCCGGAACTCACGGCCCGCGCCGTCATGGCCAAGCCGGTCCCGCCGGCACCCGTCGAAACGTCGGTGATGCGCAGCGGCCATCCGGCCGAGGTCCTGCGCGTGCTTGATGGCGACACCTTCGAGGCGCGGGTGCGGGTTTGGCCGGGCATCGAGATCACCACCAAGGTGCGGCTGCGCAGCATCGATGCGCCGGAGCTGCGCGCGCGCTGCCCGGACGAGCGCAGCAAGGCGGAAGCGTCGCGCGACGCGCTGCGGGTCATGCTCGCCGAGGGCGACGTGATGGTGACCCGCGTCGGCCTCGACAAGTATGGCGGCCGCGTGCTGGCGGATGCCGCCACGCGCGCGACGCCCGACATCGGCTCGGCGATGCTGGCCAAGGGCCTCGCGCGCAGCTATTCGGGCGGCAAGCGCGAAAGCTGGTGCGGCTAAAGCTGGCGCGGCCGGGAGAACGGTGCCGCGCGCCGTCCGTCCCCAACGGGACATGCTCGCGTGGCGACGACGTCCTGCAGGCGACGTCGCGCGAATGTCATCGCATCAATGTCATCGCGTCACGACGTCATTGCGTCACGACCACGGTCGTGCCGAGGCTCGCGCGGCCGAACAGGTCGGTGATGTCCGCGTTGTACATGCGGATGCAGCCGTAGGACACGAAGCCGCCGATCGAGCCCGGCACGTTGGTGCCGTGGATGGCGTACTGGCCGCGGCTGAGCGTCATGGCGGCGACGCCCATGGGATTTTTCGGCGAGCCGCCCGGGATGACGGCAGGAAGCCTGGGATTGTCGCGCTTCACGTCGGCGGGCGGCGACCAGGCCGGCTTGATGTATTTGCCGTCGATGCGCGCCGTGCCGGTCCACTGCTTGCCGGCCTTGCCCACGCCGACCGGATAACGGATGGCGCGGCCGTTGCCCACCACGTAATAGAGCCGGCGCTCGCCGGTCTTCACGACGATCGTGCCGACCGAATAATCGCCGTTGAATGCGACGACCTCGCGCGCCTGCGCCGACGGCGGGATTGCGATGATGGCCGCGAAAGCGGCGGCGGCCGAGACGGCTGCCGTCCAGCGGTTGATGTGCGACATGTGCGGACCGTTGTTTCTGTTGATTGCACCAATACGGCCCCGGGGCACCCTCGCACCGTCCCCAACCCCGAACCGCATGGTTAAGCATAATAATCCAAATGCGCCGGCGTCTCAGCCGGAAGCTCGGAATACGGTTAGCAAATCGTAAATAGCCGCGGGGTGTGTTTTGTCCGCCACAGACAACACCGGCAAATGCGGACTTAAGCCGTGTCCCGGGCGCAGCGCAGCACGAAGTGATGCGCTGCAGACCCGGGACCTTACCAAACTCAGTCTGTGGCGGTCCCGGCTCTGCGGTGCACCGCTCCGCAAGTGCTGCGCGCTGCACCGCGTCCGGGACACATGCAGCTTAAGTTAGCGCCTATGCGCAAATGCAGTCGTTTTTCTGCACCGCCATTGTTCCCGCGAACGAGGCCGCCAGATCGGAAGACAGTCAGCCGCCGTAAATGTCGGCGAGCTTGAGCTCAAGCCCGGGCGGATCGAGCGCGATACTGCCGGCAGTGATAACGCGCGTCAGGATGTCGTCTCCCGCCGCGCGCGCATGGTGAATGATAGACTGCTGTGTGGGGTCGACGATGAGATAATGCGCCACGCTCGGCAGCCGAAAATAGCCGGCAAGCTTGAGGGACACATCGATCCGGCGGCTCGACGGCGACAGGACCTCGACCAGGATCACGGGATTGGGGACTTCGACGGCAGTCGGAGGATGCTTCTCTCCGCAATAGACCAGAGCGTCCGGCTCATAGGCGGTTAATGAATCAACGCGGACGGTCGGGCCATCCGTCAACACATGACAGGATAGCTTGCGAAGGCGGATATCGGCCAACAGAGCTGAATAGATCGCGCCCTTGACCTCGGTATGCCCCAGCACCTCCGGCGACATTGGAAAGACCTCGCCTCTAAATAATTCATAGCGGCCCGGGTGATCTTCCGCCCAGGCCAGATACTCGTCGACCGTCATGCGTGGTTTGGTCAGTATGTTCATGACAGCATCATATCGAATCCGCGCGGCCGCCGCGAGGTGCCTGGGTCCGCCGTGGTCGCACTGCTCGTTCAAGCGCCGATGCGAGCTCACGCCCCCGCGCGCTTGTTCTGCCTATTCTTCACCAGGTCATCCACCACCGCCGGGTCGGCGAGCGTCGAGGTGTCGCCGAGCGCGCCGGAGTCGTCCTCGGCGATCTTGCGCAGGATGCGGCGCATGATCTTGCCGGAGCGCGTCTTGGGCAGGCCGGGCGCGAACTGGATCAGGTCGGGCGAGGCGATCGGCCCGATCTCCTTGCGCACCCATTGCACCAGTTCCTTGCGCAGGTCCTCGCTCGGCTGCTGGCCGGTCATCAGGGTCACATAGGCGTAGATGCCCTGGCCCTTGATGTCGTGCGGGTAGCCGACCACGGCGGCCTCCGACACGCTCACATGCGCGACCAGCGCCGATTCGACCTCGGCGGTGCCGAGCCGGTGGCCGGCGACGTTGATGACGTCGTCCACGCGCCCGGTGATCCAGTAATAGCCGTCCGCATCGCGGCGGCCGCCGTCGCCGGTGAAGTACTTGCCCGGATAGGTCTTGAAGTAGGTGTCGACGAAGCGCTGGTGATCGCCGTACACCGTGCGCATCTGTCCCGGCCAGGAGTCGGCAATACAGAGATTGCCCGAGGCGGCGCCCTCGAGCACCTTGCCGTCGGCATCGACGATCTGCGGGATGATCCCGAAGAACGGATTTGTCGCCGAGCCCGGCTTGAGACGTGTTGCCCCCGGAAGGGGCGTAATAAGAATCCCGCCCGTTTCGGTCTGCCACCAGGTATCGACGATCGGGCAGCGGCCGTCGCCGACCACGTGGTAGTACCATTCCCAGGCTTCCGGGTTGATCGGCTCGCCGACGCTGCCGAGCAGCTTCAGCGAGGCGCGCGAGGTCTTCGTCACCGGCGCGTCGCCGGCCTGCATCAGCGCGCGGATCGCGGTCGGCGCGGTGTAGAACGTATTGACCTTGTGCTTGTCGATCACCTCCCAGAACCGCGACATGGTCGGGTAGTTCGGCACGCCTTCGAACATCAACGTGGTGGCGCCGTTGGCGAGCGGACCATAGAGGATGTAGCTGTGGCCGGTCACCCACCCGACGTCGGCGGTGCACCAATAGATGTCGCCGTCGTGGTAGTCGAAGACGAGCCGGTGCGTCATCGCGACGTAGACCTGATAGCCGCCGGTCGTGTGCAGCACGCCCTTCGGCTTGCCGGTCGAGCCCGACGTGTAGAGGATGAACAGCGGGTCCTCGGCGTTCATCGGCTCGCACGGGCACTCGCTCGTCACCACCTCGGCGGCGGCGTGGTAATAGACGTCGCGCACCGGATCCATCTCGACCGGCGCGCCGGTGCGGCGCACCACGATCACATGGTCGACGTTGCCGGCCTTGGCGATGGCGGCGTCGGTATTGGCCTTGAGCGGAATCGTGCGGCCGCCGCGGATGCCCTCGTCCGCCGTGATCACGACCCTGGACTGGCAGTCCTCGATGCGGTTCGCCAGCGAATCCGGCGAGAAGCCGCCGAACACGACGGAGTGGATCGCGCCGATGCGCGCGCAGGCGAGCATCGCGTAGGCCGCTTCCGGGATCATCGGCAGATAGATGGTGACGCGGTCGCCCTTCTCGACGTTGCGGTTGCGCAGGATGTTGGCGAACCTGCAGACCTCGTCGTGCAGCTCCTGATAGGTGATCCTCTTGTCGTCCTTGGGATCGTCGCCTTCCCAGATGATGGCGACCTGGTCGGCGCGCCTTTCGAGGTGGCGGTCGATGCAGTTGTACGCGACGTTGGTGACGCCGTCCTCGTACCACTTGATCGAGACGTTGCCCGGCCCGAACGACGTGTTCTTGATTTTTGTCGGAGCCTCGTACCAGTGGATGCGCCTGGCCTCGTCCGCCCAGAAACCGTTCGGGTCCGCGATCGAGCGCTCGTACATCTGGTGGTAGTCGGGCTCCTTGACATAGGCGCGCTGTTTCCACTCCGGCGGAACGTCGTAGAGTTTTTCCGACATCTGTCCTGCCTCCACCCGGCGCATGGTTCATGGCCATGCGTGATCGTCGCAGGCCATTATGCGACGGTCATCCGACGAGCGACAAGGGCGAGTTCATCCCCGCAAGATGATCCAGGACATCGGCGCCACCGTGGATTAGACTGACGGCGACGAAGCGCTTCACCCACGGACGAAGCGTTTCACCCACGAAGGACAAAGCCCATGCGCAGACATTCGTGGATGCTGGCTGCGGCGCTGGCGGCCAGCTTGGTCTCTGCCGGTCCGGCATTTCCGCAGCCGCCGGACGCCATGACGGCGGCGCGCGAGCTCGTGGTGACGATGAAGCTCGCCGACCAGTTCAGGGCGCTGCTGCCGATCATCCTGCAGAATCTGAAGCCGGCGATCACGCAAAACCGGACGGACGTCGAGCGCGACTTCGATACGATCTTGCCGCTGCTGCTGGAGGGCATGAACGCGCGCCTCGACGACCTCACGGAGCAGACCGCGGGAATCTATGCCCGCCATTTTACCGCCGATGAGTTGCATGCCCTCACCGCGTTCTATCGCGCGCCCGTGGGACAGAAATTCCTGGACAAGCTTCCGGCCGTCACCCAGGAGAGCATGGCGATGGGACAGAAGTGGGGACAGGCGATCGCCGCCGAGCTCCAAGGCCGCATCGTCGAGGAGCTGCGGAAGCGCGGCCACAAGCTTTGATGTAGTTTCCGGCGCTTCGTTCGGCGGCGCGTCTCGCCAACCGCTCGTCCGCGCGAAAGCGGGCACCCGGCCCCCATCGACAAGGCGCGGGGCACCGAGTCCCGCTCGCGCGGAATGCGCGGATGAGGATGCGGTTCCTCCCGGAAGCGATCCGCCTATCGCCCGGCCGGCTTGAATTCCTGGTTCGACCAGGTCGAGGCGTCCGGAGACTTGATGACCACGAACGGATGGTCGGTCGTGGCGTGGCAATTGTTGCAGCCCGTGGTCACCCTGTCATAGGCCTCCGCGAACTGGCGCGGCTCGCCGGCCTTGATCGCAAAATCCAGGACCGCGAAATGCTGGGTCAAGGCGGCGTCGATCAGATCGGGCACGGGCAATCCCTTCCAGCGCGGGATCGCTCGCCCGACCACGCCGAATCCCGCCTTGAGCTCCTTGAAATAGTAGCCCGCGAGTGCCCAGTTCTCCACCTTCGCGGCCAGCCCGAGCTTGGCGTGGCGCGGCTGGATGATCATGCTCATCAGCGCGCTCATCTGCGGATTGAACGGCTGCGGCTCGGCGTCGGCCGCGCGCGGCTCCTCGGCCGCCGGCTGCGCGATGGTTGGAACCGGAAGCGCGGCGACGGCGACGACTGCCGCAAGCGCCGCAAAGGCCGTCAACGGGAACACAGCGTTTCGCATGGAGGTTTCCTCTGCCTTGTTGTTTCGATCTCAGGTGTGGCTATCTTACACCCATGGCGCCGAGGATGGCGCCCATCAGCACCAGCACGAGCAGCCAGTAGCCGCTGTCGATGATGAGCAGCATGCGGCCGCGCATGCCGAAGGTGTAGTTGACCAGCATGGTCGGGAACACGAAGCCGATCCAGCAGAACAGCCCGGACACGACGCCGTTTCGCACCGTCACCGGTCCGAGATGGCCGAGCAGTCCCGCCAGCATGAAGGCCATGACCAGCGCCCCGACGAAAGCGATGATGAACGGCACGATCGGGGGTTTCTGGTTCTTGCACGCTTCGATCTCGGCGGGAGTCTTGCCAAGCGCGGTCATCCACGGCTTGGCCAGCACCGTGTACCAGGCGGCGCCCGCCACCCATGCGGCCACCGCGGCGATCACGATCGCGAGATAGTTCATCCCGGCGAATGCCATGACGCGTCCTCCCCTGATCCTGGCCCGATCTTATCCCGTCCTGCGCAAGGCGACGAGGGGTGCCGGACGAAACTCGCGCGCGTGCCTGCGCCACCGGCGAGGCAGGGCGTGTCGCAGGAAGATCGAGTCCGGAACCACCCCATCTCCCCAACCCTCGCCCGCAAGGCGGAGGAAGCAGACGAGGATGCCGCACTGATGTACCCGACCGACATGTGCCCGACCGACAGTGTGTCCTACTGAAGCAGGCGTCGAAAGGGCGCCGGCTGCGGCGGCATGCCGCAATGGGAGCGCCGGCGCCCAAGTTTTCGCTGCTCACGCAAGTGCTGCGCGCGCTGCACCGCGGCCGGGTCACATGCCTAATCCTTGGCCCCGCCCATGCGGCACACCAGCGCCCATTCGGCTGCCGTCACCGGCTGCACCGACAGGCGGGCATATTTGACGAGCGCCATGTCCTTGAGGCGCGGCGCGGCTTTCACCGCCGCGAGCGTGACCGGCTTCGGCAGCGGCTTGACCGCCTTCACGTCGACCGCCTTGAACACGCCCTTCGGGTCGCTCGGATCCGGATAGGCCTCGCGGATCACCTCGGCGATGCCGACGACCTGCTTCTCCGTGGCGGTGTGATAGAAGAACGCCAGGTCTCCCATCTTCATCGCGGCCAGATTTCCCCGGGCGGTGAAGTTGCGCACGCCCGTCCACGGCTCGCCTTGCGGGCCGCGCTCGACACAATCGTCCCAGGAGAACTCCTCGGGTTCGGTCTTCATCAGCCAGTACGCCATCGCCTCATCCCTCCGCGCGGAACGGCCGCGTCAACAGCATCTCGATCGCCGCGTCCACGCTCGCGCGTTCGTCGAGGATCGCGGCCACCGCGGTCGCGATCGGCATCTCGACGCCCTTCTGGCTTGCCATCTCCACCAGCGCCGAAGCCGTGAAGGCGCCCTCCGCGAGCTTGCCGGCCGCCAGCGCCTGGCGCGGCGCCTGGCCCTCGCCGATGGCGACGCCGAGGGAAAAATTGCGCGATTGCGCGCTCGAGCAGGTCAGGATGAGATCGCCGAGCCCGGACAGGCCGGTCAAGGTCTCCGGCCGCGCGCCAAACTCCTTGCCGAAGCGGAACAGCTCCGCGAAACCGCGCGTGGTCAGCGCCGCGGCGGCGCTGGCGCCGAGGCCGCGCCCCGCCACGATGCCGGCCGCGATCGCGAGCACGTTCTTGGCGGCGCCGCCGATCTCGACGCCGCGCACGTCGGTCGAGTGATAGGGCCGGAAACTCGCCGAGCCGAGCGCGGCCGCCAGCGCCGTAGCGACGCTTTCGTCCGACGCCGCGAGCGTGACCGCGGTCGGCAGCCCGCGCGCCACGTCGGTCGCGAAGCTCGGCCCCGACAGGATCGCGGCCAAGGCGGCGGGGGCGCTCTCGGCGATCACCTCACTCATGAACTTATGGGTGCCGCGCTCGATGCCCTTTGCACAGGCGATGACGGGCGTGCCGGACGCGAGCGCCGGCGCGATCATGGCGGCCGCGGCGCGCAACTGCTGCGAGGGCACCGCCAGCAGGATGGCGTCGTGCCGGCCGGCCTCGGCGCTCGCCTCGACCACCCGCACGCGGTCGTCGAGCTGCACCTCCGGCAGGTGCGGGCTCGCGCGCCTGGCCGCGATGGCCGCGGCGGTCGCCGGGCCGCGCGCGCACAGCGTCACCGTGCGTCCGGCCCGCGCGATGACGTTCGCCAGCGCGCTGCCCCAGGCGCCGGCTCCGATGACGGCGACGTGCTCGAGGGTCATGATCGCGCCGGCCGGTCCAGCCTGCGCAGGGCCGGCGCTTCGGTGGCGGGCGCGGCCGGCGCGGGACGCGGCGCCGTGACGTCAGACAGCAGCCAGCGCGCATGCGGCGGCGTGTCGAGCGTGTCGGTGAGGCCGAGCGCGAGGCGCTCGGCGCCGGCCCAGGCGATCATGGCGCCATTGTCGGTGCACAGCTCCGCCGGCGGCACGACCAGCACGGTGCCGACCTCGAAGGCGAGCCGGTGCAGCACCTTGCGCAGCGCCTCGTTGGCGGCGACGCCGCCGGCGGCGACCAGCGCGGTCGGGTTGCCGCAGCGCTCGCGAAACAGCTTCAAGCCGGCGCGCAGCCGGTCGGCGACGACCTCGACCACCGCCTGCTGGAACGAGGCGCAGAGGTCGCGCACGTCCTGGTCGCTGATCGGGGCGATCTTCTCGGCTTCCAGCCGCAGCGCCGTCTTGAGGCCCGACAAGGAGAAATCGGCATTCGGCTTGCCCATCATGGGGCGCGGCAGGTTGAAGCGGGTGGGGTTGCCGCCCTGCGCCTCCTTCTCGACCTGGGGTCCGCCCGGATAGCCGAGGCCGAGCAGCTTGGCGGTCTTGTCGAAGGCCTCGCCGATGGCGTCGTCGACGGTGGTGCCGATGCGCACATAGTCGCCGATGCCGCGCACGGCGACGATCTGGGTATGGCCGCCGGAGGCGAGGAACAGGCAATAGGGGAACGGCGTGCCGTCGGTGAGGCGGACGGTGAGCGCGTGCGCCTCGAGATGATTGACCGCGATCAGCGGCTTCTCGCTGACCAGCGCGATCGCCTTGGCGGTGGTGAGCCCCACGATCACACCGCCGATCAGCCCCGGTCCGGCCGCGGCCGCGACGCCGTCGATGCTGCCGAACGAGCGGCCGGCCTCGCGCATGGCCCGCGCGATGATAATGTCGAGCGCCTCGACATGCGCGCGCGCCGCGATTTCGGGCACCACGCCACCGAACGCCGCATGCTCGCTCACCTGCGACAGCACGATGTTGGACAGGATCTTGCCGCGGCCGACCTCGGTGCGCTCGACCACCGCGGCGGCGGTTTCGTCGCAGGTCGTCTCGATGCCGAGCACAACCATGGTGCTTCCCACGCTTGAAACTTGCCGCTCCCTGGACGGGAGGCCGGCAAGCGAAGCCAGCCTTCTTTCAGAGGCGGGTGAAAGGAGGCTCGCCGCCCGGCGCCAAGTCTGCTTTTGTCTGGCGCGCGCGGTCCCTATGATCGCGTCCGCTTCGGGCCGGCTCGTCCGGCGTAGCATTGCGAGGTCAGGTGGTGCAATCCTCGGTCCTGCGGATCGGCACGCGCGGCTCGCCGCTGGCGCTCGCGCAGGCCGGCATGGTGCGCACGCAGCTCGCGGCGGCGCACGGGCTGCCGCCCGAGCAGATCGAGATCAAGGTCATCCGGACCACCGGCGACATGGTCCGCGACCGGCCGCTGGCGGAGGTCGGCGGCAAGGGCCTGTTCACCAAGGAGATCGAGGACGCGCTGATCGCCGGCGCGATCGACCTCGCGGTCCATTCCGCCAAGGACATGCCGACCGCGCTGCCGGCCGGGCTCGCGATCGTCGCGGTGCTGCCGCGCGAGGACGTGCGCGACGCCTTCATCAGCCGCCAGGCGGCATCGCTGCAGGCGCTGCGCCACGGCGCGACCGTCGGCACGGCGTCGCTGCGCCGGCAGGCGCTGGTCAAGCGGCTGCGGCCGGACATCAACGTGGTGACGTTCCGCGGCAACGTCGAGACGCGGCTGCGCAAGCTCGACGAGGGCGCGGTCGACGCGACCCTGCTCGCGCTCGCGGGCCTGAACCGGCTCGGTCTCGCGGCGGCGGCGACCGCGCTCCTGCCGGTGGCGGAATTTCCGCCGGCGGTCGGGCAGGGCATCATCGCGCTGGAGGCGCGCGCGGACGACCAGCGCACGCGCGCGCTGCTGGCGCGCATCAACGCGGCCGCCGACGCCATCGCGTTGTGCGCCGAGCGCGCCTTTCTGGCCGTCCTCGACGGCTCCTGCCGCACGCCGATCGCCGGTTACGCCACGATCGATGCGCAACGCATCCGGTTCCGCGGCCTGATCGCCAAACCCGACGGCAGCGAGGTTTTCGAGACCGCGCGGGCCGGCGCGCTCGACGATGCCGCGGCGCTCGGCGCCGATGCCGGCCATGAGCTGCGTGAGCGCGCCGGCGCCGGCTTCTTCGCGACGGTGTGAGCCGTGCGGCTGCTCGTGACCAGGCCGGAGCCCGCGGGCGAGCGTACCGCCGCCAAGCTGCGGGCGCGCGGCTGCGAGGTGCTGGTGGCGCCGCTGCTGCGCTTCGAAGCCATCGCGGATGCCGAATTCGGCGATGCGTCCTGGGGCGGGCTGGTGGTCACCAGCGCCAACGCCGCGCGCGCCGTGCAGGGGCATCGGGATCTCGCGCTCCTGCGGGCGCTGAAGGTCTTCGCGGTCGGGCGGCGCACGGCCGCCGCCATGAGCGCCGCCGGCTTCGGCCTTGTGGTCTCGGCCGACGGCGACCAGCGCGACCTCCTGCGCGTCATCCGCGCCAGCGACTACGGCCATGCGCCGCTCCTGTATCTCGCCGGCGAGGATCGCTCCGGCGACCTCGCGGGCGAACTGGCGGGCCACGGCATCGCGGTGAACACCGTCGCGGTCTATCGCGCCGCCGCCGCCACCGGGTTCCCGCCCGCGGTGCTCGCCGGACTGGCCGCCGGCTTCGATGGCGTGCTGCATTTTTCGCGGCGCAGCGCCGCCGTTTACCTTGTCTGCGCCAAGGCCGCGGGCGTCCTCGACATGGCGTTGAAGCCTTTTCATTATTGCCTGTCGCGGCAAGTGGCGGAACCGCTGACGGCAGCCGGCGCCGCCCACATCCGGCTGGCGCCGCGGCCCGAGCAAGCCGCTCTGATCGATCTGGTGTTTTCGCCCTGACGGCCGCATTGCCGCCGCGACGGGCCGCTAGGCTGCTTCGCCTGAAAGTCGGTAAACTGATGATCTCGTGGGCAAATCGCCGAAGGACGCCGCATGACGATTGACGAAACGCCACCCGGGACGCCGCCGCCGGACGGTGGACCCTCCTACGGCCGCAAGCGGCCGGGACCGACCATCGAGCTCACGGCGACCGACCTTGCCGAAAAGCCGCCGCGGCGATGGCTCCGGCTGTTCGCCCTGACCGTGCTCATGATCGCCGCCGGGGCCGCGGGCGCGACGGCGGTGGTGAGCAACAGCCAACGGCAGAATCGCGACAGCGTCCGGGACATCTTCCAGGTGCTGGCGCGGCTGGATCGGCAGCTTCACGAGGTCGCCAATCGCCCGCCCTCGACCGGCATCGATCCCAGGATCGTCGACGATCTCACAAGCCGTTTCGGCAAGCTCGAAGCCGCGGTCGCGGCCGCGCGTGCGCCGGGGAACGACCCAGCGGCCGCGAACCGGATCAGCAAGCTCGAGGGCGAGCTGCAGGCGCTGGGCGACCGGATCGGTCTGCTCGCACGGCGCAGCGACGAGATCGCCGGCATCGCGGACGATGCGCGCCGGCGGGCGGAGACGACCGCGGCGGCGCTCGCCGAACTCGCCCGGAAGGTCAACCAGCCGGGTCCGCCAATGGCCGAGCGCGGCGACGTCGAGGCGCTGGCGCAGCGCCTCGCGAGCCTGGAACAGGCCGCGCAGGCGCTCGATGCGGAGCTGGCGCGTCGCCTGTCGATGGCGACCGGAGACCGTCCGGCGCGTCTCGCGGTCACGGCCGCGGCGCTCAACGTGGCGGTCGAGCGCGGCGAGCCTTTCACGGCGCAACTGGCCGCGGTGAAATCGTTCGGCGCCGATCCCGGGCCGCTTGCGCCGCTGGAGCCGTTCGCGCGCGCGGGCGTTCCATCGGCGGCCGTGCTCGCGCGCGAGCTGATGGCGCTGCTGCCGGCGATGGCGCAGGCCGCGGGCTCCGCGCCGCACGACGGCGGCATCATGGAGCGGCTGCAGGCGAACGCCGGAAAGATCGTGCGCGTCCGGCCGCCCGGCGAGATGTCGGGCGACGACCTGTCCGCCATCCTGGCGCGCATCGAAGCGCGCGCCGCGCAATCCGACATCGCCGGCGCGCTTGCCGAACTGGACAAGCTGCCCCCGCAGGCGCGCGCGCCCGCGCAGGCGTGGATCGCAAAGGTGGAAGCGCGCAACGCCGCCATCGACGCCAGCCGGCGCGCCGCCGCCGATCTGCTCGCCGCTCTCGGGAACGCGCCCTGAAGGTTCCGCTATGATCCGCGTTCTCTTCTATCTCGTTCTGGTCGGACTGCTCGCCTTCGCGGCGGTCTGGCTCGCCGAACGGCCAGGCGACGTGCTGATCACATGGCAAGGCTGGCGGATCGAGACATCGGTGCTGGTGCTTCTGGTCTCGGTCATTCTGTTCGCCGTGGTCGCCGGCCTGGTGTGGTCGATCGTGCGCGCGATCCTGCGGGCGCCCGCGACCTTGCGGCAACACCGCCGCGTGCGGCGTGGCGAGCGCGGCTATCGCGCGGTTTCGCAAGGCTTGATCGCGGTCGGTTCCGGCGACGTGCGCGCCGCCCGCCGGCTGGCCGATGAGGCGATCAAGCTGGCGCCGCAGGAACCGCTGACGCTGCTCCTGAGCGCGCAGTCGTCGCAGCTTGCCGGTGATCGCGCGTCGGCGGAACGCACGTTTCACGTCATGGCCACGCGCGACGACACCAAGCTTCTCGGACTGCATGGATTGTTCATCGAAGCGCGCCGGCGCGACGACAAGGCGGCGGCGCAGCTCGTGGCCGAGGAGGCCGCGCAGACCGTACCGGTGCCGGGCTGGGCCGGACAGGCGGTGTTCGACGCGCGCTGCGTCGCCCGCGATTGGACCGGCGCGCTCGATCGGCTCGAGCGCAACATGAAGAGCGGCCTCGTCGATCGCGCCACCTATCGGCGCCAGCGCGCCGTGCTGTTGACCGCGCGCGCGCTCGCGGCCGACGGGACCGACCGCAGGTCCGCAAAAGGGCTCGCCATCGAGGCGGTGCTGCTCGCGCCGACGCTGGTGCCGGCGGTCGCGCTCGCCGGCCGTCTGCTCGGCGAGTCGAATGAGCTGCGGCAGGCGGCGCGCATCGTCGAGAACGCCTGGCAGGCCAATCCGCACCCCGATCTGGCCGACACCTATGCGCATCTGCGGCCCGGCGATTCGGCGCGCGAGCGGCTCGAGCGCGTGCGCGCGCTGGCGCAGAAGGCGCCTGGACATGTCGAAGGCGCGCTGGCGGTCGCCCGCGCCGCGCTCGATGCGCAGGAGTTCGCGGTCGCCCGCGACGCCCTGGCGCCGCTGCTGATGCTGCCGACCCGGCGCGTGGCGATGCTGATGGCGCAACTCGAAGAGAAGCAGCACGGCGATGAAGGCCGCGCGCGCGAATGGATGACGCGGGCCGTGCACGCGCGCCGCGATCCGGCCTGGACCGCCGACGGAGTGGTGTCCGAACGCTGGATGCCGGTCTCGCCCGTCAGCGGCCGGCTCGACGCGTTTCAGTGGAAAGACCCGGTCGCCGAACTGAGCGGCCCCGGCGCGGTGGTCGAGAGCAATGTCAGTTCGCGCGCGATGATCCAGGCTCCGCTGCCGCCTCCGGTCCGCCCGGCCGACGAGCCGGCCCCGGTGGAGCGCAATGTCGAGCCGGTGGCCGAGCCGGAGCCCGCCGAACTGCCGCCGCCGCGCCGTCCGCAGGTGCGGCCGGTCGCGCCGGTGGCGGAGACGCCGGCCGTGATCCCGCTGATGCATGTGCCCGACGATCCGGGCCCCGAGCCCGAGCCGCCGTCCGAGCCCGCGGCGGAAACGTCGTCGGATGCGTCGCCCGACAACTGGGGCAAGCTGCGCGGGCTGTTCAAGTAGGCCCGGCCCCGCGCGCCTCCCGCGCGGCCGGCTTGCCTTGCCAAGGCGTGCGCGAGCCGATATCTGAGGGCTGGATTGCCGCAATAGCTCAGCTGGTAGAGCACGTCATTCGTAATGACGGGGTCACAGGTTCGAATCCTGTTTGCGGCACCACGTCGCGGCGGCAAAATTCCAAGGTACATTTTTTTTGCTGCGGGTACCGCTTGCGGGTCCGGCGCAAAAAGTTCTTCACTCACAAAAGGCCCTCACTCACAAAAAGTCCTTCGCTCACAAAAAGCCCCGCCGCTTGACGGGCGGGGCTTTCTGACCCTGCGGAACTGGGAGGGGGAGGCGAGCAGGGTGCCTGGGGGCGGCTACTTGCAGACCACCGCCATTTCTTTCTCGGCCTCGGTGCGGACCGTATAGGTCTTGCCGCCGACGACCACGATCTTGGTGTCGCTCGGCCTGGTGTCAACGATACGGCACGGGCCGGTCGGACCTTCGCGCACGATGAAGAAATCCGCCAAGGCTGGCGTGGCGACCATGGCCAGGATGGCGGCGGTAGCGAAAAGTTTTGTCTTCATGTGGTTCCTCTCTAGTGTATTCGCCCCGGCCAACCGCCTCGCGGAGATTGTAATTCCGAAACGGCGTGATGGTTCCGGGACCAAGCTTCGCATCCCGCTTGTTCCGTCCGTGGCATCTTGCCCGGGGGATCGAGGGTTTCCCTGAAGGCTTTGTTAAACCAGAGCGGGGGAATTCACGGCACTGCGATGCGCCTCTGGAACTCATCGACGCGACGGTGCCTGAACCTGTTCGCCGCATTCAAGCCTGAGGGCCCAAGCGCATCATGGACCCACGCTTGCCCGGCCCCTACCGCCATTGACGTGCGGCGCCAGAACGTCGCGACGGCCGGCGCCGACGAGCGCGCGCGCGTCCTCGAAGGAGCAGCCGCGACACCGTCAGGCGGTGGGCCGGATGCTGCGCCTCAGGCGAATCCCTTCTGCTTGCGCCGCATCTGCCGGCGGGTGGGGGCGGCCTCGCGGGCGATGCCCTGCGACGGCGCCCGTATCCCCGCCTTCGCGCGGTCAAGCACGAAGCGGGCGTAGTCGTCCATGTCGCCCGCGAACGGCTTGATGCGGCCGTCGGCGGCGAGCCACAGCCGGTCGGCCACCAATTCGATCAACGAGCGGTCATGCGTGATGAGGATCACCGCGCCCTCGTAGTCGTTCAGCGCATCGAGCAGCGCGCGGCGGCTGTCGATGTCGAGATGATTGGTCGGCTCGTCGAGGATCAGCAGGTGCGGCGCCGCCATCGCGACCAGGTTGAGCAACAGCCGCGCGCGCTCGCCGCCGGACAGATCGGCGACCGTGGTCTCCTGCTTGTCGAACGACAGCCCGAACTGCGCGAGCCGCGACCGCCGCGACGACTCGCTGTCGTCGGGCCGCACGCGCCGGATGATGTCCAACGGCGAATCGGCCGGGTCGAGCGCTTCGATCTGATGCTGGTGAAACCAGCCGACCTGGATGCGGTTGTCGCGCTTCATCAGGCCCGATTGCAGGGCGAGCGCACCGGCCACCATCTTGGCGAACGTCGATTTGCCCGCGCCGTTCACGCCGAGCAGCCCGATCCGATCGTCGACGTCCAGTCGCAGATTGAGGTCGCGCAGGACCGAAGTCCCGTTGTAGCCGACGGCCGCGGCTTCAAGCTGCAGCAAGGGCGGCGCGAGCGGCCGCGCCGGCGAGGGCAGCGTGAACGGCGCCACGCGCTCCTCGATCGTGGCGGCGATCGGCTCCAGCTTGGCCAGGCGCTTGACCCGCGACTGCGCCTGCGCCGCCTTGCTGGCCTTCGCCTTGAAGCGATCGATGAAGCTTTGCAGATGCGCGCGCTCGGCCTCCTGCTTGGCCCTCGTCGCGGACTGCAGCCGCGTCTTTTCCGCGCGCCGCTTTTCGAAGTCGTCGTATCCGCCGGTGTAGAGATCGAGCTTGCCTTCGCTCAGATGCAGGATGGCGTCGACCGATTTGTTCAGAAGCTCGCGGTCGTGGCTGATGATCAGCGCGGTATGGGGATATTTCCTCAGCCGCGCTTCGAGCCAGAGCGAACCCTCGAGGTCGAGGTAGTTGGTGGGCTCGTCCAGCAACAGCAGATCGGGCTGCGCAAACAGCGCCGCCGCGAGCGCCACCCGCATGCGCCAGCCGCCGGAGAATTCCGCCATCGGGCGCGCCAGATCGGCGGTCGAGAAGCCGAGCCCGCTCAGGATTTCCGCCGCCCGCGCGGGGGCGCGGTCCGCATCGATCTCGATCAGCCGGTGATAGATGTCGCCCATCCGTTCGGGGGCGGCGGTTTCGAGTTCCGCGTTCAGCGCCTCGCGTTCGACATCGGCCGCCAGAATCGTGTCCAGGAGGGTGACCGGCGTGGCGGGATGCTCCTGATCGACCGAGGCGATCCGGGCGGCCTTGGGCAGCCCGATCTCGCCGCCGTCCGGGGTGAGGTCGCCCAGGATCAGCTTGAACAAGGTGGATTTTCCCACCCCGTTGCGTCCGACCAGACCGACCTTGGCCCCGAGGGGAAGCGTGACGCTGGCCTGATCGAAAAAGCGGCGGCCCCAGCCATTGAAGACGAGTTTATCGATTTGGAGCATGTCTCGGGGCCAGATGGGTGAGGGATGGGCGGAGGGGCCGTTCCCTTACCGCAGCGCACCTCAGATAGCGAGAGCAGATGCCGATTTTAAGACGCAGGCCCAATTTTTAGCGGGCCGCGCGCCCGATCGGGGCTGGCGCCGCCTGCTCCGGCAGCGCCAAGAGCCCGCCGCGCAGCGCGTCGCTCTATTCCACCTTCAGATTGAGCTTCCGGATCAGCACCGACCACTTCGCCTCTTCGCGGTCGATGTCGGTGGCGTAGTCCTCCGGGGTCGAGGGCAGCGGATCGCCGCCGTCGGCCGCGATGCGCTCGCGCACCTGCGGAGACTCGAGCAGCGACCGCAGCTCGCGGTTGAGCCGCGCGATGATGTCCTTGGGCGTGCCGGCGGGCGCCAGCAGGCCGTAATGCAGCATCGCCTCGTAGTTCGGCAGGCCGGCCTCGCTCGCGGTCGGCACGTCGGGAAACAGGCTGGTGCGCGTCGGCCCCAGCACCGCGATCGCGCGCAGCGAGCCGGCCTGCAGGTTGCCCATCGCGGGCGCCAGCACGTTGAAGGCGACCGGGACGTGGTTGCCGACGAGGTCGTTGGTGAGCTGCGCCGTGCCCTTGAACGGCACGATGGTGACGTCGACCCCCGTCACCGCCTTGAACAGCTCCGCCGCCAGATAGCCGCCGGTGCCGGGCGGCGGCGTGCCGACGTTGAGCTTGCCCGGCTCCTTCCTGGCCAAGGCGATCAGCTCGGCGAGCGTCTTGGCCGGGAACGACGGATGCGTCATCAGCACGATCGGGGTCGAAGAGATGAGGCCGATCGGCGCGAAATCCTTGCGCGGGTCGTAGCCGGGATTCTGGTAGAGCGTCGGGTTGATTGCGGTCGTGCCGGTATGCGCCATCGTGATGGTGTAGCCGTCGGGCGCCGCCCTGGCGGCGACGCGCATGCCGATGACCCCGGCCGCGCCGCCGCGATTGTCGAGGATGATCTGCTGGCCGAGCCCGGCGCCGAGCTTGTCGGCCACGATCCGCGCCACCGCATCGACGCCGCCGCCCGCCGGGAACGGCACGATCATGGTGATCTGGCGCGCCGGGTAGCGGTCCTGCGCCGCCGTTTGCGGGAGCGCGAGTGCGGCCGCTCCCAGGGTGACGGCGGCGGCGACGAGGGTCGTGCGTGCGGGCATCATGATCTCCTGCGCCAAGAGAAATTTCGCCGGCTCAGCCCGGTTCGCTGCCGTCCGGCGAGAACAGATAGCCGGCGCCGCGCACCGTTCGGATCACCGACGGACGCGCCGGGTCCGGCTCGATCTTGCGGCGGATGCGGGTGATCCGCACGTCGATCGCGCGGTCGAAGGCCTCCTTGTCGCGCGCCTCCGCGAGGTCGAGCAGCCGCTCGCGCGAGAGCACGCGCTTGGGGTTCTCGGCGAAGGCCTTCAGCAAGGCGAACTCCGAGCTCGCCAGCGGATATTCGTTGCCGCCGTCGTCGCGCAGGGCCTGGGCGTCGATGTCGAGCCACTTGGTGCCGAAGCGGATCGATGCGCGCGGGACCGGCGCGGCCGCGACCGGCGCCGCGGGCGCCGCCGCCCGGCGCAGCACGACGCGGATGCGGGCCAGCAGCTCGCGCAGCTCGCACGGTTTCGACAGGTAGTCGTCGGCGCCGAGCTCGAGGCCGACCACGCGGTCGATCGGGCTGGCGGTCGCGGTGAGCATGATGATCGGCACGCCGGACTGCTGCTTGAGCGAACGGATGATCGAGAGGCCGTCCTCCTGCGGCATGTTGAGATCGAGCACGATGAGGTCCGGCGGCTGCCTGGCGATCGTCGCCCGCAGGCTGCCGCCGCCGTCGCACAGCGTGACCTCGAAGCCGTGCAGCCGCAGGTAGTCGCCGACCATCTCGCGAGCCGGTGCCTCATCGTCGACCACGACGATATGCTGGCTTCGGCTCATGTTCAGGGACCCGTCGCGGCCGGCAGCCGGATCGTGAACGTGGCGCCCTTGCCGAGGCCTTCGCTTGCGGCCGCGACCGTTCCGCCGTGCAGCTCGACGATGCGCTTGACGATCGAGAGCCCGAGCCCGGTCGAGCTTTCGCCGCCGGTCGGCTTGGCGGAGAGCCGCTGGAAGCGGCCGAACAGCCGCGCCATGTCGTTGCCGGTAAGGCCGGCGCCCTCGTCCTTCACGCGGACGACCGCGCTGCCGTCGCCCTCCAGGCTCATCGACAGCTCGATCCTGCCGCCGAGCGGGCTGTACTTGATGGCGTTGCTCAAAAGGTTGTCGACCGCCTCGCGCAGCCGGTCCGGATCGCAGATCCACATCTGGTGCGGCGGCGCAACAAGCGTGATGGTCTGCTGCTTCTTTTCCGCCAGCCCGCGGTTCGACATCACCACCTCGGCGAGCACGGCGACGAGGTCGATCGTCTCGTTGCGCAACGCGATGTCGTCCGCATCCATCATGGCGTCGGAGATCAGGTCGTTGACCATGAGGGTCAACTGCCGCGCCGAGGCGCGGATGTGGCCGAGCTGGTCGTGCAGCCGCTCCGCGGGAATAGGCGTCATGGCGACCAGCTCGTTGAGCATTTCGGTGCGCCCGAGGATGACGCCCAGCGGGTTCTTGAGGTCGTGCGCGACGGTGCCCAGCACCTCGTTCTTGAACCCGTTCACGCGCCGCAGCCGCGACCACTGCGACGCCAGCCGCTGATTCGCGGCGGTGAGCGCGTGCGTGCGTTCCCGCACCCGCTCTTCCAGGCGCACGTTCGCCTCGTGGAGCTGCTCGTAGAGGATGACGTTGTCGAAGGCGACCGAGAGCCGGCTGCAGAACACCTCGACCAGCGCCCGGTCGGTGGCGGTCAACGGCCGCGCCGTCTCCAGCAGCACCACCACCTCGCGCGCGGTCGCGGTGCGGATATAGAGCACGGACAGTTTCTGCTGAAACTCGTGGGCGCAGCGCGCGAAGGCGTTCTGCACTGCCTCGCGCAGCGGCAGGTCGAGCGCGGTATCCGCGGCCGCCCCGGTAAAATGCCGGTAGCATCCCGAGCCGGCAAGCACCGAGAAGGTCTGCCGCGGACCGCTCTCGCGCAGGACCAGGATGCCGCCGCATTCGACGTTGAGCAGCGAGGCGATCTGCGTGAGCACGCCTTCGGCAAGCCGCTGCATCGACTTGAAGTCGTAAAGCGTGGCGGCGCCCTCGATGATCATCTCGAGGCCGCGGCGGGTCTCGATCATGCGCTGGAGCTGCTGGTAGCTGCGCAGCGCCGCGGTCAGCGCGGTGAACAGCTTGTCGGCGGTGAGCTCGGTCTTCGCCTTGTAGTCGTTGATATCGTAATCGACGATGACGCGGCGCTCCGGCGCCTGGCCGGGCTGGCCGGTGCGCAGGATGATGCGCACGGTTTCGTTCTTGAGCTGGGTGCGGATGTAGTCCACGAGCGCGAGGCCGGCGTCGTCGGTCTCCATCACGACGTCCAGCAGGACCACCGCGATGTGCGGGTTCGAGCGCAGCAGCTCGCGGCCCTCCTCCGCCGAATAGGCCGAGTAGATTTCGATGCCCTGGCCGTTGAGGCTGTAGTCGTAGAGCGCGAAGCGCGTGCCTTCATGCACGGCCGGATCGTCGTCGACGACCGCGACCTTCCAGGCGCCTTCGAGCTGCTCGCCGGGCGCGGCGCCGCCGTCCTCGATGACGCGAATGAGATCGTCGTCGTCGCTCATGTCGATTCCGCCAGCGAGGCGGCCCGTGGTGGATCGGCAAAATCGTTTCGAGGCGCGATCAGCGGCAGCCTGAGCGTGAACGTGGTGCCGCGCCCCAACTCGGATTCCAGCCGCAGCCGCCCGCCGAGGCGCCGCGTGACCAGGTTGTAGACGATATGCAGGCCGAGCCCGGTGCCGCCGCGGCTGCGCCGGGTCGTGAAGAACGGCTCGAAGGCGCGGCGCTGCACGTCGTCGCTCATGCCGATACCGTCGTCGACGAACACGATCTCGACCTGGTCGGTGCCGCTCAGCCGCACGGTGAGCTGCATCGAGCCGGTGCGCTTGTCGGGGAATGCGTGCACCAGCGAATTGAGCACCAGGTTGGTCAGCACCTGGCCGTAGGGGCCGGGATAGCTGTCCATCAGGATCGCCACCGGCACCTCGACGGTGAGCGCGATCGACGAGCGCTTGAGCGCCGGGCGCAGGCTGGCGACGATCTGCTCGGTCGATTCCCGCAGGTCGAACAGCCGGCGCTCGGCGTGGCTGCGGTCGACCGCGACCTGCTTGAAGGACTGGATCAGGTCGGCCGCCCGGTTGAGGTTGGCGACGAGCTGCTTGGCGGCCTCCTGGCTGCCGGCGATGAACTCGTCGAGCTTGGAGCGGCGCACCGAGCCGTCGCGGATCTCCTCCGAGAAGCGATCGCAGCGCCGCGCGAAGCTCGAGGCCACCGTGAGGCTGATGCCGACCGGGTTGTTGACCTCGTGCGCGACGCCCGCGACCAAGCCGCCGAGCGCCGCGAGCTTCTCCGCCTCGATCAGGCTCTGCTGGGTATCCTGCAGCTCGCGCAGCGCCTCTTCGGCGTGCTCCTTGGCAGCCTTGAGGTCGGCCTCGGCCTGCTGCTTGGCGATCGCGTTCTCGCGGAAGATGTTCACCGCGCGGGCCATGGCGCCGATCTCGTCGCGGGCGTCGATGTCGTGGACGGTGCGCGCATAGTCGCCGGAGACGATCGCGCGCATGGCGCTCATCAGGACGCGCAGCGGCCGAACGATGCTGCCGGCGATCGCCAGGCCGATCATGACCGAGAGCGACAAGGCCAGCACGGCGACGATCGCGATCCTGACATAGACCGCGGCCAGCGTGCCCTCGAGCCGCTCGTAGGCAAGCCGTTCCCGCTCGCGCGTGACCTTGGTGAGCTGGTCGATGATGCTGGCCATGGCGATCTGGTTGCCGTCGATCGCCTCGCGCAGGAGCCGGGCGCGGGCCGCGAAGCTCTCGGACAGTTGCGCGATGCCGAGCCGCCATGACACCGCGCGATAGCCGAGCGCGCCGAGCGCGCCGCGCTGCAGGTCGTTGTCGGCCAGGTCCATCATGACCGGAATCGTGCCCTCGATGGTTTCGAGGTTCCTGACCACCTCGTCGGCGGCGTCGCGCGTGGGCGTCAGGTAGAACACGTTGGTGAGAACCAGCGTCTTCGAAAACGAATCGCGCGACTTGCTGAGCGTGGGCCAGATCAGGGCGGTGTGTTCCTTAGTCGCGTCCTCGATGATGGCGTAGAGGCCGGCCATCTCCTGCGCCGGCCTGAGCACCTGATGCTCGTAGCTGGTGGCGATCGCCGATTGCACGTTGCGCAGGTCGCTGAACCCGCCGACGAACCGCTCGGTCGATTGCATCATCTCCTCGGCCGAGTTCGACAGGATCGGATCGACGGAGGCGCGGTTCACGATCGAGCCCAGGAACGCCTCGCGCAGGTCGGTGATTTCCTTGAGGAGGTCGGTGTTGGGCTGCGTGAAATAGCGGTGGATGAGGTTTTGCAGGCGGCCGGCCTGGCTTTCCAGGAGCGCCAGCAGGCGATCGGAATCGCGCGTCTGCCGCAGCTCGTTGCGCGCCGCCGCCAGATCCTGGGCGCCGCCCCAGATGACCGCCGCGAAGATGATCGCCACCACGGTGTTGAGGCCCGCGATCAGCAGAATGCGCGAGCGGATCGGCAGCGTGCGCAACAGGTGCAGGACGCTGGCGGCGCTTCGCGCGGTCGCCGGGGTGGCGCTCGATACGGTGTCCTGCTGCAAATCCGGCCTCAATGGCTCATTGCGCGGCCTGGATGCGCGCGATCAGCGGCCTGAACTTCGGGTCGGCGCTGAATTCGTCGCGCAATGGCTTGGTCGCGTCCTCGAATGCCTTGCGATCCAGGTTGTTGATGACGGTGACGCCCGCCTCCAGGGCCTGCTTCTGGGACCGCTCCTCCCAGCCCCGCCACTGCTCGCGCATGTACCTGCTCGATTGCCGCGCCGCGGCGCGGAAGATCGCGCGATCCTCAACCGAGAGGTCGGCCCAGGCGCGCAGCGACATGACCAGCACCTCCGGGCCCATCGTATGCTCGGTCACGCTGTAGTAGCGCGCGACCCGGTGATGGCCGGTGGAGACGAAGGACGGCCAGTTGTTCTCGGCGCCGTCGACCAGCTTGGTCTGCAACGCGGTCAGCACCGAGCCATAGGCGATCGTCAGCGGCTCGGCGCCGAGCGTCCGCACCATCCGGTCCATCAGGTCTGATTGCTGCACGCGCAGCCGCAGTCCGGCGAGGTCGGCGGGGGCGCGCACCGGTTTGGTCGTGGTGTAGATCGAGCGCGCGCCGGAATCATAGAAGGTCAGCCCGATGAACCCGCTCGGCTCGAGCGAGGCAAGGATTTCGTCCCCGAGCGGACCGTCGATGACCCTGTAGAGATGGTCGAGCGAGCGGAACAGAAAGGGCAGCGCCAGCATGTTGAGCGCCGGCGCATAGTTGCCGATGGCCCCGACATTGATGCGGTTCATGTCGATGGCGCCGACGCGGGTCTGTTCGATGGTCTGGTTTTCCTCGCCGAGCTGGCGCGAGTGGAATACCCGGATGCGGTGGCGTCCGTTGGTCCGCTCGGTGACCAACTGGTCCATGAAGCGCAGCGCCTGGACGGTCGGGTAGGCCTCCTCCTGGATGTCGGCGGCCCGGAACTCGCGCGCGTCAAGGCCGGGCATGGCCCACAGCGTCGCCAGCAGCGCCAGCGCCGGACCGGCGGCGGCCCGCAGGCACCTGTGCATAACTCCTGTCTGGGTCATCTGCGGAAATCTGGGCATCGCAGGAGCGCCTCCCCCAGCGCGCCTTGAGATCGGCCCATCATAGAATTGTTTCTTCGCCGTGCCATCCAAGAAAACGGCCGCAATTGCGACCATTTGCGACGGGTCGGGGGCAGGCGGGCAGGTCCGGCACCCGCCTCGGCGGGGCGAGATCTAGGATGCCAGTCCCAGTTCCTGGCGTCGGCGGCCGGCTTTTCGCCCGCGGCGCATGGGCCGGCGGCCGATTGTTTCTTCAGAGACACACGACGAAACAATTCAGGGCCCTGACGTAACCATTTTATTGACTGTTGTAATATTGCCGAAACGGCCGGTTGCTACCCCAGGAGCAGGGGAACATTGCGCGTCAGGCTGTGACGTTTCAGGAGGGGCATGTGACATATATTCAAACCGCGACCGGTACGTCGGCCGTCCGGCAGCGCGACGTCGTCTCCGAGACGACGGACGAGGCGCTGGTCGAGTCGATCGCGAAAGGCGACAAGCGCGCGCTGCAAGTCCTGTTCGGGCGGCACAATGTGCGGGTTTACCGCTTCGTGCTGCGGTTCATGAACGACGAAGCGGCCGCCGAGGACATGGTCAGCGAAGTGTTCTTCGACGTGTGGCGGCAGGCCGAGCGCTTCGAGCGCCGCTCGCAGGTCTCCACCTGGCTCCTGGCGATCGCGCGCAACAAGGCGCTGTCGGCGCTGCGCAAGCGGTCCACCGAGGCGCTGGACGAGGAAGTCGCGGAATTCATCGAGGACCCGTCGGACACCCCGGAGGTGACGATGCAGAAAAAACAGCAGACCTCGATCCTGCAGGAGTGCCTGACGCAACTGTCGCCGGCGCACCGCGAGATCGTCGACCTCGTCTACTACCACGAGAAGTCGATCGAAGAGGTCGCCGAGATCATCGGCGTGCCGCAGAACACGGTGAAGACGCGCATGTTCTATGCACGCAAGCGGATCGCCGAGCTGATGGTCGCCAAAGGCCTCGATCGCGCCGCGATGTAACTCACGCGTTCGTTCGTCGAAAGTCCCAGACAACCCACGGACCCCCAAGTCCCGGAGCCCAAGTCCCAGAGCCCCAAAGAACCCCGGCCGCGCCTCTCACGCGGCTTCTTTCCCCCCGAATGAGAATCAGATGAGGTGCCTCCCGCTCGGAGGCACCTCAATGATTTGCGAGACCTGCCGTCGCGGCGGACGGCCTGGCTTCGTGCCCGCGCGGCGCCACGCGCGCGAGGACAAGCGACGCGATCCTGAGCGGCGCGATCCCGGCGCCATGATCCCGTGTCCCGACTGCGGCGGCCACGGCATCGCGCATTGCTGCGACGGCATCTGCGAGCAGCCGGACGTAACAATGACGAAATATTCCGCGCCGAAGAATGCGCCAAAGACCGCGCCGAAGACCGCGTCATGACGGGCGCCGTGCGCGCGTCCGCGTCGGCGGTCGAGCGTGCCCTAATCGTGCGCGGCGACGTGCAGATCGAAGTCCTGACGCAGGGTGACGGTCCTGCGATCGTGCTGTTGCCGTCGCTCGGCCGCGGCGCATCGGACTTCGACCGCATCGCGCAGCGGCTCGCGCAGGCCGGCTTCCGGGTGCTGCGGCCGCAGCCGCGCGGGATCGGGCAAAGCCGCGGCCTGATGACCGGCATCGACCTGCACGACTGTGCGGCCGATGTGGCGGCCGTGATCGCGCGCCACGGTCATGGCGCCGCATTCGTGGTGGGCCATGCCTTCGGCAACCGCGTGGCGCGCATGCTCGCCACCGACCGCCCCGACCTGGTGCGCGCCGTTGCGTTGGTGGCGGCCAATGTGGGGCACGCGCCGAGCCCGCCGGTGGTGCGCGCCGCGATCAAGGCAAGCGCCGATCCGTCGCTGCCGGATGCCGAGCGCCTCCAGGCGCTGGCGTTCGCGTTCTTCGCGCCCGGCAATGATCCGGGCGGCTGGCTCGCCGGCTGGCACCCGCAGGTGCTGGCCGCGCAGCGCATCGCCGGCGACCGCACGCCACGCGAGGAAGACTACGCGGGCGGCACGGCACCCATCCTCTATCTGCAGCCCGACCACGATCCGCTTGCCCATGCGGAGGACGCGCAGGCGTTCCAGCGCGCGCTCGGCGACCGCGTGACCGTGATGGTCATCCGCAATGCCAGCCACGCGGTGATCGCGGAGCAGCCGGACGCGGTGAGCGATGCGCTGATCGGGTATGCGAAGGGGTTGTGGCCGGGCGTTTGAACTTTAAGGGGTGCCGCACGGGTCCCGGGCGCAGCGCAGCACGAAGCGTGTAGCGGAGTGACGCGCTGCAGAACCGGGACCGTTCCAGACACCGTCTTCGCGACGGTCCCGGATCTGCGGTGCACCGCCGCGCAAGTGCTGCGCGCTGCACCGCGTCCGGGACACGTGCGGCTTAAGTTGGCGCCTAGAGGGTGGGGGCGGGGAACGCTGTGGCCCTGGCCTTCGTAATCGCCCCATCGCGCTGCGCCCTTGCTATACTGCCGCCGGGCTGCCGGGGAGTTCCGATGCATAAAGACCTTCTTCGCAACGGCGACGCGATCTCCGGCGCGGTGCTGGCGGCGCTCGGCGTCTACATCTTCATGCAGTCGCGCGCGTGGGACTACTACACGCCGGACGGTCCGGGGCCGGGCTTCTTCCCCGCCTGGTACGGCGTCGCGATGGTGGCCCTGTCGCTGGTGCTGGTCGGGAGCGGCATCCGGAACGCCAGGCCGGCGCAACGCGGCACCACCGACTGGCAGGCCACCGGGCGCGCGCTCGGCACCTGGGCGGCCTTCGCGCTGTCGGTCGCGCTGATGGGCACCCTCGGCTTCGCCGTGAGCTTCGCGCTGCTGACGTTCCTCATCGTCGCCTTCGTGTTCCGGCGTCCGTTCCTAACCGCCGGTGTCACCGCGGTGGCGACGTCGCTCGCGTTCTATCTCATCTTCCCGGTGATCCTGAACGTGCCGCTTCCCACCGGGCTGCTCGGGTTCTGAGATGGACGTCCTCGGGGGCCTGTTCCACGGATTTGCAGTCGCGCTGCAGCCCGCCAATGTGTTCTGGTGCTTCATCGGCTGCCTGCTCGGCACCATCGTGGGCATCCTGCCGGGACTCGGCCCGGCGGCCACGATCGCGATGCTGCTGCCGCTGACCTACAAGATGGATCCGGCCGGCGGCATCATCATGATGGCCGGCATCTACTACGGCGCCAAATATGGCGGCTCGACCACCTCGATCCTGCTCAACATTCCGGGGGAATCCTCCTCCGTGGTCACCTGCATCGACGGGTACCAGATGGCGCGCAAGGGCCGCGCCGGCGCGGCGCTCGGGATTGCCGCTATCGCCTCGTTCGTCGCCGGCACGTTTGGGGTGATCGCCTTGTCGTTGATCGCGCCGCCGGTTTCGGCCTTCGCGCTGTCCTTCAGTTCACCGGAATACTTTGCGCTGATGTGTCTCGGGCTTGCGCTTGTGGTGCTCCTCTCCGGCCCGTCGCTGATCAAGGGCCTCCTGTCGATGCTGCTCGGGCTCTGGCTCACCTCGATCGGAACCGACATTTTCACCGCGCAGGCCCGGTTCATCTTCGGACAATCGACGCTGCTGGGCGGCATCGACGTCATGGTGATCGCGATCGGGGTATTTGCCATTTCGGAAGTGCTTGCCAGCATCGAGGCCGGCGAGGACGCGCAGGTGCTCCCGGTGCCGAAAGGCTTGCGCAACCTCCTGCCCAACGTGGCGGAGCTCAAGGCCTGCCGCTTCGCCTTCCTCAACGGGTCGGTGACGGGTTTCCTGCTCGGCTGCTTGCCGGGCGCCGGCGCGACCATCGCCTCGTTCATCTCCTACGGAATCGAGAAGGCAGTTTCGAAACATCCGGAGAACTTCGGCCAGGGCGCGCCCGAAGGGGTGGCGGCGCCGGAAGGGGCCAACAATGCCGATACGGGCGGCGCCCTGGTGCCGCTGCTCACGCTCGGGATACCGGGCGGGTCGTCGACCGCGATCATGCTCTCGGCGCTAGTGATCTGGGGCGTGCGGCCCGGGCCGCTGATGATGACGGAATCGCCCGATGTGTTCTGGGGCCTCGTTTGCAGCATGTATATCGGCAACGTGATGCTCCTGATCCTCAATCTGCCGCTGGTGCCGGTGTTCGCGCAGATTCTGCGGCTGCCGGCCTTCATCCTGTTCCCGGTCATCCTGGGGATTTCCCTTGTCGGCGCTTATGGGGGCGCGGGCCGCCTGTTCGACCTGGGGCTCGTGGTCGGCTTCGGGCTGCTCGGCTACGCCATGGGCAAGTTGAAATTTCCGACGGCGCCGCTGATCCTCGGCTTCGTGCTCGGCGACAACATGGAACGCGCGCTGCGGCAGTCGCTGATGATGTCGCAAGGAGATGTCAAATTCCTCGTGGAGCGGCCGATCTCGGCCGTCATGCTGGCGGCTGCGGCGCTGATCCTGATCTCGCCGCTGCTCACGTGGCTCAACCGCGCGCGCGTGCAGGCGCTCGCGGAGAACGGGTGAGCGTTTGCCTCTCGGAATGACAGTCCTGCAGGCTGCTCAATCCTGCTATGGAGAGGTAGGATAAGCTTCAAGTGTTGTGGAGGATGGCATGAACAGACGCGCATTTCTCGCCGGCACAGCCGCCCTCGTCGCTGGGACGTCCGGCCCCGCCCACGCAGAGTTCAAGCCGACGCGGCCCATCGAGTTCGTGGTGCATGGCGGGCCCGGTTCCGGCAACGACGTGTTCGC
>JAXDOD010000130.1:0-73751 GCA_034669045.1 Alphaproteobacteria bacterium
AGACCTCGATGGTGGACGGAGAGCCCGCCACATTCCCCAGCACCGGCGCCTGGCCGACGCACACGACCATCGGGCACGGCTTGCCGCGCTCCCAGTATTTGCGGCGGATGATGTCGCCGTGCTTGCCGGGCTCGATGAAGACGCTCAGCGTCTTGTCGTCCTGCACCATCACGCGGTAGGTGCCGACATTGACCCAGCCGCTGTCGGGATCCTTGTTGATGATCAGGCATTCGGTCCCGATATAGCCGCCGCCGTCGAGCGGATGCCATTTCGGCGCGGGGAATTTGAGCACGTCCACGTCGCCGTCGCGCACGATGTTGCTCAGCACCGGCCCGTAGTTGACCTCCTGCGGCGGGATCGACGACTTGGCGCCGCGCTGGCGATGGCGGCGCAGCTCCTTCACGGCTTCCAGGTCGAGATTGCCGACCAGCAATGGCGAGGTGCGCACGTTGCTGGCGACGCGGAAATTCGGCGCGTAGCCTTTGATATCCTCGAACAGCAGCACCGGCGGATACTTCTTGCGCAGGCTCAATTCATAGAGCGCGCCCATCTCCAGATGCGGGTCGGCGCCGCGCACCACCACCAGCTCGCCGCGCTCCCTGGAAATGTCGAGGAAGTCACGCAGGTCGCCCCAGGCCGCCTGGCGGGCCGCATCGTCGAAGGGCTCGAAGGCCATGCTTGCTGTCTAGCCTTCCTTGAATTCGGGCGAGTTCTCGACCTGCTGCAGGTCGGACGCGACATGTTCATGAATCGGCAGGTTGATGAACGCGACCCACTTCGCCGGCCCCTTCTCCGGCTCGCCATTGAAATGCTGATGCTCGACACCGCCCGGCTTCATGGGCAGCAGCACGAGGTCGCCCTTGGCCCAGTCGTAGCGCTCGCCATCGACGATCGAATAGCCCTTGCCCTCGACCACGTAGATCAGCAGCCCGCCCTGGTGGCGGTGCTTGCCCGACACGGTCTTGATCTCGTGCAGGAACACGCGCCAGTGGTGCAGCGGCGAGTCCTTGTGCGAGACCGGACAGAGATAATAGAGCAGCTTGCCTTGCCGCGCGTGGTGCCATTGCCGATCGTCGAGCGAGACGACAAGCGGGCCGGTGAGGTTGCGCTGCATGAATTCATGGCGCGCGCGCATGCTGCGTTCATACGGGTTGTCCTGGAGCGGCGGGCGCTCGCGCTCCCGCACGCGTTCGATCTCAGCCATCGTTGCGGCCTTTCTGTCGGGCGTAGTGCGCAGAGTGGGCAAAGGCGCGGCCATTAGGGCGTTCACGCCCGTCTTCGCCGGCTATGGCGCCGTGTCCACGCGGCTTTTCTCCAAGTCGCAGAATTGAAGACGCGTGGGCACGCTTCGCTTTGCCCACCCTACAATGTTGCGCCATGATGTTTCTCACGGCCGGTACTCGGGCGCGTTCTCGAGCTGCTCGAAGCCCGAGCCGCGGTCCACCGTGGTGCATTCGAACCAGTTCGCCTCGGCGGCGACGAACTTCGCCGGCTTGTCCGGGTCGGCGTTGAAGTGCTGCACGATGATGCCGTCGACGCGCAGCGGCAGGCTGACGACGTCACCGGCCTTCCAGGGATATTTCACGCCGTCGATCATGGTGTAGCCCTTGCCCTCCAGGATCAGCATCACCTGGTTGCCCTGGAATTTGAGCCGGCCGGAGCGGCTGCCGGGCGGGATCTCCTGCTGAAAGAACATGTAGGACGAGATCGCCGTGTCCTTGATCGCGGGATGCAGGTACCAGCGCATCAGGCCCTGGCTGTTGACCTCCTGCGGCAGCTCCTGCTCCTTGACGATCTGCAGCGCGTCGCGCTTCTGCTCGCGCTGGCGGTCGCGCAGAGCAAACAGCTCATCCCAGTGGTTGACCGCCGCGAGCCTCGATTTGCGCTCCGTTGCCATCGTTGGTCCTCCCAAAGGCCGGCGTGTTGGACTGCTTCTTCGGCGCCTGGCCCGATATCATCGGCCGCCGCCGCCGCAGTCAATAGAGCCGGCCTCGATGGGATGCGGTCCGTCGTCCGCGCGAAAGCGCGGACCTGACGCCAAGCGCCCGCCTCACGCCGTCGCCAGCAACCGCCCGTGGCCCTCGATCGGCGTCCAGGCCTTGAGGATGTGCAGGATGTCCCAGAGCTGCGCGGTGACGTTGCAGAGCGCGGGCCTGCCGAACTCCGCCTCCAGCCGCTGCGCGACCGGCTCCGCGATCCAGGTGCCGCCGCCGAGATAGATCGCGTCGCAGTCCGGATTGTCGAGGAAGGCCTGGCGGCCGAGCTCGTAGGCGAGCTGCATGTGGTCGCGCGCGTTGATCTTCTGGAACTCGGACGGCGGCATTTCCTTGGTGGCGGCGCCGACCACCGTCACGCCTTCGCGCGCCAGAAACTCGCCGAGCGTCCTGTTCATGGCCACAGACCATTTGTTGACCAGCGCCATCTTCTTGACGCCGAGATGCTTTGCCGCGCGCCCGACCGCCAGCACCGTCGAGGAGGCCGGGACGCCGGCGTGCCCGGTCATGAACTCGATCATGCGGTCGTGCGCCGCGACCCCGATCAGGATCGGCAGCGGCGTCCCGCTCTGCACCACCATCTCGACGCCGCGCTCCATGAGCTTGTCGAGGTTGCTCGCGAGCGGCTTGAACAGCGCGCGCTCGACGTCGGCGGGCGAGAACTCCGCAAGCCCGATCGGGATCATCACCTGCATGATGCCGGGCGGCGCGATGCGATAGAACTCGTAGGCCGCGTTGTCGATGATGGAGAGCGGCAGCAGCACGCCGACCTTGTGCGTGGGCAGGGACTCTTCGAACATGTCGCCTCCCAATCCTAGAGCACGTTCCCTCATGCGGCGGCGGTCCACCGTCCGCTCGTCCGCGCGAAAGCGGGACCCAGCGCAAGAGATCGAGGAACAGCGCAAGCGACTCCTGGATTCCCGCTTGCGCGGGGATGAGCGGATGAGGTCGTGGACTTTCGCGCGCCGCCCGCACCACCACGTCCTATCCTGAATGTAGCCGGGGCGGTTGTCGAGGAACAGCTTTTTCCAGCTTCATCGCAAGCTCTTGCCATGCCGCAAGTCCAGCGCCACGATGCGGCTCGTCCAGCGAGGGACTGCAATGACGCGCCATGCGATCAGCGCCGGCCGCGCGCGCGCGCACCAGAGTGTGGCCAGGAGCGCGGCCAGCAGTGCGGCCGCGACATTGCTGCTCCTGCTCGGCGTGGTGGCGGCCCCGGCGCAGGCCGAGCCTGCGAGCAGCTCGGCGATCGTGACATATGCCGGCCGCGACCGGCAGCGGATGCTGGAGGAGGGCGCCAAGAAGGAGGGCGAGCTCCTCCTCTACACCACCGGCACGCAGATCGCGCCGCTGATGAACCGGTTCTCGCAGAAATACCCGTTCATCAGGCTCAAGTTCTACCGCGCCGGCGGTTCGGAAGTGGCGCAGCGCGTCACCATCGAGTATCAGGCGCGCTTCTTCGCGGTCGACGCCTTCGAGCTCGGTAGCGACTCGCTCCTGGTGCCGCGTGCGCACGGCATCCTGCAGCCCTTCGCCTCGCCCGAGATGGCGGCCTATCCGCCCGACGCCATCGAGGCGCAGCGGCTTTGGGTCTCGGCGCGCGAGTCCTATGGCGGGCTGAGCTACAACACCAGGCTGGTGGCTCCCGAGCAGGCGCCGAAGACCTGGCCGGACCTGCTCAAGCCGCAATACAAGGGCCGCATGGCGTTCCCGGGAAGCACGACCACGTCGGCCGAGTGGACGGGCATCCTGCTCACGACCTATGGCGAGGATTTCGTGCGCAAGCTCGGGGCGCAGGATATCAGGATCTACAAGATGACCGCGCGGGCGCTGCAGAACCTGGTGACATCCGGCGAGGTCGCCATCGCGGCGCGCGCCTCGAACGCCCATGTGGCGGAGGACCGCAGGAAGAACGCGCCGGTCGCCTGGGTCGCGCCCGGCCCGGTGCCGGTGACCGCGACCGTTACGGCGGTCGCGGCGCGGCCGCCACATCCCCACGCGGCGATGCTGATGGTCGATTTCCTGCTCTCGGAGGAAGGCCAGAAGATGTATCAGGAGATCGGTTACAATTCGGCCCGCCGGGGGCTGGAGGATCGCGACACCCCGAAGGAGAAGATCTACTTCACCCAGCGTCCCACCTTCGTCGAGGACTTCGAGAAGTGGGGCGAGCTGTTCCGCGACGTGTTCGTCAACAGGCGCCGGCCGGGCTGATCGAGAGGCACAGGTGACCCACAAGCAAGGTGCCTCCCCTCGGCTCGCCCTCGCCGGCGACGTCGCGATCGAGACCGCGGATCCGGCGGTCCTGATGGGAAAGGTCGCGGACTATTTCCGCCACTCCGCGATCGCCTTCTGCAACTGCGAATGGCCGCTGACCGACCGCGGAGCGCCTTGGCCGGGGAAAGCCGGCCGGGTGGTGCGCACGCGTCCCGAGCTGGTGCGCCTCTACACGATGTGCGGCTTCGACGTGGTCAGCCTCGCCAACAATCATGTCATGAACTATGGGCCGGAGGGGCTCGTGCAGACCCTCGAGGTCCTCGACGCCGCCGGCATCGCCCACTGCGGCGCCGGCGCGGATCGCGCGGCCGCGCACCGGCCGGCCATGGTCGAGCGCGGCGGCCGGCGCTACGCCTTCCTCGCCTATACCTCGGTGTTCACAGCGGGCTTCGAGGCAACGGACGAGCGGCCGGGAATGGCGGTGGTGAAGGTCGACGCCCAGTATCGCATCCCCAGGCGCCTGCACGAGATGCCGGGTTCGCCGCTCGACGTGGACACCACGCCGAACGCCGAGCATCTCGACCGCGCCAGCGAAGACATCAGGCGGGCGCGCGCGGAGGCGGATGCGGTGATCGTCTCGTGGCACTGGGGCGTCAGCATGGGTTATCAGCATCTGGTGCCCTACCAGGCCGAGCTTGCGCATGCGGCGATCGACGCCGGGGCCGATCTCGTCGTCGGTCATCACCCGCACCTGATCCAGCCGATCGAGCTCTACAAGGGCAGGCTCATCGCCTATTGCCTCGGCCATTGCGGTTTCGACATGCAGTCGGAGCGGATCGCGGAGGAGTCGATCCTGCTGGAGGTCGCGCTCACGCATCGCGGGCTCGGCGAAGCCACGGTGCGGCCGATCGTCGACGCCAAGGCGCATCCCGAGATTCTCGGCCGCGAGGCCGGGCGCTCGACGCTCGATTGGCTGGCGCGGCTGTCGAGGCCCCATGGCACCGCGTTCGAACCGCGCGGCGATGCGGTCGCGCCCGTGGCGGTGCGGCCGGCGCTGCGCGTGTTGAGCGGGTCATGACGGTACCGGCGGCCGGATTGCAAAGGCGAGCGCGCATCCGGCGGACATGGTTCCCGCAGGTGGACTCCGGCGTGAGCGTGCTGTGGGTGCTGATCGCCGTCGCCGCGCTGGCGGTGCTGCCGCCGTTCTTCTACGTGATCAAGAGCAGCGTCACGATCCCGCTGCCGGGGTTCCGCACGGCCCTCGGCCTTGAGAACTATCAGCGCGTGATCGAGATCAGCGGCTTCCACCTGTGGACCATGACCCTCGCCTTTGCGCTCGGCTCGTCCCTGCTGGCGATCGTGCTCGGCTTCACGGCCGCCTGGCTCCTGGCGCGCACCAACGTGCCGTTCCGCCAGACCGTGTTCGTGGGCGCGTTCCTCTCGCTCGCGGCGCCGCTGATCGTCAAGGGCATCGGCTGGATCCTGCTGCTCGGCCCCAACAACGGCCTGATCAATGTGTGGCTGCGCTCCTGGTTCGGCCTCACCGGCGTGCCGATCGAGCTGTTCGGCCTCGGCGGCATGATCTTCATCGAGGGCCTGCTGTGGACGCCGGTCGCGCTTCTCCTCGCGCTGCCGCCGCTCACCGCCATGGACCCGGCGCTCGAAGAGGCGGCGTCGATGTCGGGCGCCTCGCGCTGGCAGATCCTCAAGCACGTGACGCTGCCGCTTGCGCGGCCCGCGATCCTGGCGGTGCTGCTGCTCTCCTTCATCCGCGCGCTCGAAGCCTTCGAGGTGCCGCTGCTGATCGGCATTCCGGGCGGCGTCATCACGGTCACCACCGCGCTCTACCAGTCGATCCATTCCGGCTTCGTGCCGCGTTATGGCGAGGCGAGCGCCTATGCGGTGCTGCTGATGGCGGCGGTCGCGCTGCCGCTCGCCCTCTATTACCGCGCCACCAAGGAGAGCGCGAAGTTTGCGACCATCACGGGCAAGGGCTTCCGGCCCTCGCGCATCGATCTCGGCAAATGGAAATACCCTTGCGCGCTCTGGGTGCTGCTGATTCCGATCTCGCTCGCCGCGCCATTGGTGCTGATGCTGTGGGCGTCGTTCCTGCCGATCTACACCTCGCCCGAACTCGGCGACCTCGGCCGCATGTCGCTTGCCAACTACCTGTCGGTGGCGACCCGCGAGGACACCGTCTCCGGCCTCTGGAACAGCGTGCTGGTGGGAACCGGCAGCGCATCCGCGGTGGCGGCGAGCGCGCTGGTCATGAGCTGGGTGGTGGTGCGCCGGCGCGAGGCCTATCGCTGGCTGGTCGACGTGCTGGGCTCGCTGCCGCTCGTATTCCCCGGCATCGTGCTCGGCATCGCGATCCTGGTCGAGTTCCTCAACCTGCGCTTCATCCCGATCTACGGCACCATCTGGATCGTGATCTTCGCGCTCGGCATCAAGTTCCTGCCCTACGGCATGCGGTTCTGCTATTCGAGCCTGCTCTCGATCGATCGCCAACTCGAGGAGAGCGCGCGGGTGTGCGGCGCCGGCGACGTCAAGGTGCTGCGCGCGATCGTGCTGCCGCTCACCATGCCGGCGATCGCGGCGACCTGGCTCTACGTGTTCATGCACGCGATCCGCGACCTCTCGACCGCGATCCTGCTCTCGGGGGCGCATAACTCGATCGTGTCGGTGGTGATCCTCGACCTCTGGAACAACGGCGAAGTGCCGCAGGTCGCGGCGCTGAGCATCCTGATCGCGGCCGGCATGACTGCGCTCGGCATTCTGTTCATGACGCTGAGCACGCGCCACAATTACAGGATTTGAACAGTGCCCGCGTCAACGTCGCAACTCATATTGAGTGTCGTAAATCAAACATTGTGCGACGTATCGGGAATGGCTCTGTTGAGCCATTCCATACTCTTTCCCACACGCCGACGGTGCGGTATGTTCCGTGTGAGTGCTGCCTTAAAACGAGAAGGTGCCGAATTTCTCGTTCTTAGCAATTAGCAGCACTACTGCCGCCGGCTGGCACAATCGCAAACACGACACGACACGACGAATACGGCCGCGCTTGTTCGCCTGGCAAAGGCTGAGCGACGCCGCCAGCGGCAACATCTTGGCAAAAGGAAAATTCATGAAACTTCCCCGCCGGAAATTCTTGCACCTGGCCGCGGGCGCTGTCGCGCTGCCGGTCGTGTCTCGCGCGGCATGGGGGCAAGTCTATCCGTCGCGGCCCATACGTATCATTGTGAGTGTCGCCGCCGGCGGCGTGGATGACCTCCTTGTAGGGCTGCTCGAACATCGGCTGCCCGAACGTCTCGGCCAACCCGTTCGCATCGATAATCAACCGGACGTTGGCGCCTACACAAAGGCCATTACAAACGCTTCTCCGGACGGATATACGTTCGTTCTGGTCATTGCAGCGAACGCGGTCAGTGTCGTACTTGGCCAAGGGCTCAATTTCGATTTCGCCCGCGACATGGCACCAGTTGCAGGTATCAGCCGCAATCCCTTCTTTGTGGTCGTCAACCCATCCGTCCCAGTCAGGACTATTCCTGAGTTCATTGCCTATGCCAAAGCCAATCCTGGCAACGTCAATATGGCGTCGACCGGTAATGCATCACGCATTGCGGGTGAGTTGTTCAAGATGATGACGGGCGTTGAATTGGTTCACGTTCCATTCGCCGGCGCGGCAGCCGCGATTACGGGTCTGCTCAGTGGTCAGGTCCAGGTGATGTTCGCGACCATACCAGCGTCGGTCCAGTCCATCCGGGAGGGCAAGTTGCGAGCGCTGGCGATAACAAGTGCGACCCGCTCGGAGCTTATGCCAGACATCCCGATGGTCGGCGACTTTGTGGCCGGGTACGAGGCAAGTGGATTTCAGGGCCTCGGCGCCCCCAGAAACACTCCCGCCGAGCCTATCGACAGGCTCAACAAAGAAATCAATGCCGCTTTGGCCGATCCAGAGTTCAAGGCAAGTCTTACGAAATTTGGCAATACAGCACTCCCACTGCCGCCGGCCGACTTCGGCAAGCTGATGCGCGACGAGATCGACAAATTGACCAAGGTGATCAAATTCGCGGGCATGAAGGGGTGACCGGTCGCCCTCGCACGCGATCCGCGACCTCTCGACCGCGATCCTGCTCTCGGGGGCGCACAACTCGATCGTGTCGGTGGTGATCTCGACCTCTGGAACAACGGCGAGGTGCCGCAGGTCGCGGCGCTGAGCATCCTGATCGCGGCGGGCATGACTGCGCTGGGCGTTCTGTTCATGACGCTGAGCACGCGGCACAATTACAGGATTTGAACAGTGTCCGCGTCGTCGCGCAAAACATATCGGGTGCCGCAAAACACATATTGCACCAACCCGCTACCGCGGCAGCAGTGCCAAGTCCGATAATCAATGAGCAAGGAGCCTAAAGCGGTGACAAGGTGGGCCCGCTACTGCGTGCTTGGATTTCCAGGAGGTGCGACCTGGACTCCGCGCACGTTGGCGGCCTCGATTGCTCGCTGCACCAGTCCCGAGGTTTTGGCCTCTTCGACAAACTCGGCGATATAGGCAAGCCGTGCAGTCTGGCCTTTGGGAACTGCCATTGCTCCGAAGGCAGCGTGGAAGCGCTCCGTCAGCACGCGAGAACCGGGCCATCGAGACGAAAGCGGGAGCAATGCAGGACGCGGAGCTGCCAACACATCGGCATTTTTTGCGCGCAGGAGATCGAAGCCGGCGCTTATAGTGTCGACGCTCCGTAATTCAGCACGCTTGAGCGAGTTGCCCAGGACAATCTCCTCGACGCTTTTGCTCGTGACCGCGATCCGAACCCCAGGCTGGTCGGCGTCAGCGACGTTCCGTATTGAGGAGCCGTCCGGCACCAAATAGGTGGCGTCTATCTGCAGATACGGGGGAGAGAAGTCCACGACAGCCGCGCGAGAGGGATCGATTGCCAGGAATCCTACGTCCCACGCGCCGTCCTGAAGACCGCCGAGAACCGCAGGAGGGCTCGGATATTCCACCGCGACTAATTCAATCCCCATGCGTCTTGCAAGAGCGCGAGCAATGTCTACTGCCACGCCCCGCAATTCGCCGCTCTGTGGGTCCTTGACCGCCCAGTGCGGAGCGACAACGCCCACTCCAGCTCGGAGTTTACCAGCCCGAACGAGGTCCGCGACCCGTGAGTCGGCGGTCTGGGCATTCGCGATTTGCTGTCCGAGGATTCCGACCGCAACTCCAAGTGTCAACGTAAGCGCCGAGATAACTGTTGTTCGTCTCATCGTGCCTCCTTTTGATCAGAGACGCTCCCCTTGGGAGACGTAGCACGCCGGTGAGGATAGGGACTGCGGCGCAGTAGAGCCACTTCCGAAAGGTCGCAAAAGACAGAGGTTTCTGCGATGCCGTGCAGGATGCCGATCCTCAGCGTGGACCCCTCGATGGCAACATGTTGCGTTCGGAGATAGCTGACCAGCGATGGTAGCAATTCGACTTTGAAGGGCACAGCCGCCTTGAGTGCGGCCAGCAGCCATACGGGCACGCAGTGGGTGCCTCGCAAGCACCCTGTGGGGCCTCGCCAGCCCCTGGCGCCTCCCGGCGCTCCATCTCTCCGCTGCGGCCGAGGAGGAAAGAAGGGATCGGCGCCCCCGCGCCGTCAAACTCAGGGCCGGCGGAGCTTTGGCGGGTTCGGATGAAGGGGTGCGGGCGCCTAGGCCGGGTCCTCGACACCCTGGACCTCGACGTGCAGGCGGTCCCCGAGATGGCAGCGATGGCCGCCGCCCGCCGCCAACAGCGCGCGAGCCTCGTCCGCGGTCTCGGCCTCGACGCACCACTCTTCGAGCCGGGTCACCTGCATGGTGGCATGGAAGGTCTTGAGCGTCTTTGTTCGGGCCGTGGCGGCCATGGTGCCTCTCGAATCAGTCGCAATTGGCATTTTAGCGCCGGTAGGGCCTAGAACAAATGCAAAACGAAATTGGTTCCGGAACGTCCCGGCCGAAATCGCGTTGAATCCCATCCACCGACAGTATGGAGTACCCCCGTGGCCCCGCGCGCGTATTGGAAAGGCTACCTGAAACTCTCGCTTGTTTCCTGTCCCATTGCGCTTTTTCCCGCCACGTCGGAACGGGAAAAGATCAGATTCCATCAGCTCAACAAGGGCACCGGCCATCGCATTAAGTACAAGAAGGTGGATGCCGAGAGCGGCGACGAGGTCGAGGCGGACGCGATCGTCAAGGGTTACGAGGTCGGCAAGGGCGACTATGTCGAGGTCGATCCGGAAGAGCTCGAAGCGGTTGCGATCGAGAGCAAGCGCATCATGGATATCGACGAGTTCGTTCCCAAGACCGAGATCGACGAACTCTACCTCAACAATCCCTATTACGTCGTGCCGGACGGCGAAGTCGGCCAGCAGGCGTTCGCCGTGATCCGCGAAGCGATCCGCAAGGAAGGCATGGTCGCGCTCGCCAAGGTCGTCTTCACCTCGCGCGAGCACGTCATCGCGCTCGAGGCGCGCGGCAAGGGTATGCTGGGGATCACGCTTCGATATCCCTATGAGGTGCGCAAGGAGGAAGATTACTTCGACGACATCGAGGATGTGAAAGTCCCCAAGGACATGCTCGACCTGGCGATGCACATCGTCGAGACCAAGCGGGGGCATTTCAAGCCCGACAAATTCGAGGACCACTACGAGGAAGCGTTGAAGGACCTGCTGAAGAAGAAGCAGAAGGGCGAAAAGATCGAACGGCCGAAGGAGCGCGCGCCTTCCAACGTCATCAGCCTGATGGACGCCTTGCGAAAGAGCGTGAAGGCGGAAGGCGGCGGCGAGCCGCGCAAGGCGCCGTCGCGGGGCACGCCGCAGCGGGCGGCGAAGAAGGCTGGCCGGGCGAGCACGCGGCGCAAGGCCGGGTGAGCGCAGTCCTGATGTCCCAGCCGTAGGGTGACTTTGATATGCCGGGCAAGCGCGTCCAGCTCGATGACGAAACCTGGCAGGCCCTGGATCTATTGGGCCGCGACCAGATGAAGGAATTTCAGGAGCTGGCCGACGAGGCTTTCCGGGATCTGCTGCGCAAGCATGGCCGGCCGGCCAGCTTGAAAGAAGCCCTGCGCCGCAGCGCAGGGTCCTCCAACGTTCATTCGATCCGGCCGCCAAAACGCCCGCGCAAGCGATCTTGAAGCCGCATTCTCAGGCCACGCTCCGGGGCGCAGTGCAGCGCGCAGCGAAGCGGACTGCGTCGGGCTCAGCGAAAACCGGGCCGGCCGGCCGATACCAAAGCCATCGCGCATGAAATTTTGCGAATTACGCCTGCACCCCCGGGAACAATTCGGGCCAATGCACAATTGATAGGCGCCGAGGCCAAGTCTGCGCGCCCGGCCAACGAGGGAGCGTCCCATGGAAGTCGTGACAGTGCCCAATGCTACACTTGTCGATGTCCAAACCTCGGGCGTCTCATGGGCTTCGATCGCGGCAGGCGCCGTGGCGGCGGCCGCGCTGACGCTCATGCTGGTGGCGTTCGGGACGGCGCTCGGTCTCTCGGCGATTTCGCCCTGGGCGGATTCCGGGGTGTCGGCAACGACCTTCAAGGTCGGCAGCGGCATCTATCTTTGCGTGGTCGCCGTGATGGCATCGAGCGTAGGCGGCTATCTGGCGGCGCGGCTGCGAACGAAATGGACCGGACTGCACACCAACGAAGTCTTCTTCCGGGATACCGCGCATGGATTTATCGCATGGGCCTTCGCCACGGTCCTGAGCGCCAGCGTCCTGGGCGCTGCCGCCACTCACATCGTCAACGGGGTGGCGCAAGGCGTCGGTGCTGCGGCGCCGCAGATGGCGCAAAACACCAGTCCGGCGGAAATCTACGTCGATCGGCTGTTCCGGGTGGACCCTGCCACGCAGCCGGCCGCCGGCACGGCGCCGGTCACGGCTACCCAGCCTGCTTCCGGCAACGCCGACGCGGTGCGCTCTGAAATCCTGCGGCTCTGGACGTCCTCCTTCCGGGACAGACGGGACCTCGCCGCGGACGACCGAACCTATGTCGCGCGGCTGGTCGCGGCGCGCACGGGACTGAGCCAGGCGGAGGCGGAAAAGCGCGTCAATGACGTGGTCACCGAAGCCAAGGCGGCCGCCGACAGGGCCCGCCGCGAAGCGGCGCAGCTCGCATTCTGGCTGACCGCCTCGCTGCTGCTCGGCGCCTTCGCCGCAAGCCTCGCCGCCGTCGAAGGCGGTCAACTGCGCGACGGCAATTGGAGCGGTCGCGTCCTCACCCCACGGCAAATCTAGAAGGAGCAACATATCATGGGCCGCGGAATTCTTCTCTGGCTGCTGGGCGTCCCCATCCCGATCATCATTCTGCTCGCCTTCTTGCGCTAGCAGGCCGACCTTGGACGGGCTCGGCATCCCTTCCTCGCTTGCGGGGGAGGGATGTCGGCGTGCGGGATCGCAAGCCGACGGGCGAGGACGGCGTCCACAATTTTTATCGTGGCGGGACAGAACCGGTCGAAAATGGCTGTGATTGGTATAACATTCTCGGCGCAATCCCGAGGATCCGATCCGTGCCAGCCGACACCAGCAATCTGCGTTACCTGATCGACACCTATCGCGACTGGAGCGTCCAGCAGGGCGTGCCGATGGTCGAGGGCGTCGCGGTCGACCTCAACAAGGTCGAAACCGGGCCCTGGCCGCGGCTCGGCGCCGGCTGCCGCGCCGCTTTCGTCGAACTGCGCGGCCGCGGCGATTTCGTCGGGCTGCACCTGATCGAGCTTCCACCGGGCGCCCACACGCAGTGGCTGCGCCACCTCTACGACGAGGTGTTCTACGTGCTCTCCGGACACGGCAGCGCCATCGTGGACGTAGGCGGGGGGCGGACCCACAGCTTCGAATGGGGACCGCGCGCGGTGTTCTCGCCGCCGCTCAACGCGCCCTATCGCCTGTTCAACGTGTCGGGCACCGAGCCGGTGCGGCTCGTCTGCGCCAACGACCTGCCATTCCTGCTCAATGTCTTTCGCAACGAGAATTTCCTGTTCGACAATTCGTTTGCCTTCCCGGAGCGCGTCGGGCGCAACGGCTATTTCGCGGGAGAAGGCGATTTCCTTCCGCTCAAGCCCGGCAAGCACATGTGGGAGACGAACTTCGTCCCCGACCTGGCCTTGCTCACGCTGCCCGAATGGGAGGCGCGCGGCGCCGGCAGCCGCAACATCAAGCTGATCCTGTCCGACAGCTCGATGCACGCGCATACGTCCGAAATGCCGGTCGGTTCCTACAAGAAAGGCCATCGCCACGGCCCCGGGGCGCATGTCTTCGCCGTCACCGGCTCCGGCTATACCTTGATGTGGTACGAGGGCGACAAGGACTTCGAGCGCCACGAGTGGCGGCACGGCTTCGTGTTCGCGCCGCCGGAAGGGATGCTGCATCAGCACTTCAACACCGGCGAGCGTCCGGCGCGCTATTTCGCGGTGTCCATGGGCAGCCACCGCTACCCCGTGCTCACCCACAAGGTGCGCATCAAGCAGGCGCCCGACGCCTCCATGCAGGAGGGCGGCTCGCAGATCAATTACGAGGACCAGGACCCGCGCATCCACGCGATCTGGCTGCGCGAGCTTGCCAAGACCGGAGTGGCCTCGCGCATGGGCAAATTTTTCGACGAGGATCGCATCCGGGAGACGGCGTCATGAGCGTTGCCGAACCGAGATTTCTCGTCGACCCCTATCTCGACTGGACCAGGGCGGAAGGGCCCCCGATCCACGAGGACTTCGGGGTCGACCTGATGACGGCGGAGACCGGGCCCTGGCCGCGGCTCGGCGACGGCTGCAAGGGCGCCTTCGTTCATCTCAAGGGCCGCGGCGACTGGATGACGATCTTTCTGCTCGAAGTGCCGCCGGGCGGGCGCTCGGCGCCGCAGCAACACCTGTTCGACGAGCTGTTCTACGTCCTCTCCGGGACCGGCAGCGTCGTGGTCGAGATGCCCGACGGCGGCAAGCATTCGTTCGAATGGGGGCCGCGCAGCATGTTCGTGCCGCCGCTCAACGCGCGCTATCAGATCTTCAACGCGTCGGGCCGCGACCCGGTGCGGCTCGCCTGCGCCAACGACATGCGCATCCTCATGAACATCTTCCACAACGAGGCGTTCCTGTTCGACAACCCGTTCGGCTTCCCCGAGCGCAAGGGACTGCCCAGCTACTACACGGGCGAAGGCGAGATGACCTCGATCCGGCCGGGGCGGCATCTGTGGGAGACCAATTTCGTTCCCGATCTCGGCGCCTTCGAGCTCAAGTCGTGGGAGGCGCGCGGCGCCGGCTCCTCCAATATCCAGTTCCTCATGAGCGAGGGCTCCATGGGCGCGCACGCGTCCGAAATGCCGGTCGGCACCTACAAGAAGGGGCATCGCCACGGCCCCGGCCTGCATGTCTTGTGCATTCACGGTTCGGGCTACACGTTGCTGTGGTACGAGGGCGAGCGCGACTTCCAGCGCGTCGACTGGCGCCACGGCATGGTCTATGCGCCGCCCGAAAACATGTTCCACCAGCATTTCAACACCAGTGCGCGCCCCGCCCGCTATCTCGCCATCGGCTTCGGCACCAAGCGCTATCCGGTCGTGCTGGAGCGGCGCGTCGGCTCGGAAGGGCGGCGCACCGACGTGAGCGTCAAGGAGGGCGGCGCGCAGATCGAATATCGCGATCAGGACCCGCGCATCCACGCGCTGTGGCTCGCGGAGCTGGCCAAGACCGGCGTGTCGCCGCAGATGGAACGCTACTTCGAGCAGTCAGGCGCCGCGCAAGCCGCCGGCTGAGCCGGGCGGACTTCCACGACTGCAAGCCTGACAAGAGCACAGACGCGCGTACGCGCCAACGAACGGGGAGGACTGATGCCGCCACGCCCGTCCGCAAAACGTCAGATCGTGATCGGGATCGTCGCCGCTTGCCTTGTTGCTCCCGCGGGCGCCGGGGCGCAGCCCGTCGCCGATTTCTATCGCGGCAAGACCGTCAGCGTGATCATCGGCTATCCGCCCGCCGGCGCCAATGATTTCTATGCGCGCGCGGTGGCGCGCCATATCGGCAAGCACATTCCAGGCAATCCCGCGGTCGTCCCGCGCAACATGCCCGGCGGCGGCAGCCTGCTGGCCGCCAACCATATCTTCAACGTCGCGCCGAAGGACGGGACCGCGCTCGGCCTGATCGTGCCCACGGCTGCGCTGGAAGAGAAGTTCGGCGCCGCCAACGTGCGGTTCAAGGCGGCGCAGTTCAATTGGATCGGACGGTTGGCGGCGACCCCGAACGTCACCTTCATGAATGCGACCGCGGCCGTGAAGACCATCCAGGATGCGATGCGGCTGGAAGCCCTCTTGGGCGCGACCGGCCGCAGCTCCACGGTGGCGATCTATCCGACCATGCTCAATCACCTGATCGGGACGAAGTTCAAGCTGGTCATGGGATATGCCGGCTCGGCGGAAGCCATGCTCGCGATGGAACGCGGCGAGGTGGAAGGCCATTCGACCACCTGGGAAGGCGTGAAATCCCGCGCGGAAAGACAGCTTCAGGACAAGACCATCAACATTCTCGTGCAGTACGGGCTCAAGCGGCACCCCGAGCTGCCGGACATCCCGACCTCGGTCGAACTCGGCCGTACGCCCGAGGAGGTGCAGGCGCTGCGCGTCTTCGCCAATGCGACCGACGTGGGCCGCTTCATTCTCTCCACCCCGGATACGCCCGCGGATCGCATCCAGGCCCTGCGTCGCGCCTTCGACGCCATGGTCAAGGACCCTGATTTCATCGCCGATCTGAACACCCTCAAGCTCGACCTCGGGCCGCTGAGCGGGGAGGAGCTGCAGACGCTGATCGAGGAGGTCGCGAATGTCCCGCCGGAAATCCTGGACAAGGTCCGCGGCCTCTATCCGGTGAACTAGGGCGGCTCCGTTGGGAGCTGGAATGACGTTCCTGCCGACGCTTTGGCAGTTTGCCCATAAGGGAAATGCGCAGCGGGATAAATGATTGCAATTGCGCTTTCCATCGCTTTGCGCGCGTAATGTGCTATGTTTTCGGCTCGCATTCACCGTGATCCAGAGGCGCGGGGGATGACTTATGCAGCGGTGGGATTTTGCGCGGCGCTTGCGGCGGCGGCGTGGTTGCACGCGCGGCAATACGGGTGACCAGGTTCGTCATCGACGCTTGACCGAGCACCGCTGCGCCCACGCCATTCACCGGTGCGTAAACATCGCCTCGATCGCGCTCGTGCAAGCTATCGACAAGGCAGGGAGGACGATCATGTTGCATCGAAGCTCCGCTGGAGCGTTCGTATTGGCCGCTGCGCTGTTGGTGTCGATGGGCGCGGCGCAGGCCGGCGATGACGCGAAATATCCCAACTGGAAAGGCGAGTGGGACACCATCAACCACCGTCTGGGAGGCCAAGTGATCAAATTCGATCCGAACAAGCCCTGGGGACCGGCGCAGCAGGCGCCGCTGACGCCCGAATATCAGAAGGTCCTGGAGGAGAGCATGGCCGACCAGGCCAACGGCGGGATCGGCAATTATCCCACCGCCCGCTGTCTCCCCGGCGGCATGCCGCGCATGATGGCAGCGCCCAGACAAGAATACGTCATCACGCCGGAGACCACCTATGTTTTGGTCGGCAGCGAGCTTCGTCGAATCTTCACCGACGGACGCGACTGGCCCAAAGGCATCGAGCCGACCTATCAAGGCTATTCGATCGGCAAATGGATCGACGAGGACGGCGACGGCCGCTACCATGTGCTCGAAGTCGAGACGCGCAATTTCAAAGGTCCGCGCGCCTATGACGCCAGCGGGCTCCCGCTGCACCGCGACAATCAATCGGTCTTCAAGGAGCGGTTCCATCTCGACAAGGACGATCCGAATCTCCTGCATGACGAAATCACCGTGATCGACAACGCCTTGACGCGGCCCTGGAGCGTCGACAAGACATATCGGCGCAATCCGAACCCGCGTCCGCACTGGGGCCAAACGTTCTGCACCGAAGGCAACGGGCAGATCGTCATCGGCGATGAAAATTATTTCCTGAGCGCGGAAGGACTATTGATGCCCGCGAAGAAGAATCAGGCGCCCCCGGATTTGAGATATTTCAAGCAGACGCAGAAGTGACGATCGCGTCGGCAGCGACGTAGGCTGCAGAGCCCAGGGCGAGGCCGCTGCAAGGGGCCGAACGGGCTGGCGGCGGCGCGACTTGCGATGCAATCCGCGTTAGTTTAGAGGGCGTCCACCCGGTCCGGCCGCTGTCCGGGCCTTCTCTTGCGAGTGCGCTATTGCAGAAAATCGCCGCCGTGACACCGAAGCGGCTGACGCATCTTCAGCGTCTGGAGGCCGAGAGCATCCACATCATGCGCGAGGTTGTGGCGCAGTTCCGCAACCCGGTGATGCTGTATTCCATCGGCAAGGACTCGTCGGTGATGCTGCATCTGGCGATCAAGGCATTCTGGCCGGGCAAGCCGCCGTTTCCGCTGCTGCATGTCGACACCACCTGGAAGTTCAGGGAGATGATCGCGTTTCGCGACCAGCGCGTGCGCGAGCTTGGTCTCGACCTGATCGTTCACGTCAACGAGGACGGCCTGCAGGCGGGGATCAACCCGTTCACCAGCGGGTCGGCGGTCCATACCGACGTGATGAAGACGCAAGCGCTCAAGCAGGCCATCGAACGCCACGGCTTCGACGCGGCCTTCGGCGGCGCGCGCCGCGACGAGGAGAAGAGCCGCGCCAAGGAGCGCATCTTCTCGTTCCGCACCGCCACGCATCGCTGGGATCCGAAGAACCAGCGGCCGGAGCTCTGGAACCTCTACAACGGCCGCATCAACAAGGGTGAAAGCATCCGGGTCTTCCCGTTGTCGAACTGGACCGAGATCGACGTCTGGCAGTACATCTACCTTGAGGACATCCCGGTCGTCCCGCTCTATTTCTCGAGGCCGCGCCCGGTGGTCGAGCGCGACGGCGCCCTGATCATGGTCGACGACGCGCGCATGCCCCTGAAGCCCGGCGAGACGCCGCAGGTCCGTCCCGTCAGGTTCCGCACCCTCGGCTGCTATCCGCTCACCGGTGCGATCGAGAGCGGCGCCGAGACGCTGGCGCAGATCATCGACGAGATGCTGCTGGCGACCACGTCGGAGCGCCAGGGCCGCGTCATCGACCACGACCCGACGGCTTCGATGGAGATCAAGAAGCAGGAAGGCTATTTCTGATGGCCACGTCCGCCCGCGCCGCCGTGACGAAGGTGGCGGCCTATATGGAGCAGCAGGAAGCGAAGGATCTCCTGCGCTTCATCACCTGCGGTTCGGTCGATGACGGCAAGTCCACGCTGATCGGGCGGCTGCTCTACGACTGCCGGCTGCTGTACGAGGACCAGCTTGCGGCGCTCAAGGCGGACAGCGCGCGCTACGGCACGGGCGGCAAGGACCGCCTCGACTTCGCCCTTTTGGTCGACGGCCTTGCGGCCGAGCGCGAGCAGGGCATCACCATCGACGTCGCCTATCGCTACTTCTCCACCCCGCGGCGCAAGTTCATCGTGGCCGACACGCCCGGGCACGAGGACTACACCCGCAACATGGCAACCGGCGCTTCGACCGCGGACGCCGCCGTCGTCCTGGTCGATGCGCGCAAGGGCGCGGTAACGCAGACGCGGCGGCACGGCTATCTGCTGTCGCTTCTCGGCATCCGCCAGGTGGCGTTCGCGATCAACAAGATGGACTTGGTCGATTGGGACCGCGTGGTGTTCGAACGCATCGCCGCGGACTGCACGGATTTCGCCGGGAAGCTTGGAATTGCCAAGCCCGTCTGCATCCCGATGTGCGCCCGCAGCGGCGACGGCGTCACGCGCCGCGGCGAAACCATGCCGTGGTATGGGGGCCCGTCGCTGCTCGACTATCTGGAGACCGTGGAACCCGCGCTCGATCGCTCGTCGCTGGCCTTTCGGATGCCGGTGCAGTGGGTGAACCGGCCCGATCCGGACTTTCGCGGCTACTGCGGAACGATCGCGAGCGGCGCGATTGCCCCCGGCGATCCGGTCGTGGTGCTGCCCTCCGGACGCGCGACGCGCATCGCGCGTCTCGTCGCCATGGGCGCCGACCTGGCGGAGGCGGGCGCGGGCCAGGCCGTGACCGTGACGCTCGCGGATGCCATCGATGTCGGCCGCGGCGATGTGATCGCGGCGCTGCAGCAGCGCCCGGCGGTGGTCGACCAGTTCGCCGCCAACGTCATCTGGATGGGCGGCCAATACCTGCTGCCGGGGCGATCCTATCTCCTGCGCATCGGCACCCAGGCCGTGAACGCGCAGGTGACCGAACTCAAGCACGTCACCAACGTCGACACGCTGGAGCATTCCGCCGCCAAGCATGCCGCGCTCAACGACGTCTGCTTCTGCAATATCGCGCTGGATCGGCCGGTGCCGATCGAGCGCTACGCCGACAACCGCGAGCTCGGCGGCTTCATCATCATCGATCGCCTGACCAACGCCACGGTCGGCTGCGGCATGATCGCGTTCCCGCTTCGCCGGGCCACGAACATCGCCTGGCAGGCGCTGAAGGTGACCAAGGCCGAGCGCTCGGAGCTTACCGGGCAGCATCCCTGCGTGCTGTGGTTCACCGGTCTTTCGGGCGCCGGCAAGTCGACGATCGCCGCGCTCGTGGACATGAAGCTCCACACCATGGGCAGGCATACGGTGGTGCTCGACGGCGACAATATCCGCCACGGCCTCAACAAGAACCTCGGATTCACCGACGAGGATCGCGTCGAAAACGTCCGCCGGGTGGCGGAGGTCGCCAAGCTGATGGTCGGCGCCGGGCTGATCGTGATGGTCAGCCTGATCTCGCCGTTCCGCAACGAGCGGCGCATGGCGCGCGAGCTGGTCGAAGCGCAGGAGTTCATCGAGATTTTCGTCGATGCGCCGCTCGCGGTCTGCGAGGCGCGCGATCCCAAGGGACTCTATCGCAAGGCGCGCGCCGGCGAGATTCCGAACCTCACCGGCATCGGCAGCGCCTACGAGCCGCCGCAGGCGCCGGACATCGTGCTCCGCTCCGATGTGGACGACGCGGAAGCCCTCGCGAGCCGCGTGGTCGAATATCTCACCAGCGGCGGCTACCTGGTGCGGACTTGACCTGCGCCGATCCGGCTATTCTATTCGATCGTGGACCGCGAGCGGTGGGCGAGGTGGCGATGAGTGGATTGCTGGCCGGTACGCGCATCCTCGATCTCACCAACGTGCTCGCGGGTCCGTTTTGCTGCTACCAGCTCGCGCAGCTCGGCGCCGACGTGATCAAGGTCGAGGTGCCGGGCTCCGGCGATCTCGCGCGCCAGCTCGGCGCCGACCCGGAGCTCAATCGCGCCGGCATGGGTGCCTCGTTCCTCGCCCAGAATGCCGGCAAGCGCTCCATCACGGTCGATCTCAAGAGCGCGAAGGGCCGCGGCGTGTTCGGTCGGCTGGTTGCCACGGCGGACGTCGTGGTGGAGAATTTTCGCCCCGGCGTGATGGAGCGTCTCGGGCTCGATCACGCGGCGCTCAAGGCGATCAAGGGCGACATCATCTATTGCGCGATCTCGGGCTTCGGCCAGGACGGGCCGCTCAAGCTCAACCCGGCCTACGACCAGATCGTGCAGGGGCTCGCCGGCGTCATGAGCGTCACCGGCGACACGGCGTCCGCGCCGCTGCGGGTGGGCTATCCGGTCGCCGACACCATGGGCGGCGTGACGGCGGCCTTCGCGATCGCGGCCGCGCTCTTTCGGCGCGAGCGTAGCGGGGAGGGCGAGTTCATCGACGTCTCGATGCTGGAAGCGACCGTCGTGGCCATGGGCTGGGTGGTCTCGAACTGGCTGATCGCGGGTGTGCGGCCGCAGCCGCTCGGCAACGAGAACATGACCGCAAGTCCGTCCGGCACGTTGCGGACCGGCGACGGGCTCCTCAACGTCGCCGCCAACAAGCAGGAGCAATACGAGACGCTCTGCCGGCTGGTCGGGCGCGCGGACCTCATCGCCGATCCGCGCTTTACCGGCCGCGAGGACCGCAAGCGCAATCGTCTTGCGCTCAATGCCGAGCTGGAGACGGCGCTTGCCGCGAAAGCCGCGCGCGAATGGGCCGAGCTGCTGAACCGCAACGGCGTGCCGGCCGGCGAAGTGCTCGATGTGCCCGCGGTGCTCGACCATCCGCAGATCGTCGAGCGCGGACTGCTGCGCACCTTCGAAGCGGTACCCGGCGTCGACCGGCCGGTCCGCGTCGTGCGCTCGGGCTTTCGCCTCGCCAGCGGCGATCCGCAACCCGCGACGCCGCCGCCGGCGCTGGGTGCCGACACGGCCGCCATCCTCGACGAGCTCGGCTATTCAAAGAGCGAGGTCGACGAACTCGCACGGGAGAACGTCATATGAGCGCGCCGCGCACGCCGAAGACCCCGCAGGACTGGTGGTCGACCGCGATCGTCGACATGAAGCCCGGAGAGATCCGCTTGCGCGGCTATGCCATCGAGGATCTGATCGGCCGTGTCGGCTTCGCCGAGATGATCTATCTGCTCACGCGCGGCGAGTTGCCGCATCCCGGCGCCGCCAAGCTCCTCGAAGCGGCGCTGGTGGCGGCGGTCGACCACGGCCCGCAGGCGCCGTCGATCGCGGCGGCGCGCATGGCCGTCACCTGCGGCGTCAGCATCAATAACGCCATGGCGTCGGCCATCAACATGCTGGGCGACGTGCACGGCGGTGCCGGCGAGCAGAGCGTGCGTCTCTACAACGACATCGCGGCGCGGATCGGGAACGACGCGGCGAGCAAGGAGCGCATCGCCGAAGCGGTGCGGACGGAGCTGGCCGCCCTTGCCGCCCGCGACCAGAACCATGTTCCGGGCTTCGGCCACCGCTTCCATCCGGTGGACCCGCGTGCGCCGCGCCTGCTTGCCCTGGTGGACCGGGCCGTCGCCGACGGCGTGGTGAGCGGACTTTTTGCCGCCATCGGCCGCGCGGTCGAGACCGAGCTTGCCGTCGTCAAGGGCCGCAGGATCGCGATGAACATCGACGGCGCCACCGGCGTGGTCTTCGCCGAGCTGGGCTTTCCGCCGCCGCTCTGCCGCGGGCTGTTCGTACTCTCGCGCTCGGTCGGCGTCCTGGCGCATGCCCACGAGGAAATGCAGTCGGGCGAGCGCAACAAAGGCCCGATCCCGCGTCATTTGACGTGGACCTACACCGGGCCGCCGCCGCGCCGTCTCGCCGGCGAGACGGGATAGCATTGAGTCGATTCAATCGCGCGGCAGTATTAGTGTGCCCGAGCGGGACGCCGTTCCGCGCGCATGCAACGGGGAGGACCTGATGGCGTCGTACTGGCCTACGCTCGGTAGTTATGTGGAGGGGCTTCAGAAGGCCGGCAAGCTCGTTCGCGTGACGACGCCCGTCAACAAGGATACCGAGCTTCATCCGCTCGTGCGTCTGCAGTTTCGCGGCCTCGCGGAGAGCCAGCGCAAGGCGTTCCTGTTCGAAAACATCGTCGACAGCCGCGGCCGCAAGCACGACATCCCGGTCCTGGTCGGAGCGCTTGCCGGCTCGGCGGAGATTTACGCGCTCGGCATGGGCTGCGCGCTCGATGAGATTCCCGGTGTCTGGCGCGAGGCCTTGAACAAGCCGCTCAGGCCGGTCGAGGTGAAGGAGGCGCCTTGCCAGGAGGTCGTCATCACCGGCGACGAGCTCGCGCGCGACGGCGGCGGGCTCGGTCGGCTGCCGATTCCGATCTCCACGCCCGGCTTCGACAACGCGCCCTATACGACCGCATCGCACTGGGTGTCGAAGGACCCGGAGACCGGGCTGCACAATCTCGGCAACTATCGCGGCATGGTGAAGGCGGAGAACCGCATCGGCGCGCTGCCGGGCATGCTCGGCGTCGGCATGCGCGACCACATCGACCGCTGGCGCGCAAAAGGCGTCGAGCGCATGCCGGCCGCGATCGTGATCGGGGCGCCGCCCCACGTCACCTATACGGCCGTCACGCGCATCCCCAACGACATGTGCGAATACGATGTTGCCGGCGCCATGTCGGGTCGGCCGCTCGACGTCGTGCGTTGCCTCACCCAGGATCTCATGGTGCCGGCGCAGTCGGAGATCGTGATCGAGGGCACGGTCCCGACCGCGGTTCTCGAGATGGAAGGCGCGTTCGGTGAATTCCCCGGCTACATGGCGCAGCGCGACTACAGCTTTTTCATGGATATCACCGCCATTACCATGCGCCGCAAGCCGATCTATCTGTCGATCCTGAGCCAGCTCCCGCCCAGCGAGAGCAGCAAGATGCGCCATATCGGCCGCGCCGCCGCCTCCCACAAGCTCCTGCGCGACTCAGGTTTCGACAACGTCACGCAGGTCGAATATCTCGAATGCGCCGGCGCCAACGCGATCGTGGTGGTCAAGATCAAGAAGCGCAACCCCGACGATGCCAAGGACGCATTGCGCCTGCTGGCCAAGAAATTCATCGGCAAGATTGCGATCGCGGTTGACGACGACATCAACGTGCGCGACGCCGAGAACGTGCTGTGGGCGCTCGCCTACCGCTCGCAGCCCTATCGCGATGCCGAGATCGTCGACGCGCCGCTGTTCGCGCTCGACCCCTCGGTCGCGCCGCCGGGAGAGTCGCGCGGGCTGACCAGCGGCAAGCAGGCGCGCTCCTCGGCGCTGCTGATCGACGCGACGATGCCCTGGCCCTATCCGCCGCTGTCGCTGCCGACGCGCCAATACATGGAGCGCGCGCTCGAGATGTGGCGCGACCTGCAGCTCCCGTCGCTCACCCTCAAGGAGCCGTGGTGGGGCTATTCGCTCGGCTACTGGACCAAGGAAGAGGAGCAGGAGGCGGAGCTTGCGGTCGAAGGCCGGCACTACGAGACCGGCGAAAAGCAGATCAAGACCCGCCGCAGGTTTGAGGAATAACGCGTTCGAAGTCAGATCAGCTTCGAAGCGCCGCTCCAGTTTGACTGCAACCGGCGATTCTCCTACCATTCCGGGCCATAACTTTCGATCATCAGCGGAGGAATTTCATGCCGAAGATCCGTCATTTGGCCATCAAGACCAAGGACCCGGCAAGGCTCGCCAAGTTCTACGAGGAGGTGTTCGGAATGAAGTGCATTCATTCCGAGGCGAGCGGGGCGCGCTACATGAGCGACGGCTATCTCACGCTCGCGATCCTGCGCAATCGTGGCGAGGCGGCGCCGAGCGGGATCAATCACTTCGGATTCCAGGTCGACGACCTGGAGGATGTCGAGGCGAAGCTTGCGAAGTGGAGCGAGCCGATGACTGAGCGCCCCTCGACCAGGCCGTTTGCCGAGCACCGCGCCATGGACCCGGACGGAAACCTGTTCGACATTTCGGTGCACGGCTATGGCGACGTGGAGTTCGCCGACGATCGTGCGAAGAAAAAGGTAAGCGAAAAGGCCCCGGCCTGACGCGCTCGCGACCCGCGCCGGCGCGGCGATCGGCCGCGCGCCCCGTCTCCTGTTCATCCCGCGGTGGCGGTCATGTGGAAGCTCGTCCTTAGCCTCGGCATGCTGGCGATGCTGCCGGACGCGAGCAATGCCGAGGATTTCTACGCCGGAAAGACCCTGACGATCATCGCGGGCTTTCCGCCCGGCGGCGGCGTGGACGGGGAGATGCGCGTGCTCACGCGCTACTTCGCAAAATATATCCCCGGCAATCCCGTCATCATTTCGCGGAATATGCAGGGCGCGGGCGGGATCATCCTCGGCAACCATCTTCACAACGTCGCGTCCGCGGACGGGCTGACGCTCGGCATGCCTGGGCGCAGCGGATTTCTTCTGAGCAACGTCGTTCCACAGAAGGGGATCAGCTACGATCTCACCCGCTTCTCCTATGTCGGCGGCGCCGGCAGTGCTGCCAATGCGCTGTGGCTGCACCGGCGCACCGGCATCACGACGGTCGAAGAGCTCAAGCGCGCCAAGACGCCGATCGCGATCGGCGCGCTCAATGCGCGTTCCGAAAACGCGATCGCGCCGCGCGTGCTGGAGTCATACGAAGGTTGGCCGCTCAAGGTCGTCACCGGCTATCCCGGCTTCAACGAGGTCCTGATCGCGCTCGAACGGGGCGAGGTCGACGGGTTGTTTTCGCACGAGGGCAGCGTTGCAAATACCCGGCCGGATCTGATCGCGAACGGCGCGGTCAGGGCGATCGTGCAATCGTTCGATTCGATGCCCGGCGTGCCGGTGCTCGCCGACGTCGTCGTCGACCAGAATGCCCGGCTGCTGCTCGGTCTGGTCACGGTCCCGAGCCATATCGGGCTGCCGCTGCTCGGGCCGCCCGGCATTCCGTCGGACCGGCTCGACATCCTGCGCAAGTCCTATCTGCGGCTGATGGAGGACGCGGAATATCGCGCCGAAGCGGACCGCCGCGGCCTGCCGGTCGGGCGCGCGTTGGCCGGCGCGGAACTGGCGCAGCTCATCGCGCAGAAGCTGTCCTCGGTGCCCGATCGCGTCGTCAAGGAATACATGGCATTCGCGGGCATCAAGGCGGAGGAGTAGCCGTTCGTGGCGCGCGTCGAGACATGCGACATCATCGTGATCGGCGGCGGCAGCGCGGCCTTCGAGGCGGCGGTGGCGGCGCGCAAGGCGGGCGCCGAGCGCGTCGTGATGCTGGAAAAGGCGCCGGAGGCGGAATACGGCGGCAACGCGCGCTATTCCGGCACCGGCTTCCGCTTCGTCCACGCCGGCGCGCGCGAGATCCGCGAATTCCTTCCCGATCTCGACGCCGCGCTGTTTTCGACCATGACGATCCCGCCCTATGGCGCCGACGACTTCATGGCCGATCTCGACCGCATGACGCAGGGGCGCATGAACCGCGAGCTCGCGCAGACGCTGGTCGGGCAATCCAACGCCGCCGTGCACTGGATGCGGGACGTGGGCATCGCATGGGAGCCGCTCAAGGAGCACGCCAAGGTCGGCGGCAAGCGCTATTTCGAGCGCGGCATCGCCATCCATGTGGCGGGCGGCGGTCCGGGCCAGCTCAGGCAGTGGCGAGGGATCGCCGAAGACCTCGGCATCGATCTTCGTTTTGAATCGCCCGTCTGCGGCTTCCACGGCGACCTGCGCCGCATCGAGGGCGTCGCCGTCAGCAGGCCGGATGGCCGCTACGACCTCCTGGCCAAGTCGGTGATCGCCTGTGCGGGCGGTTTCCAGGCCAATCCCGAAATGCGGGCGCGCTATCTCGACGGCAATTCCGACATGATGAAAGTGCGCGGCAGCCGGCACGACACCGGCGAGGTGCTGCGCTTCCTGATCGACATTGGGGCGCGGCCGGCCGGGCACTGGAAGTCCGGCCATATGTCGCCGATCGACGCCAATGCGCCCGACTTCGAGACGCCCCAGCACGAGGACGGCCGCGGCAACACGCAGAGCCGCTACGACTATCCGTTCGGCATCAGCGTCAACAGCCTGGGTGTTCGCTTCTTCGACGAGGGCGAGGCGCAGCATTCCTACACCTACGCCAAGACCGGCCGCGCCGTGTTGGGTCAGCCGGGGGCGATCGCCTACCAGATCTACGACCAGACGGGCCTCAAGTGCCTGCGCTACCCGCACCACAAGGCGACGTTCGTCGAAGCCGGGACCATCGCGGAGCTTGCGATGGAGATCGGGCTCGAACCGGCGGTGCTCACGCACACGGTCGAGGAATTCAATCGCGCGGTCCCGGACGACAAGCCGTTCGATCAGAGCCGGCAGGACGGCAAGGCGACCAGGGGCCTCGCGATCCCGAAATCGAACTGGGCAAACCGCATCGGCGAGCCGCCGTTCCGCGCCTATCCGGTGACCGGCGGCATCACCTTTACGTTCGGCGGCGTCGAGGTGAACCGCAACGCGCAAGTGATCAACACGCTCGATCAGCCGATCAAGGGTCTCTACGCCTCCGGCGACATCGTCGGGCTGTTCTTCCACAACTATCCGTCGTTCACCGGCCAGACGCGCAATGCCGTGTTCGGCCGGATCGCGGGGCAGGCGGCGGTGGCGGAGAATTGAGGCTGTACCGTCATTCCGGGGCCGAGCGCGGCGAGGAGCCCGGACTCGCGCCTGCGGCGCGCCCCGGAATGCACCTTCAATTTGCTTCTTGGAAACTCAGCACCTGCTGCAAAAACGCAAACGTCTTCGTCCACGAATCCTCCGCCGCTTCGCGCTCGCCGCGCGTCCCCGGCTCGCGGTTCTGGAAGCCGTGACCGGCGTCTTCGTAGCGATGGAAGGTGTGCGTGACGCCGTGGCGGGTGAGCTCGGCGTCGATCTTGTCCACCTGCTCGGGCGACGGGTTCTTGTCGAGCTTGCCGAAAAATCCGATCACCGGGCAGCGAATCTCAGCCAGCGTGTCGAACGGCGTCCTGTCCTCGCCGCCCCAGGACGCATGCACGCCACCGCCGTAATAGACCACCGCGGCGCGGAAATCCGCCACGCGGCCGACGCCGAGGAGCGTCATGCGTCCGCCCATGCAATGGCCCATGATGACGAGCCGGTCCTTGTCGACGTCGTTGCGCGCGCGCAGGACCTCGACGGTCGCGCGGATGTCCGCCACCACCTCGCTGTCCTTGAAGAAGGGCTTGCGGTCCTTCATCGGAACATCGGCGGGGCAACGGTGCGACACGTCCGGGACCGCGACCAGATAGCCGCCGGCCGCGAGCTTCGCCGCGACCCGCCTGGTGAAATCGTCGAGCCCGTCGCGGTGATACATCAGCACGATTGCGGGGACCGGGGTGCTGCCAGCCGGCGCATCGACGTAGATGTCCATGGCACTGCCGTTCACCGAGACCGAAACCATCGTCGGCATGCGTTTTCTCCGTTCTATCGTTCCGCCACACGCCGGGCGCGCGCCACGAGTGCGGGCGAGACCGCGCCCGTGCCTGCGATGCTCGCCTGCAGCGCAGCGCCGTCGAGCGGGTCGAGCTCGAGCTTCACGCGCCTCGCCTCCTCGATCAGCGCCGGGTCGTGCATTGTGGCCATGAAGGCCTCGCGCAGCACCGCGATCCGTTCCGCTGCGACGCCCGGCGGGGCGGCGAGCGCGCGCCCGATCGTCGATGGCGAAGAGAACAGCGCGAGCAATACCCGGTCCTCGTCGGTCTTCGCGAGATCGACCATGCGCGGCACCTGCATGAGCTCGGGATGGCTGACGGCGCCGGTCTGCACGATGAGATTGATCTGCTTGTCGCGCAGGATCTGCTCGGCCTCGAGCTTGATCACCGGCCAGGGCTGGCTCAGGCCCTCGACCTCGCCGCGCATCAATGCGAGCCGGCTTTCGTTCGAGCCGGGATAGCCGGCGACCAGCTTGAGCTTGGTGCCGACGGTGTTGTTGAGCATGGTCCAGTTGAGCTTGGACGCCGCGCCCTGCACCGCGACGACGAGTTCGTGCGTGAATGCGTCCTCGATCGTCTTCACCTTGGCCGCGTGCCAGGCATAGAGCACGGCGCTGTTGCTCAGGATGCGTCCGACCCAGTTGAACTTGCTCGCATCGGCGTTGAGCCCGGACGAGCCCAGGATCTGGTCGAGATAAATGGCCTGGTCGAGCATCGCGATGGCGGTGCCGTCCTTGGGCGCGACGTTGTAGAGATAGTTGGCAGCACGAACGCCGACCGCGCCCGGCATGTTCTGCACGATGACCGTGGGCTGGCCGGCAAGATGCTTGCCCATGTGGCGGGCAACGAGGCGGCCGTAGGTGTCGTAGCCGCCGCCGGTCGCCGTGGCGATGATCAGATTGACGGTCTTGCCTTTGTAGAATTCGTCGTCGGCGTGCGCGGGCCCGGCAGCGGCTTGCGCCAGCAGAGCGATCAGCGCCGTGGCCTGCAGCGCGAACGGGCGCGATCTTACAAGCTTCCGCATCACTTGCATCGTCCTGTTGTCGCTGCAGCCCCGGCCGCGGGTTCCCACAGCCGCCGGAATTCGCACATGTCGGTGCAAAATTCAATGCGGCGGCAAGCCTCCACCAGTTCGCGCGCGCGGTCGGTCCCGAGGACGCCGGCGATGAGGTCGAGCGCCTTTGCCTCCACCTCGGCGCGAGTCATCGGGTTGTCGGCCGTGCCGCGTACCGCGCGCGTGCGATGCGACAGGCGCCGGCCGTCGCGCAGATCGATCTCCACGATCGCCTGGCGGCGTGGCCGCGCCTGCATCAGCTCATCGCTCGCAACCAGCGCGATTTTTTTTCGGACGGCGAGCACGGCCGGGTCGTCCATTCGCGCATGATCGTGTACTGTTGCAAACGTCAAGCCATTGTCCACCAGCAGCAGCGCCATGAGATGCTGCACGTTGATGTCCGGCATCGGCGCATTGTCGAGCGTGCGCGCGGACCGGGCCGGCAGGTGGACGCGGATCGCGTCGATCTCCTCGCGCGTGACCTTCTCGCCATCGATCAGGGTCGTCAGCGCATCGAGCGCCGCCTGCGCCGGCGATCCGACCGACCATTTCTTGATGTTGGTCGCCATGATCTCGAAGCGCTCGCCCAGCGCGTCGGCGAGTTGCGGAGGATCGGGCTCGGGCGCATAGGCGTCGAGGAAGTTGCGTTCGCCGCTGAACACGTCGTCGACGCCGCTGAAGCCGTGAGCGACCATGCACGCGGCCGTAACGCCGTTGCGCGCCGGCATGCCGCCGAAGTCAAATGCCTTCTCGATGTGCTCGCTGTCGCGCACGTTGCTGGCGACGCCGGAGGCCTGCTGGGCGCAATAGGACAACAGATGGCGCACCTGCGTGGCATCGAATCCGAAAAGCGCGCCCGCGGCGGCGCCGGCGCCGAACGTGCCGCCGAAGCTGTGGGTGGCGCGCGAAGCCGCCGCAAAGGCGTCGGGTCCGAGCGCAAGGTTCACGCGCGCGCAGATGTCGTAGCCGAGCACCACCGCGCGCAGAAACCGCTCTCCCGAGGCATGCGTACGTTCCGCCACCGCCAGCGCCGCCGGGACCACCGCGCAACCAGGGTGGGTGCGCGAGGGCGCGTGCGAATCGTCGGTTTCGTCCGCATGCGCCAGCATGCCGTTGGCAAGTGCCGCGTTCACCATCGACGTGCGCAGCCGCGTTGCGACCACGGAGGCCTCCGGCTCGCCGCCGAGCGCGGCGGCGTAGCCGATCGCCATGCGGCCGGGAAGGAGCTGCGATCCGGACACCATCGCGGCGAGCGTGTCGAGAACGTGATGGCGGGCCTTCTCCACCACCACGCCGGGAAGCGGCCGCGCGAGCGCGCCGGCCACGTAGTCGCTGAGGCGCCTTGTCGGCGTGCTGATCTGGTCGAGCGGCTCGATCATGAAAGCGGCTGGCGGGGGACGGGGAACATGCGGCTATCTTACACGCCGTTGTGGCGGCGTGGAGCGTCGTCCTGCGCTAAACAACACCGGCCCGCGCTGGGAACGCGGACCGGAGGGTTACGGCAGTCGCGCAAGCGCGGCAACTCGCGATCACGCTAGAAATTCGCGATCATGGTGCCGCGCACCGCGCGCGGCGAGCCGGGCGTTATATTATTGTTTCCATCGGCCATCGAGTAATAACGGATGCCGAAGATGTTCTCCACATTGATCTGCCAGCGCAGGCTCTTGATGTCAGACAGGAGGTAGCGCTTGTCGATCCTGCCGATGATCGCGCCATCCACGCGTGTGAAGCCCGGCAACAACACGGTATCGTCGGAGGACGCGAACGAGTTCGTCTGGTGGATGATGCCGATGCCGGCCGCCCATGTTTCGCTGAAGTCATACTTGTTCCACAGCGTGAACGTATTGAACGGAACCAGCCCGACGCGATTGCCCGCCACGATCGTCGCCGATGTGTTGCTGGCAATGCGGGCGTCCGTATAGGCATATCCGCCGGAGACCTGCCAGGCGTCCGTCAGATAGCCGTTCAGTCCTGCTTCGAATCCCTTCGTGACGGTCCGGCCGCTCAGGATGAAGAAGCCGGGATGGTTCGGGTCGGCCAGCCGCTGGTTCATGCGATCGAGGTCATAAACGGCACTGACGAACTGCAGCCGCGGCGTCACGTCCCATTTGACTCCGATTTCCTTGTTCACGAGCTTTTCCGGCTCGGCGATCAAGGTCCCAGGCGACAACGTGCTGAACTGATCGCCCGAGCTTGGAAGGAACGAGATGCTGTAACTCCCGTAGATCGAGAGATTCTCGACCGGCTTCACAACCACGCCAACCCGGGGCGACCTGACATTGTCGATGCGGTTCAATGTGACGGCCGTGCGGCGGTCGGTGCTCTCCAGGTCGAAGCGGTCGAAGCGCAGGCCGGCGATCACCTGCAGATATTTCGTGATCTCGATCTGATCCTGGGCATAGACCGCGGACAGCGCGAGCCTGTAGGTGTTGTTGGCGTCCGTGGTGCCGTTGTTCCTGAATGTCACCGGCGTAAAGCTGACGGGATTGAGCGGCGACACCGGGATCGTCGCCAGGGTGCCGTTGAAGAGCCCGGTCTGGCGGAAGCTGAGACCGGTCTGGCGGCCGAGTTCAGTTCCCACCAGCAGTGTCTGATTTACGAACCCGGTGTGGAGCTTGTAGGTCAGGTCAGTCTGGTTGAACAGGTTCTGGCGGTCGGTTTCGTTGTTGTACGCCGTCAGGTTGACCGACGTTCCCGCCGCGTCGACCGGCCCACCCGGAAAGATGTTCTGATACATCTTGTCGTAGGTGGCGTAGCGAGAAGCATTCTTGATCTTGAGTCCCGATTCAAAATCGTGCTCGATGAATGCCATCGCCATGTTTGCATCGACCCTGGCGAAGTTCAAATTCGGGTTGCCGAAGAACGTCGAAGGATCGGTCAGGTAGGGCCTGAGAGGGAAGACCGCTCCCGCCTGCGAAGGAATTCCGCGATCGCTGGTGCGCTTGTCGTGGAAATATTCATAGCTCAGCTTGATCTTGGTGCTGTCGTTCGGCAGCAGCGTGAAGGTCGGATTGACGCCGTAGCGCTCGATGTTCACGAACTTCCGATAGCTGTCGGTATTCTCGTATACGGCGTTGAAGCGGCCCGCCAGGCTCTCATTGAAGGCCTGGCCGACATCGAGCGCCGCGCGCTTGTCGTTGAACGAGCCGCTCTGCGCCGTGATCTCCCGGACCATGACGCCGTCAGCTTCCTTGAGCACGCGGTTGATGACGCCGCCGGCGCCGCCGCGCCCGAAGATCATCGCGTTCGGGCCCTTGAGCACCTCGATGCGCTGGATGTTGTAGAGGTCGCGAAAGTACTGCACATCGTCGCGGATGCCGTTGACATAGAAGTCCGCGCTTGTGCTTTGGCCGCGAATGACCACCTGGTCGCGGTTGAATTCGCCCTGGTGGGGGATCACGCCGGGAACGTAGCGCAGGGATTCGGTGAGGCTTTGGAAGTTCTGGTCTTGAATGAACTGCTTGGTGAGGACGGTCACCGACTGTGGGACATTGATGAGGGGCGTGTCGGTCTTGGTCGCGCTCGAGCTGCGTGTCGCAAGGTAGCCGATCACGCCGGTGGCGTCGGGCTGGGTCGTGCTGGTCTGGGCGGTCGTGGTGACGGGCAGCGCCGGGAGCGGCGCGCTCGCCGTCCTGGCCGGTTGGCGCCGGCGAGGTGCGCGCGGACGCGACGCGTCGACCTCCACGGTCGGCAGCGCTTCGCCCTGCCGCGGGGTCGGTCTCGGCCCGGAGGTCGCGGGTTGCGCGCCCGGGGCCTCCTGCGCGACCGGAGCGGCATCGCCTGCCGGCTGGGCTGCAAGCTGGACCGGGACATCGAGGCATAACAGCGCCACCACGCTGACGAAACCCAGCTTTGCCTGGATCACCTGCTGTGCGGTTCGCCCGGTATAACGCGACATTTGACGCTCCTATGAACCTTGTTCTTTACTTTAGAACCCTTCAATACTTAGGATCCGGTTAGACAATACTTGGTATCGTTGATGTATTCACTGACACAATAGCAAATAGGCAACACTCGTATGCTAAAACACCTTGAGTTTATAACAATTCAAATCTAGAAATTATGCCGGCAATATTGCGGGGCTACGGATTTGCTTGTATTCAGCCATCGGAGCGGGATCAGTGGCGAACCCGTGATCGGATGTGATCGGAGCCTTTGCTTCAAATCGTGGGAACGCCGCAAATCGCGGTGTACCCTTTCAAATTCGCCGGCGCGTATGCGGAATGTGTTGAGGGATCATATCAACCTCAGTATGCAGTGCTCATGGACCTTGGAATGTCGCGTGAAATGACCGTTCTCGCAGGCAGGATCGGCCGCCTTGCCCTGATCATCGGACCTCTTGCACTGGGCTTGCCGGTGCTCGCGCTGGCGCAAGATACCGCCACGCCAGCAGCTCCCCCGCCCGATGTGCCGTTGCCGACCACGCCCGTTGCGCCGGTTGGGACCCCTGCCGACCTGCCGCGCGATCTCAGCCCCTACGGCATGTATCTGACCGCCGACCCGCTGGTGAAGGTGGTCCTGATCGGGCTCCTGATCGCGTCCATCGTCACCTGGACGGTATGGCTCGCCAAGACCATCGAGCTCGTCATCGCCAGGCGGCGCGCCCGCGCGGCCCTGCGGATGCTCAACGACATTCGGCAGTTGCCGGAGGCCGCGCAGCGCCTCGCCGGTGACAAGAGTGCTGCCGGGGAGTTTCTCGATGCGGCCGTCGCCGAACTGCGCATGTCCGACGACAGCATGGATCGCGAGGGCATCAAGGAGCGGATCGCATCGCGGCTCGAGCGCATTGAAGCCGCCCGCGGACGGCGGATCATGCGCGGCACCGGCGTGCTTGCGACCATCGGCGCCACCGCACCGTTCGTCGGGCTGTTCGGGACCGTCTGGGGAATCATGAACAGCTTCATCGGCATTTCGAAGTCGCAGACCACCAATCTCGCGGTGGTCGCCCCCGGCATCGCCGAGGCGCTGCTCGCGACCGCGTTCGGGCTCGCCGCCGCCATCCCGGCGGTGATCATCTACAACGTGTTTTCACGCCAGATTGCCGTCTACCGCGCGGTGCTCGGCGATATCTCGGCCGCAGTTCTCAGGCTTGTGAGCCGCGACCTCGCCCGTTCTGCCGCAACGCCGCCATCTTCCGTCCGCAGACCTGCGGCCCTGTCCGCAGCCGAATGAACCCGAGCCGAGTCAATCGATGAGCGTCCGTCTCGACCACGGCGAAGACACCCTGACGGAGCTGCACGAGATCAACGTCACGCCGTTCATCGACGTGATGCTGGTCCTGCTCATCATCTTCATGGTGGCGGCGCCGCTCGCGACTGTGGACATCGCGGTCAACCTGCCGGCCTCCACCGCGGAGCCGCAGCCGCGCCCGGACAAACCGGTCTTCCTGACCGTGAAGGCCGACCTGACGCTGGCGATCGGCGAACAGCCATTGCCGCGTGAATCGCTCGCGAGCGCCCTCGCCGTCGCCACCAAGGGCGACAAGGACATGCGGATCTTCCTGCGCGCCGACAAGACGGTGCCTTATGGCGAGATGATGGAGGTGATGAACCTCATGCGCCGGGCGGGCTATCTCAAGGTCGCGCTCGTCGGACTGGAAAAACCACCCTCGCCATGACCGCGCTGGCCGCCGATACGCGAACCGAGCTGCAGCGGTGGATGCTGAGCGGCGCCATTGTTCTCATGGCGCACGGCGCCTTCGCGACCGCGTTGGTGCATTGGCGCGACATCGAACCCGATGCGCCGTCGTCGGCCATCGTCATCGATCTCGCTCCGATGCCGATCGCGCCGGCGAACGTCCCGCAGGATATCCCGCCCGGGCCGGAGCAGGTCCAGGCCGAATCCGTCCCGGAGAAGCCGCCGATCGAGAAACTCGAGGAAGTGCCGGAGCTGGAACCAGCGGTCGCGCCCGAGATGGTGACCGCTGCGCTGCCACAGGAAGTGAAGCCGGAACTTCCGACGCCGCAGGATCAGGCGCCGGCCCCCGTCACCACCGCGCCGCAGGCGCCCAAGGTCGACGAGGCACCAGTCGCGGCCGCGCCTTCCCAAGGCCAGCTCAACATCAGCAACTCCACGGCCGTCCCGGCCTGGAAACGTCAGGTCGTCGGGCTGCTGGAGCGCAACAAGCGCTACCCCTCGGCGGCGCAAGTGCGCAGCGAACAGGGCACGGTCCAACTCGCGTTCAGCCTCGACCGGCAAGGGCGGGTGATGGCGAGCCATATCGTGAAGAGTTCAGGTTCTGCCGCGCTCGACAAGGAGACGCTCGAGCTCGTGCAGCGGGCGCAGCCGTTCCCGGCGCCGCCGTCCGAGATGCCCGGCGCGCAGATCACCCTGACGGTGCCGATCCGGTTCAACATGAAGTAGCGCAGCCGCGCGCCAAGCCTTGCGTCAGTACGATGGGATAAGCGCGCGCGCTTTCTCCACCACCGGAGCCGGCATGGCGTACATGCGCGCGACGATCGCCTGCAGTGCTTCGCCGGTCGCCGGGTCATGCGCGAGGCTCTGCTGCCCCATCAAGCCGACGAATTCCGGATCGGCCATCGCCTTGTCGAAGGCCCGGCGCATGATCTCGATCCGCTCCCTCGGCACGCCTGGACCCATGAACGACGGGTAGCCGAGCGCGATCGGCGAGAAGATCAGCTCCATGACCTGGCGGTCCTGCGGCGTCTTTGCGGAATCGAGAATGAGCGGCGTTTCGGGCAGGTCCCTGGCTTTGTCGAGGCCGAACTGCGCGAGCAGGTGCACCTTCTTCTCGGCCAGCCAGGAAGCGGTGCGCCCGCTTTTGAGCGAGGCCCAGGTCCAGATCTTGCCCTGCGCCTCGCCGCGTTCCAGAGCGATGTCGACGTCGGTCGAGGCCTTGTAGCCGACCACGACCTTGAACTTGGTGCCGACGAGCTTGTTCAGGATGGTCGGAAACAGCCCCGTGTCGGTGGCCAGCGAGGTGCCGCCGAACACCACTTCCTCGCTGGTCGCCTCCCGGATGCTGCGCACCTTCGTGCCCGCGGTCCAGACCCCGGCGACCGTCGTCTCCTGCGAGGGTGTGCCGATCCATTGGTACCGGGTCGGGTCGAACTCGGCCTGCGGCGTCTGCAGCAGCGGCGCGCGCACGAAGCCGCGGGTGATGAATCCCCAGGCGGTGCCGTCCTGCGGCGCGATCGAATACATGTAGTTCGCCGCCTTGATGCCGCCGGCGCCCGGCATGTGGCGGATGACGATGGTGGGATGGCCGGGAATGTATTTTCCGATCACCTGGGCGACCGCGCGTGGATAGCTCGTCATCGCGCCCGGTCCTTCGCCGGTGCCGATGTAGATGTTGATGGTCTTGCCGGCGTAGAAGTCGTCGGCGTGGACGGGCGCCGCGGTCAGCGCCATTGCGATCGACAGCGCGGCCAGTTTCGTCATGTCGTCCTCGTGGAGCTACGCGTCCGCCCGATAGACGGAATGGCCGCCGTCGATATCGACTGCGACACCACTGATGAAGCCTGCCCGTTCCGAGGCGAGGAACACGACCAGCTCGGCGACCTCCGAAGCGTGACCCGCCCGCCCGGAGGGAAACTTGGCGTGCAGCTCCGGCCAGCGGCTCTCGTCGCCGAACACGCGCTTGGCACGTGCCATCACGTGTGCCAGATGCCGCCCCGGCACGGTCGGCCCGGGATTGATGGCGACGACGCGCACGCCGTGGCGCATGCTCTCGCCGCCCAGGCACTGGGTGAACATGTTGAGCGCGATGTTGGCGGTGCAGCCGGCGATGTAGCGGTGGTTGGGCGTGCGCGCGGCCGCGCCCACGATATTGACGATGACGCCGCTCTTGCGCGCGCACATGTGCGGATAGATGATGCGCGTGAGGTCGATATAGCCGAACACCTTCACGGCCCAGGCGTCGCGCCAGGTCTTGCTGTCGATGTCGGCAAGCGTGCCGGGCGGGATGTCGCCGGCATTGTTGACCAGGATGTCGACGCCCCTGCAGGCGATGCCGAGCTTTTCCACCTCGGAAGCGAGCGTGAGATCGTGGCGGTGGACCTTGACCGCCACGCCGTGCTGCGCGGTGAGCCGCTCCGCCAGCTCCTTCATCGCGCCGTCGTCGCGCGCGGCGAGATGCAGGTCGCAGCCTTCCACCGCCATGTATTCGGCGATCACCAGCCCGATGCCCTTGGAGGCGCCGGTGATCAGGACGGACTTGCCTTTGAGATCGATATTCATTGCGGTCTCACTGATAGAGCTTGAACACTTCGCGAGCCAGCGTCGCGCGCATGATCTCGGCCGGTCCGCCGGTGATCAGATAGCTGCGCGAGCGCCGCCACATGGCTTCGATCGGCATTTCGGTGGTGAGCCCCATGGCGCCGTGGAACTGGATACAGCGGTCGGCCGCTTCGAAGCCGAGTTCTGTGCAGTGGATCTTGCACATGTAGGCGTCATGCCGGCTGGCGATGCCTTTGTCGACCTTCCAGGCGGTGCGGTGGGTGAGCAACTGGCCGGTCTGGTATTTGGTATAGAGATCGGCCATCGCAAACTGCACGGCTTGGCGCTTCGCGATCGGCTCGCCGAAGGTCACGCGCTGCTGGGCGTATTTCCCGATCATTTCAAGGCAGCGCTGGGTGACGCCGAGGCCATGGGTCGCCTGGTGCACGCGGTTGCGCGAAATCCAGGACTGCGCCTCGCGCATGCCCTGGCCTTCCTCGCCGACCAGGTTCTCGACCGGCACCTTCACGTCGTCGAGCGCGATCTCATAGGTCACGTCGCCCATCATGTGATGGTTCTCCCGCACGATCGAAATGCCGGGCAAATCCATGTCCACGATGAACACGCTCAAGCCGCCGCGCGAGCCCTTCGCCGGGTCGGTCGCCGCCACGAGCTGCAGGAAATCGGCCCCCTTCACGTGCGAGATGAAGCGCTTGTAACCATTGATGAGGTAATGCTCGCCCTGGCGCACCGCCCGCGTGCGCATGCGGCCGGGATCGCTGCCCGCGTCCGGCTCGGTCTGCGCGAAAGCCGCCGACTTCTCGCCGCGCAGCAGCGGATAGAGGTATTTCTCCTTCATCGGCTCGGGAAGCCGCAGCAGGATCGGGCGCGGCGATGGCCCGAACACGCCGTCGCCGCGGTTGGGCAGCGCGATCGAGCGATGCACCTCCTCCCACACGACGGCGAGCGCGAGCAGCGAGAGCCCCTGGCCACCGAACTCGGCAGGTGTGTCGAGCTTCCAAAGCCCGAGCTCGCGCGCCTTGGCTTCGAGCGACGTCTTGTATTCCGGCTTGAGGTCCGGCCCCTGCATGCTGTGCATCTCAATCGGGATCAGTTCGCGATCGACGAACCTGCGGACCGTATCGCGCAACAGCCGGATGTCTTCAGGCAGCTCGAAATCCATTCAGCTTCCCCCCAGCCCCTTCTCACGTGAGATTGTTACTTTAATATCGTTCGTCCTGGAGAGACAACGCGACTTGGGGCAGCAACGCATGAATTGGGCTGCAAAGACCCGGACGGCGCGCGTCGGGCGACTGGGCATCCTGCTGCTCGCGGGAATTGCAGCCCCGCCGACGGCCGTCCAGGCCGATGACGTCGCCGACTTCTACCGGGGCAAGACGATCAACGTCTATATCGGCGTCAATGTCGGCGGCGGATATGATTTCGAGGCGCGGCTGCTCTCGCGATTCATGAAAGCGCACATCCCCGGCAATCCCACTCTGGTGCCGCAGAACATGATCGGCGCCGGCGGGATCAAGATGGCCAATTTCCTCTATTCGATCGCGCCCCAGGACGGCACCGCCATCGGCATGTTCCCCAATACGCTGATCGCCGTGCAGGCGGTCGGCACCGAGGGCGCGCAATACGATGCCAACCGGTTCTCCTGGATCGGCTCGATGACCACGAGCCCGCTCACCTTCACCACCTGGCACACCACCGGCGTGAAGACGATCGCGGATGCGCGCAAGACTGAGCTCGCCGTGGCCGCTTCCAACAAGGGCGCCATCACCTATACGTTCCCGCGCATGCTCAACGAATTCGTCGGCACCAAGCTCAAGATCGTCTCGGGCTATCAGGGCAACAGCACCATGGTGATCGCCATGGAGCGCGGCGAGGTCGACGGCGTCACCAACTCCTGGGATAGCTGGAAGTCGCTCAATCCCGCCTGGGTCGCCGACAGGAAGATCAACCTCCTGGTGCAGACCGAGCCGAAGTCGAAGGACCTGAACATTCCGTCAGTGCAGGAACTTGCGCGTAACAACGACGATCGGCAGGTGATCGCGCTGATCATCTCAGGTGACGCGCTCGGCAAGCCCATGGCGACGTCGCCGAATGTGCCGGCCGAGCGCGTAAAAGCGTTGCGCGACGCTTTCGACGTCACCCTCAAGGATCCCGAATTCATCAAGGCGGCCACGGCTGCGCGGATCGAGATCACCCCCATCGCCGGCGTGTCGCTGCAGGACACCGTGCGCCAGGTGCTGGCGACGCCCAAGCACCTTGCCGAGCGCGCGAAATCGATCATCGCCGAATAGAAAGACCCCATGCAATGCCCCACCAGCCGGCCTCGCGGGCCCTCGAAGGCCTGACCGTCCTGGATCTGACCCATGCGCGGGCAGGGCCTGTTTGCGTGCGCCAGCTCGGCGACTGGGGCGCCAACGTGGTGCGGATCGAGCGCCCAGGCAATCCGGAGGATTTCTCCGGCCGCCATGAGGCCGATTTCCAGAACAAGCACCGCAACAAGCGCGCCATGGCGCTCAACCTGCGAAGCGAGGAGGGGCGCGCCATCCTCTACCGCCTGGTCGGGCGGTCGGACGTGCTGGTCGAGAACTTCCGTCCCGACGTGAAGGCGCGGCTCGGCTTCGACTACGAGACGCTCAAGAGCAACAACCCGCGGTTCATCCTGGCCAGCATCTCGGCCTTCGGCCAGGACGGCCCCTACAAGGATCGTCCGGGCGTCGATCAGGTCCTGCAAGGCATGAGCGGGCTGATGTCGGTGACTGGCGAGCCCGGACGGGGACCGATGCGGGTCGGCATTCCCATCTCCGACATCATCACGGGGGTCTACGCCGCGATGGGCATCCTCACCGCGCTTTACGAGCGCGAGAAGTCCGGGGAGGGGCAGTGGGTGCAAACGTCGCTGCTGGAATCGCAGACCTTCATGCTCGACCTGCAGGCGGCGCGCTATCTCGTCGACGGCGTCGTGCCGAAGCAGGTCGGCAACGAACATCCGAGCGGCGTGCCGACCAATGCCTACAAGACCAAGGACGGCTACGTGAACGTGGCGCCCATCCCCTCGATGTGGGGCCGGCTCTGCAAGGCGCTCGTTAAGGAGGAATGGATCGATCACCCCGACTTCGCCACGCGCGAGGTCCGGCGCAAACGGCGCAACGAGATCAACGGCCTGATCGCGGACATCGTGGCGGAGATGGACACCGCCACGTTGATGGCAAAGCTCGAGGCGGCGGAGGTGCCTTGCGGGCCGATCTATTCCATCGACCAGGCCTACGGCGATCCGCAGGCGAGGCACATGAAGCTCACGCAGACGCTGACCGCGGTCGACGGCAGGGAGATCGCGCTGCCGCGACAGCCGTTTACGCTGAGCCGCACGCCAAGCGTGCTCGCGAGGCGCACGCCGGAATTCGGCGAGCACACCGACGAGCTGCTCGGCGAATTCGGGTTCACGCCGGACGAGATCACGGGTTTCCGGGAGCGCGGCTCGGTCGAATAGGGCGGTCGGGATGCGCGCGCATCAGCGCCGGTGCAATGTCACGCCCGACGTATCAAGAAATTCAATGCCCTGATCTTCGAAAGCGGAGCGGACGGTGGCGAGATTGCGCCCCTGCATCCCCGGCAGGCCGTCGACCTTCTCCGCGCGCGAAATCGCGGACTGTGAGACGCCGCATCGACGCGACAGCTCGCGCACCGACCAGTTGAGGAGGGCGCGCGCCGCGCGGATTTGAGCGCCGGTGATTGCGGGCTTCAAGGCGAAACTTCGGAAGCATTCGACTGTTAGCCGGCACGTCATCTATCCTGCGCCGAGATGGCCACGCAACAAGAATCATTGCAGGCGCTCCCCGCCTCTGGAAGAATCCACGTAACCTACTCTATTAATTTGCGATTCTGCGCTGACCGCGCGCTCGCCAATCCAGGCAGCGGGTCACGCGCGAGATGGAGAGGCGCCAAGCCCCGGCATCGGCTGCTCATCCGCAGGGTCGCGTCGAGCGGCTATGACTGCCTTCCGACTGCTGATACACGTGAGGTGTGATCGTGAGTTGAAATATCCGTGTGGGAGATTGCAATGCGCCTGTTGACCCTGACGCTGTCCTTGGTGATGGCGTCGAATTTGTCAGCGGCCATTGCCCAAGAGACCAAAAGCGTCAATTCCATACTGTCGCATTGCATGTCGGGCCTGGAGCCCAATGCGAAAGACTCGCTCGGCGGACACTGCGCGGGAGTCATCGCGACGCTCGCGTTCGTAAGCCGCGTCCTGCCGGACAACCTCAAATTCTGTCATCCGAACACGGCAGCGCCCGAACAGATGCTGCAAGCGATCATCAGCTTTGTTGAACGAAATCCGGGATCCGCGAACCAGGATTTCCGATTGGTCGCGCTCGCCGCGCTACGCGACAAATGGCCTTGTCAAGAATAGACAGCGTGGCCGCGCCGGTCGCGACCATGCTGTCTTGCTAGCGCCCGTAGTGGGTGGCCGGAACGAGGCCGGCAAGGAGCATTCAGGGAATTGTGAAGCCCGGGAATTATCTAGAAGCCCAGCTTTGTGCGAAACTCGACGAGCAGCACGAGCAGCGCAAAGAATCCCGCCAGGCTTCCGAAGATGATCAGCACCGTCTTGGCCGATGGGCTGCTCGACGGCAGGTGGTCGTTGATATCGGCGCTGTTCATCGTGAAAGCATTGGGCCCGACAGTCCCGCCGGCCACCGCAAGTTCCTCCTCCTGCAACGTCACCGGCGCTCTCACCGGCACCATGGCGCCGAGAAAACCATAGGTGGTAGCAAGGACAAGGCCATAGATGAGATGCAAGGCCAGCAACCCGAGCAGAGCCGAGTTATCGATTTTGGCGCCAAAGAATCCCGCTCCTGCCAATGGCATGAACGACACCATCATCATGGCCCAGGCAAATACCCCGAAGATTAAGCCTTTGATCCAGAGAGCCGGGCGGCTTGCGATGGAGTCGTAGGCGGCAAACAGCATACCCCAGATCACCACCCCGACGATAAAATGGTCCATCCAGGCGGAGGGTACGCTGAGCGTCCCCAGGGCAGTCAGCCAACGGATGATGTTGATCTCCGGCATCAGGCCGAATGCGCCATTGAGGACCATGAGTCCCGTCAGCACCAGCGTCGCGACCAGGCCTGCGATCAGCCCCTTTACTACGTTTGACATAACGACCTCCCAGATCGCCGGGTCATTGTGTTGATCGGTTGTCGTTCCAAGATGACCCAAGGTCACGCTGCGCCTTATTTGCTTTTGCCACAAGGCGAAAAGCGGAGTTATTTGCTGCATTACCAAAGATTCATCTCTCCGCACCTGCGTTGCTGGCCCTTGAGCCTGGACCGCATGCGGATGACCCTGGGATTGACGATAGACTTACACCCATTCGGTTGTTGCTATGGAGGGCCACTCCATCGTTTGTCGGCGCCCGGATGGCATGCACCTCGTCGAAGAGCGTGATCATCGGTCGGCAATCGTAGGACCTGAGTTCAGCGCCTGACCCGAGGTTTGTGGCCTAAAATTTAAGCAGCAGCCGGTCATCGGCCGAGCAGACCAAAGCGCCCGGGCGGGTGCTGACGGATGCGCCGCCATCCGCGGCAAGTGACTCCTTTGATTCTCGATTTCTGCCGCAGCAGCGGCCATCGCCCTTGCGTGGCGGATGCCTGGCAACCCCTGGCATGATTTCTGCACTGCAACATACCGCTGTGTTGCAGTGTTCGTGCCGGGATTGGACCTTGGAAACATCGAGCGGAGGTCACGATGCTCGCAAGAATGCTTCTTGCCACTACTCTGGTACTGGTGTGTGTCGGTTCGCAAGCGCGCGACAACGGGCAATATGCGCAGACGTCGCCTGAGATCAAACGGTGGGTTGAAGGGCTGACCGACAGCAGGGGCGCAGGCTGCTGCGCCACCGCCGACGGCTTTCGTCCCGAAGAGGTCGAGTGGGACATGACCGAGAACGCCTACCGGGTCATGATCGGTGGGCAGTGGTTCACGGTGCCCGACGGTGCGGTCGTCAAGGAGCCCAACCGGATCGGCTATGCGATCGTCTGGTACTGGGTCGACAGCGGCAAGATCAACATTCGGTGCTTCCTGCCGGGGACGGGTGCATGATCGCTCCGACCTGAGCGCACGCGCGCGCCTCAATGGTTTGACATCGCGCGCGCGTCGCGCCGGCCGCGACTGGCCGCCAGCGGCCGAGGATCAGCACGATGCCGAGCAGGACGAACCCGGTCCGGCATAGAGCTCGCCGGGAATCCTGCCCCGGCTTGGTGATTCCGAACCCCCGTCGCGAGGCTGACGAGCGCTCGCTGGATTGGCCCCATCTGAGGAACGTTCTCTTTTGCTTGCAAATCGCATAGGCTTCGCCGCGCCATGCATACGATCGCCAAGGCTTCGTCGGCGGCGGGAGCGTTTTGCGGGACACTCCTGGCGATTGCGCTTGCGACGTCGAACGCGCGCGCCGATCAGCGCGCGGAATTCCTCGCCGGCCGCACGCGCGACTGCCCGCGCTGCGATCTCGCCGGCGAGAACTTCAAGCGCCGCGATCTCGCCGGCGCCGACCTTTCCGGCGCCAACCTCGGCAAGGCGACGTTTCACGATGCGAGGCTGACGGGTGCGCGCCTGACCGGCGCCGATCTTTCGGGCGCCAACCTCAACAAGGCCAATCTCGCCCGCGCCGATCTCAGCGGCGCCAAGCTGCGCGAGGCCATGCTCTACGCCGCCAATCTCGACGGCGCCAAGCTGGCCGGCGCAGACCTGAGCGAGGCGATGATGGGCACCGCGCGCATGACGCGCAGCGATCTCAGCAAGGCGACGTTGCGCAATGTCGACTTGCGCAAGGCCCGCCTGGCGGAGGCGATTCTGGTGGAGGCGGATATGTCAGGCATTGCGCTTGACGCCGCCATTCTGCGCGGCGCGCGGCTTGACGGGTCGCGGCTGGCGGACGCGCGCCTGATGGCGGCGGAACTCATCGGCGCGAGCCTCCTCGGCGCCGACCTCACCGATGCCGACGCGCAGGCGGCCAATTTGCGCGGTGCAGATCTCACGCGCGCGAATCTCACGGGCGCCAATCTGCACCGGGCGAACCTCTATGAGGCCAAGCTCGACGACGCCGTCTTCCGCGACACCACCATGCCGGACGGCACCAAGCGCCCGTGAACTACCGTGGATCGTCGAGCTCATAGATTTCCAGCCGCGCGGAGCTTTCGAACTGACCTTGCGTGAGCTGCGTCGGCAGTTGCGGGTTGGTGCCGCTCTGGCCCGGCTTGCGGAAGAGACTGGCGCGCAGCACGATCTTGCGCCGGTTCGCCGCGTCTGTCATCTCGCACGACTGCTTGACCAGAAGGTCGCCGACCGCGCTCTCGCCTTCGGCTGGCGGCAGTGACGTGCAGTACCGTGCCGCGTCGATGTCGTAGCGCGAAGCCATCATCGCACCGAACAGATAGGCGTCTTCGCGCTTGCGCAGATTGGCCTCGGTGATGTCGTTGCGGTGGTCGGGTCGGGGGTCGGTCACGATGCGAACGCCCTTGAGCACGCCGGTGTCGTCGAACAGCGCCGAGACGATCACCGGAAAGCCCAATTCGGTCGTACCCGCCCAGCGCGTGATCTCGCGGTCGATGTCCATGGCGCGCGCGATATATTCGAGCTCGTCGTCATATTCGAAATAGACTTCGCGCAAGCCGGTGGGCTCCGCGCGGCAGCGCATGACGTCGCTCCACCCCGCGAGTTGCGCCCGCGGCGCGCCGCCGTTCGCACCGCAGGCGAAGCCGCGGAATTCGGCCGGCGACGGCTGTGCGGATATCGGCTGCCCGAGCTTGAGATCCCAGATGGTGGCGCGCCGCAGCGGCTGCGCATCGGCGCTCGCCGGCCAGACCAGCGCAAGCACGAGTATCGTCGCCGGCCGCCATGCCATCATGAGTGGTCCCTTCGGGCGCCCGATGGTACCGCCTGTCATGGCTGGCGCCAATGCGGGCTTGGACGACCCGCGAGCGACTGCGAGAACATGATTCCAAACCCGCAGACTTTCGGATTGGATCGTGCGACCTGCAAAGACTAAGACCGATATCGCGGATTTAATCCGAGACCATTTCGCTCTAATGTCGAAGAGGGGCGCCCTATTCAACGCGGGAGCGACAGGCTTGAGTATGAAAAGCAAGATGCTGGGGCCGCTGATCGGCGCGGCCATCGCGGGCCTGATGATCCTGTCCAGCGCGGCTGCGCAGGCGCAGGCGCCCGATCCTGCCGATCTCGCGGCGGGAATGAGTCTGTTCCTGCAAAAGGGTGATTGTCAGGCCTGCCACGGCTGGGCCGGCGATGGGCGCAAGATGGACAGTCAGATGCCGGACGGCGCCGATCTGCGCGCGCGCCCGATCGACCGGGCGACGCTCATCACCACCATCAAATGCGGCCGCCCCGGAACCGGCATGCCGGCCTTCGACCCGCTGGCCTACAGCGACGGGCGTTGCTTCGGCCTCAAGCAGGCCGATCTCCTTGCGCGCGGCCTGGAACTGTCCGACCCGCCGGCGACCTTGCAGCCAAACGAGATCGAGCTGCTGGTGGACTTCATGCTGGCGAAGATCGTGGGCAAGGGCCCGCTCGACCGCGCCGGATGCATCGCCTTCTGGGGCCGTGAGGTCGACGCCTGCAGCGAGCTGGCGAAGTAGCGGCTCGGGTCCGTGGTTTCTCCGACCTCGTCGTGAGGCGCGCCGCTTCGTGACGCGTCTCGCCCTCAGGGCGATCGAACCTCGTTGCGACCGCTTCAATTCAACGCGAACACGAACAGGTAGCTCGAGTTCTCGAGCTTGTCGAACTTGACCGGATGCAGGTGCCGGCCGCTGGTCTGCACCGCCAGATACTGCTTGGGCCCGATCGCATAGGTCACGGGAGCGCCCTTGAGCGGCGTCCCGACGTTGAAGCGCCAGAGCTCTTCCAGCGTCTCGTCGTTGTAGGCAATGATCCAGCCGTCCTGCAGCGCCGTGAACACCACGCCGCCGGCCGTGACGAGAGCGCCGGAGCGGATCTCGATATCGGTGACCGCCTTGGCCAGGATCTTGTGGTTGACCGCGTCGTAGGCGGTGATCGAACCGTAATAGAGGTCGCTCGTGTAGGTGCGCTTGTCGCTCTTCTGCGGATCGAGGCCGCCCTCGGGGCTCTTGAACCGGTACTCCGCGCCGTTCTGCGTGAAGCAGCCCTCGGTGCCCACTCCGTACGCGATCTTCTTTTCCGGATTGTAGGCGGTCGGCTGATAGGCGACGCCGCCGTGCCAGGTCGGGCAGGCGCGCTTCATGCCGTCGCCGCGCATGGCGCGAGCGGCCGGAATGTATTGCTGCACGTCGAGCTTGGGATCGTATTCGACCGGTTTGCCGGTCTTGGGATCGAGGCCCTTGGTCCAGTTCAGCTCGTTCACATACTGGCTGCCTTTGATGAAGCTGCCGTTGTTGCGGTCGAGCGAGTAGAATATGCCGTTGCGTCCGAAGTGACCTACCACCTTGCGCGGCTCGCCGTTGATGGTGGTGTCGTAGAGCATGTGGATGCCGTTCTCGTCATAATCCCATGACTCGTTCGGGACGTACTGGAAATGCCAGGCGAGCTTGCCGGTCTCGATGTCGATTGCGACCGCCGAGTTGGTGTAGAGGTTGTCGCCGGGCCGCGATTGCGGATCGTATTGCGGCACCGGGTTGCCGGTTCCCCAGATGGTGAGCTTGGTGGCCGGATCGTAGGAGCCGGTCTGCCACATCCCGCCGCCACCGGTCTTCCAGGCGTTGTTCTTGTCCTTCCAGGTTTCGCTGCCCGGCTCGCCAGGCTTCGGGACCGCCCACCAGCGCCAGAGCTCATCGCCGGTGCGTGCGTCGAGCGCGGCGAGCCAGCCGCGCGTTCCGGCGTCACCATTGCCGTTGGCGACCAGAATCTTGCCCTCGGCGGCAATCGGGGCAGTTGCGAAGCGTTCCTTGGTGCCGAATTCGTTGTTGCCGGCGACCTTTTTGTCCCACACGACCTGGCCGCTGTCGCGGTTGAGCGCGACCACGCGGCCGTCGGGAAGGTTGGCAACCACGAGGTCTTCCCAGAGCGCGATGCCGCGCGTCTGCGGGCGGTTGCCCTCGTGCCGCACGCCGAGATCGTTGTGCCAGACGAAGGTGCCTTGGTTCCCCTGGCGCGCGTCGATCTTGTAGATGCCGCCCCAGCCGTCGCTCGTGTACATGAAGCCGTTATCGATGAGCGGGCTGATCTCGGCTTCCGGTCCGTTCTGCTTGACGTCCTGCATGCCGGAGAGCGCGAGCGCCCAGACCATGCGCAGGTTCTTGACGTTCTCGCGACTGATCTGGGTAAGCTTGGAATAGCGCTGGGACCCGTAGTCGCCGTTTTGCATGAGCCAGTTCTGCGGCTCGTTCTGCGCGTTGAGCAGCCGCTCCTTGTTCACGGTCATCTTGTATTGAGCCGTGAGCGGAGAAGATGTGAGCGCGACGGCGGATACCCCGGCCATCGCGGCGCAAGTGAATGTCACGAGAGTCCGGACGCGCTTGTTCATGATATCTCTCCCTTGCTGCGCTTCTTGATGGAGCGCTGCCTTGCGTCGACTGCGAAATGGGATTCTAGCCGTGAAGCGCACGCCGGACAATGGCCGGAACGGCTGTCCCGGCTGGCGGCAGGGGAGGAGCGACGCTCACTTCCCGGCGGCCTTTCGCAACGCGTCGTTGATGCGGTCCTGCCAGCCGGGACCCGCTTCCTGGAAAAAGTCGAGCACGTCGCGGTCGATGCGCAGCGATACCGTCTCCTTGGCGTTCGGGATCGCCGGTTTCTTGGCCGGCAGCTCGGCGGGTTTCGTCGTCGCTGCCTTGAACGCCGCTTCGGCCGCATCGCGCGGGTCGCCTGGTCGTCGTCTGCTGGTTGTCATTTGGTGAACCCTTGTCAGTCCGTCACACGCCACGCCGCTCGTCCCCGTGAAAGCGACACCCGGAGTTTTCAGCCGCATTGGCGGCAGGCAGAAAGCCGCCGAGGGTAGCGTGGGCGCCGGCCGGCCGCCAGCGAGCCTTGCGTTTCCATTCGGTCACGGCGGGGCCGTCGCACGTCAAATCGTCGGCAGCCGCGGCATCACATGCAGTGCGTTCTCGCGTTCGACCGCCCGCATCTCCTCCGGGCTGAACAGCCTCTGCAGGCCCGCCACCTGATAGTCGCTAGGCCGGTATGGAAAATCGGTGCCGAGCAGGATCTGCGACACCGGCGTGATCTGGCCGAGCGCCGCGATCGCGGGGGCATTGGCGGCCAGCGCCGTATCGTAGTGGAAGCGCCTGAGCTCGGCAAAAACCTTGTTGGGCGTGAACGCCGCGTAGCGCGGGTTGGACGTCGAGAGCGTTGCATAGCGGTCGATGAACATCGGCATCGCGCCGCCGGCGTGGGTGAAGATGAACTTGACGTTGCGGCAGCGCATCGACGTGCCGGTGAACAGCAGATTCGTGATCGCGCGCGCCGTGTCGGCGCCGTATTCGACCATCGACGGTGGGATCATCGGCAGCGTCACCGAGCAGCACGTCGGCAGGTTTGGATGCACGAAGGTCACGACGCCGCGCCGGTTGAGATCGTCCATCACGGGATCGAAGGACGGATCGCCGAGCCAGCGGTCGCGGTAGCTCGTGAGCAGGCACACGCCATCCATCTTGAGCGTGTCGAGCGCGTACTCGATCTCCTTGAGGGTTTCGTCCACGTAGGGCATCGGCAGGGTCGCGAACGATCCGAACCGGCCGGGATGGTCTGCCATCAGCGTCATCGCGTAGTCGTTGCACTCGCGCGCGAGACGGCGGGCGTCGTCCTTGGGCAGGAAGCTCACCGCCGGTATCGGCACCGAGAGCACGGACAGGCCGATGCCCGCCTTGTCCATGTCGTCGATCGCTTGCTGCGGCGTCCAGCCGGATTGCGCAGGGTGGCCGAGCTTCGCCTTTTTCATCGGTTCGACTAGAGCCGGCGGCATGTGATGGTTGTGCACATTGATGCGGCGAGGCTGCGCGCCGCTTTGATCGGAGAAACTCATGATGCCCCTGCTGCCGGTTGCGTCGACGTCCGCTGAGTCGATCAACCCTGACTGTGCCATCGATCGTTCAGGTGATCGAGGACCTCGTCCCTTGTGCGGCGCGTTGCGCGACGGTACGTTGCGATCCTCATCCGCGAAAGACCAGCGAGCATGGACAGCCGCCCTCTTCTCGGCCGCGTTGCGCTTGTGACCGGCTCGTCCCGACGCATCGGGCGCGAGATCGTCCTGACTCTGGCTCGGGCCGGCGCCGACGTCATCGTGCACGGGCATAGCAACGCCAGCGCGGCCGAGGCGGTGCGACGCGAAGTCGAGGCGCTCGGAGTCAAGGCCACCGTCGCGCTCTGCGACGTATCGGATCACACGGCCGTCGGAAAAATGATCGAGGCCGCGGTGCGCGACCACGGCCGCCTCGACGTCCTGGTCAACAACGCGGCGGTGCGGCGGCGGCGCGGGCTCGCCGAGATCACCGTGGCGGAATGGCGCGAGGTGGTCGGGGTCATCCTCGACGGCGCCTTCAACTGCGCGCAGGCGGCGGCTCCGCATCTGGCGCGCGGCGGCGTGGGCCGCATCATCAATATCGGCGGCGACTCAGCCTTCACCGGTGCGCGCGAGCACGCCCACGTGATCGCCGCCAAGGCCGGCCTGCAAGGGCTCACGCGCGCGCTCGCCGCCGACCTCGCCGCGCAGGCGGTCGCCGTCAACATGATCTCGCCGGGCTATATCGAAGCCCGGGAGGACGACCCGAAGCGCACCGCCGAGCGGCGCCAGCATTATGCGCTCGACCGCATCCCGCTCGGCCATCCCGGCGCTCCCGCCGACATCGCGGCGGTGGTGACGGCGCTTGCCGGCGACGGCTTCGGCTACGTCACCGGCCAGACGCTGCACGTCAACGGCGGGTTCCTGATGGCGTAGGAGCGGCGCTCAGTCCGCCAGCGCCTTGCGCACCGTCAGGATCACGGCCTCGGGCAGCGCATAGGCCTCGCGCACGATGCGCTCCATCTCCTCGCCCGTGGTCGGATCGAAGCTGAGTTGGAGCTTCTGGAGATCGGCGATGAAGTCCGGATCCTTCATCGTCGCCATGAAGGCTTCGCGTAGCGCCTTGAGCCGTTCCGCCGGGATCCCGGGCGGAGCGACATAGGGCCGCGCCAGGATGGTGCTCATGAAGATGACGTCGAGCGCCTTCTTCTCGTCCTCGCTCGCGACGAAGTCACGCACCAGCGGGACGCTCGCCGGCACTTCCGGCATCTTCCGCGGCGCAAGCTGCGCGATCAGATTGATGCTGCCGTTCTTGAGCCAGTCCGGACGCGACGCCTTGATGCCTTCCATGTCCCATACCCGTCCCGTCAGCTCGCCGCGTTCGATCGCGATCGCGATTTCGCGCGTCCCGGGATAGCCGGTGATGATTTTCAGGTTGTCGAGACGAAGCACGTTCTTGATCGACAACGGCAGAAGATAGGTGTCGCCGGTGCGCGACGGCGCGCCGATGATGAGCGGCTTGTCCCGCAGATCGGCGAGGCTCTTGATGCCGGTGGTGTGCCAGGCGATCAGAACACCGGCCGACGTGACCGCATTTCCGATCATCGCCAAGTCCGGACCGCTGAACTGGGCCTTCGACGCCCCACCGCTGAACAGCGGCTCGAACAACAAGGCGGAATTGACCGCCCCGAAGGCCGTGCCGTCGGCCGGCGCGCGTTTGGCCAGGTGATTGCCGAGCACCATGCTGCTGGCGCCCGGCATGTTGACCGGGATGATCGCGGGATTGCCAGGAATATGCCGCGACATGTGCCGGCTGATCGTGCGCGCGAACAGGTCGTAGCCACCGCCGACGCCGTAGCCGATGTAGCAGGTGACAGTCTTGCCGCGATAAAAATCGGCGATCGCCTCCGCGGCGGCGATGCCGTCCGGCGGCAACGCACCGATTGCGGTCAGGACGAGGGCGATCGCGAATGGACGCAGGCGCATGAACCGACCCCGTCTTGGTTGCTCGCCATTTCGACCACGCCGGTGAACGGCGCGTCAAGGGCGGACCGGCGGCCGCAGCACGACGAGCGCATCAAGCGCGAAGGCGCCGCGCCCGTTTTCGCAGACCAGGAACGGGTTGACATCGACGGCTTCGATCACGTCGGCGAGATCGCTGGCGAGCCGGCCAAGATTGACCAGCGCTGCGCACAGCGCGTCCATGTCGCCGGGCTTGCCGCCGCGGAAGCCCGCGATGAGGCGACCGGCGCGGGTGGCCTTCACCATCGCCAAGGCCCGCTCGCGGTCGAGGCAGGCGGGCGCGAAGCTCACGTCCTTCAGGAGCTCAACCCAGACTCCACCGAGGCCGAACATGAGCGTTGCTCCCATTTCCGGATCGCGGTTGACGCCGAGCACGCACTCGGTCCCGCCCGACAGATGTTGCGCCACCAGGATGCCGTCGAGCGTGGCGCCGAGCGCCTTCGCCCGCTCCATCAATGTCGTGTAGGTTTGGCGGACCGCCTCGCCGTCGCGGCGGTCAAGCATCACCAGGCCGGCGTCGCTCTTGTGCGGGATCGCGGCCGAGACCGCCTTGAGCACGACCGGAAAGCCGATCCTGCCCGCTGCCTCCTCGGCAGCGGCCGCGGTCTTCACCAGGAATTCCGGCGGTGCCGGAATGCCATAGGCGCGCAGCAGCGTCTTTGACTCGATTTCGTTGAGCGCGGTGGGGCCGGCGAGTGTCGCGGCGCGTGCACGCCATTGCCGGGTCAGGTCCGTGTCGGCCGGCGGAGCATAGAACGCGCCGGAATGGATCGGGCGCGTTCCAGTATCCGCCAGCGCGCGCATGACCCGCAGCGTCCGCTCGGTATCGCGCATCATCGGCACATGCGATATCTGCGCGCGCACCCTGCGGCCGTAGTCCGTCGCCCCGCTGACAAACGGTGTGAAGGTGGCGACGGACTTGCCGAGCGCGGCGGCGCGCCGGGCGGCCGTTTCCAGCGAGCGCAGGTTGGCGACACGGCGCTCGGCACCCTCGTAGAGGGGCAGTTCCTCGGCCACGAGGATGGCGTCGACTTCCGGCGCATCCACGAGCGCGTCCAGGCAGGCGGCATATTGCGCGGTCGGGATGGTGCGCTTGGTATCGAGCGGGTTGGTGATGTCGGCCTGGCCGAGCGCCTGGCGCAGCGCCGCCTGGGTGGTCGCGGACAGCCCAACCAGCCTCGCTCCGGCGCGCTCGGCCGCTTCCGTGATCAGGTTGCGCAGCGCGCCGGAATTGGTCATGGCGGCGATATTGTGGCCGCGCGGCAGCGGCGCGCGCGCCAGAAACTCCACCGCCTCGATGGCGTCCTCGAGCGAGGCGAGCCGCACCACGCCGGCCGCCGCGGCGAAGGCGCCGAACACCTCGGCGGAACCCGCGAGCGAGCCGGTGTGAGCGAGCGCGAACGCGCGCGCCTGGTCCGAGCCGCCGATCTTGACCGCCACCACGGTCTTGCCATGGGCGCGCGCGCGCCGCGCCGCGTCGAGGAAATGCGCGGCGTCGGGCACCGCCTCGACGTAGCAGAGGATCACCTTGAGTTCCGGTTGAACCGCAAAATAGTCGATGAAGTCACTGATCTTGCAGCCGATCTGGCCGCCGCAGGAGGCGAAATAGCCGATCTTGAGGCCGAGATCGTTGAGCGTGCGGTTGATGGACGCGCAGATCGCGCCGCTCTGCGCCGCCACCGCCACCGGGCTCGGGGCCAGCGCCTGCAGGGTCTCGTCAGGAATGGTGACGAAGCCGTTGTGACCGCAGGCGACGCCCATGCAGTTGGGGCCGACGATGATCACGCCGGTCGCCGCCAGGATGTCGCGCAGTTGCGCCGCGAGGCGCAGGCCTTGGGCGTCGCCGCCTTCGCCGAAGCCCGCGGCATAGAAGGTGGCGCTGCGCGCGCCGGCGGCCGCGCCGTCACGCAGAACCTGCAGCGCAGTCTCCGCCGGGGTGAAGATAACGAGGTGGTCGGGCGCTTCCGGCAACGCCTGCAGCGTTGGGAAACACGGGCCGCCCCAGATCTCGCTCCGGTTCGGATTGACCGGAAACACCGGCCCGGCGAATCCGAAGCGCGCGAGGTTGTCCCACACCCGCCGCGACCAATGGTCGGGGCGGTCGGACGCTCCCACCAGGACGACGTTGCGCGGATTGAACAGCCGGCCGATCGCGCTCGTGTCGGGAGCAACCATGGTCTCAGGTTTTCCGGCTGTCCACGCAACGCTATTCTTGCGTGCGGTCAGGTGCGCCTTCTTGCGTGCGGTCAGGTGCGGCCTTCTTGCGTGCGGTCACGCACAGGGGCCGCGGCGAACTCGGTGTGCTCCCACCCCCCTTGCGGGCGAGGGTTGCGGAGAGGTGTGGGCGCGAGTCCGCAACTCACTCCTGTCCCCTCCCTGTCTCCCCCAGGGAACCCGGGCTTGCCCGGGTTCCGCGATATCTCGCGCAAGCCGGACAGGCCGACTTGCGAGCGGGGAGGGACCGCTGGGGCGACAGCCGTCTTCAACGGCACGAGCGCATTCTCATGCCGCTCACGCGCCTTCCACGACCTTGCGGAACGGGCCAAGCCCGGGCCGGTAGGACTTCTCGTCGAGGAACTGCTTCATGCCGTGCTGCTCGCGGATCTCCTGGTCGTTGCGCGACAGCGAGTCCTGCTTGGCCTTGAGATAGTCGCGCCCTTCCTTGTCGGTCATGCCGCGCACCGCCTTGATGGCTTCCTTGGTGTAGCGCACCACGTTCGGATTGAGCTTCATGAGCTTCTCGGCCAGCTTGGTGGTCTCCTCGCGCAGCTTCGCCTTCGGCACGGCGAAGTTGATGAGGCCGATCTCGACCGCGCGCTTGCCGTCGAGCGTGTCGCCGGTGACCGCGTAGTAGAGCGCGTGCCGCGGCAGCAGCATGTCGGACATGTTCCAGCTCACCAGGCCGCCCGGGATGATGCCCCAGTTCACCTCCGAGAGGCCGAAGGTGGCATCCTCCGCCGCAATCGCGAAATCGCAGGCGCAGAGCTGCGTGAATGCGCCGCCGAACGCAAAGCCCTGCACCATCGCGATGGTCGGCTTGGGGAACTGCGACAGCCGCTCCCAGCGCCAGTTGTGGCTGGCGTTGTTGGCCTTGTGGCGCATCGCGGGATCGTTCTGGGTGGCGCGGAAGTAGAGCCGCAGGTCCTGGCCCGCGCACCACGCCTCGCCCTTGCCGCCGAGCACGAGCACCTTGGTCTGCTTGTCGGTGGCGAGCCAGTCGAGCGCGTCGTCCATGTCGAAATGGAGCTCGGGGCTCATGGCGTTGCGCTTGTCGGGCCGGTTGAGCCACAGGAACGTGATGCCGCCCTCCCGCTCGATCAGAATGTTCTTGTATTCCTTGTCGGCCATGGTGTTGCTCTCCTTTGTGACTTGGCTTTTTGGGGGGCTTGGTTTTCGATCATGGCTCCGATGAAGCCTGGCAGATTGCTAGCACGCATGCCGGCCGCAACAAAAGCCCGTAGGGGCGCAATAAGCGAGCGCATCGGCCGCGGATCGGCCGGCGTAGGGTGGGCAGAGGCGCGGTTTCGCGCCGTGCCCACGCGCTTGCTCCGAAGGCGCGGCGTTGCAAGACGTGGGCTTCGCTCCGCTCAGCCCACCCTACGGGCTCGATCAATCAGTCCGTAGGGCGCAATCGCTTTATTGCGCCGTTCGGAACGATCCGCAAACCCGCCCGTTTTGTGGGAACCCGCCCAATGGCGCAATGCGCTACGCTTATTGCGCCCTACGCGCTATCGTTGCGGCCATGCCGAATTATCGCCGCGCCTTTGCGCCCGGCGGGTGCTGGCTCTTCACCGTCAATCTGTTGGACCGGCGACGCCGCCTTCTCACGGACCATATCGACGCGTTGCGCGCGGCGACGCGGCGCACGCAGGCGCGCCACCCGTTTACGATCGACGCCATGGTGGTGCTGCCCGATCATATTCAAGCGATTTGGACGCTGCCGCCGGGTGACACCGAGTTTTCGTTGCGCTGGCGGCTGATCAAAATCGGCTTCGCCAAGGCCGTTCCCAAGACCGAACGGCGGGACCCGGTGCGCGTTGCGCGCGGCGAACGCGCCATCTGGCAGCGTCGGTTCTGGGAACATCTGATCCGCGACGATGAGGATTATCGCCGCCACGTCGAATATTGCTACATCAATCCGGTCAAGCACGGCTTGGTCACCCGCGTCCGCGATTGGCCGCATTCGTCGTTCCACCGCGACGTGCGGGCGGGACTGTTTCCGGAGGATTGGGCGGGCGATGTCTCGGCAGAGGGTATCTTCGGCGAGCGCGTTTGAGACAGGGCGGCGGCGGCGCAATGCGCTGCGCTTATTGCGCCCTACGCACTGCCGGCGCGGCGGATGTGATCGGCAACTCCAATCCGGGAATGTTGCCGTTGCGTTAGTCGATCCCGTAGGGCGCAATAAGCGGAGCGCATTGCGCCGCATGGCGCTTGAACGCCGATCGCTCGGGCCGGCAACGTCGATTTTCGCTCCCAAGAACGAGCGGTGGCGCAATGCGCTACGCTTATTGCGCCCTACGGGCTACGGACGGCGTGCTGTGGCCGGAACACACGACATCGGCGCGCCCGACGGCTACCCGAACGTGTCGAGCACGTGGCGCGCGAGCGCCATCCGCATGATCTCGGGCGTGCCCTCCGTGATCATGTGGCTGCGCTGGTCGCGCCAGAGTCTTTCCACCGGCAGATCTGTCGTGAGCCCGATGCCGCCGTGCACCTGCAGGCACATGTCGGCGGCCTGCCAGGCCATCTCGGTGCAGTAGAGCTTCACCAGATAGGCCTCGTTGCGGTCGTCCTCGCCGCGATCCAGCCGCGTCGCGGCGTGGTGGACCAGGAGCGTCGCCGCTTCGAGCGCCACGTAGGTGTCGACGAGCCGCCACTGGATCGCCTGCCGGCTCGACAGCGGCTGGCCGAAGGTGGTGCGCTGCTTGGCATAGGACGACGCCAGCTCGAGACAGCGCCGCGTGGCGCCGAGCGCGCGCGCGCCCTGCTTGATGCGCCCGGCGCCGAGCCATTTCTGCCCGAGGCTGAAGCCGAAACCTTCCTTGCCGACCAGATGGCCCGCCGGCACGCGCACGTTGTCGAACACGATCTCCCACGGTCGTTCGTTGGTCAGCGTCTGGTAGCAGGTGGTGAGCTTCACGCCCGGCGTGTCCTTGTCGAACACAAAGCACGAGATGCCGCCGCGCGAGCCCTTGCTGCGGTCGGTGGCCGCCATCAGGATGATGAAATCGGCCCTGTCGGCGCCAGTGATGAAGCGCTTGGTCCCGTTGATGACGTAGTGCTCGCCGTCGCGCAGCGCGGTGGTGCGCATGGCGCCCGGGTCGGAGCCGGCGTCGGGCTCGGTCTGGGCGAAGCAGCTCTCGCGCTCGCCGCGGATGGCGGGCATCAGATAGCGCTCGCGCATCTCGCCTTCGAGCGCATAGAGCGGCGCGCGGATGTCGGGGCCGAAAATGCGCACGCTGCGCGGCGCCAGCGCCACGGTGCGGCCGATCTCCGACCAGACCACGATGCGGCCGAGCTGGCCCAGGCCCTGACCGCCGAGCTCCGCCGGCACGTCGATCTGCCAGAGGCCGAGCTCCTTGCAGCGTGCGGTCAGCCGCTGCTCGATCTCGGGCTTGAGCTGCGCGCCGTCGAGCGACTTGCCTTCGAGCGGGATCAGCTCCTCGTTGACGAAGCGCCGCACCATGTCGCGGAGCATTCTCAACTCGTCTGGGAGGTCGATCTCCACACACACACTCACGGGCTGTTCGACGGTCGCGCGATTTGGGGATTGGCCGATTTGGCGCGCACCATGGCGGCGTGGGCGCGCGCGGTCAAGCTTGGACGGGAGCTTGGCGCAGCCGCGCGCGTTGGAGCAGCGCCGCCTGCGGATCCGGTTGAGCTTGTGGCGCCCCCCTCCCTGTCCCTCCCCCGCAAGGGGGAGGGAACCCTGTGGCGCGCGCCTTCGTCATGCCAAAGAGCGAGCGCAGTCACAGGCGAAATGGCGAATAGTTAGTCCGTAGCGTGCGCAGTCACAGGCGCAATGGCGAATAGTCCGTAGGGTGGGCTGAGCGGAGCGAAGCCCACGTCTTGCAGCGCCGCGCCTTCGGAGCAAGCGCGTGGGCACGGCGCGAAACCGCGCCTCTGCCCACCCTACGCCCGCTTATTGCGCCTCGCTGATTGAGATCGAGTCCGTAGGGTGGGCAACGGCGCAGGCACCCAACAACGCTTGTCCGCGGACGTCACGCGCGCGTTGCCCACGCGACCGGCCTCGGCCTGCGTTACAGCACCGCGATCTCGCCGCCGTCGAGATCGATGGTGGCGCCGTGCATCCAGGTCGCGCGCGCGGAAACGAGGAAGGTGACCAGGTCCGCCACGTCTTCGACCTTACCGAAGCGGATGATGCCGGCCTCGCCGGTGATCTTATTGCGCACCGCGTCCTCCGGCTCGCCGCTGCGCTCCATCTCGGCCTTGATCCGCCGCCACTGGCGGTCAGTCTCGACGAAGCTCGGATGGATGCAATTGACCTGCACGCCGTCCGCCTTGCCGCGATGCGCCATCGCCTTGCTGAACGCCGCGCAGGCGGCGTTGACCGAGCTGCCGATGGTGAAGGCGGCTTCCGGCTTTCTTCCGCTGGTGCCGCCGATGGTGACGAGCGAGCCGCGCCGTTCCTTCAAGAGCGGCCAAGCAGCGCGCGTCAGCCGCACATGGGCGAAGAACTTGAGGCCGAAGCCCTCGGCCCAGTCGTCCTCGGTCAGCTCGAAGAAATCGCCGCGCCTGGTGGTGCCGGCGTTGTTGACCAGGATGTCGAGGCCGCCGTACGCGCGCCCGGCCGCCGCGACCAGGGCGGGCGGCGCGCTCTGCGCGCGCAGGTCGAGCGCAACGACCGCGGCCCTGCGTCCGTTGGCGCGCACCGCGGCCGCGGCCTCCTCGAGCGCCGCCTGGTCGCGCCCGGTGAGCACGAGATCGCAGCCTTCCGCCGCCAGGGCGAGCGCGATGCCACGGCCGATGCCGCGGCTCGACCCGGTCACCAGCGCGACCTTGCCCGCAAGTCCCAGCTCCATCCGCGACCCCGCGTGTTGCCGTTGCTTCTATAGCCTGACTCCCGCTTCGCACGATATCCTGCCGGAGCCGGCGGGCCCCAGGGCGCCGGAGGACCCACGAGGGACACCGATGACCATGACTTCCGCCGCGCCGTTGTCCGCGCCACCCCGGCCAGCCGACGGCAAACGCCTGGTCGGCGGCCTCGGCGGCTGCCTGTTCGCCGGCCTCGTCGCGATGTCGATGGCGGCCGCGCAGTCCAGCCTGTTCCAGGGCAAGACCGTCACCATGATCATCGGCTATGCGGCGGGCGGCGGCACCGACACGTTCGGGCGGCTCGCCGCCGGCTTTCTCGCCAGCCACCTGCCGGGTGCGCCGACCGTGATCGTGCGCAACATCCCGGGCGCCGACGGCATCACGGCGATGAACTACTTCGTCGAGCAGGTGGCGTCCGACGGCTACACGCTCACCATGAACGCCAGCACCACCGCCGACCCGCTCAACTGGCGCAAGCCGCAGGCCCATTTCGACCCGACCAAATTCGCCGTCATCGGCGGTGCCGGCCGCGGCGGCGTCCTCCTGGTCATCAGCAAGGAGGCCGAGAAGCGCCTGCTCGACAAGCAGGCGCCGCCCGTGGTCATGGGCTCGCTCTCGGGACTGCCGCGCTCGGGCATGCAGATGACCGCCTGGGGCATCGAATATCTCGGCTGGAACGCCAAATGGGTGATCGGCTATCGCGGCACCACCGAGCTCATGCTCGCGCTCGAGCGCGGCGAGATCGACATGACCTCGACCGGCAATCTGTTCCACGTGCAGAAGCTGCTCGACACCGGACGGTTCAAGGTGCTGGTGCAGACCGGCACGCTCAAGAACGGCGGGCGCATCCGGCGTCCGGACTTTGCCGACGTGCCCATGATCGAGACCATGCTCGAAGGCAGGATCGCGGACCCGCTGATGAAGCAGGCGTTCCAGTACTGGAGCGCCAATTCCGCGATCGACAAGTGGATGGCGCTGCCGCCCGACCCGCCGAGGGCGATGCTCGAGGTCTACCGCGAGACCTATGCCCGCATGAGCCAGGACGCCGACTTCGTCGAGCGCGGCCGCAGGATGAGCGACGACTTCGAGCCCTGGCTGGCGCAGGATATCGAGGTTCTGCTCGGTACCCTCGGCGCCATCCCGCAGGAGGCGATCGACCATCTCGGCGTCATGCTGCGCAAGCAGGGGCTATAGGTGCGCCGAGCCGTTCCGGCCTGAGGCCCGAACATCGGCGCGGTGGTGCTGTTCCCTTTGCGGGGCCTGCGTTATAAAATGACCCGCTCCTGAACGTCGAGCGCAACGTCGAGCGTAACGCCGTGCGTATTGCGGTCAGGCCAGTGATCCGACAACACGGGGGAAACGATGATGGTGTATCGAAGCACGTTTGAGATGCTCGCCTTGGCCGCCGTGCTGATGATGACGGTCGGCGGCGCCAAGGCGGAGGACAAGAAATTCCCCAACTGGAAGGGCGAGTGGACCACCATCACCCCACGCATGCCGGGCCAGCAATTGAGGTTCGATCCGAGCAAGCCGTATGGGGTGCGTCAGGAAGCTCCGCTGACGGAAGAATACAAGAAAATCCACGAGGAAAACCTGGCCGAGACCGCCCTGGGCCGTCAGGGCCTGTTCTTGGGTCATGCCTCCTGCTTCCCGGCCGGGATGCCTACGATGATGTCGGCAGGTACGCACGAATACATCATCACGCCGGAAACAACCTATATCTCGGCCGGCACCGACCTTCGCCGGATTTTCACCGACGGCCGGCCCTGGCCTGAGGAGCTGGAGCCGACCTTTCAGGGCTTTTCGATCGGCAAGTGGATCGATGAGGACGGCGACGGCGTCTATGATGTGCTTGAAGTCGAAACCCGCGGGCCATTCAAGGGGCCTCGCGTCTACGACGCGTCAGGGCTTCCTCTGCACTTCGACAACGATTCGACGTTCAAGGAAAGAATCTTCGTCGACAAGAACAATCCGAACGTTCTGCATGACGTGATCACCGTCATCGATCGAGCGTTGACGCGGCCTTGGACCGCCGACAAGACCTACAGGAAGGGCACGGCGAAATATCCAAACTGGAGCCGGGAGACCTGCTTGGAGGGAAACGCTTACGTCACCATCGGCAAGGAATACTATCTGGTGACCGGGGACGGATATCTGATGCCCACCACGAAGGGACAGTTGCCGCCTGACTCGCGGTACTTTCCGCAAATGCAGAAGTGAAGCCGCGCGCCCCGCGACGCAGCAGCGCCAAGCTCTGGTTCGACCAAAGCTAGAGCATGTCCCGGTCATGTTGAACCGGTCGCCGTCCGCTCGTCCCCGCGAAAGCGGGGATCCAGGGCAAGAGATCGAGCAATCAGAGCAGACGATTCCTGGATTCCCGCGTGCGCGGGACTGAGCGGGTGAGGTCGTGGGCCGCGGATCAGCCAGGCCGTTGATCGGTGCTCGGCTTGGCCTTGGCCTTCGCCGTTCACGCAAGCGAAGAATTACTCCAGCCGCTTGATCCAACTCCTGGCGTTCTCGCGCAGGATCTTCTTCCGCCCCGCCTCCGAGATCGCGCCGTTGAAGACCCAGTTGAGCGGGTCGAAGGTGGCGTGCGGCCAGTCGGACGAATAAAGCAGCCAGTCCTCGCCCTTGCACAGCGTCATGAGCGGCTTGAAGTGCTCGGGCTTCTTCGGGAAGCACATCGGCTGGCTGGAGAAGCGGATGTTGCTGTCGAAATATTCGCTCGGCAGCTTCGACAGGAACTTCTCGCCCGACTCGAGCTTGCGCTCGGTGAGCTTGATGTCGCCGGGATGGCTCAGATAGTAGTCGTCGGCGCGCGCCATGAATTCCGGCAGCCACCAGAAGCCGCCTTCCTTGATGATCATCCGCAGGCTCGGGAATTTGTCGAACAGCCCCTGCATGATCATGCTGCCCACATAGGCCATGCTGATGGAGACGGCGGACAGCCCCACCAGCTCGGTCCAGGTTCGCGTGCCTTCCGACAGCGGCGTCGACTTCTGCCAGAACATCCCGATATGCGAGGTCACCACGAGGTCGTGCTCGACCGCCGCTTCGAAGATCGGATCGTGCTTCGCCGTCCCGATCGGCTCGTAGTTGCCGCCGAATTCGGTATAGACGCCGACGAATCCGCGATGGGCTCCGACCCGCCGGATCTCCGCCGCGCCGTCGGCCGGGTTGCGGTGGTTGATCATGATCTCGGCCTTGAGCCGCGGGCTCGCCGGCAGCACCTCGTTGACCAGGAAATCGTTGTAGGCGGCGGCCGTCGCGGTCACCATCGACTGGTGGAACATGCTCTGCGGGCGGGTGAAGCCCGGCGTGATGATGACGGTCTCCACCCCGATCTCGTCGAGCACGCGCAGGATGTCGGCGGCGCTGCGCGCGCGCCCTTGCGTTTCCTGTCCGGTGCCTTCGAGGCCGATGGCGTATTTGGGCGAGTAGTCGCCGCCGGCGAGCGGAAAGCTCGTGAGCTCGCTGCGGAACGGCTCCTTCAGGTATTTGCGCAGGTCCGACCATTCCGGGAGCATGTGGAAATCGGTGTCGACGACCCGATAGGCGCGCCCGCGCGGGTCGATCGGCTGCGGCGTAACGCGGTTGGCATGTTCGCGCCGTGGATCGGTCAAGACGTTCATGCGCTCCTCCTTCGTCCCGGCTCGGTCCTCACGCGCGCAGGATCACCTCGCCGCCGTCGACCGCGATCTCGTAGGTGCGCACCTTCTGGCGCGGGTCGCTCTCCAGCGAGCCGTCGTCGAGCCGCCAGTTCCAGTGATGCCAGGGGCAGCGCACCATCCTGTCCTCGACGACCACCTCGCCGTCGCACAGCGAGGCGCCCTTGTGCGGGCAGACATTGCTGATGGCGAAGAAGTCGTCGCCGACGCGGAACACCGCGATGGTGCGCCGGCCGGCCTGCACGGCGACCGCCTTGCCCGCGGGGAACTCCTCCACCTTTCCAACCAGGTATTCCGTCATCGTGCTTCGAGCTGCAGGCGTTGGACGACGCGCACCCTCCCTCACTCCGCCGGCACCAGCGTCCGGTATTTCTCGCAGATCTTCTTCCAGCGCTCGACCCGCTGCGTCATGCGCTCCGTCACCTCCGGCGGAATCTCCACGAAGGGCGGGCGCAGCGGGCCGGGGTCGACATAGCCGGCGATGCGGATCGCGACCTTGGCCGCGGTCTCGCGCCACGACAGGCTCGCCGGCGGCTGGCCGGGCGGCGCGATGTCGAGCGTGATCGCCTTGGCGGCCTCGGTGTCGCCGTGCTTGACGGCGTCGCGCAGCGCAAGCTGCGGCCACGGTCCCATCCAGGCGTCGATCGACCACAGGCCGGCGGCGCCGAGCGGCGCATAGGTGATGTATTGGCCCTGGTGCACGAACACGCCCATCTTGCCGCGGATGATCTTCTGCAGCGCGACGAATTCCTCCGGCGTGCGGTGGCTGTCCTTCATCGCGATCACGGCGCGGTTCTTGGTGAGCTCGTGGAACGCCTCGACCGGGATGGTGACGTGGTGGAGCGCCGGGTTGTGGTAGATCATGATGTTGAGCTTCGGGAACATCTCGCCGATGTCGCGGTAGAAGCGGATGGCGTTCTCGACGCTGGACGGGAAATAATACGGCACGCCGGCGAGCACGCCGTCGGCGCCGGAGTTCTCGATCATCCTGAGCTTCGCCACCGCCTCGCGGCTGTTCACCGAGGTGATGCCGATGAACAGCGGCACGCGCTTCTTCACCACCGCCACGCATTCATGCGCCAGCGTGCGGAACTCCTCCGGCAGCAGCGTATGGCATTCGCCGAAGCTGCCGGTGGTCGCGATCACGTCGGCGCCGTCGCGGATCATGCGGTCGAGGCCGTGGTGCAGCCGGCCGACGTCGACGGTGGAGGTCGCGCGGATGTCGGCCGCGTCGTCGGTCGCGAAGGCCGGCATCATGGCCATCAGGCCGCCGAGGTCGCTTGCGCTCAGCATGGTGGTGCTCCTTGATCTGCCCGGCGGCGTCCCCGGGTCACTTTGCGGCCAGCGCCGACTTGAGAAGCTCGACCGCGCTCTTGGGCGAGCGTAGCACGCGCGAGACCATCTGCTCCAGTTCGTGCCCGTCGACCAGCTTGATCTCGATATTGGCGCGCGCGGCGTCGGCCAGGAACTCCGGATCGGTCATGGTCCTGGCGAAGGCCGTGCGCAGCGCCGCCACCCGCTCGGCCGGCACGCCCGGCGCGGTCAGGAACGGCCGGCCGAGATCGGCCGTCACCGACATCAGCTCGAAGGTGGCCCTGACGTCCGGCGTGGTGGCGAGATCGACCAGGAGCGGCACGTCCGGCAGCTCGCGATGCTTTTCGAGGCTCATCTGCATGAGCGGGACGATCTTCTTGTCGCGCACCCATTCCGGCCGGCTGACCTTCCAATCGCTCCACGGGTTGGAGCCGTGGCCTTCCACCTCGCCGCGTTCGAGCGCGAGCTTGATCGCGGTCGCGCCCTGGTAGCCGCTCACGATCTTAAATTTGGTGCCCAGGAGCTCGTTGGTGAGCTTGGGGTAGATGTAATTCGTCCCGGTGGCCGAGGTCGCGCCGATCACGACCTCCTTCTTCTTGGCGTCATCCATCGAGCGCACGCCGGTCGCGTGCCAGACGACGAGCACGTCGTCGAGCAGCATCGGGCTGCCGATCCAGTTGAAGCGCGCGGCGTCGTATTGCACGCCGGTCTCGCCGGTGGCCTGGCCCTGCGGCAGGCTCTGCTGCACGACCGCGATCACGGAGCCGTCCTTGGGAGCGACGTTGTAGAGGTAGTTGGCGGCGACGCGGCCCGATGCACCGATCATCTGCTCGGTGATGATGCGCGGATTGCCGGGCAGATGCTTGCCGAGATGGCGCGCCACCAGCCGCCCGTTGGTGTCGTAGCTGCCGCCGGTCTCGGCGGTGATCAGCATGCGGACGCTGGTGCGGGCGTAGAACTCCGCCACGGTCTGCGCCTGGCTGGCGCCCGAGGCGGCGGCGAGCATCAAACCGGCAGCGATCACGCGATATCGGAAAAGCTTCATGGCGGGTCCTTCATCATCGTTCGTCAGCGCGTCTGCGGTTTCGCGCCGCTCGACAGCGCCGCCTTGAGCAGGTCGACGGCGGTCTTCGACGAGCCCAGCACGCGCCGCACCAGCTCCTCGAGCTCGTCGGCAAAGATCGGGATGATCTCGATGTGCGACTTCACGGCGTCGGCGCGGAACTCCGGGTCTGCCATGGTCTGCTTGAAGGCCTCGCGCAAGGCCGCGACCCGTTCCGGCGGCACGCCGGGCGAGGTCACGAACGGCCGGCCGATCTCGCCGGTGATCGAGACCAGCTCGAAGATCGTACGCACCGTCTCGTTGGGCGCGAGGTCGATCATCAGCGGCACATGCGGCAGGTCGGGATGCTTGAACAGGCTCATCTGCATCAGCGCGACGATTTTCCCCTCGCGCACCCACTCGGGCTTGGTGGCCTTCCATTCGCTCCAGGGATTGGAGCCGCGGCCTTCGACCTCGCCGCGTTCGAGCGCGAGCACGATCGGGGTGCCGCCGGGATAGCCGCTCACGATCTTGAACCTGGTGCCGAGCAGCTCGTTGGCGAGCTTCGGATAGACGTAGTTCATGCCGGTCGGGCTGGTGGCGCCGATGATGACCTCTTTCTTCTTGGCGTCCTCGATCGTGCGCACGCCGGTCGTGTGCCAGACCACCAGCGTCTCATCGAGGCGCACCGGGCTGCCGATCCAGTTGAAGCGCGTGGCGTCGAACTGCACGCCGCTCTCGCCCAGCGCCTGTCCCATCGGGATGCTCTGCTGGATCACGCCGATGACCGAGCCGTCCTTGGGCGCGGCGTGGTAGAGGTAGTTGGCGGCGACGCGCCCCGACGCGCCCAGCATGTTCTCCGGCACCACGCGCGGATTGCCCGGGAGGTGCTTGCCGAGATGGCGCGAGATCAGCCGGCCGATCTGGTCGTAGCTGCCGCCGGGATCGGCCGAGATGATGAGGCGCACCGAGGTGCGGCCGTAGAATTCGGCCGGCGTCTGCGCGAGCGCGAAACTTGCCGGCAAAAGTGCAGTCAGGGCAACGATCAGCGGGTAGGCGCGTCGGTTTTTCATTCTTATCTCTCAGCTCTTGTCCGGTTCCGCCACCTCATGGCCGCGGCTGCGGCATTCCTCCACGTAGGTCTGCCAGATGCGGCCGCGCAGCCCTTCCTCCAGATCGCGGTAGTGGATGAGCTTGCCGCCCTCGGACACGTGTTTGTGCGACTTGTCGTAGAGGTGGTTGATCGGGAATTTCCGGCTGCGCAGCTTGATCGCAAGCTGGAAGCCGACCGGGCTGGTGCCGAAATGGCCGTGCCACCACATGTTCGGCGGGACCACGACGCCGATGTCGTCCTCGGGCCAGTCGAAGCGGACCTCCTGGCTGCCCTCGTGCCACATCAAGGTGTAGCCGGAGTTGCCGGGAAGCGTGAACACGAAGGCCGAGGGGCCGTGCCGGTGCGGATTGAAGAACTGCAGGCCCGGATGCTCGGCGAAGTGCACGGAGATCACGCTGTTGGCGAGCTCGAAATAGACCGTCTTGTTGCCTGCGCCCTTCTCCTTGAAGCTCGTGCGCTGCACCTGGAAGATGTCGGGCACGAAACAGGTCTCGTGCAGGTTGACCGCGGTGCGCTCGTGGTTGGCGTCGGGCTTGTAGAGCACGCTGTCGGACAGCGTCGTGCCGGCGTCGATGCGCTCGAAGTCGTGCTCGGTGCCGAACACGAAACGCGTGTCGCGGAACAGGTTGTAGACGATCGGGATGGTGTTGACGCTCACGAAGCGCGCGGGTTCGCGGCCGGACGCGTTGTGGAGCTGGAAGCGGTAGTTCAGCGGGATCGCGAACAGGCTGTTGGCGCCCCACTCGAACGAGATCGGCCCTTTCGGCGTGTCCACCGTCGTGCTGCCGCGGCCGGACATGACGTAGACCACGTCGTCGCACAACTGCCGGGCAGGCTTGCTCGACTGTCCGGGCGCGATCTCGCCGACATACATGCCGGCGAGCGATTCCGCCCCGATCACGTCGTAGAAGGCGGCCGAAATTCCGCGCTCCGGCCACGGCTTGAGCGCCACGGTCTTGAGGTTGTTGGCCGAGTAGCCGCGATGGAGATCGAGCTTGAGGTCGTCCTCCACCCAGCGTTCGTAGGCGGTGCGTCCGTCCCAGGGAACTCCCTCGCGTGTCTTGGTCGTTGCCATTCGCTTGGTCTCTCACCTTCTCAATTCGATGTGGTGGCCGCGCATGTCGTCACCGCAGGATGGGCAAGTCCCGCCATCGTACCCGATGGCGGGCGAAATCGGTTTGCGGCTTTGCCCACGAGGGGGCGGCGTGGCGATTTGCCCACGCTGCGATTGCTCCTACTCCTTGAAATCCGGCGAGACCTCTTCCTGCTTGAGGTCGGAGGCGAGATATTCCTGGATCGGGATGTTGATGAAGGCCGCCCAGATCGCCGGATGCGCGGGGTCGGCGTTGAAATGCTGGTGCTCGACGCCGCCGGGCTTCATCGGCAGCAGCACCAGGTCGCCCCTCTCCCAGTCCTTGCGCTCGCCCTCGACGATCGAATAGCCCTTGCCTTCGAGCACGTAGATGACGAGCCCGCCCTGGTGGCGGTGCTTGCCCGAGCGCGTCTTGATGTCGTGGATGAACACCCGCCACTGCTGCAGCGGTGTGTTCTTGTACGAGACCGGGTCGAGGAAGAACTTCAGCCTGCCCTGGCGCGCCTGGAACCATTCCTGCTGGGTGCAGTCGATGACCACCGGCCCGGTGAGATTGCGCTCGGCCAGCATCTTGCGCTGCGCCATCACGCGCTCATAGGGATTGTCCTTGATCGGCGGCCGCTCGCGCTCGCGCACGCGTTCGATTTCAGCCATGGTTGTTCCTCCTTGTTATGCCTTGGCCCGATATTCGGGCGCGTCCTCGAGCTGCTCGAAGCCGCAGCCGCGGTCGACCGAGACGCCCTCGACCCAGTTCGGCTCGGTGGCGACGAACCTGGCAGGGTTGTCGGGATCGGCGTTGAAGTGCTGCACCACGATGCCGTCGGCGCGCAGCGGCAGGTTGACCACGTCGCCCCGCTTCCACGGATGCTTGACGCCGTCGATCGTGGTGTAGCCCTTGCCGTCGGTGATCATCATCACCTGCCCGCCCTGGAATTTGAGCCGCCCGGAGCGGCTGCCGGGCGGGATTTCCTGCTGGTAGAACAGCAGCACCGACAGGCAGGTGTCCTTGATCGAGGGGTGCAGGTACCAGCGCATCAGCCCCTGCCGGCTCACCTCCAGCGGCAGCTCGGCCTCCTTGATGATCTGGATGCCGTTGCGGTACTGCTCGCGCTGGCGGTCGCGGATCGACAGCAGCTCGTCCCAGTGGTTGACCTCGGCGAGTTTCGATTTGCGGTCAGTTGCCATTCACTTGCTCCTGCTTTGCTCCGCCCTCATCCCCAGAAGCGCCCTCTCTATGTCCCTCCCGCTTGCGGGGGAGGGCAGGGTGGGGGGCGTCTCGAAGGGTGGGGCGGCCTCGGCCGCCGCATGCTTCGCGACGCATTGCTTCGCAATGCTCCTCGGCATGAGGCGGATCAACTCTTTTCAGGTTGCACCAGCCTCATGTCAAATATCCGCGCTCGCGCCAGAATTTTTCCGCCGCCGGATGAAACGGCGCCGACACCGGCCCCTCCGGGGTGTCCCGGCACATCGTCGCGAGCGGCAGCGGACCGTCCTCCTGCCATGGCATGGCGGCCTTGCGCGCTTCGAGCGCCGCGCAGATCTGCGTCACCCGCGCGTCCGGCAGCTCGGCATGGACGAAGATCGGCCAGCCGCTGAAGTCGATGGTCAGCACGTCCGCCGGCAGTTTCGGGAACCGTTTGCGGTCGAGAACCGCGCGCCGGTAGCCGATGGCTTCGAGCTTGCGCACCGTCGCCTCCGCAAGCGGCAGGATGGACAGGCCGAGATCGATCGCCTCGTTGACCCAGCGGTCGGCGGCCTCGTCGAAGATGGCATTGGCTTCGCCGCTCCGCAGCGCCGCAAATTTTGGCCCGTCAGGGTAGGGCACCGTTCCGACTTTACGCGCGCTCCCGCCCCAGGTCGCGAGGTCGCGCATCGAAAACCCGGCCGCGGCCGCGATATCGTCGAGGACGTAGTGCAAAAAGTGGTCCGGCGCGCCGCGCAGCAGCACGTCCAGGGCAGGGCGCTTGTCCGCGATGTCCTCGAAGGTCGCAAGCCCGAACTCGCGCCGGACCGCGAACACGTACTGGTCGGGCGAGGGGATCACCGCGATGGTGGCGAGCGGCAGCGGGCGCCCGAACGGCTGCCGGCCCGTGCGGGCCAGCATCAGCGCCGCCGACGGGTTGGCGATGGCGAGATCGAGCTTGCGCTCCGCCACCTGCAGCATGCCGGCGCTGGTCGAGGCCGCCGACAGCCGCAGCGGCTCGCCTTCGCCGACATGGACCTCGGCGATCCGCAGGTCGGGATCGTCCCCGCCGACGATATGCGAGGCCATTTCGAGGACGATGCGCGAGCGGATCGTGTACGCGGAAAGCATCATGGCGCGGTCAGAGCCGCCCGTAGAGCTTGCGCGCGTTGCCGCTGAGGAGCTTCTTCTGCATGTCCTCGCCGATGCAGTCCGGATTCTCCACCACCCAGTTGGCCGGGTCCATGGTCTGGTGCGGCCAGTCCGAGGAGAAGCAGAACAGGTCCTGCGCGTGGCACAGTTCCAGCATCCAGGCGAAATGCTTGCGGTTCTTCGGGATCGTCATCGGCTGGGTGGAGAAGCGCACGTGGTCGAGCACGTATTCGCTCGGCAGCCGGAGCAGATTGCGCTCGCCCGAGGCAAGCTTCCTTTCGGTGAGCGCGATGTCGCCGGAGGAGCTCATGAAGAAGTCGTCGAGGCGCAGCATGAAGTCAGGCAGCCACCAGTAGCCGCCCTCCTGGATGATCACCTTCTGCTTGGGATATTTGTCGAACATGCCCTGGCAGATCATGGCCGCAAGGTGCGCCATGGCGTTGCCGGCCGGCGCGTTGCCGAACAGCTCGATCCAGGTGCGCGAACCGGTCCACAGCGGCGTGAAATGGGGGAACCAGCCCTCGCTGTGCGCGGTGAGCACGAGGCCATGCTCGGCCATGGCATCCAGGATGACGTCGTTCTTGGCGCAGCCGATCGGCTCAAAGAGCGCGCTGAACGAGGTGAACACCCCGACGAACTGCTTGTGATGGCCGACGCGCTTGATCTCGTCGGCGCCCATCTGCGGATCGCGGTGGCAGATCATCAGGTTGGCCTTGATGCGGTCGCTGACCGGAAACACCTGCTCGATCAGGTAGTCGTTGTGCGCCGACGCGATGGCGCCGATCACCGGCTCGTTGAAGATCGCCTGCGGCCGGTTGTAGCCGGGATTGAGCACCACGATGTCGGTGCCGAACTGGTCGAGGATGCGGATCACGTCGGCGCCGGTCGCGGCGCTGCCGTGGGTGTCCTGCCCGACGCCCGGCTTCTCGTTCGCGGGTTCCGGGTTGTATTCCAGGCTGCCGACCGGGAAATGGTAGAGGCGGCTCTTGAACGGCTCCTTGAGATAGCCCCGCAGCGTGTCCCACGTGGGCGAGAAGTGGAAGTCGGTGTCGATCACCTCCAGCGCCCGGATCTTCGGATTGATCGGGTCGGGCGACACCGCCTGGGCCTTTTCGGGCTCGTAGCCCGCGTGCCGCGATTCGTTCATGGCCTATTCTCCGCTCGACATTTCATGGCCCGCCCTTGAGCGGCCCGCTTTCGTCATTCCGGCGGCTGGAAGTAACGCAAATCCGGCGGCGGCTGATCCTTCTTGGTCGGCATCAGGAAGCCGTCGGAGCTCAGGAAATAGCCCTCCTTGCCGATGAACACATCCTGGTTGTTCTCGGTGCAAACATACTCGATCCAGTTCGGGTTTTGGGCACGACGATAGCTGCGCTTGATGGTCCAGGGACGGGTCAGGGCGTTGTCGATCGTCGTCAACTCGTTGTGGAGGACGTTCGGATTGGCCTTGTCGAGGGAAATCCGCTCCTTGACGACGGTCTGGTTGTCCTTGTGCAACGGCATGCCGCTGGCCTCGAAGACGCGGGGACCTTTCATGCCGCGAGTCTCGACCGCGAGCGTGTCGTAGCGGCCGTCGCCGTCGGTGTCTTCCCAACGGCCGATCGAGTAGCCGGCGAAGGCGGACGCCTTCAGGCTGTCCGGCCAGTTGCGTCCGTCGGTATGGACGCGGCGAAACTCGTTGAAATATGAGAGCAGGATGTAGGTGGTCTCCGCGCTGACGATGATCTCCATCGGCTCGAGCGCCGCCATCGCCCGCGGCATGCCGGGGGGAAGGCACGCCGTGGTCGGGTTGTGTTCCTGCCCGCCGGCTTCGAGGCTCGTCAGCACCTGCTCGAAGATGGCCTGATACTCGGGCGTGAAAGGCGGTTGCGCGCCCCGTCCGCTCGGCCGGCTCGGGTCGAAATGGCCGCCGCCGACCCGCACCCACTGGCCGCGCAGGTCCGGATATTGCGTCGCGTCGTGCGCGCGCGCAGCGGTCGTGGCGATCAGCAGCACCGCGGCGAGCGAGCCGATCAAGCCCGGGCGCAGCATGGGCCTTCTCCGGCGCTGCGGTTTCACGTGCACAGGATCACCCGATCGTCCTCCACCTTCACGGCGAAGGTGCGCAGCTTCTCCTTGGGGTCGAGGCAATGCTGGCCGGTCGCCAGATCGAACGACCAGTTGTGCCAGGGGCAGCGCACTACCGTGCCGTTCTCGGCGAGGTCGCCCTCGCAGATCGATGCGCCCTTGTGGACGCAGCGGTTGGCCAGCGCGTACATCTTCCCGTTGGCCCGGAACACCGCGACGGTGCGCGTCCCGGCCTGGAACGCGCGGCCCTTGCCTTCCGGGAAGTCTTCGACCTTGCCGAGGAGATATTCTTTCATCGCGTCATTATAGCCGCACCGCGATCGACAGTACACGCCGCGAGTTCCGGCAGGACGCATTTGAAGGTCGTGGTTTCAATCCTGCCCGGAGCCAACGCAAGAACCGGCAAACGCCGTCAGCGCGGAGTTCTTGGCGGCGGCGCCGAGCGGACTCGCGTAAAGCCGAGCCGAAGCTTGCCCGGACCCGCAGACGAGACGACGCCTGCGGGTCCGGTTGTTTCTATCCTTGCGCGCTTGCCAACCCGCGTCGTGATCGGCAGTACATACCGGGCATTTTCCGCTAGGATGAGGCGGTTAAGCACCGGAATTCTTCATGAAGCTGCGGTTCCTCATTGCCGGTCTGGCGCTGGTGGTCGCGGGACAGATCCTTGCGGTACAGGCGCGGGCGCAGTCGCTGTCCTCCAAGCCGATCCGGATCGTGGTGCCGGTCGCGGCCGGCGCCGCCACCGACATCCTGGGCCGCATCGCCGGCGAGTGGCTGGGCAAGAAGACCGGCCTCCCGGTGGTGATCGAGAACCGCACCGGCGCCGGCGGCAGCATCGCGCTGGAGCAGGTCGCGAAGGGAGAGCCCGACGGCCACACCCTCCTGGTCGCGACCAACGGCGCCATCACCATCAACCGCGCCTTGTTCAAGAAGGAGGCGATCGACACGCTCACCGACGTGGTGCCGGTGGCGCCGCTCGCCTGGTTCCCCAATATCCTGGTGATCAACTCCAAGGTGCCGGCGCGCGCCGCGGCGGAGTTCATCGCGCTCGCCAAGGCGAAACCGGGCAGCATCAACTATGCGTCGGCGGGGCCAGGCTCGACGCCGCATCTGGCGGTGGCGCTGTTCGCGCGTCTCGCCGGCATCGACATCGTGCACGTGCCCTATCGCGGCATGGCGCCGGCCTTGACCGACCTGGTCGCCGGCAACGTGCAGGCGGTCGCCATCGGTAACGCCACGGTGGCGCCTTTCGTCGAGCAGGGCACGCTCCGCGTCCTCGCCGTGGCGGGCCCGGAGCGGCTGTCCTATCTGCGCGACGTGCCGACCGCCGCCGAGATCGGCCTGCCCGGCTGGCAGGTGGAGACCTGGTGGGGCATGTTTGCGCCGCGCGGCACGCCCAAGGCGATCGTCGATCAGCTCAACGGCGTGTTCGGCAGCCTCATCGACGATCCCGCCACCAAGAAGCGCTTCGACGAAAGCTACTACGACACGATGAAGATGTCGGCGGACCAGTTTTCGGCGCGCGTCAGGTCGGACGCGGCGAAATGGGAACGCATCGTCAAGGAGACGGGCGTCGAGGCCCAGTGACCAGGAAAGCAGCGTGCGATGCAGCAGCACTATGACGGACTGCGCTCATTCCTCGCGGAATGCGAGAATTTCGGCGAGGTGAAGGTGATCAAGGACGCCGACTGGAATCTGGAGATCGGCGCGCTCACCGAGACGGTGTCGGAGCTGATCGACGAGCCGCCGGCGTTGATGTTCGACGAGATCAAGGGCTATCCGAAGGGCTTCCGCGTGCTCAGCATCCCGACCGCCTCGCGCGTGCGCATGGCGCTGGCGCTCGGTCTTCCCGCCGACACGCCCAGGATGGAGATCGTGCGCCACGCCGCGCACCGCATCAAGCATGCGAAACCGATACCGCCGCAAGAGGTCGCGACCGGTCCGGTGATGGACAACGTCATGCGCGACAACGAGGTCGACCTGTTCAAGTTCCCGGTGCTGCACTCCCACCGCATGGACGGCGGGCGCTACATCGGCACCGGCGACACCTTCATCAACCGCGATCCGGAGACCGGCTACGTCAACATGGGCACCTACCGGATGCAGGTGCACGAGCGCAACCTGCTCGGCATCTGGCAAAGCCCCGGCCAGCAGGGCCGGCTGATCGCCGAGCGCTACTGGAAGCAGGGCAAGGCCTGTCCGGTGGTCGCGACCTTCGGCGGCGATCCGCTGCTGTTCTTCCTGTCGTACACCAAGTTTCCGTTCGGCGTGTCCGAGCTCGACCGCGCCGGCGGCATGCTCGGCCGGCCGGTCGACGTCATCAAGGGGCCGCTCACCGGGCTGCCGATCCCGGCGCATGCCGAGGTCGTCATCGAGGGCGAGATGCCGCCGCCCGACCAGGAGTCGCGGCTCGAGGGTCCGTTCGGGGAATGGCCGGGCTATTACACGGTCGGCACCAAGGGCACCGCCGACGAGCAGCCGGTCATCCGCGTCAAGGCGATCTATTACCGCAACGACCCGATCCTGTTGAACATGGCGCCGCAATGGCCGGGCGCGCCGCACCATTCGGTGCGTTTTGAGGGCGGCATTCTGTGGGAGCAGCTCGAAGCGGCGGGCATCCCGGCCATCGCGGGCGTCTACGTCCACAACTCCTTTTTCATCGTCGTGTCGATCAAGCAGCAATATGCCGGCCACGCCAAGCAGGCGGGCATGGCCGTGCTCGGCTGTGCGGCGTCAGCGCGCAACGGACGCTTCGTGGTGATCGTCGACGAGGACATCGATCCGTCGAACATGGACGAGGTCATCTGGGCGATGACGAC
>JAXDOD010000131.1:0-37412 GCA_034669045.1 Alphaproteobacteria bacterium
CCGACGCTCGGCCACGACGTGACGACGGCGAGCGGGATCGAAAGCGCCGGCCCGCCGGCGATGAACAGCGCATAGGGGATCGCCGCCGGCACCGTGAAGGCGAGCACGAGAATGCAGCTCCACCCGAGCAAGGTGTGCGGCCATAAGGTGCGCGCGGCATCGGACCACGGCACCGAATGGTCATCGCGCGCCTGTCCGCCCCAGCCGAGGCGTTTGCCGAGCAGCAAGCCAGCAAGGAACATCATGTGGCCGACCCACATGATCGGCGAGAGCATCAGGAAGAAGATCGTCTCGGTGATCGTTGAGGCGATGAAACGCGCGGCGCCGCCGAACGAGCGCCGCAGTGCCGGCCGCGACAGCACGTCGAGCACGGTCGCGATCTTCGGCGCGAACCACATGACAAGCGTGATGACGAACAGCGCCATGCCGGCATCGGGGCGGATGAAATTCGCCGCGCCCTGTGTGGTAACCGCAAGCGAGCCGAGCACCAGCAGCCCGATCCACGCCGGGCTGCCCAAGAACATCAGCATCGCGAACGCGATCTGGTAGCGGCTCACGGGCTTCAATCCGGGCATAACGAGATACGGCCAATACTGCATGTTGCCTTGCGCCCAGCGCAGGTCGCGCCGGATGAATTCGAGCAGCGTCGGCGGGTTCTCCTCCCAGCTCGCGCCTTCCTCGGGCAGCACGCGCACTTCAAATCCGGCGCGCCGCATCAGCACCGCCTCGATCTGGTCGTGGCTGAGCACGTGGCCGCCGACCAGCGCGCCCTCGGCCAGCACCGGCAACCGGCAATGCGCCACGAACGGCGCAATGCGCACGGCGGCGTTGTGGCCCCAATAGGGCCCGCAGTCGGCCTGCCACCAGGCGCTGCCGATGGTGTAGGAGCGCATGCCGAGCCGCATGCCGAACTGGAAGATGCGGGCGAAGGCGCTGGTCGACGGCATGCCGGTCACGAGGCTCTGCAGGATGCCGAGCCGCGCATCGGCCTGCATGATGCGCACGAGCCGCAGCACCGCGTCGGCGGTCATCACGCTGTCGGCATCGAGCATGACCGCCAGCGTGTGGTCCTGGCCCCAGCGTTCGCAGAAGTCGCGGATGTTGCCCGCCTTGTAGCCGGTATTGGCGAGGCGCCGGCGATAGGTGACCGCGATGCGGCCTTCGCAGGCGCGCGCCAGCGCCGTGAAACAGGCTTCCTCGGCGTCGGCGATCGCAGCCTCGCCGGTGTCGCTGAGCACATAGACATGGAACCGGGGCGCCTGGCCGCTCGCGGTGAGGCCCGCGAGCAGCGGCGCGAGGTGGCGCACGACGCGCTCGGGCGGCTCGTTGCGCACGCACAGGAGGATCGCGGTCGACGCCGTGATCGGCTCGTCGCCGCGCACGCCGGCGGCGGCCGGCAAAACCGCCGCCACCGGATCGGGCGCAAAACGCATGATCACAAGCCCGATGGTGGCGTTCCAGAAGCCGATCACATACCAGGGCAGCGTCACCGCAAAGAGCACGATCAGCACGATATCGACGGCGCCGAAGCCGCCCGGCGACAGCGCGAAAGCGGCGAGCGCGACCAGGCCCGCGACCGTCAGCAGCACGAGCACGGCGAACAGCGCCCGCCGGCGCAGCAGCACGGGCGACGGCGCGGCGATGAATGCCTCGTCGCCAAGGGACTGTTCGACCATGTGGCTTTGCGTGTCTATTAAGGGGCGGTGAGGATATCGCTTGCGGCCCGCCGCCCCAAGCCCCATCCGCAACGTGGCGAAAGAGCGATCAATGCAGGCCAAAGCCCTCTGGCACGTCGGGCCCGGCCGTTCCGAACTGCGGGATGAGCCTTTGGCCGAGCCCGCGGCCGGCGAGGTGCGGGTGCGCGCACTCTACGGCGCCGTCAGCCGGGGGACCGAGCGCCTGGTTGCCGGCGGCCGGGTGCCCGAGAGCGAATTCGAGCGCATGCGGGGGCCGTTCATGGGCGGTGCCTTCCCGTTCCCGGTCAAGTACGGCTATGCGACCGTGGGGCGGGTCGAGCAGGGGCCTAAGGGGGGGCTGTTGCGCGACCGGATCGTGTTCGCGCTGCATCCGCATCAGGACGCGTTCACGCTGCCGGCCGACGCCGTGGTGCCGGTTCCTGACGGCGTTCCGCCGGCGCGCGCGGTGCTCGCCGCCAACATGGAGACAGCGCTCAACGCGCTCTGGGACGGGACGGCCGGCCCGGCCGACCGCATCGCGGTGGTCGGCGGCGGCACCGTCGGGCTTCTGGTGGCGCGGCTTTGCACCAGGCTGCCGGGCGCCGAGGTGACGGTCGTCGATGTCGCGCCGGCGCGCGCCGAGCTTGCGCACGCGCTCGGCGCTGGCTTCGCAACGCCGGACGGTGCGCCCAGCGATTGCGATCTGGTCTTTCACGCCAGCGGCAACGGCGCGGGTCTCGCGACCGCGCTGCGGATTGCCGGTGAGGAAGCGACCGTCGTGGAGATGAGCTGGTATGGTGCGGGCGACGTGACGGTGCCGCTCGGCGGCGCGTTTCACAGCCGGCGGCTGCGCCTTGTCGCGAGCCAGGTCGGTAAGATCGCGCCCACGCGCCGTCCGCGCTGGACGCACCGGCGCAGGCTTGCGGCCGCGCTGGCGCTGCTCGACGATCCGGCGCTCGACGCGCTGCTTGCGCCGGCGACTGATTTCGAGGACTTGCCGAGGCGACTGCCGGCGTTGCTCGCGGAGAATGCGGACGCGCGCTGTCCGCTGATCCGTTATCCGGGCGATTAGAGCATTTTCAGGAAAAGTGGAATCCGGTTTTCCGTCGAAAATGCGACCAGCGCAAGAGTCCTGGAGCACGTTCGGTTTCAAGGAAACTGAACGTGCTCTAGGCGAAAGAACGCCTTTCTGACCTCGGCAAAAGCGTCAGCCAGTCGCTGCATCAGCGACTGGCTGAAAGATCCCATCAGGATGGGAGCTGGCGGGCCATGCGTGCGGGCAGCTCTGCGTTCACGATGGCAGGGACCATCCGAAGCGGGTCCTAGTTAAAGGTAAACCCGGTTTGCTCGTCATATCCCCCCAACTGCGTGCAGGAACTGGCGCATGAGGCGCCGTCTCCGGCCATCAACACTGTGTTGCCTGCGTGGAACGTTGATAAGGAGCTACCGATTCTCAACGACACGATTGTGAACAAGTTCGCGCCGGGATCGTGCATGAAGAACGCCGTCGCATTGTGCACAACGTTTCCCCTGTTCATGACGACCCACGTCGTGCCTGTGAACGGAGCGATACCGAGATCCACGCCGGTTCCCGTTGTGACAATGCCTTTCGTGTTGGCGATGATATCGGTATTGACGAGTGTCGCCTTCGAGGTCGTTACGTTCAAGCCGTTCTCCAGCCGTGACAAGCTGGAGTTTTCAAGGTGCAGCCGGCCGCTGTTCAGTTTGATACCTGTGTTCATCAACGGCGCGGACCCACTGATCTGAAGGTTGCGCAGCACGACCACATCGCTGCCGCCGGCATTGATGGTAAATCCGGTGGCGCCCGTCGCGACCGCGACACCGGCGCCGCCAACCGCCCCCACGATGGTGACTGCCGTTGTAATGTTCGTGACACCGCCGAAGCCAGCGGAATCGAGCGCGACGATCTCGCCGCCAGGCGAGGTAAGGCCGTAGGCGAAATTAAAGGTGCGGCATGGACTCGTCCGCGAGCAGACCCCGGTATCCGTGCCCGTGCTGCTGACGAACGTGCGTATCGAAGCCGCTTGCGCCGCCGAAACCAGCGTCAAGGTCGCCACCATTGCCGCCGATAGGGCCGTCCACGATGTCGTCGCTCTCATGCGCGCGTTCTCCTCTGGTGATTGACGATGAAAATACCCCGCCTAGTAGTGCGCCAAAAGAACTATTGTCAAACGATTGAGATGACCAGCTTGGATAAACAGCTTGCGGCTGGCGTTAAATTCAATTTCCCCGAGTGTATGCTTATGATTGTACATCTCACGGCGGTGGGTTCCGTCACCTGACTGTCACCATTGCATTCGAATCCGTTTATGATCGCATCTGACCGGGGGGGGATGCCAAGGCAGCCGCCGGTTGCGCGAAGGCAAGCTCGCGGACTCCGGGCGCTGCCGGGCTATCTCCATCCGCCTCCGTAACAAGGAGGAAGGCAGCCGAGCAGCAGGCAGCAAGCCGATTGAGAGGTAGCCGTGTACGCGGTTGAAGTCTCCGACCAGATCATGATCGCGCATTCCTTCAAGGGCGAAGTCTTTGGCCCCGCGCAGGAACTGCATGGCGCGACCTTCGTGTTGCGCGCCGCCTTCATCGCCGAGGCGCTCGACAAGAACGGCATCGTGGTCGACATCGGCTGCGCGCAGGACGTGCTCAAGGCCGCGCTCAAGCCGCTCAACTATCGCAATCTCGACGCGCTGCCGCAGTTCGAGGGCACCAACACGACGACCGAGTTCCTCACCAGATATGTGTTCGACCTGCTCGCCGACGCGGCACGCAGCGGCAGGCTCGGGCGCGAGCCGCGCGAACTCAACGCGATCCGCGTCACGGTCGCGGAATCGCCCTCCGCGCGCGCCTGGTACGAGGCGCCCTTGTGGTGAAGACGGTTGCGTTCGCCGCGCCGTTCTCCTTGACGTTTCCTCGGGAGGGAGAGAGCGACTAAAAATCCTGGCCGGTCGCTCGGCGTGAGCGACCGGCCAGGACGAAGCATGCAAGGTCCGAGGGACGCCTACTTGGTATTGCCCGTCACGTCAGAGTCGAAGCGCCCGATTCTCTGACAATTATTAGGGTCGCTGGTGCAGGACCCGGTTCCGGCGATGTAGGTGGTATTGCCCGCCACCACGGTGGTCATCCCGCCCGCCTGATGGTACGCCAGGATGGTGACCAGGTTTTGGGTGGAAGCATTAACCAGACCGGGATCAGTCATGAAGAACGCCGTCCCGTTGTCCAGGACCGCTCCGCGAGAGAGACGGACCTGGGTTGTTCCACCGCTCATGGGGAATTGGTTGGGATCGACTCCCGGGCCGGTCGTCACAACGGCGGTGGTGTTGCCGACGATGGAGCCGTCGACGACGTCCACCTTCGAACTATTGACGGTCAAGGCCTTCGCCAGCCGCCTGAAATTGGACTGTTCAATGATGACCCGGCCGGAGTTCACCACGACACCATTGGTGTTCGCCGCATCGGCTCCGGTGAACTGAAGGTTGCGCAGCACAACGAGGTTGCCGCTGCCGCTGCCGGCGTTGACGGTGATGCCAGTGGTACCGGTTCCCACCGAGATGAAGGCGCCTTCCGTTCCAAGGATGTTGACTCCCGACGTGATCGTGAGCGTGCCGTAGCCCGCGGCATCCAGCGCGACGATATCGCCGCCAGCCGAGGTGACAGAGTAGGCGGAAGCAAACGTGCGGCAGGGACTGGTCCGCGCGCAGTTGCTCGCCGTGTTGGTGTCGCTGCCCGTGCTGCTGACGAACGTGCGGGGCGAGACCGCTTGCGCCGCCGAGACCAGCGTCAAGGTTGCCACCATTGCGGATAGGGCCGTCCACGATGTCGTCGTTCTCATGCGCGCGCTCTCCTCTGGTCATTGACGATGAAAATACCCCGCCTAGTAGTGCGTCAAAAGAACTATTGTCAAACGATTGAGATGACCAGCTTGGATAAATAGCTTGCGATTGGCTTCAACTACAATTTACGCGCGTATATTCTTATAATTGTACATCTCACGGCAGCGTTTTCGTCACTTGACTGTCACCATTGCATTGGAATCCGTTTATGATCGCATCCGACGGCGGGGGGTGATGCCAAGGTAACCGCCGGTTGCGCGGAGGCCCCCTCGCGGACGCCTCCGGAACCCGGAGGAAGGGCGCCCAGCAGCAAGCCGATTGAGAGGTAGTGGTGTACGCGGTTGAAGTCTCCGACCAGATCATGATCGCGCATTCCTTCAAGGGCGAAGTCTTTGGCCCCGCGCAGGAACTGCACGGCGCGACCTTCGTGTTGCGCGCCGCCTTCATCGCCGACGCGCTCGACAAGAATGGCATCGTGGTCGACATCGGCTGCGCGCAGGACGTGCTCAAGGCCGCGCTCAAGCCGCTCAACTATCGCAACCTCGACGCCCTGCCGCAGTTCAAGGGCACCAACACCACGACCGAGTTCCTCACCAGATATGTGTTCGACCTGCTCGCCGACGCGGCACGCAGCGGCAGGCTCGGGCGCGAGCCGCGCGAGCTCAACGCGATCCGCGTCACGGTCGCGGAATCGCCCTCCGCGCGCGCCTGGTACGAGGCGCCCTTGTGGTGAAAACGGTTGCGTTCGCCGTGCCGGGCGATCTGGCCACGCCGACGGGAGGCTATGTCTATGATCGCCGCATCATCGCCGAGCTGTCCGCGCTCGGATTCAAGGTCGATGTGCTCGATATCGGCGATGGCTTCCCGCATCCGACGCCGGACGCGCGCGCCGAGGCTTTCACGCGCCTTGCCGCGCTGCCTTGCGGACGCTTGATCGTGATCGACGGGCTCGCCTTCGGCGTGCTGGCGCAGGAGGCGCGCAAGCTCCATGACGATCATCCGCTGGTGGCGCTGGTGCACCATCCGCTCGCGCTTGAAACCGGGCTGAGCGCGGCGGAAGCGGCGGTGCTGCGCCACAGTGAACGGGCGGCGCTCGCCACGGCCGATCGCGTCATCGCCACCAGCGCGGCGACGGCGCGGCTCCTCGCCGCCGACTTCGGCGTGCCGGCGGACAAGATCACGGTGGCGCCGCCGGGCACCGATCGCGTGGCGCCGGTCCCGCGCCCGTCGAGCGATGTCGTGACCATCCTGTCGGTCGGCGCGGTGGTTCCGCGCAAAGGCTATGACGTGCTCGTCGCCGCGCTGGCACGGCTCGCCGATCGTCGCTGGCGTCTGGTCATCGCCGGCGACCGCGGCCGCAGTCCCGACACCGCGCGCCGGCTCGACGCCGACATCGCGCGGCATGACCTCGCCGGCCGCATCACCTTCACCGGTCCGGTCACGCCGGAACGGCTTGCCACGCTCTACGCTGCCGCCGATCTGTTCGTGCTGCCTTCGCGTTACGAGGGCTACGGCATGGCCTTCACCGAGGCGATCGCGCACGGGCTTGCGGTCGTGGGCACGACTGCGGGCGCGATCCCGGACACGGTGCCGGCCGGCGCCGGCGTGCTTGTGCCGCCCGACGACGTGGACGCGCTCGCCGGCACGCTGCGCCGGCTGATCGAGAGCCCGGCGGAACGCGCGCGGCTCGCGGCCGGCGCCCGCGCCGCGGCGGCCACGTTTCCGACCTGGAACGGGTCCGCGGTGATCTTCGCGCGCGTGCTGGACGGCGTCGCATGAGCGGCTTTTCCGCCCGCTGGCTGGCGCTGCGCGAGCCCTACGATCAGAAGGCGCGCGATGCCGGCGTGCTCGACGCAGTGGCCGACATCTTTCGCGGCGAGCCTTCGGTGTCCGTGGTCGATCTGGCTTGCGGCACCGGCGCGACGTTACGCGCGCTCGGGCCAAGACTGCCGGCGCGGCAGAACTGGCGACTGGTCGACAACGACCTCGGCCTGCTGGCGCAGGCGGCGGCGCTGGGACGCCCGCCCCAGCTTGCGGTCGCGGCCCGCACCATCGACCTCGTGTGCGATCTCGAACTCGCGCTCGACGGGCCGATCGATCTGGTTACCACGTCGGCGCTGCTCGATCTCGTTTCGGCCGAATGGCTGGAGCGGCTCGCGGTCGAATGCGCGGCGCGCCGGCTCCCGGTCTATGCGGCGCTCACCTATAACGGCCGCGCCGCGCTCGAACCCGCCGAGCCGTTCGACCTGGAAATCATCGCGGCGGTGAACCGGCACCAGCGCCGCGACAAGGGCTTTGGCCCCGCGCTCGGACCGGAGGCGGGCCTGCGCGCGCTGCGCGGTTTCGAGCGCGTCGGATACAAGGTGATGCCCGGCTCGTCCGAGTGGATCTTCGGTCCGCACGACCGCGAAATCCAGTCCGACGTGCTCACCGGCTGGGCGAATGCCGCGAGCGAGCTTGGCGACCTGCCGGCTGCCGCGATCGCAGCCTGGCTGGTGCGCCGCCGCGAGCTGGTGAACAAGGGGCTCGCCGGCATGCGCGTCGGTCACGTCGATTTCTTCGCGACGCCGATCCCGATCCGCTGAGCGCCGAGGTCGCAGTCGAGCAGCACCTCCTCGCCCAGGACGTGCACGCGCATCGGCACGCGCAGCGCCTGATCGATGCGCGCGATCGCCGGCAAGCTGACGCTCGAGCGGCCGTCGCCGATGATGATCGGGGCGATCACCACGTGCAGCCGGTCGAGGCAGCGCGCGGCCAGGAAGCGCGATACCGTGTCGGCGCCGCCCTCGATCAGGATCCGGCGCAAGCCCCGCTCGGCGAGCGCCTCCAGCATCGCCGCCGGCGCGATATGACGCCCGGCCCGGGCGAGCCGCACGACCTCGACGCCGGCCGGCAATTTCGGGCGCGGCTTGCCGGTGAACACCAGCCGGCGCACGCCGTCGTCGGCGAACAGCCGGGCCGTCGGCGGCAGCCGGCCGTTGGGATCGATCACCACCCGGGCCGGGCTTGGGCCCGCGACCCGCCGCACCGTGAGTTGCGGATCGTCGGCCAGCGCGGTGCCCACCCCGACCACGACCGCATCGACCAGCGCCCGCAGGCGGTGCAGATGGGCGAGCCCGGCGGCGCCGTTGATGTAATGGGAATGGCCGCTCGCGGTGGCTATTCGCGCATCGATCGACTGGCCGAACTGGCCGACCACCATCAGGTCGTCGACCGCGCCCTGGCGCAGCGGCCCGAACATATCCTGCCAGGGCTGCGGCAGCGGGCGCTGCGACTGCCGGAACGTGCGGGGAACGGCCGCCCAGGAACGGCTGCCCGGGTCTCGTCCTGGCGCGGGATCGACCATGGCCGGCGCCTGGCGCCGGGGAGGCTGCCCACGCTTGGGAGTGACGGTGACGAATGGTTCTTTCGGTTTGTTTGTCATCGTGCCATGATGTTTGGAGCGTGAAATCGTGAAAACGCCAGTATTGCCCGTCAGCGTACCTGAGGAACTCCCTCCGCGATTACGGGATTCTTGTATGGATGACGGGAGACGAGTGGTCCGTGACTGATAGTGACTTAACCGGGTTGGCGGGGCTGTTCGGCACGCCCGACCATATCGCGGTCGAACGCGGATTAGCGGAATTCCGCTCCGGTCGGCCGGTGATCATTACAGGTTCGAACGAGCGCCTTCTTGCCATGCCCGTCGACGGCATGAGCGACGCGCTGTTGGCGTCGTTCCGGCGGCTTTGCCGGCCGGCGACGCCGCACCTGGTCGTGACCGCGCGCCGGGCGCAGGCGCTCGGGCTGGCGGCCGCCGGACCCCTGGGCCTGGTGGTCGAGGGCACCGACAGCGCGGCCGCGATCCTCGCGGTCGTCGCCGACGCCCGGGTCGAGCGCGCCTTCGACGTGGTTCCGGCCGGCAAGGTGGCGGGGGCGGCGATCGAGCTCGCCAAGCTTGCGCAGCGGTTGCCGGCGCTGCTCGTCGCCGACGCCGATGCGGCCGCCTCGCCGGTTTGCGATCCGCCGCTGATGTGCGTCGCCGCCGATGCCGTCGCGCAGTTCCGCCAGGCCGCGATCGCCTCGCTCAATGTTGCCGCCGAAGCGATCATCCCGCTCAAGGGCGCGCTGCCGGCGCGTTTCGTGATCTTCCGCGACGCCATCGGCGGCAGCTCGGTCGCGGTGATCGTCGGCACGCCGAACCTGTCGCAACCGGTCCCGCTGCGCCTGCATTCGGCGTGCCTGACCGGGGACGTGTTCGGCTCGCGCCGCTGCGACTGCGGCGATCAGCTTCGCCTCGCGCTCGGCCAGATCGAGGAACAGGGCGGCGGCATCATTCTCTACCTCGAGCAGGAAGGCCGCGGGCTCGGCCTTGCCAACAAGATGCGCACCTATCAGCTCCAGGACGAAGGCCTCGACACCCTCGATGCCAACGCGGCACTCGGCTTCGATGACGACGAGCGCGACTATGGCGTGGCGGCGCGCATGCTGGAGGTGCTGGGCTGCACGCGGGTGCGCGTCCTCACCAACAATCCGGCCAAGCTCGCCGGCCTCACCCAGGCCGGTATCGAGGTGACCGGGCGCATCCCGCTGCACGGGTCCGTCAACGCCGACAACCGCCGCTATCTCACCGCCAAGGCGACGCGCGCCGGCCACAAGCTCGATCATCTGCTGGCGGCGCGTGCCGAGCCGGCCGAGACCTCGAGCGAACCGGTCGGCGGGGACCGCACGTCCTAGCCCCCGGCCGCCGCCGCATGGCCCGCGCGCCCATGAGCCGATCGATCGCAGAGCTGACGTCGGCGGAGGTCTCCGCGCATCTGCGCGCGAGCTCGATCCTCTGCCTGCCGCTCGGCGCCATCGAGCAGCACGGGCCGCATTTGCCGCTCAACACCGACGTGATCGTGGCCGAGGGCCTGACGCGCCGCATGGTCGCGCGCTGGGGCGAGGAGTTCGACCTGTGGCAGTTGCCGACGCTGCCGCTCGGCCTGTCGCGCGAGCACGACTGGGCGGCCGGCACGCTGTCGCTCTCGGTGCAGGCTTTTGCGACATTGATGCGGGAGCTCGCGCGCGAGCTCGTGCGCGCGCTGCCGGCGCGCAATCTCGCGATCGTCAACGGCCACGGCGGCAACCGCGGCATCCTGGAAAACCTGCTGCACGAGTTTCACGGCGACTTCGCGCTCAACGCCTGCGTGATCCATCCCTTCGACCTCGCCAAGGTCGATGCGGCCGGCACGCCACCCGATGTCCATGGCGGCCGCAGCGAGACCTCGGTGATGCTCGCGCTCGCGCCCGGCACGGTCCGGCGCGATCTTGCAACACGGCCCGACACGCCGCCGGCGGCGATCCAGTCGCTCATCTTCGAGCGCGGCGTGACCTGGCCCTGGCGCACCGACGATCCGCGGCTGGCGCAGGGCGGCATCATCGGCGATGCGACGGCGGCGACGCCGGACCTCGGCCATGCCATCATCGAGAGCGTCGTTGCCGAAGCCGGCGGCGTCTTTGCGCGGCTGCTCGAAAACCAGACGCTGATGCGTCCGCGTGCTTAGCGCAGAAGCGCCGACGATCTCTGCTCGTCAGGATCGCGCTTCCCGCCACGCCGCGATGGCGGCGCCTGCGCCCGCGAGACTCGCGAGCACCGCCCAATACGCATAGCGGAAATCGCCAGCGACCCCGACCAGGGCGAACGTCATCACATAGACGACCGCCGAACCGGTGACGCCGATGGCGAAGGCTCCGGACGGTGTCGCGCGCCTCCGCCAGGCGAGGGCGCAGACCGCGATGGCGAGCAGCAGCCAGGACCCGGCGCGAAACAGCACGGTCGGCTTGAGCTTGTCATGGAGGGCAACGAGCGCCTTGAAGATGGGATTGCGCGCCAGCGGAGTCTTGGCCGGATCGTCCGCCCGATAGAGCTCGAGCGTGAGGTTTGAATCCGCCAGGAAATGCCCGAAATACGTCAGCCGGTGCCGCAGATAGGCGCGCGGGTGCGCGAAGACCGCTCGCCTCCAGGCCTCGACCAGCCGCGGCGTGCCGAAGATGACATCGTCCGAACGCTCGAGGCGCGCCATCACGAAGCGGCAGGGCTCGATGGTCCAATAGCTGTCCCAGCGGTCGGGGTTGTAGCAGCGGCTGGTCAGGAGAGCCGTTTCCTCCGCGCTCCACTGCACCGGGAACTGGTTCTCGCCGGAAAACTGGGTGATGCCGCCGAGGTCGAACACCAGCAGCGAATGCAGCGGGTTCTCGCGCTTGACGTCGATGACGACGTAATAGACGAGGTGGACGAGCGCATAGCCGAGCACCAGCGCAGGCAGGAACAGCAGCGCCAGCTGCTTGCCGTTAAAGCGCGTGGGCCAGATCAGATAGGCCGCGAGGAATGGCGCCGCCGCGATCGCGGTCGGCCGCAGCAGGATGCCGAAGCCGAGGAGCACGAATGCCAGCGCCTGCGCCGCCAGGCGGACGGCGGTGCGGCGATCGGTGCCCGCATAAACAATGGCGACGGCCAGCAGCCAGGCCACGCCGAACAAGATGTCGCGCCAGATCATCGCCAGCAGCATGAACGCCGGCGGCGACAGCGCGAGCAGCGGCACGACCATTCCGAGCCAGACCGACCGGCGCGCCACCGTCAGCGCCACCAGCGAGAAGCCCGCCCAGTACAGCGTCGCCATCAGGAGGAACATGCTGCCCGAGCCGGGCGCGATCGGGTCGACCAGCCACCACAGCATGCTCATCACCGGCGATTGCCAGTCGCCGAAGCGCCAGTCCTTGATGAAGCCGTAGACGTAGCCGGCGTCGTTGGTCATGTAGCCGGGATAGAACGCCGCGATGGTGAAGGCGAAGCCGATCGCCGCCAGCGCCACGATGGCAAGCGCGCCGATCGGCGCCGTCGCGAAGCGTCGCGGCCGGGGCGGCCGTCCAGGATCGTCCCTCATCGCGCCGCGCTCAATGGCTGTTGCGCGGCGTGCCGCTGGTCTGCGCGACGCGCTGGTACTTGACCGCCGGCTTGAGCACCATGCCGCCGGCGAGCTGGTCGACCATGTCGCGCTGGATTTCCTGCCATGGCGTCTGGCTCGGCGGATATTGGTAGCCGCCGCGCTTTTGCAGGGCGGCGCGGCGCCCGGCGAGCTCGGATTTGGAAATGAGGATATCGGCGGTGCCCTTGTTGAGGTCGATGCGCACGCGGTCGCCGGTCTCGAGCAAGGCGAGCCCGCCGCCCGCCGCCGCCTCCGGCGACGCGTTGAGGATCGAGGGCGAGCCTGACGTTCCGGACTGGCGCCCGTCGCCGATGCAAGGCAATGACGTGATTCCCTTTTTGATCAGCGCGGCGGGCGGCTGCATGTTCACGACCTCGGCCGAGCCTGGATAGCCGATGGCGCCGGCGCCGCGCATGAACAGCATTGTGGCGGCGTCGATCTTGAGCGCCGGATCGTCGATGTGGCGATGATAGTCCTCCGGTCCATCGAACACGACGGCGCGGCCTTCGAAGGCGTTCGGATCCTTCGGGTCGGACAGGTAGCGCTGCCGGAACTCGTCCGAGATCACGCTGATCTTCATGATCGCGGAGTCGAACAGGTTGCCCTTGAGCACCTTGAAGCCGGCCTTCTCCTTCATCGGCTTGCCGTAGGGGCGGATGACGTCGGCATCCGCCACCTTGGCGCGCCGCACGTTCTCGCCGATGGTCTTGCCGTTGATGGTCGGCGCATCGGCGTGCAGCCGCTTTGCCTTGAGCAGTTCGTTGAGCACCGCCGGCAGGCCGCCGGCGCGGTGATAGTCCTCGCCGAGATACTTGCCGGCCGGCTGCATGTTGACGAGCAGCGGCACGTCATAGCCGAGCGCCTCCCAGTCCTCGATCGCAAGCGGCACGCCGGCGTGGCGCGCGATCGCATTGATATGGATCGGCGCGTTGGTCGAGCCGCCGATGGCCGAGCAGGCGACGATCGCGTTCTCGAACGCCTTGCGGGTGAGGATATCGCAGGGTTTCAGGTTCTCGCGCACGATCTCGACCGCGCGCACGCCGGTGCGATAGGCCATCTGGGCGCGCTCGCGATAGGGCGCCGGGATCGCCGCGCAGCCGGGTAGCGACAGGCCGAGCGCCTCGGCGAGCGCGTTCATCGTCGAGGCGGTGCCCATGGTGTTGCAATGGCCGCTCGACGGCGCCGCCGACGCCACCGTCTCCATGTATTCCGCAAAGTCGATCTCGCCGGTCGCGAGCTTTTGGCTCGCCGCCCATTTGATGGTGCCGGAGCCGGCGCGCTCGCCCTTCCACCAGCCGTTGAGCATCGGCCCGCCCGAGAGCACGATCGCCGGGATGTTCACGGTCGCCGCCGCCATGATCGCGGCCGGCGTGGTCTTGTCGCAGCCGGTGGTGAGCACCACGCCGTCGAGCGGGTAGCCGTAGAGCACCTCCACCAGGCCGAGATAGGCGAGATTGCGATCGAGCGCCGCGGTCGGCCGCTTGCCGGTCTCCTGGATCGGATGCATGGGAAATTCGAACGCGATGCCGCCGCCGTCGCGGATGCCTTCGCGCACCCGCTGCGCGAGCTGCAGGTGATGCCGGTTGCAGGGCGACAGATCGGAGCCGCTCTGCGCGATGCCGACGATCGGCCGGCCCGAGCGCAGCTCCTCGGTGGTATAGCCGTAATTGAGGTAGCGCTCGAAATAGAGCGCGGTCGATCCCGGATCGCTCGGATTGTCGAACCACAATTGCGAGCGCAGGGGCGGCTTGCTGAGCTGCGGTGGCCGGCGTTGCTTGGACATTCCCTGTCTCCTTAAACTCGATAGGTCCCCGAGCTTGACCTTGTTGGAGCGTATCTCGTTATAGACAGTTTTGAAAAACTGTCTATAACGAGCTCATGCAGCCGCTCCCTCTCAGTGCCCAGACCCTTTATGCCAATCTGGCGCAGGGCATGAGCTTTTCATCGACGCGAGCCGGTTCGATCTTTACTCAGGTCGCGCGTTCAAAGCGCTATCTCTATGTCACGGAGAAGCACGGCGCCACCCGCTTGCAAACCTATCTCGGTCCGGCCGACGATCCAAATGTCCAGCGCAAGGCCGACGACATAAGGCGCGCCGAGCAGGCAGCGAAGCTACGGCGCACGACGGTGTCGACGCTCAAGCGTATGGGTTTGCCGGCGCCGACTTTATATGTCGGCCGCCTCTTGGAGGTCCTCGCGAAGGCGGGGCTCTTCCAGGGTGGCGTCGTGCTGGTAGGAACTGCAGCCTATGCGCTTTACTCGCCGCTGGTTGGAGTGGCGCTATCGCATGCTGCGATGTCGACGGAGGATGCTGATCTCGCCGTCGCCTCGCTGGCCGTGACGAGTGCAATGGCCGACGAAACGTTGCTCGATATCCTCAAGCGCGCTGACCCGACCTTTGTATCGCAATTAGGCCTAGACCCGCGCAGCCCGCCACGACGGTTCCGGTCCTCCGCCGGCTTCGAAGTTGATGTGATCACACGCTACCGCAAGCGCGCCGATGAGGAACGCGCGGTTCGGCTTGCCGGCTTGCAATGCAGCGCCCAGCCTCTGCGTTATCTCGAGTACTTGTTTCAAGAACCGGTCACGGCGGTCGCTTTGTATGGAGCGGGTGTTGAAGTCGCTGTGCCGCAGCCCGCGCGCTATGCCGTGCACAAGCTCATCGTCGCGCAGGTACGCATCGAGACGTCGATCAAGCACCGGAAGGACCTTGCACAGGCGAAGGAATTGATCGCCGTGCTCAACGAAAACGATCCGCACCGATTTTCCGACGCGCTGGAAGATGCGCGTCGGCGAGGCTCAAAATGGCGTTCCCTGATCAGCCGCTCATTGAGCGAGATCGGCTTGGGACGAAACTCTTGACGCGGGGCCGCGATCACTCCAGCCCGATGAAATAGCGCCACTCGCTGCCCATGTTGTCGTCGGTCACGGGGCGCTTGCCGGCGGTGCGCGCCAGGATGTCAGGGCAGCGCTCGATCGGCCGCTCGCGCGCGATCTCGCCGGGCGCGAGGCTTGCCTGCATCGCGACCAGCCGGTCAAGCACGGCGCCGTCCTCGCCGCGAGCGGGATCGAAGATCGGGCGGCCGTCGATCCGGTAGGATTCGAGGACGCGGCGCCAGCGCGCGAAGTCGAAGTCGATCGGAGTGGCCGCCACCACCATGTGATTGGTGAAGCGCGCCCCGTGCGCGAAGGCGAGGCAGCCGGTGCGCTGGACGCGGTCGGAATCGGTGGTGTTGTAGAAGAACACGCCGCCCGGATTGAGGTGGCCGCGCACGAGGTCGAGGAATTCGCGCGACAACAGGTTGGTGACGTTGGCGCGGAAGTGCCAGGTCGTGTTCGACACGATGGCGTCGAACTTTTGGCCCGGATTGAGCCGCAGCCAGCGTCGTCCGTCGTCGGTGACGATCTTGACCTTGGGATTGCGCAGCACCGAAGCCACTTCCGGCGCCTGCGCGATCAGCGTGAGATAGCCCGGATTGATCTCGATGATGGTGAGGCTCGCCACGTCGGGGTTATTGGCGATGACCTGCGCCCAGGAGCCCGACGACAGGCCGATCATCAGCACGGCGCGCGGCGCGGGGTGGAACAGCGAGAGCGCGTAGGGCCGGATGATGCCGTTGCTATCGTGCTTGAGATCGGTGTTGAAGCGGCCGTCATACATGCCGTGGCCGAACACGGTGCCGTCCGCATCGACGGTGATGATGCCGCTGCGGTTCTCGACCACCTGCACGAACGGCTTGGCGTTGGCCGCGCCCTTCCATTGCAGGTTCTCCAGGACGTGCTCGGACCAGCGCGGCGCCACCGCGAGGGCGAGCACCGCGAGCACTGCCGCGACGCCCATGCGCGCGAGCTTCTGCCAGCGCGGCAGGTCGAGCGCCGCCACCAGGAGGCACGCGCACAGCAGGCCGAACAGCATCAGCACCGCCGCGAGGCCGGCGAGGCTCAGGCGGTCCATCAGCACGAAGCCGGTGAGGATCGAGCCCGCCGCGGCGCCCAGGATGTTGGCGAGGTAGAGCTGCGCGGTCTGCATCCCGGCATCGCCGTCGGCGCTGACGCCGAGCTCGGCGAGATAGGGCAGCAGCGAGCCCCAGAAGCGGGCGATGAAGTAGGTCATCAGCATGGCGACGCCGATCACGCCGCGGTCGAGCCAGGCCAGGTGATCGAGCAACGGCAGGAACACGAGCCCGAGCAGGTTCGCCGCCATCAGGGCGCGCAGGGCGCGCCGCATCGATTCCTCGCGCGATAACGTCTCGCAATGCACGCCGGCCTGACGCGACCCCGAGGCGAGCCCGACCAGGAAGGCGCTGAGCGTGGCGGCGAAGGCGGTCGCGCTCGAGCCCGAGGCATAGGACACGGTGCGAAAGAGAAAGATCTCGTAGGAGAGCGAGACGAAGCCGCCGGCGGCCGCCAGCGCGAGCACCCAGGCAAAGCCGATCAGCGGCTTGCGTCCGCTCGCCATGGCCGGCGCCAGCGCCCCCTCCGGCGCGTGCCGTTCGCGCCAATGCATCACGAGCGCGCCCGCCGCCACCGCGGCGTTGAGCGCGACCGCCGCGTAGATCGCGCCCTGCATGCCGAGGAACGGGAACAGCAGCACGATGCAGGCGAGGCAGGCGGCGCCCGCGCCCAGCGTATTGACGTGATAGAGCAGGCCCACCGCGCCGCCGACGTTGCCCGAGCGGCGCACCAGATGGCCGACCAGGAGCGGCAGCGTCGCGCCCATCAGCAGCGTCGGCACGATCACGAGCGCGAGGTTGACGGCGCCCATCGCGAGCAGCGGCCAGCCGGCGGTGAGGGTGCCGACCTGGTCGAAGATCGCGAGCGAGAACACGCCGAAAACTCCGGTCAGGAGCTCGATCGCCGCCAGCAGCGGCAGCAGCGCGACGCGGCGATGTTTCGACAGCCAGCCGCCGGCGAGACTGCCGAGCCCCAGCCCCAGCATGAAGGCGGTGACGACGATGGTCACCGACTCGATGTTGACGCCGAAGATGCGAAACAGCGCGCGCTGCCAGGTGAGCTGATAGATCAGCGCCGGAAAGCCGGAGAAGAAGAACAGCACGCACAGCACGCGCGTCCATTGCGCGAGTTGCGCGCCGCGCTCTGCCGCCTGGCCCTCGGCCCTCAGATCAAGAGTGGTCATGCGCTGATGCTCGTGTCGCCGACACGCAACCCTAGCGCGGGAACGTTACCCGACCCTCAATGGCCAACCCTATGGTTTCCGCCGGGTTTCTGCCGTCGGACCGGCGGCTCGGGCACGCGCTTCGCGACCGGCGGCGCGGCCGCGCGCTGGTGCCTCGAGGCGGTGTTCCGCGAGCCGGCCGTCACCCCAGCATCAGCCGCGCCGCCGCCTTGGCGGTCATGCCGACCTTGACGCCGCGCCTGGCGGCCGCGTCATTGACCACCGAGATGATGCCGTCGTTCCAGGTGCTCAGGCCTTCGGCGAGCCGCGCCGACAGGGTCGCGACCGCGGCGGCCGGGATGCCCTTCTCGCCCAGGATGGCGACGCCTTCGACCGCGGTGTTGTTCTTGGCGATGCCGGCGTCGTTGGCGATGGCGCCCTTCGCGGCCATCCGCAGCGCGCCGTCGGACATGACGCGGCTCGAATTGGCGCCGCTGCAGAACACGTCGTTCGGGATTTTCTCCTTGATCGCGGTGCTGCCGGGCGTCGCCCAGATGCGGCCTTTGGCCGTCTCCTCGACCACCACCGGCGCCTCTTCGACGCCGAGCGCGGTGGGGATCGAGCGGCCGGCCGGCGCCCTGGCCAGCAGCGCCGCCGCTTCGTAGGCGACCATGCCGGGCGTGACGCCGAGCGCGCGCGCCTGCGCATTGGCGCGGCTGATCGCGCCGAGCAGCGTCGAGCGTCCGTTCGAGGTCTCCGCCGACATCGCGGCGATCGCGGCGACCGGCACGCCGATCGTTTCCCCGTGCTCGAGGCCGCTGATGCCGGCTTCGTCCTTGCCGATGCCGGCGTCGGTCGCGATCACCGCCTTGACGCCGCGGCTGAAGATCGGCGCCAGCACGCGCGTGCCGCAATAGGAGCCGATCACCACCACGTCGGCCACGCCCGTGGGGTTGCCTTCAAGATAGGTCGATGAATCGAAGGCGAGGATGCGGCCGGCGGCGTCCTCCAACACGAGCAGCATCTTCTCGCGCCCGATGGTGGTGCCGTCGGCGATGCTGGCCGGCGGTGCGGCGGCGGCGCTTCGCATCGCGGCGAGCGAGGCCAGCCCTCCCACGAGAACGACGCGGCGGCGGACGAGCAGTGTCATTCATTCCTCCCATGATCCGGCTTTGACGATATCCTAGCGCCGCCTGCGCCGTCGCAGAAGCCGCTTCCGCGTCGCAGAGCCCCTGGACTTGCCCGCAGGCCGGATGCAGAAAACCGTCGGGACAAGGTGGGGCCATCGGCATGGCGGAGATCGTTGCATGGATTGCCGGCCTGCCATTGAGCCTGGCGATCCGGCGGATCGGGTGGATCACGCCGCTGATGCAGACGCTTCACATCCTGGCGAATGCCATGGTGCTGTCGTCCGTCATCATGATCGACCTGCGGGTCTGGGGGCTGGCCCGGTCCCACACCCTGGTGCAGAGCGCGCATCGGTTCATGCCCTGGGTTTGGGCCGCCATGGTCATGCTGACCGTCACCGGCATCGTGTTGATCCTCGTGGCGCCGCGGCGCACGTTGCCCGATCCGACCTTCCAGGTGAAAATGCTGCTGATGGCGGTCGCGATGGCGGCGACGGCCGTGCTGCAGATCGCGGTGCGGCGCCAGGGCGCCGCAGGCGCATGCGATGCCGGCGCGCACAAGATGACGGTCGTGATTGCGGCGGCGGCCTTGCTCCTGTGGATCGCGGTCACGTTCGCGGGGCGAGGGCGCTGGATCGCCGGAGCGTTCGGCTGAGGACGTCGGGTTCGTCCTGACGGGTCGACGAGGGGGCTGACGGTGCAATCGCTCGTGGCGTTCTTGAAGTGGCTGGAATCGACGCCGCTCGCGATCTTCATCTCGCACTCGACCTGGGGCTTCTCCGCCATCCTGATGATTCACATGGGCGCGATCGCGGTAGTCTTCGGCATGATCGCGATCGTCGATCTCCGCCTGATCGGTCTGGCTTCGACGAGAAGCTCCGTCACCGGGCTGTGCCGGGAGGTGCTGCCGTGGACCTGGGGCGCGTTTGCGCTGTCGGCCTTCACGGGTGTCCTGTTGTTCATGGTCCAGGCGGTGAAGTATGTCGACAACCACGCCTTCCGGATGAAGTTCCTGCTGATGACGCTCGTCTTCCTCAACATGCTGGTGTTTCAGTTCATCATCCGCCGCGGCATCGCGAGCTGGGACCGCGACGCGGCAGTCCCGCCGGCGGGCAGGATTGCCGGCGTGATCTCGCTCACGAGCTGGATCGCGATCGTCGCCTATGGACGGTGGACCGCCTATTTCGCGGTGTAGAGGCGCCGGCCCCTTCGGCGAGCGCGCGCTCCGCCGGCCTGCAGGCAATGAATGCCAATGGTCGTAAATGCGCGCGGCCCCTTGTGATGGCGGCAAAACCATATCATGCTTCGCGCCAGGACCGGACATGAAGGGGATGGTGTGATGGCAGCCGTGAAGTGGATTTTGTGCATGGTCTGCATGTCGGTGGGCATCGGCATCTCGGCCCCGGCGCAGGCTCAAGGCTTGCCCTATTTCATTTTCCGGGTCTGCAACCAGACCGCTGAGAACATCTTCGTGGCCATCCTCAGCCGCGCGGACGCGGGCAGTTCGGCCTGGCGCACGCACGGCTGGTACACCGTCACGCCCGGGTGCCTCGACCTCGGCGGCTATCCGCACGGCCAGTTCTATTTCTATGGCGTGACCGAGCGCGGGACCTACTGGGGCGGCAACACGATGACGGCCTGTGTCGCGTTCCCAGGGCCGTTCGATCACACCAACGAAGGCAACTATCAGTGCCAGGCGGGCGAGCAGATCAGGGGATTCGTCGAGATCTATGTGGGGCCGGAATACGGCTCCTATGTCACCACCTTGCAATGACGAGCGACGAAGCCGGCGTCGCTGCCGCTCGATGATATCGCTGTTGGAGCGTATCTCGTTGGGCAGAACCGCACCGTCACCCGCTCATTCCCGCGCCAGGGAATCCAGTGCTGCTTGTTCGATGCAGGGAACGCCGGGTTAACGCCGGTCTCGCTTGCGCGCATAGGCGCCAAGTCGAGGCGCGTGTCTCGGGCGTCGAGCCGCCAGCAAGCTGGCCGCCAGCGAACTCGGCTACTTTGCGCCGATCGCCGTGCGCTGCGGCGCCGCCGCGGCCTTGGCCGCGTCATCAGGTTTCGCCGCTTCCAGCGTTCCCTGCATCGGCCGCGGCGCGCCCACCTGCTGCGGCCCGGTCTGCGGCATCGCCGCCGACGACGGTGTGGGGGCGGCCGGGCGCTGATCCATCGATTCCGCGACCGCCGCCGCAGGCACGAAAACTGCGGCGCCAAGGACGGCGGCGGTCAATGGAGCGAGCATCATACGAAGGCTCATTGCGAGTCTCCTCTCAAGATCGTTTCCCAAGATCGGTCGCGCCGGGACTGCCGTTGCGGCCCTGAATTCATCCTGCCGTCGCGAACGCATCGAAGCATCGGCGCAGGAGCGATGGCCATCCTACACCACCGGCTGACTGGCGGAAGGGTGCGTCATTATTATGGCTGCCGCATTATCGCTCCGGCGCGGCGGATCGAATCGATCTCGTCGGCAGCGGCGCGCCGGCACGGCGCATCAACGCGGCAGAACATGAAAAACCCCTTGAGGTGAATGCAAATACAGACCATTGTCCGCCGTGCGTTTGGAACGAAGGAGTGTCTCCATGTCGTTGAAGCTGGCTTTTTCCATCATCGCTCTGTCGCTTGGATTAGGACTCGCAGCGCCCGCCGAGGCGCAGCAGGGTACGTTTACATTGAAGCTGTGCAATAACAGCGGCGGCGACATTCTGCTGTCGGTGGCGCACCGCAGGAGCACGACGGACAACCGTTTCATGGTGCACGGCTGGTACGCCGTCCCGACCGGATGCAATGACGTCCCCGGTCTTCCCAAGGGCTGGTTCTACTATTTCGGCCTCGCCGCTGACGGCCAGAAATTCTGGGGCGGCGACACCAACATCTGTGTCAGCAGCAAGGGCTCGTTCGAGCGGACCATCACCCAGAACTACGCCTGCACGGGCGATGAAGCGCTGGTCGGTTTCGAAGGCATCAACGTCCAACCCAACCAGAACACCATCACGGTGACGCTGCGGCCGTGACCTGAGACGCCGCCGCGGGCGGCCCGGTCTGTCAAGGGGACACCCGACAAGACACGGCGCAACAAAACAAGACGCAACAAAACAAGACGCAACAAAAGAAGAGGGCGAGTCCGGCCAGGCCGAACTCGCCCTCTCTTTATGGAAAGAGGTCCTTCGGACCGCGCTGGCGTTATTTCTTGCCGTCGGGTCCGACGCGGCCGGACGGCTCCAGCATCATCTTCTTGGTGTCGCCGCTGGCCGTGGTGTCGGCCTGCACGGTCGCCTCGCCCTTCTTTCCGCTCTGCAGCGAGGGAATCGGCATGGCGCCCGACTGGCGGGGAGCGGTTTCATTGGAAACCTTGTAGTCCTGCGCGAAGCTCGGCGCGGCAACGAAGGAAGCGGCGCCGGCCAGAGTCAACGCGGCGATCATGATACGAAGGCTCATTTCGAACTCCTGTTTGAATCAGACCCGTTGTCCGTCAGACCCGTTGTCCGAAGGACGGCGCGTCTGCGATCTTGCGCTCGTGTCGACCGAAGCGGGGCTGCCTACGGTCGCATTCTACACAATCCGCTAGATGTCGAAAGGGTGCGTCCACATTATGTCACCCCTGCGGCTTACGCAAATTTAATGCGCTCCGTCCGTGGTTTACGCCCCTGGCGCGCACGCGCGTGCTCCACTAACATCGCCGTGCGGCCTGCGGGCCGTCGAGGATTTTGCAAGCCGTCGGAGACGAGTTCTATGCGCCGAGAATTCAACATGTGCGGCCGGGCTGTCGTTGTGGCGGCGCTCGTCGGTCTCCCGCTCTGCGGGTCGTTCGCTCCATTGGCTGCGGCGGCTGACGGTGATCCCGTCGTGAGCGGCGAGAGCCTGCGGCAGCGGGTGCTCGAACGGCTGCCGGACAGCTATCTCGATCGCATCAAGCAGAAGCGCGACAAGATCCAGGAACTGTTCGGGCAGAACCGCCAACTGGCGGCGATCCCGAACCTGATGGTGATCCTGGAGTCCAACAAATGGACGCCGGGCAAGACCGTCAAGGTGGCGTTCAACGGCGGCAATTCGAGGCTTCATGAATTGATCGCGCGCGCCGCGTCCGAATGGGCCGACTACGCCAACATCAAGTTCGATTTCGGCCGCGATGCCGACGGCAACTACCGGCTCTGGTCCGCCGACGACAAGGACTACGCCGCCGACGTGCGGATTTCCTTCAGCAACCCGGGCTACTGGTCGATCCTCGGCAGCGACAGCTCGAACCCCGACATTGCGCAGCCCTACCAGCCCTCGATGAATTTCGAAGGCTTCGACAAGGGCCTGCCGTTCGACTGGGCCGGCGTCGTGCGCCACGAGTTCGGGCATGCGCTCAGCGTGCAGCACGAGCACCAGCATCCGAAGGTGGACTGCGGCTGGCGCTGGGATGACGAGGACGGCTACGAGATGACGACCAACGATCGCGGCGAGTTCACCCGCGACCCGCTCGGCCATTTTCCCGGCATCTACCGCTGGATGGGCGGGCCGCCGAACAACTGGCCGAAATCGCAGGTCGATTTCAACGTGCGCGCGTTGCAGGAGGACGAATCGGCGTTCGGGTTCGGGGAGTTCGACAAGCTGTCGATCATGAAATACTACTTTCCCGACCGGATGTACGTCCAGGGCAAGGACAGCGTGTGCTACACCGGCGACCCGAACAACGAGCTCTCGGCCGAGGACAAGGCCCGCATCGCCGAGTTCTATCCGAAGGATCCGGCGGTGGTCGCCGCCCGCGTCAACCAGCAGAAGGAAGCGCTCGCCGCGCTCCTGTCGCAGGTCCCCAAAGCATCGACGATCGAGCAGGAGCTGCAGCTCAAGCTGCAGCAGTGGCGCTAGAGCATTTTCAGGAAAAGTGGAATCCGGTTTTCCGTCGAAAATGCGACCAATGCAAGAGTCCTGGAGCACGTTCAGTTTCAAGGAAACTGAATGTGCTCTAGCCGCTCCGTGCCGCTGCCGGTCAACAACGGGTGAACCGCGCCGGCGCAACACCGAATAGCCGCATTGCGGGCTGTTATCCTGCGCCAACGTCGCGCGCCATGAGGCGTGTTCGATACGGCGCGTTAACGAAGCACGTTCAAGCAATACGACGCGTCAACGAACACCGCGCGTCAAGGAAGGACTCTCCATGCGCAGGACTGCAATGCTCGCTCTGGCCGGACTGGTCGCCGGCCTCGCTTCGCTCCCGGCGCTCGCGCAGGATACCGCGCCTCCCGGTGCCGGCGGCACCAGCATGCGCCAGCGTGGCTTCGAGCCGAGGTCGATCGTGTCGCCCGACGTTTCGATCAAAGCCGCTGAACGCCGCGGCGTCAGCGGCGCCCAGGCGCTGGCGCCTGCGGACGGCGTGCGCGCGGCGAGCCGGGTGCACTTGAACCTGCCCGCGAGCGAACGCATCGCGAGCCCGAATCATTCCGCGCTGCCCGCCGACGAGCCGGCGAAATAACGGCGCGCGTCACTGTGGAAGATCGGTGACCTTGAGGTTGCCGAACACCCAGGTCTCGCCTTCGACCGCGCCGCCGTCGGCGTTGAAGCCGATGAAGCCGCCGCCCGGCGTGGCGTTGATCCGGAAGTCCACGATCTTCTCGCCGTTGGCGTAGACCGTCGCGGCGCCGCCGTTGAGCGTCAGCCGGAACGTGTTCTTGGCGCCGCTCGCGGTGTTGATCCCCTCGACCTTGCGCGGCTGCACCGGCGAGAGCCAGCGCTTGTTGAACAGCCGCGACACGCCGATGGCGCCGGTCGGGTTGAACCAGAAATAATAGAAATTGCCCAGGTCGACCGCCGAGAAGAGCAGGCCGGCAAGCGGCTTCTCCGGATCGGTGAGGGGCGGGATCGTGAGGTCGAAGCAGATGTCGGCCTTGTCGTACACGTCGGCCTTGTAGAAGACCGGCGCGATGTAGCCCGGATCGGTCCTGATTCGCAGCGCGCCGCCGCCGATCGAGATGCGCTCCCAGAGCTCCCAGCCGGGCTCGGCCGCCGTGAATTTGTCCTCGAACAGAACCGACTTGCCCATGCAGGCGAAGGCCGGCGTCGTCGCAACGACCGTGGCGGCAACGGCCCAAGCCAAAGCCTTCGATGTCATCGGGATGCTCCTGCGCAGATCGGTCCGCCGCCGCTGCGGCGGCAGGACGTTTGCACCCCTGGTACACGAGCGCAAGAGAGCCAGGCACGCGGCCGCGCCTGCGTGATGGTGGCGTCCCCGGCAGGACTCGAACCTGCGACCTGCGGATTAGAAATCCGCTGCTGCTATCCAGCTGAGCTACGGGGACGCGGCGGAAAGCGCTTGTAGCGCAAGTGCTGCCGCCGCCGCCAGCGCCGCCGCCGTGGCGTTCGGGCGGAGGTGGTGGCGCGCGCTTGGCGATCGTCAAATTCGCCAACAGCCTCAACATGATACGGCCGGCGGCGAAAGCCCACGCCCGCGCCGCCAGGATTCCTGTTGACGCATGGTCGATCGACGCCCGGCCAGCGCCGCCGCGCGCGCAGCCGGGCGGGCCACGCCTGACCTAGCGGTCGCGCGCAGCGAACCGCTTCACCTCGGCGGTTGTTCGGCGCAAAGTGGTCACGACCTCGACACGTTTTCGAGTTCAGGTTCCACAGCCCGTCCGGATGTCGGCCGACGGGGAGGGAGGTCCACTCATGCTCGCGTTTGCCCGCGTCGGCATCGTCGCCGCGCTCGTTGCTCTATTGTCGATTCCGCTGTCCGTCGCCGCCTCCGCCCAGAAGACGTTCCAGCGCGACGATCTCGCCGACGCGGCGATCAAGCTCGAGGCGCAGATCAAGGCCGAAGCCGGACAGGTGACGAAGCCCGCCGCGACGCTGCGCCGCGAAGCCGACGCCGCCTTCCAGCGCAACGACTTCCGCACCGGCTTGCAGCTCCTCGGCCAGATCGCCGTGGTCGCGCCCGAGGATGCCTCGAACTGGCTGCGGCTCGCCAAGTCGGTGCTGCAGATCAGGCCGGGCAACGAGCGCGAACGCACCACGCTGCTCGAGCGCTCCGCCACCGCCGCCTACATCGCCTATCAGCGCACCAGCGTCAGCGCCGATGAGGCCGAGAGCCTGCTGATCATTTCGCGCACTTACGCCGACCGCCAGCTCTGGCGTCCCGCGCTCGACGCCATGCGGCTCTCGCTCGAGCTGCGCGAGGTCGCGGACGTGCGCCAGCAATATGAGCGCCTGCGCGAGGATCACGGCTTCCGCCTGCTCGACTACTCGGTCGACGCCGACGCGGCCTCGCCGCGCGCCTGCTTCCAGTTCTCCGAGGACCTGCCGGGACGGCGCACCGACCTGTCGCCGTTCGTCGCGGTCGCGGGCCAGGACCGGCCGGCGCTCTCGGTCGATGCGCGCCAGATCTGCGTCGAGGGCCTCAAGCACGGCGAGCGCTACACCATCACGCTGCGCGCCGGGATTCCCTCGGTCGTGCGCGAGACGCTGGCCAAGAGCGCGGAGTTCAACGTCTATGTGCGCGATCGCAAACCGTCGGTGCGCTTCTCGACCAAGGCCTATGTGCTGCCGCGCACCGGCCAGCGCGGCATTCCGGTCATCAGCGTCAACACCACCGCGGTCGCGCTCGAGATCTACCGCATCGGCGACCGCAACCTGCTCAACACCGTGCTCGGCAGCGACTTCCAGAAGACGCTCGACCGCTACGAGATCGGCCGCCTGACCGAGCGCGACGGCGCCCAGGTCTGGAAGGGCGAGATGAAGGTCGAGCAGACCCAGAACGCCGACGTGGTCACCGCCTTTCCGGTGGGCGAGGCGATCGCCAACCTGCAGGCCGGCGTCTATGTGATGATCGCGGAAGCCGCCGGCTCTTCGAGCGAGCGTTTCGACAACCTCGCGACGCAGTGGTTCATCGTCTCCGATCTCGGCCTCACGGCGTTGTCGGGCGGCGACGGCGTCCATGCCTTCGTGCATTCGCTCGAGACCACGCAGGCGCGCGGCGCGGTCGAAGTCCGCCTGCTGTCGCGCAGCAACGAAATCCTCGCCACCAAGCGCACCGACGACAACGGCCACGCGCAGTTCGAGGCCGGGCTGACGCGCGGCGAGGGCGCGCTCGCGCCCGCCCTGCTGGTCGCCTCCGACGCGCGCGGCGACTACGCGTTCCTCAATCTCAAGGCGCCGGCGTTCGATCTCAGCGACCGCGGCGTCTCCGGCCGCACGGCGCCGGCCGGCCTCGACGCCTTCGTCTATGCCGAGCGCGGCGTCTACCGCTCGGGCGAGACGGTCGAGCTCACGGCGCTGCTGCGCGACGGCCAGGGCGTGGCCGCGCTCGGCGTTCCGCTCACGCTCGTGGTCGAGCGTCCCGACGGCGTCGAATACCGGCGCATGGCGGTGGCCGACCAGGGCCTCGGCGGGCACGCGTTGGCGGTGCCGCTGGTGCTCTCCGCGCCGACCGGCACTTGGCGCGTGCGCGCCTTCACCGACCCGAAACGGCCGCCGGTCGGCGAGGCGAGCTTCATGGTCGAGGATTATGTCCCCGACCGGCTGGAATTCGATCTCTCCACCCCGGCCAAGAGCGTCTCCAAGGTCTATCCGCCCGAGATCTCGGTCGATGGCCGCTATCTCTACGGCGCGCCGGCGGCCGGCCTCGAGCTCGAAGGCGAGGTCGTGATCGCGCCCGCCGACGAGCGGCCGGGCTTCCCGCGCTACCACTTCGGGCTCTCCGACGAGGAGGTGCAGAAGACCCGCACGCCGCTCGATGGGCTTCCGGAGACCGATCGCAACGGCAAGGCCAAGTTCACCCTCAATCTCGACAAGCTGCCGACGTCCACGCGCGCGCTCGATGCGCAGGTCACCGTGCGGCTGGCCGAGCCGGGCGGCCGCGCGGTCGAGCGCAAGATCACGCTGCCGGTCGCCGCTTCCGGTCCGATGATCGGCGTCAAGCCGCTGTTCTCCGGCCGCTCACTGGGCGAAGGCGAGAACGCGAGCTTCGACGTGATCGTGGCCGCGCCCGAGGGCACGACGCTTGCGCGCACGGGGCTGCGCTACGAGCTGCTCAAGGTCGAGACGCGCTACCAGTGGTATCGCCGTGACGGCTCCTGGGACTTCGAGCCGGTCAAGCTCACCAGGCGCGTCGCCGACGGCCAGATCGACGTCGCCGCCGACACGCCCGCGCGCATCTCGATCCCGGTGCAATGGGGCCGCTACCGCCTCGAAGTCTCCACCAGCGAACGCGGCGGGCCGGCCACCTCGGTCGGTTTCGACGCCGGCTGGTATGCGGAGGCCAGCGCCGACACGCCGGACATGCTCGAGATCGCGCTCGACAAGCCGGAATACGCGCCGGGCGAGAGCATGACGGTCGCGGTCACCGCGCGCACCGCCGGCAAGGTCACGCTCAACGTGATCGGGGACCGGCTCATCGCCACGCGCACGCAGGATGTGGCCGCCGGCACCGCCCGCATCACCATCCCGGTCGGCAGCGACTGGGGCACCGGCGCCTATGTGATGGCGACGCTGCGCCGTCCGCTCGACGCCCAGGCCGAGCGCATGCCCGGCCGCGCCATCGGCGTGCAGTGGTTCGCGGTCAATCGCAAGGCGCGCACCCTCGCCGTGAACATGGACCTGCCGAAGCTGCTGCGTCCGAGCAGCGCGTTGCGCATCCCGGTGAAGGTCGACGGGCTCGGCGCCGGCGAGGAGGCGCGCATCGTCGTCGCCGCCGTGGACGTGGGCATCCTCAATCTCACCAACTACAAGCCGCCGGCGCCCGACGACTTCTATCTGGGCCAGCGCAAGCTTTCTGCCGACCTGCGCGACCTCTACGGCCAGCTCATCGACGGCATGCAGGGCACGCGCGGGCAGATCAGGTCGGGCGGCGACAGCGCCGCGGCGCAGCTTGAAGGCAGCCCGCCGGCGCAGAAGCCGCTCGCGCTCTATTCCGGCATCGTGACGGTCAAGCCCGACGGCACCGCCGAGGTGGTGTTCGACATCCCGGACTTCGCCGGCACCGCCCGCGTGATGGCGATCGCCTGGTCGAAGGACAAGGTCGGGCGCGCGACCGGCGACGTGGTGATCCGCGATTCCGTGGTGCTGACCGCGACGCTGCCGCGCTTCCTGCTCAACGGCGACCGCGGCACCATGCATCTCGACCTCGACAACGTCGAAGGCGGGGCAGGGGACTACCGAGTCGAAATCAAGAGCGAGGGCGTCCACGTCGTCGGCAATGCCGCGCCGCAGACGCTGCGCTTGGCCGCCAAGCAGCGCAACGCGGTGACGGTGCCGCTCAGCGCCGCCGCCGCCGGCACCGCCAATGTGACGGTGCGCGTGAGCGGGCCGGGCGGCTTCACGCTCGAACGCAGCTATGCGCTCGGCGTGCGGCCGGCGACGCAGATTGTTGCGCGCCGCACGGTGCGACCGATCGCCAAGGGCGAGAGCCTCACGCTGTCGAACGACCTGTTCTCCGACCTCGTGCCCGGGACCGGAAACGTCGCGCTCTCGGTCGGCGTCTCGACCGCGCTCGATGCGGCCGCGCTCCTGGCCGCGCTCGACCGCTATCCGTTCGGCTGCTCGGAGCAGATCACCAGCCGGGCGATGCCGCTGCTCTACGTCAACGAGCTTGCGAGCGAGGCGCATCTTGCGCTCGACACCGCGGTGGACCAGCGGCTGCGCGAGGCGGTCGACCGGCTGCTGGCCCGCCAGGGCTCGAACGGCTCGTTCGGGCTGTGGTCGGCGGGCGGCGACGACGTCTGGCTCGATTCCTATGTCACCGACTTCCTCACCCGCGCGCGCGAACGCGGTTTCGCGGTGCCCGACGTCGCCTTCAAGCAGGCGCTCGACCGCTTGAAGAACTATGTCGGCAATGCCGAGGACCCGAGCAAGAACGGCGGCCGCGCGCTCGCCTATGCGCTATACGTGCTGGCACGCAACTCGGCGGCGCCGGTCGGCGACCTGCGCTATTATGCCGACACCAAGCTCGACGACTTCGCCACCACCATCGCCAAGGCGCAGATCGCCGCGGCGCTCGCCATGCTCGGCGACCGCACCCGCGCCGAGCGCGTCTATGCGGCGGCGCTGCGTTCGCTGGCGCCGCAGCCGGTGCTGGAATATGGCCGCACCGACTACGGCTCGATCCTGCGCGACGCGGCGGCGCTGGTCACGCTCGCGTCCGAGGGCGGCGCGCAACGCCCGACCATCATCGGCGCGGTCGAGCGCATCGAGGCCGCGCGCGGGCTCACGCCCTACACGTCGACGCAGGAGAACGCCTGGATGGTGCTCGCCGCCCGCGCGCTCGCCAAGGACGCCGGCAACGTCTCGCTCGACATCGCGGGCGAAAAGCACCAGGGCGCGCTCAACCGCACGTTCCGCGGCAGCGCGCTGGCGCAGCCCGTCAAGGTGACGAATACCGGCGAGGGAGCGCTGCAGGCGGTGGTGACCGTCAGCGGCGCGCCGACGGTGCCAGAACCCGCCGCCGACAAGGGCTTCAAGATCGAACGGCTCTACTACACTCTCGACGGCAAGCCCGCCGATGCGACCAAGGCGAAGCAGAACGATCGCTTCGCCGTGGTGCTCAAGATCACGGAGCCGGAGCCGCAGTTCGCCCGCGTCATCGTCGCCGACTACCTGCCGGCCGGCTTCGAGATCGACAATCCGCGGCTGGTGTCGTCGGGCGAGACCGGCACGCTGGCCTGGATCGAGGACGCCGCCGAGCCCGCCAGCGCGGAGTTCCGCGACGACCGCTTCGCCGCGGCGTTCGAGCGCAAGGCGGGCGCCGCCTCCGTGTTCACGGTCGCCTATGTGGTGCGCGCGGTCTCGCCCGGCCGCTACGTCCATCCGCAGGCCTATGTGGAGGACATGTACCGGCCCGACCGTTTTGGCCGCACCGGCAGCGGCACGATCGAGGTGACCGCGGCGAAATGAGTTTCACGACGAGCATGAGACCGTGATGCGCGAGGACGGCGCGACAAACCCGGTGCCCGCCTCCGCCCGCAAGGGGGGAGGGAACAGGCCGGGTGCGTGGAGATGGCTGCGCCGGAGCCTCGTCGCCGCCTCGGTCACGTTTGTTGCCTCGACGGCAGCGGTCGCCTGGTGGGTCGCCTCGCTCGGACCGCCGCCGCTCGGCAAGGAGCTCACCTTCTCGACCCTAGTGGTCGACCGCGAGGGCCGGCTGCTGCGCCCCTATACGACCGATGAAGGCCGCTGGCGGCTGGCGGCGACGCGCGCGAGCGTCGACCCGCGATTTTCGAATTTGCTCTTCGCGTACGAAGACAAGCGCTTCCTCGATCACCACGGCGTCGATCCACGTGCGCTCGCGCGCGCCGCGTCGCAACTCCTGATCAACGGCCGCATCGTCTCCGGCGCCTCCACCATCACCATGCAGGTGGCGCGCCTGCTTGAGCCGCGCAGCGAACGGTCGTTTGCCGCAAAGCTTCGCCAGATCGCGCGCGCCATCGAGATCGAGCGAAAGCTTTCCAAGGACGACATCCTCGCGCTCTATCTGTCGCTGGCGCCCTATGGCGGCAACCTCGAAGGCATTCGCGCGGCCTCGCTCGCCTATTTCGGCAAGGAGCCGCGCCGGCTGTCGCTTGCGGAATCCGCGCTCCTGGTCGCGCTGCCGCAGTCGCCGGAGCAGCGCCGGCCCGACCGCTCGGTCGAGAGCGCCCGCAACGCCCGCGACCGCGTGCTCGACCGTGTCGCGGCGGCCGGCCTCGTGCCGGCCGACGAGGTTGCGCGCGCCAAATACGAGCCGGTGCCGGACGGCCGCAGGCCGATGCCGATGCTGGCGCCGCACGCGGCCGACGCGGTGGTGGCGGCGGTGCCCGGACGGACTCTCCACCGCCTGACCATCGACGCGACGCTGCAGAAGAACCTGGAAGAGCTTGCCCGCGAGCGCGCGCGGGCGCTCGGGCCGGCCATCTCGGTCGCGATCCTCGCCATCGACAACGCCACCGGCGAAGTGTCCGCGCGCGTCGCGTCCGCCGACTATTTCGACCTGGCGCGCGCCGGGCAGGTGGACATGACCGCGGCCGTGCGCTCGCCCGGCTCCACGCTCAAGCCGTTCATCTATGGGCTCGGTTTCGAGGACGGGCTCATCCATCCCGAGACGCTGATCGAGGACCGGCCGGTGCGCTACGGCAGCTATGCGCCGGAGAATTTCGATCTCACGTTCCAGGGCACCGTGACGGTGCGCAAGGCGCTGCAGCTTTCGCTGAACGTGCCGGCGGTGGCGGTGCTCGACAAGGTCGGCGCCAGCCGCTTCACGGCGCGCCTGGCCCAGGCTGGCGGGTCGCTGGTGCTGCCGAAAGGCGAGGCGCCGGGCCTGGCCATGGGCCTCGGCGGTGTCGGTGTGAAGCTCACCGATCTGGTCATGCTCTACGCCGGCATCGCGCGGCTCGGCACCACCGTGCCGCCGGTCGAACGCGCCGACGACGCGCAGGAGGCGCAGGCGCCGCTCCGGCTGCTCGATCCGGTTGCTGCCTGGTACGTCGGCAGCGTGCTCCTCGGAACGCCGCCGCCCGACAACGCGGTGGGCGGCCGTATCGCCTACAAGACCGGGACGTCCTACGGCTATCGCGACGCCTGGGCGGTGGGCTTCGACGGCAAGCGCACCATCGGCGTCTGGGTCGGCCGCCCCGACGGTGCGCCGGTGCCGGGGCTGGTCGGGCGCGCAGCCGCGGCGCCGATCCTGTTCGACGCCTTCGCCCGCAGCGGCAAGCTTCCAGCCGCGCTGGCGTCCGCACCCAAGGGCACGGTCGTCGCCGCGACCGGAAAGCTGCCGCCGCCGCTGCAGCGCTTCCGCCCCGGCAGCCTCGCCGGCGACGGCACCGAGCCGCCGCTCCGCATCATGTTTCCGCCCAACGGCGCGCGGCTCGAGCTTGCCGGCGGCGAGGGCGGCAAGCCCGACCCGATCGCGCTGAAAGTCTCCGGCGGCGCCGGGGCGCTCACGGTGCTGGTCAACGGCCTGCCGCTGGCCTCGGGCGAGGGCCGCCGCACGCTGTTCTTCGAGCCCGACGGGCCGGGCTTCGTTCGGCTCACCGTCATGGACGCCAGGGGCGCGATCGACAGCGTGCTGGTGCGGCTGCAGTAGCGGATTAACGTCCATCTCCGGCGCCCTGGCCATGCTTTCCCCGGCGCGGCGATTTCTCTATTGTCCGCCCGAGTTTGGGCCAGGAATCCCACATGGCGGTTGCGACCGGCAACGAGCACAGCGGCGGGGTCCCCGCCGGCGGCCTGACGTCCGTCATGGACTTTGCCACGCGTTCCCATGCGCGCGCCGCGGCCGTGCTTGTCGTCGTCACGCTGCTCTGCATCCTGCCCGGCTTCTTCGCCATCCCGCCGACCGATCGCGACGAGGCCCGCTTCACGCAGGCCACCAAGCAGATGCTGGAGACCGGCGATTTGATCGACATCCGCTTCCAGGACGAGGTGCGCTACAAGAAGCCGGTCGGGATCTATTGGCTGCAGGCGGGGGTGGTGAAGGCGGCAAGCGCGCTCGGCATGTCGCGGGCGTACACCACCATCTGGCTCTATCGGATCCCCTCGCTGATCGGCGCGCTGGGCGCCGTCCTCCTCACCTATTGGGCGGCGCTCGCCTTCGTGACAGCGCGCGCCGCGGTGCTCGCCGGCCTGATGCTGGCGAGCTGCCTGCTGTTGAACGTCGAAGGACGCATCGCCAAGACCGACGCGGTGCTGCTGCTCACCATCGTCGCCACCATGGGCGCGATGGCGCGAGTCTATCTGCCGGAGCAGCAAAATCTCCTCGACCGGCGCTTCGCCTGGACCTTGCCGGCGATCTTCTGGACCGCGTTTGCCGCGGGCGTGCTGCTCAAGGGTCCGGTGATCGTGATGTATGTGGTGCTCGCGGCCGGCGCGCTTTCGATCATCGACCGTTCCGCGCGCTGGCTTCTCGCGCTGCGGCCCTTGCCCGGGATCGCCTGGTTCCTGGTGCTGGTGCTGCCGTGGTTCCTCGCCATCGTGCTGCGTTCGGGTGACAGCTTCTTCGTCGAATCGCTCGGCAAGGATCTGTTCTCCAAGCTCGTTCAGGGCCAGGAGTCGCACGGCGCGCCGCCGGGATTTTATCTCCTGCTGTTCTGGATCACGTTCTGGCCGGGCGCGATGCTGGCGGGCCTCGCCGCTCCGGCCTTGTGGGCGGCGCGGCGCGAACCGGGCGCCAAGTTCCTGCTGGCGTGGGTATTGCCGTCGTGGATCGTGCTCGAACTGGTGGTGACCAAGCTCCCGCACTACATCCTGCCCACCTATCCGGCGATCGCGATCCTGCTGGCGGGCATCGTCGAAGCGCGCATGCTGTCGCGCAAGCCATGGATCGTGAGCGGAACGATCGGTTGGTTCCTGGTGCCGCTGGTGGCCGGCCTCGCGGGCATCATCACGCTGCTTGTTGTCGGCCGGCAATTCGGGTTCCTGGTCTGGCCGGCGACCGGTGCCTCGGTCGTGATGGGGCTCGTGGCCTGGCGACTGCACGGAGCCGACGGCGCCGAGCATTCGGTGCTGCGCGCGGTGGTGGCCTCGATGCTGCTCGTGACCGCGCTGTTCGGGCTCGTGGTGCCCGCGCTCACGCCGGTGTTCCCGAGCGCGACCCTCGCCAGGATCCTGCGCGCGAGCGGGTGCCCGGCGCCGCTTGCCGCCTCGGCCGGTTATCACGAGCCGAGCCTGGTATTCCTCGCCGGCACCGCGACGCGCCTGACCGACGGGCCCGGCGCCGCCGATTTCCTGCACGGCGGCGACTGCCGCTTCGCCTTCGTCGAGGGCCGGCACGAGCGCAGCTTCGCGCAGCGCGCCGATGCGATCGGGCTGCAATACGCGCCGGTCACGCGGATCGACGCCTTCAACGCCGGGATCGCCCGGCCGGCGACCATCGCGGTCTATCGTTCCACGGCCACGCCATGAGCGTGACCGGCGGCCTCAAGGCGGCGGCGCAGCGCCGCGCCGCGCCGCGCTGGCGCTGGATCTCGGCGAATGTCGCGGCCGCATTTGCCGCGATCGCTCGCCGGCCGCGCACGACCGCAAGGCCGGCCTGGCGCACTGTCACCGGCGTCGTCGTCGCCGGCGCGCTGGTCGCCGTGGCACTCGCGGTCGCCATGGCGGTCATCGACGGTGCGGTCGCCGAGGCGGCGAAACACACGCCCGGATGGCTTCGCGTCGCAGCCGCGACAGTCACCGACTTCGGCAAGTCCGGCTGGTTCCTCTGGCCGAGCGGGCTTGTCCTCGTTGCGATCGCGGGGCTCGCCTCGCCGGCGCTGCCACGCGTCGCACGAAGCGTTCTCGCCGCGCTCGCGGTGCGGGTCGCATTCCTGTTCATGGCGGTCGCCATCCCGGGCCTCTTCTCCGCCGTCGTCAAACGCCTGATCGGGCGCGCGCGACCGAGCGTCGGCGAGCACGCCGATCCGTTCCTCTACGGGCATTTCGTGTGGCGGCCCGACTATGCGAGCCTGCCCTCGGGACACGCCACCACCGCGTTCGCGGCGGCGATCGCGATCGGTCTCATCTGGCCGCGACTGCGCGCCGTCATGCTGGCTTATGCGGCCGTCATCGCTTTGAGCCGCGTGCTGCTCGTGACCCACTATGTCAGCGACGTGATCGCCGGAGCCGTCGTGGGCACGGTCGGCGCGCTCCTGGTGCGCGACTGGTTTGCGGCCCGCCGGCTCGGCTTCGTGATCGACGCCGATGGCGGCGTGCGCGCGCTGCCGGGGCCCTCGTGGGCGCGCATCAAAAGGGTTGCCCGCCGCCTCCTCGCCCCATAAGAACTCGCGCAGCGATGAATTCGCGGGCCGCTCGGCGGTGTCTCTGACGAAGTCGAAACCATGGATGACGCAGGCGCAACGCCGGCCGTTTCCGTCGTCGTTCCGGTCCGGAACGAAGCCGGCAATATCGCGCCGCTGGTGGACGAAATCGCCGCCGCGCTCGGCGACGGCGCGAGCTTCGAGATCGTCTACGTCAACGACGGCTCGAGCGACGGCACCGAGAAGGAACTGGTGGGCCTGATGGCGAGCCGGCCGTGGCTGCGCCAGATCAGGCATCTCGCATCCTGCGGACAATCGGCGGCGGTGCGCACCGGCGTGGCGCATGCGCGCGGCGCGCTCGTGGTCACGCTCGACGGCGACGGCCAGAACAACCCGTCGTTCATTCCGGCGCTGCTCGGCGTGCTCACCGCCGGCGCGCCGCGCGTCGGCCTCATTGCCGGCCAGCGCGTCGGGCGCAAGGATACCGGCTTCAAGAAGTTCCAGTCGCGCGTCGCCAACGGCGTGCGCGGCGCCGTGCTGCGCGACGGCACGCGCGACACCGGCTGCGGGCTCAAGGCGTTCCGCCGCGACGTGTTCCTGGCGCTGCCCTATTTCGACGGGCTGCACCGGTTCCTGCCCGCGCTGATCCGGCGCGAGGGCTATGACATCGGCTACGTGGACGTGGTCGATCGTCCGCGCGGCGTGGGAGTTTCCAATTACGGCATGTGGGACCGGCTCTGGGTCGGCATCCTCGATCTCGCCGGCGTGTGGTGGCTGATCCGCCGCCGACGGCGCGTGCCGCAGGCTTCGGAGGTTAAGCGCGATGCTCATTGATCTGTCGAGTGCGGTCGGCGCCTATCTGCACGAAGTCTTCGTGGCAAAATTCCAATGGATCGTGCTGCTCGGCTACGTGGCGCAGATCATGTTCACGATGCGCTTCGTGGTGCAGTGGATCGCGTCCGAGCGCGCCGGCAAGATGGTGATGCCGATCGCATTCTGGTTCTTCTCGATCGGGGGCGGCGTGCTGCTGTTCGGCTACGCGCTCTACATCCGCGACCCGGTGTTCATCCTGGGGCAGGCGTTTGGCGTGTTCGTCTATGCCCGCAATCTCTATTTCGAGCTGCGCGACCTGCGGCGCGGAGGGCCGTCGGCGGCGTGAGTTCAGCTCGTAGGGCGCAATAGCGAAGCGTATTGCGCCAATTAGCCACGTCGGCGGATTACGCTACGCTAATCCGCCCTACGCGCTTCAGCGAAACTTACCGGCCTTCACTCTGCTGCCGTCGCAGCGTTCGGAGAAAGCTGAACAGGGTCTCTTTTTGCTGCTCGGTCTCGATATAATAGAAGATCGGATCGGTCCGCTCGGGTTCGTCGGGGCTGCAGGGACCGCCGACCAGGGCTTGCAAGAACACCTTGACCCGCAGGTAATTCAGTTCGGTCCTGCAATCGAATGTGACGACCACGCCACCTGGCACGTGGAAGTCCATCTTGAAGTTCGACATGGCATTCACCGGTTCCGCGGAAAGGCTGTTAATACCCGATATCCCTTTTCACTGCTGTCCCGCACGATCACGACGCGCACACTGTAGGTGTCACGAATGACAGCCTGCGAACGCTCGTTGCGCATGTACGCTTCCCTGCCGGTCGGAGTATCGAAGTCATGGTCTAGTGTTTCCTTTGGGATACGATCGATGACGACACGATCAACCTTGCCTTGATTTGCCGCAATGGTTGCGTTCACCAGCTTGTTCGCGGCCTCGAGCGAGGTAAACGATCCGGAGCGAAAGTCATCGAACGTATCCCCTTTGTTGATCGCCGATGTAGCCCGGCTGCCCACGTCGTTCAACAGCCACTGATCGCTCTTTCGAACATGATCCTCAATTGCATGTCCGTCGCGCTGTTCCTCTCCCAGCAGGTCAACTGGTCGCCCATCAACCGCGACTTGTACCCCACCAGCGCCCGGCGCAGCGGGCTTGATGCGAAACAGATCGCCGAGTTCGCTCGACCCGCTGACGT
>JAXDOD010000132.1:0-16239 GCA_034669045.1 Alphaproteobacteria bacterium
GAGCGGTCCCTCGCCCTCATTCAACGCGACCTCGACGCAGGCTATGTTACGGCAGCCGCGGCGGAGCGCGACTACAGAATTACAATAAACGCCGACGGGAAGGCGCAACGATAAGGGTTGGAAGAGGAAACGAACATGCAGCGAGCGATTGCGGCCTTCGGTTTGTGCGGCGCTACGCTAGCCGTGTTGCAAGCTCCGGCTGCCGCAGAGACCATCGAGGAGTTCTACCGCGGCAAGACCATCACGATTTACGTCGGCACTGGCGCCAATGCCGGCGCGGTGAGCGCCTATCCGACCGCGATCGCGCAGGTCATCAGGCGACATATTCCCGGCAATCCCAACGTCGTGGTCTCCTACATGCCGGGCGCGGGCGGGATCAAGGCCGCGACCTACATCGAGAGCGTGGGGCCGCAGGATGGCACTGTCATCGGCGCGATCACGCGCGGATTCATGCTGGCGCCGCTGCTCAAGCTGCCGCAGGCGAATTTCCAGCCCCACAAGTTCAGCTGGATCGGCAGCCCTTCGCGCACCGTCTCCATGGGCGCGCTGTGGAACGCCTGGACCCCGGCTCGCACCATCCAGGACGCGATGCAGCAGGAGGTCATCGTCGGCGCCACCTCGATCGCGCAGGACACCGGCATCTTTCCGCGCGCGCTCAACCGGCTGCTCGGGACCAAATTCAAGATCGTCACCGGCTATGCCAGCCTTGGCGCGGTCGACATCGCGATGGAGCGCGGCGAAGTGCAGGGCAAGATCGGGTCCACCTGGAAGTCGCTCAACAGCGGTCCGAGCGCGCATTGGGTCAAGGACAGGATCGTCAACGTGATCGTGCAGCTTGGGGTGAAGAAGTCTCCCGACATCCCCGCCGACGTGCCGCTTGGCCTCGATCTCACCAAGACCCCCGAGGACCGGCAGGTGCTCGAAGTCCTGTGCGCGCCGAGCGCGACCGGCTATCCCTCGTTCATGGGACCGGGCGTGCCCCGGGAGCGGGTCGAGGCGATCCGCGCCGCCTATGCGGCCGCCCTGAAGGACCCGGAATTCGTCGAGGCGGTGCTCAAGGGCAGCCTCGATCTCGATCCGATCGGCGCCGACGAGCTCACCGACACGGTGCGCAGCATCTATGCGCTGCCGCAAGCGACGATCGAGCGAGCGCGCGAATTGCTGCCCACGCAGTAGATGCTTTCGAGTTGATCGCATGTCGCCGCACCATGGCCCGCCACCCCTGATCCCCACAGGCGCTAACTTAAGCCGCACGTGTCCCGGACGCGGTGCAGCGCGTAGCCCTTGCGTAGCGGTGCACCGCAGATCCGGGACCGCCACAGGCCGAGATTGGAACGGCCCCGGCTGCGCCCCGGACACGGGCAAGTTAGCGCCTATGCCCCTGCCGTCTCGCCGCGGCGACGCTCCGCGTCGCATGGGGAGGGGAACCCCGGCGCCGCTCCTCCCCCTACACGCACGCGTTCTTTCTTTCTTTTTCTCCAAGCGAAAAGTCGTGCGGCTCCCCTCCCCGCGCGAGCGTCAGCGAGTGGCGGGCAGGGGTCGGGGATGGGGGGTCGTCGCTTGCGTTGCAGGCGCGATTTTTGCGCTGTTCGCGCAGCCCGCCACCGCCGACGACATCGCCGACTTCTACAAAGGAAAAAGCGCGACGCTCTATCTCGGCTACCCGCCGGGCGGCGCCTACGACATCTACGCGCGGCTGATCGCGCGCTATCTGGCGAGGCATATGCCCGGCAACCCGCAGTTCATCGTGCGCCACAAGCCCGGCGCCGCCTCCCTCAACCTGGTCAACGAGCTCTACACGGTGATGCCGCGCGACGGCAGCGTCATCGGCATGTTCGCCCGGTCGGTGGCTTTGAACCGGCTGCTCGGCCGCGAAGGCACCAACTTCGATCCGGTCGCGTTCAACTGGATCGGCAGCGCCAACAACGAAGTGTCGGTCTGCGGGGTCTGGCACGGTGTCGGCGTGCGCTCGATCGAGGATTTCCTGTCGCGGCCGCTGGTGTTCGCGGCCAACGCGCCCGGCGCGGAATCCGACGTGTATCCGAACATGCTCAACAATCTCCTTGGCACCAAATTCAAGGTCGTGGCCGGCTATCCGGGGGTCAACGATCTCACGCTCGCGCTCGAACGCGGCGAGGCGGACGCCCGCTGCGGCTGGAGCTGGGGCGCATTGAAGGCCGCCAAGCCCGACTGGATCCGCGACAAGAAGCTCTACATCGCGGTCCAGTTCGCGACCCGCAAGCACCCCGAACTGCCCGCCGTCCCGCTCGTGCCCGAACTCGCCCGCACCGACCGCGAACGCGCAGCGTTCGAGTTGATCCTGACGCAGCAAGTGATGGGCCGGCCGTTCGCGGCGCCGCCGAACGTGCCGGCCGAGCGCGTGGCGGCGTTGCGGCGCGCCTTCGTGCGCACGATGCAGGACCCTGAATTCCTGGTCGAGGCGGACAAGCTGCAGCTTGAAATCGCGCCGGTCGAGGGCGAGGCGCTGCAGGCCATGGTCGAGGGCATGTTCAAGTCGCTGCCAGACGTGGTCGAGGCCGCCCGCAAGGCCATCGGGCAGAAATGACCGCCATGTCCGGCCGCCGCGATGCCCCGCGCGCGGGGTAACGCGGCAATTTTGCCGCAAGCTTTTCAGATCGGGAGCCGTTACGGCGGCGCGCATATCGGCTATAAATCGGGCAATAGCCGTCAGACCGGGAGCGCCACGATGAAACGCCAAAATGCCTGTTTCGCAGCCGCCGTCACGATCCTGTTGCCGCTCGGCGCATCGCCGGCCGGTGCCGAGACGCTTGCGGTCTTCACCAAGAGCGCGGGCAATCCGATCGCGCGGGCGGTGCGCGCCGGCGTCGACCAGGTTGCCAAGGCAAACAACTTCAAGGTGTTCAACTATATCCCGACCTCCGCCGACAACGTTGCGCAGCAGACCGCGCTGGTCGACGAGGCGATCAAGCTCAAGCCCGATGCGATCGTGTTCACGCCGGTCGACATCAAGGCCATGGTGCCGGCGGTGCAGAAGATCAACGCGGCCGGCATCCCGATGGTCAATGTCAGCGACCGGCTGACCGGCGGCGAGAGCATCGCGTTCATCGGCACCGATGACTACGGCATTGCGGTCGAGACCGCGCGCACCTTGTTCAAGGCGATGGGAGGGAAGGGCAACGTGCTGGTGCTCGAAGGTCCCGAGACCATTCCGACCGCCGTCGGCCGCCTGCGCGGTTTCAAAGATGCGCTGAAGGAATTCCCGAACGTGAAGGTTACGCTTTCCAAGAACGCGATGTATGCCCGGCCGGCGGCTGCCGATCTCATCAAGGCCATGCTGAAGCTGCGGCCGCCGCCGCAGGTCGACGGCGTTCTCGCCGCCAACGACGCGATGGCCTTCGGCGCGCTGGAGGCGTTCAAGGAAGCGAAAATGAAAATACCGCCGATCGTCGGGATCAATGCCAGCAAGGAAGCGGTCGACTTCATCAAGTCGGGCGAAATGCTCGCCAGCGGCGACTACAACGGCCTGATCGAAGGCTGCCTCGGGGCCGAGATCGCGATCCGCACCCTGAAGAAGCAGCCAGCGCCGAAAGAAATCATGGCGAAGACCTCGGTCGTCGACAAGAGCAACGTCCAGGAGTACGAGACGCCGGTCGAGCGGCGTCCCTGCCCGACGTTGGAGAGCATCGCGATCAAGTGAGCCTGCAGGTCGAAGCGGCTTTGGGTTGTGGCTTCCGGTCCGGCTTCGTCTTCGGCCGGCCGTGGAATATTGACCGTTTGTTTGCCTGGCACCGATGAACGAACCGCGCCTCAATATCGTGGAATGGACCGTCTCGGCGCTCTCGACGGCTTTGCGCAAGACGGTCGAGGATGCCTATGGCTACGTGCGCGTGCGCGGCGAGATTTCGGGCTTCAAGGGCCCCTCCCCGTCCGGCCACGTCTACCTCCGGCTCAAGGACGACAAGGCGGTGCTCGAGGCGGTGATCTGGAAGACCACGTTCGGGCGCCTGCGAATGCCGCCGCAGGAGGGGCTCGAAGTGATCGTGACCGGCAGGCTGACGACCTTCGCCGGCTCCTCCAAGTACCAGATCGTAATCGAGACGCTCGAGCCCGCCGGCCTGGGCGCGCTGATGGCGCTGCTCGAGCAGCGCAAGAAGACGCTCGCGGCCGAAGGCCTGTTCGACGCCGCCCGCAAGCAGCTCCTGCCCTACCTGCCGGACGTGATCGGCGTCGTCACCTCGCCGACCGGCGCGGTCATCCGCGACATCCTGCACCGGCTCGCCGACCGGTTTCCCCGTCATGTCATTGTCTGGCCGGTGCGCGTCCAAGGCGAGGGCTCGGCCGCGGAGGTGGCGGCGGCGATTGCCGGCTTCAACGCGCTCCCGCCGCTTGGCTTGATCCGCAAGCCCGATCTCCTGATCATCGCCCGCGGCGGCGGCTCGCTCGAAGACCTGTGGTCGTTCAACGAGGAGATCGTGGTACGGGCAGCGGCCGAGAGCATGATTCCGCTGATGTCCGCCGTCGGCCACGAAACCGACGTGACCCTGATCGACTTTGCCGCCGACAGGCGCGCGCCGACCCCGACGGCCGCCGCCGAGATGGCGGTTCCGGTGCGCGCCGAGCTTCTCATCGCGGTCGACAGCCTCGCCCGCCGCACGCTCGCATGCTGGCAGCGATGCCAGGAGGCGCGCCGTTCGGAATTGCGCGCCGCGGCGCGTGCATTGCCCGGCGCCGAGGAATTGTTCGCTCTGCCGCGACAGCGGCTCGACCACGCGGCGGCGCGGCTGCCGCGTGCGCTCATCGCCAATGCTCAATTGCATCACACCGCCTACCACCGGATCGCCGGCCGGCTGACGCCGCAGGCATTGCGGATGCGGATCGCGCGCGAATGCACACAGACGGCCGCGCTGGCGCAGCGTGCGGGCCAGTGCCTGCGGGTGCACGTCGAGCGGCGGCGGGACCGTTTCGACGCGCTGTCGCAGCGGCTCGACTTGGCGCGCGCCGCCTATGCGAGCGCGCGCAGGACGCAAATTGGCCGCGGGCGCGAGCGCGTGCTCGCATTCCACAATCGGACCCGGCTGGCTTTCGACGCGCTCTTCAATGGCAAGGTGGCGCGACTCGAGCGGGCCGAGCGGTTGCTCGTCGCGGTATCTTATCGCGGCGTGCTGGCGCGCGGCTTTGCGCTCGTGCGCGATCTCGAGGGCACCCCCCTGCGTACGGCCGGCTCGATTCGAGCGGCGCAGCCGTTGCAGATCGAATTCTCCGACGGCCGCGTGCGGGCGCGCGCCGAGCGCGACGGCGCGTCGGCTGCGACGCCGCCATCTTTGCCCAAGCCGCGCCGCCGTGGCGGCGGCAGCGCCGAAGGCCAGGGCAACCTGTTCGGCAGTTGAAAGGCAACGACAGCTGCCGCAACAGCCACTCCGCGACACACTTCTGCGCATCGGCGCGCGCCCGCCACCATCTGCTGGCAGGCGCCAGCCAGCGCCCACGCGTCGGCGCCGCCGGTCAAAGGTCCGGCGCAACGAAGATGCATCCTCGGGCGTTCTGCGCCGATTTTAGCATGAAACGGCGTCTCGGGCCGATCCGGCATTTACAATTGACCGGTTACACGGACCAGCCGAATGATTATGTTGGGCGCGTCCGCAGACGGGCGGGCGCCACAATGGCGCAGCCCTCGCAGGTTTGGCTGCCTTCACGGCGCAGCCTCCGCAAGCTCGCTGCGGCGCGGAGACCGATGTGCTGAATCGTTTCGACCGTTCTTCTCCGATGGCCGGCGAGGCCGAGATCAAATATCTCGACGGGGATTTTCGCGTGCTGCGGCCTGGCGCCTTCGTGCGCTGCGCCGTCACCGGCACGCCGATCCCGCTCGAAGAGCTGAAATACTGGAGCGTCGACCTGCAGGAACCCTATGTCTCGCCGGAGGCCGTGCTGCAGCGGCATTTCCCGGAACGGGTCAAGCGTTGAGCGTTTTCAGCGCGCCGCCGCGATGCGCGCGAGCAATAGCGCCTGGAACGCAGCCTCGTCCTCGAGCACCAGCGTCACCGGCAGCGCCTGTGCACGGGCGGCGAGTTCCACCGTCGCGGTCTCGCCCTGCAGCCGCACCAGGTCCTTTTCCGTCGTCACCAGGGTAAGATTTTCCCGCGCGGCGCGCTCGCACAAGGTCTTCGCCTCCGCGGCCGTATAGCGATGGTGGTCAGCGAAGCTCGACGTCGCCGCGACCGCGATCCCGGCGTGGCGCAGCGTTGCGAACAGTTTCTCCGGCTCGCCGATGCCCGCGAAGGCGAGCACGCGGGCTGCGCCGAGCGCGGCCAGCGCGCGGACGTCGGGATGAAGCGCGGCGTGAAACACCGGGATGCTGCGCTGCGCGGCCGCGGCGAGGACATGCGCGGAACCAGATGCTGCACCGACCACGATCACGGCCTGCGCGCGCGCGAACTGCGCGGCCAACGGCGCCCGCAACGGACCAGCGGGAATCACCCGGCGATTGCCGACGCCGCGCCGCCCGTCGACGACCAGCACCGAGAAATCCTTGGCCAGCGACGGATTCTGGAAGCCGTCATCCATCACGATGACGCTCGCGCCGGCGCCGACTGCCGCCTGCGCGCCCTTGACGCGGTCGCGCGCCACGATGGTCGGGGTAGCGTGTGCGAGGAGCAGCGGCTCGTCGCCCACGTCGGCCGCCCGATGCCGCCCCGGATCCACCTGCAGCGGTCCGGCCAGCCGTCCGCCATAGCCGCGGCTGAGCAGCACCGGACGCTCGCCCGCCGTGCGCAGCATGCGCGCCACCGCCAGCGCCGTCGGCGTCTTGCCGGCGCCCCCGACGGTCGGGTTGCCGATGCACACCACCGGCACCCCGGCACGGCGGCCGGGGCGCGCCAGACGACACGCGGCGACGGCACCATAGATCGCGGCCGCAGGCGCCAGCAGAGTGGCCTCGAGGCCGGCCGCGCGCCACCAGAACGGCGGCTCACGCATGGCTGTCACGGCGTTCCAGGCGGATCTGCATCAGATAGGGATCGAGCGCGGCGAGCGTGCGATCGAGCGCGCCCGCCAAGAGCGCGACGGTCTCGCGCGCCGCAGAGACCAGCATCTTGCGCGCGCCCGGATCGGTGAGCAGCGCGCCAACGCGTACCGTGAGCCTGCCGACATCGGTAATCTGCTCGGCCCCATGCGCTGCATCGAGCGCGGAATAGATTTCGGCGAAATTCCACACATGCGGCCCATGCAGCACCGCGGCCCCGAGCTTGATCGGCTCGACCGGGTTCTGCCCGCCGTGGCTTGCCAACGAACCGCCGACGAACACGATCGGCGCCAGCCGGTACACGATCCCGAGTTCGCCCAGCGTGTCGACCACGTAGATGTCGTCGTTTTCGCCCGGCAACTGCCCCTGCGAGCGCAGCCGCGCGGACAGCCCGGCGGCGCCCGCGATCTCCATGATGCCTGGGCCGCGGTCGGGATGGCGCGGAGCGATGATGGTGAGCAGCCGCGGGAACGTGAGGCGCAACCGGCGATGCGTCTCGATCAGCGCCGTCTCTTCGCCGGCATGAGTCGAGGCCGCCGCGATCGTGGTGCGGTCGCCGATCGCATATTGCAGCGCATACAGGTCAGCGGCATCCGCCGGCGGTTCCGGCACGTCGAGCTTGAGGTTGCCGGTGGTGGTGATGCGCGGCGCACCGAGGTCGCGGTAGCGCGCCGCATAGGCGGCCGACTGCGCAAGGCAAAGATCGAAGCGGCCCAGCATGGCGCCGATCGTCGCCGGCGCATGGCGCCAGCGATTGAACGAGCGCTCCGACAGCCGGCCGTTGACCAGGATCAGCGGAATGCGGCGCTCGGCGCTCATCACGATCAGGTTCGGCCACAGGTCGGACTCGGTGAACAGCGCCAGGTCCGGTTTCCAATGATCCAGGAAGCGGGCGATGAAGCGCGGCGAATCCCACGGCACGAATTGGTGGATCACGCCCGGCGGCAGCCGCTGTTCGGCGAGCTTGGCCGACGTGACGGTGCCCGACGTGACCAGCACTCTGAAATCCTTCGCGGCAATACGCTCGACCAGCGGAATGACCGCGGCGATCTCGCCGACGCTCGCGCCGTGCACCCAGATGAGCGCGCCTTGCGGACGCGGCACGGTGCTCTCGCCGCGGCGTTCGGGAATGCGCTCGGGATGCTCCTTGCCGCGTTTGAGACGATGAGACAGCAGAAGGCCCGCCAGGGGCGTCGCGGCGGTCGCCAGGACGCGGTAGGCGTGGAGCGTCAGCGGCAGCCGCTCTGCCCCGATCGGCCGGTCCGCGAGTGTGTGCGACAACGAAGTCTCCGGATCAAGCGGCGGCGCGACGTTGCGCGGTGTGCGCGCTGGCGAATGCTTCCGCCTTGCGTGCGACCGAGCGGCCATAGGTGTGCCGCGCGATGACGTCCGTGACGAAGCGATTGCATAGGTCGGCGAACAGCGGCATCGGCCGGCGCACGTCCACGATCAGGACGGCCCGAAGCTCGTTGCTGCCGTTGACCACCGAATGCGGCCAACTGTCGTCGAACAGCACGGCTTCGCCTTCTTTCCAGATGTAGTCCTGAGCGTTGACGATGAGCTTGGGCGGATCCTTCGCGGGCACGCGCACCCCGAGATGGTAGCGCAGATAGCCGAGATAGGGTCCCTCGTGCTCGGGGACTGACTTGCCCGGATCGAGGATCGAGAAGAACGCCTGGATCAGGTGAGGTACCTCCTCGAGGACGCGGCAGGTTTCCGGACAGCAGGCGCGGTTCTGCGCCGGCCGGTGGCCGGTGATCTCGAGCATGAACACGTTCCAGCGCTTGGGAGTGGACGCGGAAATGTTGCGCTCGCCGGGATCGACGTCGTGATATTGCGGCAGTTCGTTCCATTCGGCGAGCAGGCGGTCGAATTCCCTGCGAATCACCGGATAGGCCTTGGTCACGCGATCGAGCTCGGGATAGGCTTCGCCGATGTTGAAGAACGTCGGACGTGTCTTACGGCCAATGAAAAGGCCAAAGAAGCCGTTCGCGACCGATTTGAAGATATGATAGTCGAGCTTCACGATTTGCTTCCCTTGACTCGCCTCGTCGGCGCCCCAGCGAGATCGGGAGCGACAGAGTAGCCCTAATGGGCTGGCGCTTCCAGACTTGACATCGGCGGCGGCGGAGGCCAGCCGTACCGAAGTTCCGGCCCGGCTCCGAGGCCAAGCGGCTACGACGGCCGGATGCGGCTGCGTCAGCGCTTGGCTTGCTCGGCTTCCGGATCCAGGAGCCGGTGCAGATGGACGATAAAGTAGCGCATGTGAGCGTTGTCGACGCTCTGCTGCGCCTTCGCCTTCCAGGCTGCATGGGCGGCGGCGTAATTCGGATAGATACCGACGATATCGAGCTTGTCGAGGTCCTTGAACTCGACGTCGCCGAGCTTCCTTAACTCGCCGCCGAAGACAAGGTGGAGGAGTTGCTTGGGAGCCGGATTCTTCGCCATCGCAGATCCTTCGCTTTGATCGAGCGCCTCGTTCCCAGTCAGCGTTCGACGAGCGCGTAGGCCCGCCGCGTGACCGCGTTGACCGCAGTCTCGATGTCCTGCCTTGCGGACTGCAGCGTAGCATCATCGGCGTCACGGGACACGCAAATGCGTTCGCCCCACGCGACCGCGCCGCGCCCAAACGGCAGGTTGATGGTGGCGCCATCCCAGGTGTCCAGTCGCTTGTACCGGCTGGTCGCGATGGCGACGGGATAGACCGGACGGCCCGATGCAGCGGCGAGCTTCACGATCCCCATGCTGGCGATCCGCGATACTTTCGGCACGTCCGCGGTCGACGCGATATTGTAGCCTTGCGCCAGCGCCTCGAGCATCGCGCGAAATGCGCGAGCGCCGCCCTTGCGGTGGAAGTCGCGGTCGTGGCTCCCCGATCCGCGGATCGTCCCGATGCCGAAGCGCTCGACCGCGATGGCGTTGATCTCGCCGTCGCGGTGGCGCGAAATGATCACCTTGGAGCGATACCTGCGGCTCAGAAAGGGCGCCAGGAAATGCTGGCCGTGCCAGAAGACGCAAATCGCGGGCAAATCCGCGTCGATGCGATCGTAGATGTCGGGCGGGTCGACCACGAACCGGTTGGTGGCCCAGACCAATCGCAAATAGTCCGCCGCCAGCACCCCCGCGGCGATCTGGAACGGACGCGAGGCAGTCAAGCGTTTGAGCAAACGCATCCGGCAACATCACGCGAATTCGGAGGCGCGATCGCGCACCAGGCGGATCAGCGCTGCGTGCCGGCCAATCCCTGCGGCTACGAGCGGCTTATGCACCGGGTCGGGCTGATTGTAGGTCACGGAATCCCCCGTCAACGTGGTCAGCGCGCCGCCGGCTTCGTGCACCAAAAGGTCTGCCGCCGCAAGGTCCCAGTCGTGGCTGGCGCCGCCCGCGTAGACGGCATCGAGCGCGCCATGCGCGACGCGCGCAATGCGCAGCGCGAGCGAGCCGATGCGCGGCATCGCGACCACGCGCGGCTCGAGGCCGGCAAGCCAATTAAGAAAGCGCTTGGGCCCGGCGGCCCTGGCGCCGTCGAGGCCATCGCCGGAACTTGCTGCGATCCGAACGCCGTTGCGCGTCGCGCCGCCGCCGGCCGTCGCCAGAAAAAGCTCTTCGGTCACCGGCGCAAAGAGCGCGGCCAGGATGGGACGCCCGCCACTCGCGAGCGCCACCGAAATCGTCCAGTCCGGCTGGCCCGCGAGATAGGCGCGCGTACCATCGATCGGATCGACGATCCACACCTTCCCGGCGGCGAGCCGTGCCGGGTCGTCCTCGGCCTCCTCGGAAAGCCACGCATAGCCGGGCGTCGCCAGCCGTTCCCGCAGCAATTGGTCGACCGCGATGTCGGCCTCGCAGACCGGCGAAGACTTGCCCTTGATCCATTGCTTCACCGGACCGCGGAAGGTCTTGAGCGCCACGTCGCCGGCGTCGCGCACCGCCGCCGTCAAACGTACGGCGAGTTCGCTCGTCGGCCGGCTGGGTTCAGCGTCCGGCAACGGTGAGCCCCTCCACGCGAACGGTCGGCGCATTGGTCGCGTAGCGGAACTCGAGATCGTTCGCAGGCTCGAGCGCGCCGAACATGGCGACAAGGTTGCCCGCGATCGTCACCTCGCTCACCGGAAAGGTCTTGCGGCCGTTCTCGATCCAGAAGCCGGAGGCGCCGCGGCTGTAGTCGCCGGTCACCGGGTTGACGCCCATGCCGATCAGCTCGGTCACATAGAACCCTTCGGCAATATCCGCGATCAACGCGTCGGGCGTGCGCGTTCCGGCCTCCAGATGCAGATTGGTCGGGCCCGGCGACGGCGAGGAGGACACCCCGCGCTGCGCGTGCCCGGTGGTCGCAAGATTGAGCTCGCGCGCGGTCGCGCAATCGAGGAGCCAGGTCGTGAGCACGCCGTCATCCACGATCGCGAGCCGGCGCGCCGCCACGCCCTCGCCGTCGAACGGCCGCGAGCGCAGCCCCCGCTTGCGGAGCGGATCGTCGATGATGCGGATGCCTGGCTTGAACAGCCGCTGGCCGAGCTTGTCGCGCAGAAAGCTGGTCTTGCGCGCAACCGAGCTGCCGTTGACGGCGCTTGCGAGATGTCCGACGAGACCGCCCGCGACCCGGCGGTCGAACACCACCGGCACCTTCCTGGTGCTCACCTTGCGCGGATGGAGCCGCTCGACCGCCCGCTCCCCGGCGCTGCGCCCGATTCGCTCCGGCGACTCGAGGTCGGCGGCATGCAGCGTGGAGGAATAATCGTAGTCCCGCTCCATCGCGGTGCCCTCGCCCGCGATCGCCGACATGGAGAGACTGTGGCGTGACGTCAGGTAGGCGCCGCGGAAGCCGTGGCTGGTCGCCAGCACCATCCCGCCTATTCCGACCGAGGCCCCAGCGCCTTCCGACTTGGTGACGCCCTTGACCGCGAGCCCGGCGGCCTCGGCCGCCTTGGCACGCTGTTCCAGCATCGCGACCGTGGGAAGATCGGCATCGACGAGATCGAGGTTGGGGAATTCCTTCGCCAGCAGTCCCGGGTCGGCGAGGCCCGCGAAACGGTCCTCGGGAGCCACCTTCGCCATGGCCACGGCGCGTTCCGCGAGTTGCGCCACGTCGGCCTTCACGTCATTGCTGGAGACCACGGCTTGGCGCCGGCCCACCAGCACGCGCAAGCCGACGTCGTCGCCTTCGGACCGCTGCGATTCCTCGACCTCGCCTTCGCGCACTTCGACCGAAAGCGACATGGAGCGCACCGCAACCGCATCGGCGGTATCGGCGCCGGCGCGGCGTGCGGCCGCGATCAGGCGTTCGGCATGGTCCATCAGCGCGGATTGATCGAGCAAAGAGGTCATTCGGATGGTTCCTGCGGACTTGCATGGACAGTTAGAGACAAATTGACGAAGCGCCGCAACGCCCCATCAAGCATGAATTGCTGCAATGCGAGTGATACCCCGGATTAACCAGGAACCTTAAGCGGATTCCGAACGGTTTGCCTCATGTTTGGGGCAACGACCGGGGAGCAACTTCGGCGGGGAGCAACGACCGGGGAAAACCCGGCGGGGAGCACGGTCTTGAGACGTCAAACACAAGGCGGCAGGCCCACGCCTGCCGGGTCGAGCCGCGCCGAGCGGCTCGACCCCTTTACCCTACCGGTGCGGTTCGCGGTCAGCGACAAGGCTGCCGACGAGCGGCTGCGCTTCGTCGAGCTCTCGCGCGAACGCGTCGTCCTGCGCCGCGCGGTCCACGGCATCAAGATGGCCGTCAAGGTTCCGGTTGCGGCCTATCTCGGTGTCGCCATCCGGATGGAGCCGCCGGCCGGCGATGATGTCGGCGCGGTCTCTGTCGTGCTCGAACATCGCGACCCCGGCCTCTCGCTCCCGCTCTATCGCGCCAGCGACGGCGCCGAGATCGTCGCCGAATGGCAATCCTGGGCGCGTGTGCTGGGCATGCCGCTCCTGGTCGCCGAGGCCGACGGCCGCCTGCGCGAGCCGTTCGAGCGCATCGGCGCGGTACGCGTCGCCGCGCCCTGCTTGCGGCGCCGGCGCCGAACCGCGGTCAAAAGCAGGCGTCCGACGCTGCCCTTGCGGCGGCGTCCGGGCCGTTCGGTCGCTGACGCCGCCGTGCATCGCGGCGAGCGCGAGATCATCGCGCGAAACTGAGGACCTCAGACCAGGGGTCGCGCGAGGGCGTCGAGCGCCAGCCCCGCAAACAGGATCAGCCCGGCGTCGCGGTTCGACTTGAATACGGCGAGGCAATTATGCGGGTCGTGGATGTCGAGTCTTCTGATCTGCCAGGTCAGATGCGCCGCGAAGGCCAAAAGACCCAGCGAGAACACGAGTCCTGCGCCCGCACGTAAGCCGGCGAGCGCCAGGAGCGCGACTGCGAGCGTATAGAACGCGGCCAGCACCGGCTTGGTGCGCTCGCCGAACAGACGCGCGGTCGACTTGATGCCGATCAGCGCGTCATCCTCGCGATCCTGATGCGCATAGACCGTATCGTAGCCGATCACCCAGCAGATCGCGCCAGCATAGAGCAGATAGGCGGGAAGATCGAGCCGGCCGAACACCGCCGCCCAGCCCATCAGCGCGCCCCAGGAGAAGGCGAAGCCAAGGGCGATCTGCGGCCAATAGGTGAAGCGCTTCATGAATGGATAGATCGCCACCACGGTGAGCGAGGCGAAGCCGACCAGGATCGTGAAGCGGTTGAACTGCAGGAGCACCGCGAGTCCGACCAGCGCCTGCAGCAGCAGAAACACCACGGCCGCCGTCACGCTCACCTGCCCGGACGGGATCGGCCGCGAGCGTGTGCGCTCGACCTTGGCGTCGAGGTCGCGATCGATGATGTCGTTCCAGGTACAGCCGGCGCCGCGCATCGCGAAGGCGCCGATGAGGAACAGCAGCGCATGCCCGGGATTGACCAGTTCGCCGGCCGCCACCGCGGCGAGCCCAAGGGACCACCAGCAGGGCAGAAGCAGCAGCCAGGAGCCGATCGGCCGGTCCAGACGCGAGAGGCGCAGATAGGGGCGCGCCCACGCCGGCGCGCGGCTGTCGACCCAGTTTCCCGTGGAATCGGCGACGCGTCCGGCCGCCTCGCTCATCGCGACAGGGCGTTACCCGACAGCGTATCGAACATGCCGCCGCCGCGGGTGTTGCCGCCGTCCGGCATGGTCGGGGTGGTGCCGAGCGCATCGCTTAGGCTCGGACCGGCGGACTGCGGACCCTGGGCGGCCGCCTCACAGACCTTCTTGGCTACCGTGGAGGCGCGCCCGTGCGCATCCTTCGCCTGCTTGACCGCATCCGGCGGGACGCCACAGGTCTGGATATTGTCCTCCAGCCCCTTGATGAACTTCGCCTCGGCAGCGAGGAACGTCTTGAACAACCGGCAAGCCTCCTGCGCCGTGGCCTTCTTTTCGTTGGCGGCCTGAATGGCTCCGGCCTTTTTCTGGGTATCATCGCGCAGCGTAATAAGGTCCCGGCAGGCGGCAGGCGGCGCGGCCGGCGGGCCGCCGAATCCGGCTCCCGGTCCGCCTGCGCCCGGCATGCCCGGCATACCCCCGAACTGCGCCGATGCTTGCTGGAGTGGAACGGCGACAAGCATGGCGAGGAGCGGAAGGGCCCGAAAGGTGGTCATGGCTAATCCTCTTCCCCTGGACTTGGATTCGTCTGCTGGGTTCGTCGGTTGGATTCGCCTGCGAACCCAATGTGTCGCCTGGCCATAGTACAGCCTTTTGAATTCGGCGATAACACGGCAAATCGTTAATTCTGCCCCTTCCGCGGCTGGCCGTGGGCGCCCGGAGCGGGTAAAGCGGGCCGTCCGCACGGGGGGCCCCTCATGCCGCGCTACGATTTCCGCAGCCCGAGGCTCTATTTCGATGTCCCCCTGGGCGCCGGCGGCCACCTTCCTCTGGACGCGCAGCAGGCCAACTATCTGCGCAACGTCTTGCGCCTGAAAGGCGGCGAGACGGTCCTGGTCTTCAACGGCCGCGAGGGCGAATGGCGGGCAACGCTTGCGGATGGCGGCAAACGCGCCCTCTCCCTCACGATCGCCGAGCGCACACGGGAGCAGACACCGGTCCTGGATCTCGACTACGTATTCGCTCCGCTCAAGCATGCACGCCTCGATTACATGGTGCAGAAGGCGGTGGAGATGGGCGCCGCGCGGCTGCAGCCGGTGCTCACGCGCCACACCCAGGTCGCCCGGGTGAACCTCGAACGCATGCAGGCGAATGCCGTCGAAGCCGCCGAACAATGCGGCATCCTGACGCTGCCGGAGATCGCGGCGCCGGTCACGCTCGACCGAATGATCGCCGCACGCGATCCGGCCCGCCTGCTGGTGTTCTGCGACGAGGACGCCGACGTGACCGATCCGGTCGCGGCGCTGACGGCAGCGCGGGCCGGACGTGGCAGCGGCCCGATGCCGCTGGCGGTGCTGGTCGGGCCCGAGGGTGGCTTTGCCGAGGACGAACGCGCCACGCTGCGCAAGCTGCCGAACACGGTCAGGCTGACGCTCGGCCCGCGCATCCTGCGCGCCGACACCGCCGCGATCAGCGCGCTCACCCTGTGGCAGGCGGCGCTCGGCGATTGGCGGACATGAGCCGGGCGCACTTGAGCTTGGCCGATTTGCACCCATCTCATCGTCCGGCGTAGAGAACACGCCCGCGCGGGACCTCGCCCGCCGAATGCGCTGTTAGGGCTGGGGAGGTATCTGTATGGCCGAAGTCGTGTGCGACGATCGACCCCTTGTGTTCGAAGACCTGGTCCGCTGGTTCGCGGCCGGCGAGAAGCCCGCCGCCGAGTGGCGGGTGGGCGCCGAACACGAGAAGTTCGTCTTCCAGCTGGGCTCTCACCGGCCCGTCCCCTATGAGCCCAACGGCATCAAGGCGCTGCTCGAGGGCCTGACCCGCTTCGGCTGGGCGCCGGACTACGAGGGCGACAACGTAATCGCGCTGACGCGCGGCAAGGCCAGCGTCAGCCTGGAGCCCGGCGGCCAGTTCGAGCTTTCCGGCGCCCCGCTGGAGACCATCCACGAGATCTGCGAGGAGACCGGCAGTCACCTGCAGGAGGTGAAGATCGTCGCCGACGAGCTCGGCCTGGGGTTCCTGGGCCTCGGCTTCACGCCCACCTGGCGGCGCGACGAGATCCCGGTGATGCCCAAGGGCCGCTACAAGATCATGCGCGCCTACATGCCGAAGGTCGGCGGCCTCGGCCTCGACATGATGTTCCGCACCTGCACGGTGCAGGCGAACCTCGACTTCGGCTCGGAAGCC
>JAXDOD010000133.1:0-5382 GCA_034669045.1 Alphaproteobacteria bacterium
GTGCCCGGCCTGATGGCGCTTGGCGAAGCCGCCTGCGTCTCGGTGCACGGCGCCAACCGGCTCGGCTCCAATTCGCTGATCGATCTGGTGGTATTCGGCCGCGCCGCCGCGTTGCGCTGCGCCGAAAAACTGACGATCAACGGCAAGCAGCCGGAACTGCCGGCAGGCTCCGCCGACAAGGCGCTGGGCCGGCTCGACCATTACCGTTATGCATCCGGCGGCACGCCGACTGCGAGACTGCGCGACGGCATGCAGGACGTGATGCAGAACAACTGCGCGGTGTTCCGCACCGGCGAGGTGCTGAACGAAGGCCAGGCGAAGATCCACAAGGTGCATGGCGGCATCGGCGACATCGCCGTCAGCGACCGCTCGCTGATCTGGAATTCCGACCTGGTCGAGACGCTGGAGTTCGACAATCTGATCGTGCAGGCGGTGGTGACGATGGATTCGGCGGCCAACCGCACCGAAAGCCGCGGCGCCCATGCCCGCGAGGATTTCACCGCGCGCGACGACAAGAACTGGATGAAGCACACGCTGGCCTGGATCGACGAGCGCGGCGCCACCACCATCGACTATCGCCCGGTGCATGACTACACCATGACCAACGACGTGCAGTACATTCCGCCCAAGGCAAGGGTGTATTGAGATGCGCCGTCATTCCGGGGCGCGAGCTTTGCGCAAAATTGACTACGTCAATTTTGTCGCTGAGCGAGCGAGCCCGGAATCCATAACCACCGCCGGGAGTATGGATTCCGGGCCTGCGCAAAGAGGCGCATCCCGGAATGACGAAAGTAAACGGGTCGCAGTGAGCTCAGGACATAGACATGGTTGAATTCGCACTCCCGAAAAATTCAAAAATCTCCGGCGGCAAGACCTGGCCGAAGCCGACGGGCGCGACCGAGCTGCGCGAATTCAGGATCTATCGCTGGAACCCGGACGACGGCAAGAATCCCAGCGTCGACACCTATTTCATCGACACCAACGATTGCGGGCCGATGGTGCTGGACGGCCTGATCTGGATCAAGAATCACATCGACCCTACGCTGACCTTCCGCCGCTCCTGCCGCGAAGGCGTCTGCGGCTCCTGCGCCATGAATATCGACGGCCAGAACACGCTGGCCTGCACCATGTCGATGCACGACGTGAAAGACGGCGCGGTCAAGATCAATCCGCTGCCGCATCAGCCGGTGGTGAAGGACCTCGTGCCCGACCTGACCAATTTCTACGCGCAATACGCCTCGATCGAACCGTGGCTCAAAACCACCACGCCGACGCCGCAGAAGGAATGGAAGCAGAGCCACGAGGACCGCGAAAAGCTCGACGGGCTGTACGAGTGCATCCTGTGCGCCTGCTGCTCGACCTCGTGTCCGAGCTACTGGTGGAACAGCGAGCGCTTCCTCGGCCCCGCGGCATTGCTGCAGGCGACACGCTGGATCAAGGATTCGCGCGACGAAGCCACCGGCGAGCGGCTCGACAATCTCGAGGACCCGTTCCGGCTCTACCGCTGCCACACCATCATGAACTGCGCAAAAGCCTGCCCGAAGAGTCTCAACCCGTCCGAGGCGATCGCCGAGCTCAAGATGATGATGGTCGAGCGGCAGGTGTGAGCCGTTATGGCGCGCTCCGTCCAGCATCTCCTTGAAGATGCCGTCGCCGAGAGACTTGTCGATATAGTAGGATTTAAGCCGATCGCCGGCCTAACGGCCGATCCGAGCCGTCGGTAGTTCCTCGGCGTCGTCCGTGGCGATTTGCGGGTCGTTGAGATCGTAACCAAATCCTTCGTAGACAAAGGCGCTGCGGATCAGTTCGCAGTCACGTTCGGTGACGCCGGCCTGGCGAGCCGTTCCGTACCAGGAGCCGCCGACCGCCGCGATCATCTCGTCGAGAATGCGGGCGCCTTCTTCCTTGGAGACGAGGAAACGCTCGCATTGGGACAACAGATTCGTCCTGTTGGCGTATCGGCCCCAGTCGCCGAACGCCATCGCGAGATCACGTCGACCGAGGGCGATCGTCGGATTCGGCGTCAGGTCATAGGCCGGAGAAAGCGACCATTCGGCGTCCGCCGCGATTACCGCGTGATTGCGCGGATGGTCGTCCGTATTCGAGATCAGGGCGTTGAAGCAGACGCGCCGAAACAGTTCCGGGAGGTCGCGGGCCTGGTTGCGGGTGTTTGCGCGGCGGATCTCGTCCGCGAGCAGCAGATACGACCACTTTTGGCGCTTGTCCGGCGTGTCGGCCGTGTCTTCCGCATCGATCAGCGTCAGCGCGCTCACCATGCGGCTGCGGCGGTAGCCCTTGTCGGCCTTATGCCGGTCGAACCGCTTCACCAGGATCACGTCGCGCTGGCCGATCCCGGTCACTCTGCTTTCCGCGCTGGTCAGGCCGCAGTTTTTCGCCAGCATAAGCATCGCGTGTTCGACGCGCGGGTTGTTCCAGCGGTCGTCCGGATGCGTGAACTTCGCCAGCCATAGTCCGTCTTCGTCCTCGACGGTCGCCTTGGGCCGGGCGCCGCCCATCGACGTTCCGGCCCGGAGCAGAAGTTCCGCCTGCTCAGCACCGGCACCGGCGGGTTTCGGCGCTTGCGGATCCTTCTCCGCCGCGACGATCTGATCGGCGATATCCATGAGACGGGCAAGGTCGAGAGTGCGGTTGAAGCTGCGCAGCGGCGCGGGAGGCTGCACTCCGAGTCCGAAACCGAGGGCGCCGGCGCGGTCGTCCGGAGAATTGAGCAGGTACTCGATTTCGGTCGGCGCAAGGTTGCCAAGCCGCTTTTCGATCAGCTTTCGTCCCCACGCGTCCGGAGAACTGTCGCGAAGCGCGCCGAAGTTTCCACGCAGCTTCGTCGTCCGGAAGGACGGTACCTGCAGCTTGAGCTCGACCGGGTCGAATTCGACCCGGTCGTCCCGCGAGAGATAGCTCTTGCCATAGACGAACTGTCCGACCGCCGTGCCTTGGCGGTCGGTGTCCAATTGGTATTTGCCCGCCGTCACGGGTTCGATCTGCCCCGGCAGCGTGATGTATACGAAGCACTCTTCAGAAGGCATTGCTGGGTCCTCCAGTCGCCCGCGCGCGCTCGCGTTCGTCGAGCCCGGCCAGCGCCAAGCCTTCCTCGTCCGACCGCGGCTCCGCCACCGCATTCAAGGTCGGCAGCAGATTCATCGCCCACAGCATTCCGACGTAGACCCCTGCGCTGGTGCCCAGCTTGCCGCTTTCGGCGTCGGCTACAACATGACGGTCCACCCCGACTTTGCTGGCGAGTTCGGCAAGGCTAAGGTTGCGGCGCAGCCTGGCCGTTCGCAGGTTGGCGCCTAATTTTTGCAAGGCGGCTTCGACGGCGTGGGGCGGTGCAGTGGAAAGCTGGCTGCGGGGCGGCATGGTGTCTCATGGCTCCATTAAGAGGGTTTGTGGCGTTTCATGATACCCTACCCTGCTTTCAGCGGGCTGTCAATCACTCCGGCACCATGATCTACCATAAAGTACTTTTGTGGCGCCATATGGCTCCATCTTCACAAACCGCCAGCTCCCGAACACCCCGAACCGAGGCAGCCTCCCATCGGCTCTGCCTCCCAAGAAGACATAGGCTCACCAAGAGGCTCGCACCTCAGGACGACGGCCTCCCGGAACCCGAGGGAACCTTTTGAAATACCTTGCGTTATCGCGGCATGGCCAAGCCTTCCGCAAAAAAGCACCCCGCCAAGAAATCCGCAGCCCGAAAGAAATTGCCAATCGTCGAGGTCGTCGCTGAAGATGGCGATCACGTCGAACCGCCGCCGCCGGAAGTCGTTGAGCCCGATCCGGAATTATCGCCCGAGGAGGCCGAGGAGGCGCGCAAGGATTATCTGCTGACGCGGTTCTGGATCTCCGCGCGCGGATACTGGGGCAAGAAGGGCGGCCGGCTGGCATGGGCGTTTTCCATCGGCCTGATGATCCTGATCGTCGGCAATGTCGCCTTCCAATACGGCATCAATGTCTGGAATCGCGCGATCTTCGACGCCATCGAGAAGCGCGATTCCGCCACGGTGTTTTATCTCACCGGCATCTTCTTTCCGCTCGCCATCGGCAGCGTGCTGATCGGCGTAGCGCAGGTCTACGCGCGGATGGGCATTCAACGGCGCTGGCGCGCCTGGCTGACCAGTTCGGTGCTGACGCGCTGGCTCGCCAATGGCCGCTACTATCAGCTCAACCTGGTCGGCGGCGACCACAAGAACCCGGAATATCGCATCGCCGAGGATTTGCGGATCGCCACCGACTCGCCGGTGGATTTCGCCGCCGGCGTCACTTCCGCGTTGCTGTCCGCGACCACCTTCATCGTCGTGCTGTGGACCATCGGCGGCGCGCTGACGGTGACGGTCGGCGGTTCGACGGTCACCATTCCCGGCTTCCTGGTGATCGCCGCCGTGCTGTATGCCGCGATCGCCTCGGGCTCGATCACGTTCATCGGCCGCAGTTTCGTGCAGGTCTCCGAAGACAAGAACCAGGCCGAGGCGGACTTTCGCTACACGCTGACACGGGTGCGCGAAAACGGCGAAAGCATCGCGCTACTCGGCGGCGAGGAGGAAGAGCGCGACGGCATCGACAAGACGTTTACCAAGGTGCTGCGGCAATGGTCGCGGCTCGCCGGCCAGCACATGCGCACCACGCTGGTGTCGCAGGGATCCAGCCTGATCGCGCCCGTGGTGCCGATATTGTTATGCGCGCCAAAATTTCTCGACGGCAGCATGACGCTCGGACAGGTGATGCAGGCGGCAAGTGCCTTCACCATCGTGCAGACCGCGTTCGGCTGGCTGGTCGACAATTATCCGCGGCTTGCCGACTGGAACGCCTGCGCGCGACGCATCGCCTCATTGATGATGTCGCTCGATGGCCTCGAGCGGGCCGAGCGCGGCGACGGGTTCGGCCGCATCCAGCGCGGCGAGACTGAGGGCGATACCATGCTCAGCCTGAACGACCTGTCGGTGACGCTGGATGACGGCACCGCCGTGGTCGACGACACCGAAGTGGCGATCGAGCCCGGCGAGCGGCTGCTGGTGGCCGGCGAGTCCGGCTCCGGCAAGAGCACGCTGGTGCGCGCCATCGCGGGGCTCTGGCCGTGGGGCGGCGGCAGCGTCCGCTTCCATCCCGACCGGCGGCTCTTCATGCTGCCGCAAAAACCCTACGTGCCGTCAGGCACGCTGCGCCGGGCGGTCGCCTATCCCGGCTCCGCCGATAGCTGGACGGAAAAAGAGATCGCCGAGGCGCTCGACAAGGTCGGCCTCGCCCATCTGAAAGACAAGATCGAGGAAGACGCGCCGTGGGACCAGACGCTGTCGGGCGGCGAGAAGCAGCGGCTCGCCTTTGCGCGGCTGTTTTTGCACAATCCCGATATCATCGTGCTGGATGAGG
>JAXDOD010000134.1:0-23224 GCA_034669045.1 Alphaproteobacteria bacterium
GCGGATGCTGATGGTGTAGCGGCCCGGCTCGAGCCGCGCCGCCGGGAAGCTGAATTCGCCCTTGTCGTTGCTCACCACCGTGGTGGCGATGGTCGAGCCGTCCTTCCGCGCGCTCACCAGGACGCCCTCCATGAGGCCTTCCTGGGCCGAGGACACCTGACCGTTCAGCGCCGCGGCGGTCTGCGCCTGCGCGGACAAAGCCAGCGCGCCGAATGCCGCCGCGAGACTGGCGCCGGCCACAAGCCGCAGATGGTTCAGTCGCATGCGATCCTCCCTCGACATTGGTTTGGGCAATTTATGCCATAGTCGCGGCCGTCCGGACAGCGCCCAACCAGCCGTCGCGCCCCGGAATGACCGAGGACGCAAAGCCCCTCTTCGCGCAGCCGAGCGGACGGCACCACAAAAAGGAAACCCCCTCGAACCTTGCGATTCGAAGGGGTCATTCGTCCGTTTCATTGCCGAAAGGTGAGCGGGCCGCCTAGTCCTGCGGCTCGACCTTCACGATCGAGGCGCCGTGGTTGCTGCCGACCCAGAGCACCGGCCGCGGCCCGGTCTCCTCGACGAAGACGCGGCGGATGTTGGTGGAGCGCGGCAGCAGAAATTCCACCATGCTGCCGGTCTTCGGGTCCAGGCGCGTCACCAGGTCGGTGTGCATGGAGCCGGCCCACACTTCGCCGTTCTTGGCCGGGACCACGTCATAGGGCGTGTCCCACTTGGTCGGCAGCACCCATTCGGTGATCTTGTCGGTCTTCGGGTCGAACATGCCGATGCCGTTCGAGCCATATTCGGCAAACCACAGGCGGTTCTGCTCGTCGAAGCGGCCGCGGCGCGGCTTCGAGCCGCTGGTGGGCGTCGGCCAGATGGTGACCTCGCCGGTCTTGGCGTTGCGCCGGCCGATGCTGGTGCCGCTGAATTCGAGCATGAAGACGTTGTTGTCATGGTCGGTGGGCATGCCGTAGCCGCTGACGTTCTTGCCGCGCGGGTCCTTCGAGATGCCGAGGTTCTCGTATTTGCCGGTCGCGACGTCCAACCGGTAGTTCTCGCGCGTCTCCTGGTTGTTCGACCAGACCTTGCCGTCGACGTTGGAATAGTTCGGCGACACCATCGAAGCCTGCGTGTTGAAGGAGAGCCACTCCTTCGGATAGGGATAGACTTTCACCTCCCTGGTCTTGCGCTCGACCTTGGCGAGGCCGGACTGGTACATCAGCGCGACCCAGATGTTGCCGGACGGATCGAGCTCCAGGTCGAGCGTGCCCTTGGGCTGCTCCTCGCGCAGGACCGGGATCGGGTAGTCCGTCACCTGGCCGGTCTTGGGATCGAGCTCGCCGACGAACATCGAGCCGAAGTCGGAATACCAGGCCTTGCCGTCCGCATCGACGACCACGTCGTGGGGCAGCGCCTCTTTGCGCGGCAGATCGTACTCGGTGTAGATGACCTTGGTGGCGGCGCCCTTCGGCCGCGGCAGGGTCTTGAGGTCGTATTCCTTCGCGTCCGGGTTCGACAGGCTCACGCTGACCAGAAACTCGGCGGCGGCTTTGGCCGCGGCCGGATTGATGCGCGGCCGTTCGCTGCGCGCGCCGCCGCTGACCAGCAACTGCGGCCGCGAGGGCGTGCTGCCCGGGTAGTAGCGGCCCATGCGGTTGAACACCTGCTCCCATTCTTCCGCGCTATGCACCGCCGTGAACACGCGCTGCAGGGTGTGGCAGCTCGTGCAGCCGGTCAGGAACGCCTTCTGGTTGTCCGCGCCCGGCGCGCTCGCCAGCCATTCGCCGTTGGAGAGCATCGAGGTGAGGTTGCGCGCCTTGTTGAGCTTGATGTCCGCCTTGGCGCCGCCGGCGGCGATGTCGACCGACTTCGGGCCGTCCAGCACGTAGCCGGCGGCGCGGATGGTGACCGCATACTTGCCTGGCTGCAGGCGATTGGCCGGGAAGCTGTACTCGCCCTTGTCGTTGGTCACCACCGTGGTGGCGATGGTCGAGCCGTCCTTCTTGACGCTGACGAGGACGCCTTCCATGGCGCCTTCCTGGGCCGAGGACACCTGCCCGGCGAGCGCGGCGCCTTGCGCCCCGGCGGTCGTGGAAAGCGGCGCGCTGCCGACAGAGATCGCCCCGAGGCTGACGCCCGCAACAAGCCAGAGATGGTTCGGTCGCATGTTCACCTCCCAAGAGTGACTGACGTGTGGTTGATCGACCCTATGCCACATTTGGGCGCGCGAGGCGAGTGGCCGGCCGCACCCCGCGCTGCGGAAACCGTCGCGGCCCGGCCTCAAAAAAGCGCGGCCCCCTCGACGGGGTCGAGGGGGCCGTATCAAGCCGGGTGTTGCGGACCGACGGTCAGTCGAGCGGCTCGACCTTCACGATCGACGCGCCGTGATTGCTGCCGACCCACAGCACCGGTCGGCGGCCCGTCTCTTCGACGAACACGCGGCGGATGTTGGTGGTGCGCGGCAGCAGATACTCGGTGATCTCGCCGCTCTTGACGTCAAGGCGCGCGACCAGGTCGTTGAGCATCGAGCCGGTCCAGACTTCCGAGGAGTCCTTGCTCGGCACGACGTCGTAGGGCATGCCCCACTTGGACGGCAGCTTGTACTCCTTGATCTGGGCGCTCTGCGGGTCGAAGTAGCCGATGGCGTTGCCGCCGTACTCGGCGAACCACAGATGGTTCTTCGCATCGACGCGGCCGCGGCGCGGCTTCGTCCCTTGCGTCGGCGTCTGGTAGATGGTCACCAGCCCGGTCTTGGCATCGCGATGGCCGATGCTCGCGCCGCCGAACTCGAGCAGGTAGAGATTGTTCTGCGCGTCGGTCGGCATGCCGTAGGCGCGGATCTGCTTGCCGGCGGGATTCTTCGACTGGCCCAGGTTCTCGAACTGGCCGGAGGCGATGTCCAACCGATAGGAGAAATGATCCTCCTGGTTGTTGGTCCACACCTTGCCGTCGATGTGCGAGTTCTGCGGCGACACCATCGAGGCCTGCGTCGAAGGCGACTGCCATTCCTTCGGGAACGGGTACATCGTCACTTCGAGGCTCTTGCGGTCGATCTTGGCGATGCCGGCCTGGTACATCAGGGACAGCCAGACGTTCTGCTGCGAGTCGAACTCGATATCGAGGCTGCCCTTCGGCTGCTCGGCCTTGAGCACCGGGATCGCGATTTCCTTCGCGACGCCGGTCTTCGGATCGAGGTAGCCGGCGAACTGGGCCCCGAAGTCGGAGTACCAGACCTTGCCCTCGGCATCGACGATCACGTCATGCGGCTGCGCTTCCTTGCGAGGCAGGTCGTATTCCGTGATGATGACCTTGGTGGACTTGCCGGTCGGGCGCGGCTGGAATTTGAAGCTGTACTCGGTCGCGTCCGGATTGCCGAGCGTGACGCTGGCGAGATAGGCCGAGGCCGCCGGCGACTCCTGCGGGCTCACGGCCGGCCGCTCGCCGCGCGGGCCGGGCAGCAGCGGTTGCGGGCGCGCCGGAACGCTGCCGGGCGAGTAGGTGCCCATGCGCTTGAACACGTTGGCGTACTCTTCCGCCGTATGGTTCGAGGTCAGCACCCGCTGCAGCGTGTGGCAGCCGACGCAGTTGATCATGAACTGCTTCTGCTGGTCGGTCCCCGGAAGGCTGTTCAGCCATTCCGCATTCGACAGCGTGCCCACGATGTTGCGCGCCTTGCCGAGCTTGATGTCATGCTTGGCGGTCTGGCCCGCCGTGACGGTCGCGTCCTTGGCTCCCGCCAGGACATAGCCCGAGGCGCGGATCGAGACCGTGTACTTGCCCGCCGACAGCCGCTCGGCCGGGAAGCTGAAATTGCCCTTGTCGTCGCTCACCACCGTGGTGGTGATGTTGGTGCCGTCCTTCTTGGCGCTGACCAGCACGCCTTCCATGTTGCCTTCCTCGGTCGAGGAGACGGTTCCGGTCAGGGCGGCCGTGGATTGCGCCTGCGCCGGGATCAGCAGGCCGGTCTGAAGCATGAGTGCGCCGGAACTGACGCTCGCCAGCAGAGCAAGGTGTCTAAGTCGCATGATCTTCTTCTCCCAAGATTTGTTGAGACTTGTTTGCAGGATGTTTGGTCTTCCCGGCTCGCGGCAATCCGGTTGTTGGACTGGACGTCTCGAACGGCGCGAAGCCGGACTTCGATTCCAGAGAGCGGTCTCGGGCGTTTGCGGTCGTCACGCCGCGGACTGTGAAACTTGGAATGAGCCCCGAGACCAGTCGCCGCCGGCAGTATCGTCGGGAAAGCCCCGCCCCGCAAGGGGATCGGCGGCGTTTCGAGCCTCGTTTTCAAACTCGTTAATTCGGGCTCAGTCCGGCTGCCGGCACGCCGCCCACACCTTGGCCGGCGTCGCCGGCATCTCGATGCGGGCGCCGGCGGCCCCCGGGATGGCGTCCGCGATGGCGCTCATGACGGTCGCGATCGCCGCCGTGGTGCCGGCCTCGCCGACGCCCTTGACGCCCAGCGGATTGGTTGTGGCCGGCACCGGATGCACGGCGTCGCGGATCGGCGGCATGTCGGCGGCACGCGGCATGGCGTAGTCCATGAATGAGCCGGTGACGAGCTGGCCGCCCTCGGCATCGTAGACCGCGTGTTCCAGCAGCGCCTGCCCGAGCCCGGACGCGAGCGCGCCGTGCAACTGGCCCTCGACGATCACGGAATCGAGCACGTTGCCGCAGTCGTCGACCGCCGTGTAGGTGAGGATCTCCACCGCGCCGGTGTCGGGATCGACCTCGACCTCGGCCACGTGGCAGCCGTTCGGAAAGGTCTGCGGCGTTTCCGCCGTGGTCCGGGTGTCGAGGCTTTCGGGGATTTCGCCGCGCGCCTTGAGCTCGGCGGCGCGGCTGGCCAGGTCGAACAGCGCAATGCGCCGGTCGGTGCCGACCACCTCGAAGCCGCCGTCGCGATAGGCGATGTCGGCTTCCGCCGCTTCCAGCACGTGCGCCGCGATGGTCTTGCCCTTCGCCAGCATCGTGTCGAGCGTCTTGACGATCGCGCCGCCGGCCGTGATCGCGGAGCGTGACGCCACCGAGGCCATGCCGGGAAGCTCGAGCGACGAATCCCCGTGCCGGTGGCGCACCGCCTCGGCGGGAATGCCGAGCCGCCCGGCCACCAGCCGGGGAAACACCGAGGCATGGCCCTGGCCGGTGTTCTGCACGTTGAGCGCCAGCACGGCCGTCTCGCCGCCGGGAAACTGCAGCGCCGCGCTTTCGGTCGGGGCGCCGCCCGCGTGTTCCAGCATGCAGGAGACGCCGAAGCCGCGCAGCTTGCCGCGCCTCGCCGATTCGCGCTTGCGCTGCTTGAAGCCCTTGTGCTCGGCAAGCGCCAGCGCCTGGTCCAGGATCGCCTCGAACTCGCCGGAGTCGTAGGTCGTGCCGACCGCGGTCTTGTAGGGCATCGCGGAAGGCTTGATGAGATTGCGGCGGCGCAGCGTCACGGGGTCGATGCCGGTCAGGCGCGCCGCCTCGTCGACCGCGCGCTCGAGCGCGTAGTTCGCCTCCGGCCGGCCGGCGCCGCGATACGGCGAGGTCGGAACCGTGTTCGAGAACACGCAACGCGCGGCGACGTCGATGTGCCTGATGTCGTACATGCCGGGGAAGCAGCGCGTGAAGTTGTGCGTCTGCACGTTGGCGCCGACCGAGCCGATATAGGCGCCCATGTTGGCGAGATGACGCACGCGCAAGGCGCAAAATCTGCCTCGCTCGTCGAGCGCGAGCTCGACCTCGGTCACGGTGTCGCGCGCCTGGCCGTCGCTGAGGAACGCTTCCGAGCGGCTCGACATCCAGTGCACCGGCCGGCCGGTGATCTTCGCGCCGACCAGCACCGCCATGTAGTCCGGATAGGCGCCGGTCTTGAGGCCGAACGCGCCGCCGACGTCCTCGGTGACCACGCGCAGCTTCGCCTTCGGCCAGTTCATGATTGCGATGACGTTGTCGCGCAGCGCGCCCGCGCTCTGCGAGCACACCCGCATCGTGTAGCTGTCGGACGCCTTGTCGTGGCGCACCGTCACGCCGCGCGGCTCCATCGAGGCGACCACCAGGCGCTGGTTGCGCAGCTCGACGCGCGCCACGTGCGCGGCCGACGCGATGATGGCATCGACCGCGCGCGCATTGGCGTCCGGATCGGGATGCGGACCCGGCCAGTCGACCGCGACGTTGCCCGGCGCCTCCGGCCAGAGCTGCGGCGCGCCCGCGCCGGCCGCCGCGCGCACGTCGACCACCGGCGTCAGCGCGTCGTAATCGACGGCGATCAGCTCGGCGGCGTCCTGCGCGGCGAGCGCCGTCTCGGCCACCACCATCGCGACCGGCTCGCCCACATGCAGGACCCGGTCGCGCGCCAGCGCCGGCCGGTTCGGCAGCACGAGCTTCCTGCCGCCGCGGCCCGCCAGCGGCGCGTGCCGGCCGATGTTTCCGACCTGCGCCGCCTCCATGTCCTTGGCGGTCAGCACCGCCAGCACGCCGCGGGCCTGGCGCGCCGCCTCGATGTCGACGCCGTTGATGCGGGCGAAGGCGTGCGGCGAGCGCACGAAGGCGGCGTAGGCTTGGCCGAGCTCGGGCGCGTCGGCGACGAAGCGGCCGGCGCCGCGCACGAGGGCGTCGTCCTCGACCCGCGGGCGATGCGGCGGATGTCCGCTGGCAGTCTTGGTATCCATGTCGATGTCCGCAGCCCCGTTGCAAGCCGCCGCTTATAGCCCAAACCGCCGCGGCGGCCACACCGTTCCGCCGGCGGCATCCGCCTCACGCCGTAGGGTGGGTTGGGTGCGGCTTGTCCGCCAAAGCGAGCAAGCGCGAAGGCGGAAGCGCCGTAACCCACCATCGGCTTTGCAATTGGCGGCTTAGCCGGTGGGTTACGCGCCTTCGCGCTGACCCACCTTACGTGCTACGGGCTGATGCGATCCGCACGGGCGGGTACGGGTACGGGTACGGGTACGGGAGCGGCGGCTCGGCGTCTGCTACGGTCTCGCCATTGAATTCACAGCCCCTCTCGATGGCCGCTAGCTTTTCGTCTCGTTCCTGCTACGTTCTCCGGCAGCCTGAAGGTGATTCACTTTGACTACCCCCTGTGATCCCAGAGCCGTCGCCAACTTGCTTCTTAAGGAGGCTCGCTCACGGGGACACCACGTCTCGAATTTGAAGCTTCAGAAGCTTCTGTTCCTCTGTCATGCGTTTTATCTGGTCGACACGGGACGGCCACTTGTGCGGGGGAGTTTCGAGGCGTGGCAGTATGGTCCGGTTCATCGTAAAGCATACGATGCGTTCAAGCATTTCGGTGCGAAGCCAATCACGGAAGATGCCGATAGGTTCGATCCTGTGACCGGTACGCGGAAGTCAATCGCGGTGCCTGCTAATCGGGCTACGCTTGATGTAATCCAAAGGGTCGTCCAGTTCTACGGGGGTAAGTCGCCGGGCGAACTCGTTGAACTAACCCACGCAAAGAATGGACCGTGGGATCATGTTGTGAGTGCTGCGACAACCAGTGCGAACATCGCGCTCAATATTAGTGACGGCGTGATCGCCGAGCGTTTCAAATACCTGTGGTTTGGAGATAGGCCAAATTATAAGGACATGGATCAGATGAAGACGCCCCGCTCGTTGCCTGAGACGGACTTGGCCCGTGTTGCACTTTTACCTGACGATCAGCGTGACGTCGCCATATCGTCGTTGAAAGAACGCGTGGGCACGGCGCGCAAAGATGCGCGCCTTTGCCCACCCTACGGTTTGCGGCAATGACTCACGTCCGGGCGAGCGTCACCTCGATCGGCGGGCCGCTCTTGAGCGTCTGGTAGTCTGTAGGGTGGGCAAAGCGAAGCGTGCCCACGCGTCTTCAACTCTGGCGCCTTGCAAAGCCGCGTGGGCACGGCGCGAAGACGCGCCTTTGCCCACCCTGCCTTCCCATGGTCACGGCTCCACCAGCGTGAACTGCAGCAGCAGCGTTCGCTGCAGCGCCGAGAAATTATCGTCGGAAATCATCGTCAGCACGATCTCGCCGTTGGCGGCGCGGTGCACGCTCAAGCCTTCCATGTTGTCGATGGCGGTGCCGAGGTCGGCCTCGAACAGGACCTTGCCGTCGACCAGCGCGCCCGGCCGCACGTCGGCCAGCGCAAGCCGCCGGATGCGGATGAAGAGCCCGGTGGTCCAGCCGAACTTGCGCTCCAGGATCAGAATGTCGCCGGCCGGAAGCTGCGCGGCGTCGCTGATGTCGAATTCCGCGTTGCGCTTGACCGCGAAGGCGCCGGGCCGCGGCCCGCCGATCAGGAAGGCCTGGAGGTTGCCCTCCTTGTCGAGACCGCGTTCGGAGAATGCCATCAGGGTGCCGCCGAGCGGCAGGTTGCGCGGCACGAACAGGAGCGCCTCGAGTCCCTTGTTGTTCGGCAGGCTGCGCACGCCGGCGGGGACATCGATCGGATGCGCGCGGGCGAGCAGGCCGTCCTTGCCAAAGTCGAGCCGCACGATCCGGTTGACGCGCTCGATGCCGAGATACAGCGTGCCGCCGTCCTGCGCGATCGATTCGGTGTCGTACCAGCCGCGCGCGGCGAGCGAGCGTCCATCGGGGCCGAGCACCGGCGCCATCTGCGCCTCGGCGATGCCGGCCGGCCGGTTGCCGTCGTAGACGATGCGGCCCTGGAGCCAGCGTCCCTTGTCGCTCACCGCGATGAAATTCTCGCCGTCCGGCTGCACGCGGATGGCCGATAGCCCGCCGAATTCCTTGAACGGCGAGGAGAGCACCAGTCCGCCTCGGAATTCCAGCAAGCCGAACTGCCGGCGCGACGGGTCGCTGTGATCGAAACCGGGGAGGCGCTGAGCATTGACCTCGATCGAGACCGGACCCTCCGGGATGCGCTGCGCCTGCGCCGCGCCGAGCGCCGGCGCCAGGGCGAGAGCGGCGACCAGCGCGCCGGCCGCCTGGCGGACCGGCCACGGCGGCGCCAACCGCCGCGGGCGGTGCCGAGCGCATCCACCGGCTGGATGCTTGCTGAGGAAAGAGGCTCCTATCATCGACGCTCGCAGCCTCCGCTCCCTGATTCGGCGCGTCATCAGTAGCGGAATTTCACGACCTTGGCGCGCCGCAAGGGCGTTCGCCGGAGCCGCGAGAGCGTCAGGCTTCAGCCCCCGCGGCATCGTTTCCACCGCATGAGCACGCGCACGTCCGGCAGGCCTATGCCCGCCCCTTGACCGGCACATCGAGGAACGTCGCCGAGGCGCGCGACCATGCGTCCGGCTTGCGCACGGACGCGCGCCGCCGGCCGTCCTCTTTCGCGTGCTCGTCGAACAGCTCCGCGAGCTTGTCGGTCATGGCGCCGCCCAGCTCCTCGGCATCCACGATGGTGACGGCGCGGCGGTAGTAGCGCGTCACGTCGTGGCCGATGCCGATGGCGATCAGTTCGACCGGCGAGCGCGTCTCGATGTCCTCGATGATCCAGCGCAGGTGCCGCTCGAGATAGTTGCCGGGATTGACCGACAGCGTGGAATCGTCGACCGGCGCGCCGTCGGAGATCATCATCAGGATGCGGCGCTGCTCGCTGCGCGCGAGGAGACGCTTGTGCGCCCAGTCGAGCGCCTCGCCGTCGATGTTCTCCTTGAGCAGGCCCTCGCGCATCATCAAGCCGAGATTCTTGCGGGCGCGGCGCCAGGGCGCGTCAGCCGACTTGTAGATGATGTGGCGCAGGTCGTTGAGGCGGCCCGGGTTGCCGGGCTTGCCGGCGGCGAGCCAGGCCTCGCGTGACTGCCCGCCCTTCCAGGCGCGCGTGGTGAAGCCGAGGATCTCGACCTTGACGCCGCAGCGCTCGAGCGTGCGCGCCAGGATGTCGGCACAGGTGGCGGCGACCGTGATCGGGCGGCCGCGCATCGAGCCGGAGTTGTCGAGCAGCAGCGTCACCACTGTGTCGCGGAATGTCATCTCCTTCTCGTGCTTGAACGAGAGCGGGTGCATCGGATCGATGATGACGCGCGCGAGCCGCGCTGGATCGAGGATGCCTTCCTCCAGGTCGAATTCCCACGCGCGATTCTGCTGCGCCATCAAGCGGCGCTGCAGCCGGTTGGCGAGCCGCGCCACCACGCCTTGCAGGTGCGAGAGCTGCTTGTCGAGATAGCCGCGCAGCCGATCGAGCTCTTCCGGCTCGCACAGTTCGTCCGCGTCCACCTCCTCGTCGAACTTGCTGACGAAGGGCCTGTAGTCCGGGCCGCGCGGCTCGTTCGCCCCGCCCCGGCGCGGGCGGCGCGGATCGGCCGGCGCCTCGGCATCGCCCATCTCCGCGTCGTCCGACATCTCGGCGGAGAGCGCCTCGGCGGCTTCCGCGGTCGAGTCGGGCATTTCCTCGCCCGAGACGTCGGCCTCGTCCATGTGGGACTGCGCGTCCTCGGACTCTTCGCCTTCGCCGTCCTGGCCGGATTTATCCTTGCGCTTGTCCTGGTCGCCCTCGGCGCCCTCCTCCTCGTCGGCGTCGGAGCTGCGGTCCTCGCCCATGTCGAGGTCATCGAGCAGATCGTGGATGGCATCGCCGAAGCGCGCCTGGTTCTCGATCAGCTTTTCGAGCCGGTCGAGATTCTTGCCGGCGCGCTGCTCGATCAGCGGACGCCAAAGTTCGACCAGGCGCTTGGCCGCCGCCGGCGGCGTCTGGCCGGTGAGCCGTTCGCGCACCAGCATGGCGACGGCCTCCTCGATCGGCGCATCGGCGCGGTCGGAGATCTCGTCGAACTTGCCGCGATGGAAGCGGTCGTCGATCATGGCGGAGAGATTCTTCGCGACGCCCGACATGCGGCGGGCGCCGATCGCCTCGACGCGGGCCTGCTCGACCGCCTCGAACACCGCGCGCGCGGTCTGGCCGCCCGGCACCAGCTTGCGGTGCACATTGGGATCGTGACAGGCGAGCTTGAGCGCGATCGCGTCGGCGTGGCCACGCACGATGGCGGCTTCGCCGGCGGTGAGCTTGCGCGGCGGCTCGGGCAGGCGCGCCTTGCCGCTGATCAGGCCCGGCCGCTCGGCCGCAAAGCCGACTTCGAGATCGGGCCTGCGCGCGATCGCGCGCACGCAGCCGGCGACCGCGCGCTTGAACGGCTCGGTCGGGCTTTCCTTGGCGGTCGCAGGCTTGGGTTTGATGTTGGAGGACATTGCGGTCCAGTTCAGGGTTTATCTGCTCGACAACAAAGTATATCTTGAAGAGTACCGGGCGAGAATGGAACCGATGATTGAGCCAGAAAACCAGACTCTTCGCGTGCTGATCGAGTTCCGGAACGAATTCCGACAATTCAAAGCCGAAACCGAGCAGCGTTTTACGCGAATCGACGAACGCCTGGCCCATATCGAGGAGCGCCTCGACCACCTCGCGCAATCATTTTCCGGCATGGTCATGGGAAACCAATACCTGCTGGGCGGCATTCAAGGGCGTTTTGAAAATACCGAGCGGCGACTGACCATCCTGGAACAGGACCGCTGACACCGCGCCGCCCGCAGAGTGAACGGCGCGCCATCAGCTCAGCGCCACGTTGACCGAGCTTTCCGGCAGCTCGACCCCGAAGCAGCGCTGATAGAACTCCGCCACGATCGGCCGCTCGAGCTCGTCGCATTTGTTGAGGAAGGTGAGCCGGAAGGCGAAACCGAGGTCCTTGAAGATGTCGGCGTTCTCCGCCCAGGTGATCACCGTGCGCGGGCTCATCACGGTCGAGATGTCGCCGTTCATGAAGGCGTTGCGCGTGAGGTCGGCGACGCGGACCATCTTGTTGACGATGTCGCGGCCGGCATCGGTGCGGTAGTGCTTGGCCTTGGCGAGCACGATCTCGACCTCGTTGTCGTGCGGCAGGTAGTTGAGCGTGGTGACGATCGACCAGCGATCCATCTGCGCCTGATTGATCTGCTGGGTGCCGTGATAGAGGCCCGAGGTATCGCCGAGCCCGATGGTGTTGGCGGTCGCAAACAGCCGGAACGCCGGATGCGGCTTGATCACCCGGCTCTGGTCCAGCAGGGTGAGGCGGCCGGAGGATTCCAGCACGCGCTGGATCACGAACATCACGTCCGGCCGGCCGGCGTCGTATTCGTCGAAGCATAGCGCCACGTTGTGCTGGTAGGCCCAGGGCAGGATGCCGTCGCGGAACTCGGTCACCTGCACGCCGTCGCGAATGACGATGGCGTCCTTGCCGATCAGGTCGATGCGGCTGATATGGCTGTCGAGGTTGACGCGCACGCACGGCCAATTCAGCCGCGCTGCGACCTGTTCGACATGCGTGGACTTGCCGGTGCCGTGATAGCCCGAGATGATGACGCGGCGGTTATGCGCGAAGCCGGCCAGGATCGCGAGCGTGGTGGCGCGGTCGAACCGGTAGTCCGGATCGAGATCGGGGACGTGCTCGTCGGTCTCCGAATAGGCCGGCACTTCCATGTCGCTGTCGATGGCGAACAACTGTCGGACCGACACTTTCATGTCGGGCAGGACGGGGGCGGTCGGTGCAACGACGGTCATTGGTCCTCCGTGGTCTCGGGACACAGCCGAAACCGGAAATCGTTTCGACGGATGCGGCGCGAAAATCGAGGCAAATTCTAGCAGAAACCGGTGCGGCCGCGAAAGCCACCGCGCAAGCCATCAATTAATGTACGAATCCAACCACTTGAATGCAATCCGAGAGCCCGGGAAATCGGCTCAGACCTGCCCATCGCGCGGTGCATTGGGAAAACGCCGGTCCCGGACCGGCCGGCGCCGCGGCCGTTCAGCGGAAACCCACGGACTTCAGATACTTGTAGGCCTGGATGATCTCGCGCAGCCGGTCCTCGGACGAGCGGTCGCCGCCGTTGGCATCGGGATGATGGCGTTTGACCAGGAACTTGAAGCGGACCTTGATCTCCGCCGTGGTCGCCTCCCCTTCGAGGCCAAGCGCGTCGAGCGCCTTGCGCTCGGCATTGTGGATGACCCGGCTCTCGCGCCGCCGCAGGTGCTCGCCCTCGGCGCCTGCCGCGGCCGCGCCGAAGTGGCGAAACAGCCCCATCGGGTCGTCGGCGCCGTCCATATCGGGCTGGAAGCGCGCCGAATGGGAGCGCGTGGTCGGACGCCCGCCATTCATGCCCATCTTCCAGGTCGGGCGATGGCCCACGGTCGCGTCTTTCTGATAGCGGGCGATGTCGTCGGTGCTCATCCCGGCAAAGAAATTGTAGGAATGGTTGTACTCGCGCACGTGGCCGAGGCAGAACCGCCAGTACTCGTTCTCGCGCGTGCGGCCCTTGGGCGCGCGGTGGGTCGCGGCTCCGTTGCAGCCCGGCCATTCGCAGCACGGGTGCTCGGCGCGCAGCCGGCGGTCCTTGTCGGGCTTGACCCGGATGCTGTCGAACAGGGGCGAGTCAGTTGTCATGACCGGTCATTATGCGGGTGCGGCACTGGAACCTGCAAGTCTTGACAAGTACGATTGGACGTCTTCCGGCTGCACGACGCCATCGTCGGTATTGACCGCAGCGCATGGCTGCCGCTAAGCGCAAGCGATGAGCACCCGCGACCGCATCACCGAGAAACTGACCCACGCCTTCGCACCCGCACGCCTTGAAGTCGTTGACGAATCCCACCAGCACGCCGGGCATTCAGGCGCCCGGCCGGGCGGCGAGACCCATTTCAGGGTTCATATCGTGTCGGAAGCGTTTCGCGGGAAGAGCCGGCTCGAGCGTCACCGCATGGTGAACGAGACACTTTCGGGTGAATTGGCCGGCGGCGTGCACGCACTCGCGATCCAGACCAGCACGCCGGGGGAATGACCTCGCCGTCCCCCCCCCCCAGCGCGCCAGAGAAGACGGGCTTAGCCGTGGTCGTCTGCGGCTGCATCGCAAAACACGAATGCCGTAGGGTGGGCAAAGTCGCTTGCCGAGACCGGTCCGCGTGGGCACGGCGCACGATAGACTTTGCCCACGCGGGAATAGCAATACCCGCGCCTTTGCCCACCCTACAAACTGTGCGCTCCGCTCGGAAACGTAACCTAACCCGCCTTCGCCAGCGCCTTGCGTTGCAGCGGCGTGATGCGCAGCGCGGTGATGCGGTTCCGGTGCCGGCGCAGCACGCGGAAGCGGAAGCCGTGGAAGGTGAAGGTCTGTCCAGGCTCCGGGATGGAGCGCGCTTCATGGATGACGAGGCCCGCGATGGTGGTGGCGTCGTCGTCGGGAAGGTGCCAGTCCATCACCCGGTTGAGGTCGCGGATCGGCACCGCGCCGTCGACGTTGACCGAGCCGTCGGGCTGCACCCGCACGCCCGGCACCTCGATGTCGTGCTCGTCGGTGATGTCGCCGACGATCTCCTCCAGGATGTCCTCGAGGGTGACCAGCCCCATCAGCTCGCCGTATTCGTCCACCACCAGCGCGAACGGCGTTTTACGCCTGCGGAAGGCCCTGATCTGGTCCGACAGCGGGCGGATGTCGGGTACGAACCAGGGCGGCCGCGCGATCGCCTTCACGTCGATCTTGGTCGGATCGTTGCCCACGTCCTGCAGCGCCCGCAGCAGGTCCTTGGCATGCAGGACGCCGGTGATGTTCTCGGGCCGCTCGCTCCAGAGCGGGATCCGCGTCACCGCGGCCGCCAGCACCGCCTTGACGACCTCCGGCGGCGGATCGTCGGCGCAGACGGTGATCATCTCGGTGCGATGGATCATCACGTCGGCGACCGCGAGGTCGCGCAGATCGAGGAGCCCGCTGAACATGTCGCGATCGTGCTTGCCGACGCCGCCTTCGCGGTGCAGGAGATCGACGGTCCCCCGCAGCTCCTCGTGCGGCGAGAGCATCGACTCGGACTCGCCGACCTTCATCCCGAACAGGCGCAGGATCTTCCTCACCAGCCACTCGACCGCAAGCAGCATGGGCGCGAACACCCGCACCGTCCAGTAGACCGGGCGCGCCACGGCGAGCGCGATGCGGTTCGGCGCATTGAAGGCCGCGGTCTTCGGCAGCACCTCGGCGAACACCACGATCAACAGCGTCATGACCACGGTGGCGTAGATCACGCCCACGTCGCCGAACCAGTAGAGCAGCACGCCGGTCGCGAGCGAAGAGGCGGCGATGTTGACCGCATTGTTGCCGAACAGGAGCGCGCCGATCAGGCGCTCGCGCGCTTCCAGCAGGCGGTTGACGGTGGCGGCACGGCGGTCGCCCTGCTTCTCCAGCCGGTGCATGGTCGCGCGCGAGGACGCGGTGAGCGCGGTCTCGCTGCCCGCGAAGAACGCGGAGAGCAGCAGGCAGACCAGAACAACGGCGATTGCGAGCCAGTCTTCGGGGGTCATTGCTCGGCGAGCTTCTCGACCAGAAAGGCGCGGACATCGGCGGCATCGACGTCGGGCGCGATGAAGGCGCCGCCGATGCCGCGCGCCAGGATGAAGGTGAGCTTGCCGCGCTTGACCTTCTTGTCCTGGGCGATGAGATCCATGAGGCGATCGGCGTCCGGCAAGCCGCCGGGCACCTGCGAGAGATGGGTCGGCAGGCCGACCGCCGCAAGGTGGCGCGTGACGCGCCTTGCCTCGCTATCCGGCAGCAGGGCGCGCCGCGCCGAGAACTCGAAGGCGCAGCACATGCCGAGCGAGATCGCCTCGCCGTGCAGGAGGCGCTGGGAGAACCCGGCCGCCGCCTCGAAGGCGTGGCCGAAGGTGTGGCCGAGATTGAGCAGCGCGCGCTCGCCGGTCTCGCGCTCGTCCCGCGACACGGTCAGCGCCTTGGCGCGGCAGCTCGTCGCGATGGCATGCTCGCGCGCCGGCCCGCCCGCGAACACGTCGGACGAGTTGGCTTCGAGCCAGGCGAAAAACGCCTCGTCCCCGATCAGGCCGTATTTCGCGACCTCGGCATAGCCGGAACGGAATTCGCGCGCGCTGAGCGTGTCGAGCAGCGCACTGTCGGCGACGACCAGGAGCGGCTGGTGGAAGGCGCCGATCAGGTTCTTGCCCTGTGGGGAATCGATCGCGGTCTTGCCGCCGACCGAGGAATCGACCTGGGCCAGCAGCGTCGTCGGCACCTGCACGTAATCGAGGCCGCGCCGCACCACGGAGGCAGCGAATCCGGCCAAGTCGCCGATGACGCCGCCGCCGAGCGCGAGCACCAGGTCGCCGCGCTCGATGCGCGACGCGATCAACGCCTCGCAGACCTTTTCGAACACCGGAAAGCTCTTCGAGCTTTCGCCCGGCGGCACGATGATCGGCGCGCCGGCGACCCGCTCGCCGAGCACCGCCTGCGCGGTCGCAAGATAATGCCGCGCCACCGTCTCGTCGCTGACGATGGCCACCCTGGCCTGCGGCCGCAGCGCCGCGATCCGCTGGCCGAGCGCGGCGATGGCGCCGCGGCCGATCACGATATCGTAGCTGCGCGCACCGAGTGCGACATTCACGACGATCGGATCGGCGGCGCGCAGCGGCACGGTCATGGCTCCCCCTCCGCGGACGCGGGTAGCGCGTCGACCGCAAGGCCCAGCCGCTCCGCCAGCGCGACCACGATCTCGTCGACGATCTTGTCGTGCGGGACCTCGCGCGACTGCACGGTGAGCTCCGCCAGCGCATAGATCGGATAGCGAATATCGATGAGCTCCCGCAAGGTCGTGGCGGGATCGTCGGTCTTGAGCAGCGGCCGGTCGTGGCGGCGCTTGATGCGCTTCATCAGCACGTCCAATTCCGCCTTCAGCCAGACCGAGATGCCCTTGGCGCAGATTGCGGCACGGGTGTCGGCGTTCATGAACGCGCCGCCTCCGGTCGCCAGCACCTGCCGCCCGCCATCGAGCAGCCGGCCGATGACGCGCGCTTCGCCGGCCCGGAAGTCGGCCTCGCCGTGGCTTGCAAAAATGTCCGGGATCGACATCCCGGCGGCCTTTTCGATCTCCGCATCGGCGTCAACGAATGGGACCGCGAGCCGCTGCGCCAGGCGGCGCCCGATCGAAGACTTGCCGGCCCCCATCATGCCGACAAGCACCACCGAGCGCGGCCCGAGCGCCGCCACGATGGCGGCCTCCGGTGCCGCCGGACTGTCGAGATGGTGCGTTGCCTCACTGGACATGGTTTGGGCCTGAGATTCGCGGCCACGGTTCCATAAACCCCGCAGCGAGACAACCGCTAACCTTTTGTCGCGGCGACCCGAACGTGGTCGTAGTTTCTCCATTCTTCCATGCCATCCCTGCCCCGAGACGGGGTACCTCGATGCCGAGCCTCTTTCGATTCCTCACCGTGGTGGGCGTGGTGGGTGGGCTGACCTACGGCGCCATGTTCGTGCTCGCCAACTGGTTCAGCCCCAACCCGCGCGAGATCACGGTGTCGGTGCCGCCGGACAAGTTCTCCAAGCAGCGCTGAGCCGATCCGGCCGGCGGCTCGATTCATGGTCCGTCTCATGGCCCGACCGCCACGACCATCGGACGCGACCCTGATCGCGCTCTATCTCGACATGCTCGCGGCCGAGCGCGGCGCCGGCCGCAACACGCTCGCCGCCTATGCCCGCGATCTCAAGGACTTCTCGGCCTATCTCGGCGCCTTCGGACACACCGTCGACGACGCCTCGACCGAGGACCTGCGCGGCTATCTGCGCCATCTCGCCGGCAAGGACTTCGCCGCCGCCTCGGTCGCGCGGCGGCTCTCGGCGGTCCGTCAGCTCTACCGCTTCCTCTACGCCGAGGGACGGCGCGCCGACGACCCGGCCGCGATCATCGAGGGCCCCAAGCGCGGACGCACGCTGCCGAAGGTGCTGAGCATCGCGGAGGTCGACCGGCTGCTGGCGACCGCGCGCGATGCGGACAGGGCGGAGCTGCCGCTGCCGGAACGGCTGAGGGCGACGCGGCTCAACTGCCTGCTGGAGCTCGTCTATGCCACCGGCCTGCGGGTCTCCGAACTGGTGGCGCTGCCGGCGTCGGCGGCCGAGCGCAGCGCCCGCATGCTGAACGTGCGCGGCAAGGGCGGCAAGGAGCGCCTGGTGCCGCTCAACGACGCGGCCAAGCGCGCCATGACAGAGTACCGCGCGCTGGTGGCGGAAGCCGGCAAGGACCGAAAATCCGCGCTCGCCAAATCGAAATGGCTGTTTCCCTCCTTCGGCGAGAGCGGGCATCTCACCCGCCAGCATTTTGCGCGCGAGCTCAAGGCGCTGGCCGCCACGGCGGGGCTGCGCCCCGACAAGGTGAGCCCGCACGTGCTGCGGCATGCTTTCGCCAGCCACCTCCTGCACAACGGCGCCGATTTGAGGGTGGTGCAGACACTGCTCGGCCACGCCGACATTTCGACGACGCAGATCTATACGCACGTGCTGGAGGAACGGCTCAAGAGCCTGGTGCGCGACCTGCATCCGCTGGGAGAGGAGTGACGACCGAATTTTATAATTCAGGCTTGTACGCCCCGGCCATCGCTTTGCTGATCGCGTCGGTCATTAATGAATAGTCCGTCGCAAAACTCGCTTTCGATGCTTCAATCCAGGATTTCGGCTGGATCCGCGTGAGATCGATGTCGTAGCCGGCCTGCGCCGCCAACTGCTGTAGATACTGCGCCTGCGTGCGGCCATTTCCTTCGCGAAACGGATGGACGTAATTCACATCGCCAATGATGACGGCGGCCTCGCGCGCAAACTCCGCGGGTGACAAACCCCTGAGGAACCTGGCCGCTCGCAGCCGGCGGTGCACGTCTCCCATGCCGGTCTGGATGTATTGGCGAAACTGAAACTGGTGGCCGCCTTTGTTGATCTCGACGGTTCGAAGTTGCCCCGCCCAATCATAGACGTCCTGAAACAGGTGGCGATGGATCGCACAAAAATGCAAAAGATCAAATATTCCGCTTGGTGCACCTTCAGCGATGCGATCCGTCACCAATCTTCGCTCGATCCGGTCCAACTCACGCGCGTCAGTGATACCAAGGCAATTACGAAGCGTCTTGGTCCCGGGATAGACGTACGGATCATCGTCACCGATCACTTGGCGGAAACAATCGCACGCGCTTGCGCAAGAATGTAGGTACGCCGCCGTTCATGGTCCCATCCCTCCCGCTCGAACATCTCGAACATGGCGATGTCTTCGGCATCGAGAGGATTGCCCTCGATCTCCTGAAGCACCATGGCTTCGAGACGCCGCTTCCGTGCAAGAGCGACTTCTTTGGGCGACATGCGGCGAGGCGCCTTTTGCATGCGAAAATGATATCCGATTTGGCCTGAAAAGTCACCGGAATTCCATACGCCGCTGCGCTGGACATCGCCGCAACCCTAGCGCAAAAAGACCGCGTAAATTCAGCGGAGGGATCGCATGTCCGACACCTGGAAAAAACTCAACGAGTGGCCGGAGCTCATCCTGGAGCGGCTCGAGGACGCGGGCGTCGCGCGCATCGTGCTCAACCGGCCGGACAAGCGCAACTGCTGGAATCGCGCGCTGTGCAACGCCTTTATGGAATCGCTCGACATCATCCGCGCCGACAAGGAGCTCAAGGTCGTCATCACCAAGGGCGCCGGCACGGTCTATTCGTCCGGGCTCGACCTCACCTTCCTGCGCGAGGTGTCGAACGGCCCGATGCTCGACTGGGACCGGCCGAACCTGACCATCCAGATCGCCGAGGACATCCGCGCCTTTCCGCGCATCATGATCGCGCAGGTGCACGGCTATTGCGTCGGCGGCGCGCTCGGCATCATGAACTGCCACGACCTCGTGTTCGCGGCCGAGGACGCGCAGCTCGGCATGCCGGAGGTGCTGCGCGGCAGCTTCGGGCAGCTCGTCACCTCGACGCTGCTGCATTCCGGCCTGCCGGTGAAGAAGCTCGCGCTGATCGCGCTCGTCGGCAAGAACATCTCGGGCAAGGAGGCGGACGCGCTCGGCATCGTGAGCCAGGCGGTGCCGGCGACCGAGCTCGAGGCGCATACGACCGCCATGGCGCGCGAGATCGCGTCACGGCATGCCGCTCCGCTCGAGTGCCACAAGATCACCGTGCAGATGGGCCGCGACCTGTCGCTCTCGCAGGCGATCCAGCTCGACCAGCTTGTCGGCCAGCGGCTGCGCCGCCAGATGGACCCGCTCGGCGACGTCGAGGGCTATCTCAAGTCGCAGAAGGGCGGCGCCAGCCTCAATTACAAGCGGCAGGATGTGTGAGTTCGGCCCGCTTCGAATTCAATCGGCCGCCGTCCGCACCAGTCCGAGCTTCGCCATCAGCGGCTCGTCGGTGACGCGGAACACGACGGCGTCGTCGAGCGCCTCGATCGCATGCGCGTGCCAGCACGGCATCGCCGCGACGTCGCCCGGAGCGAGGGTCTCGGCAAATTCGCCCTCCGCGGTGAAGCGCGCCTGGCCGCTCACCACCGCATAGATGCTGTTGGTCGTGCTCTTTGGCAGGTCGACGCGGCCGCCCTTGGGCTGGCGGATCAGGTGGAGTCCGATCGTGGGCATGACGTCCTTGGCGATCTCGACGGTCGTGGCGCCCGGCCCCGGGCCGAGCGCCTCGGCGGACGGGATGCGCATCGCCGACGGCCCGCGCGACGCGATCGCTTCCAAGCCGCCGCTCGGGTGCGGCTCGAAGAACATCGCTTCGCTGAGCTGGATGAACGGGATGTCGAGGAAGTCGATCCAGTAGCCGGTCTCGTCGCTCTCGTTGACATGGCCGTGCCAGCTCCAGGCCGGCGTGAGCACCACGTCGCCCGGCGCCATGTCGATGCGCGCGCCGTTGACGACCGTGTAGATGCCGGGCTTGCCCTTGAGCACCAGCCGCAACGCCGCCGCCGTATGCCGGTGCGTGCGCGCGGTGTCGCCCGCCATCACGCACTGGTAGGCGGCGACGAGATGGCGGGTGGTGGCGTAGGTGTTGCCCTCGATCGGGTTGACCATGATCAGGTTGCGCCGCTCGGTCTGCTCGGCCGGCACCATGTTGTGCGAGGCGTCGAGCGCTTTCTTGGCGTCGGCGAAGCGCCACACCGCCGGCTTGAACTTCGGCTTCGGCTCGGGCCACATCGACGGCTCGGGCCGCGCCCAGCCGGGCGAAAAGCGCTGCCGGTTGAGCTCGGAGTAATAAGGCGAGTGCGGATCGTGCTTCATGACTGACCTCTCATGGTCTGAATTCTGGCGCAGTCACGATGCAACCTCAAGCCGTCCCGCGCCGGCGTTTGAGCCTGCGCCGCGCACGAGATTCATGACCGCACGCGCGTCCCTGGGCTCGGCGTCGGCCCGCCAGGCCACGTGGCCGTCGGGCCGCACCAGCACCAGCCGGCGCTCATAGGCGTCAAGCACCCCGGGCGCATCGAGCGCGACGACCTCGAGCGGAACGCCAGCGTCCGCCGCCGCCCGCGTGAGGCTTTCGCTCGCCGGCGCGTCGGCTCCGATGCGCAGCAGCACGAAGCCGCGGCCGAAAAGGTCGAGGGTCGAGCGGCCGTCGGCGAGCCACACATGCGGCGCGCGCGCCCCGGGGCGGGCGATCTGGGTGTAGGTCATTCCTTCCAGCGGCGGCGCCGGCGTGCCGTCGGGCCAGACGATCGGGGAATCGTCGTAGCGATAGCCGAGGTGGTAGCCGTTCATGAACCATTCGTGGCGCATCAGCTCGGTATACCATTCGCCATAGACCTTGCGCGCGACGTCGCCTGCCGGCCCGGGCTCAAAGACGTCCGGCGGCGGCTTGTGGGTGGTGCGCGGCGCGATCATGCGCTGGAGATTGTCGGTCGACGCCTTGATGTTGCGGATCGCGACCGGCTTGCGCTCGATCTCGTAGCTGCGCAGCAGATCGGGACCGCCCCAGCCCTGCAGCACCGCGGCGACTTTCCAGCCGAGATCGACCGCGTCCTGCATTCCGGTGTTCATGCCGAGCGCGCCGGTCGGCGACGTGAGGTGGATGGCGTCGCCGGCCATGAAGACGCGCCCGCGTCCATAGGACTCCGCCACCAGTTCGCGCCGCACCCAGCGCATGACGGACAGGATCTCGTAGTCGAAGTCCTTGCCCATGGCGCGCCTGAGCGCCGCGCGGATGTCGGCCTCGCTGTGATCGACCTTGTCGGGGGAGCCGACGATCGACATGCGGAAGCGGTCGCCGCCGTTGATCGCCACGATGGTGAGCCAGGTGCCTTCCGGCCCGATGAAGATGAAGCGGTAGGCCTTGCCCTTGTCGTGCAGCGAGGCGAAATCCGCACAGCGGAAGATCACGTTCGTGGTGTAGGTGAGCGCCGGATGGCCGCTCATGCCGATGCCAAGCTTTTCGCGCACCGTGCTGGCAGCGCCGTCGGTGCCGATCAGGTAGTCGGCCTCGATTTCGCGCGTCTCGCCGCGGCGTGTGTCGCGCAAGGTCGCGACCACCCGGTCCGCATGCTCCTCGAACGTGAGCAGTTCGGTGTCGTGGCGGAGGGTGACGCAGGGAAACGAGGTGGCGAACTTTTTGATGATCGGATCGAACATGTCCTGCGGCACCCGCTCGCGCTTCTGCGGGCTCTGCGGCGGACAGGCCTCGAAGGCGCGGCCCGGGAACGGCTCGCGCCCGAGCTCAAAGCCATTGAGCGCGGTGAGCCAGACATAGTCCTGCGGATAGTCGCCGGGATAAGGCGCGTCCCGCACCCAATCCGCGATGCCCCAGCGGCGGCAGAACTCCATCGTGCGCACGCCGATGAGGTCCATCTTCGGATGATCGATGCGGCCGTCGGTCTTCTCCACGAGCGTGCAGGCCACGCCGCGCCAGCCGAGGTCGCCGGCAAGCGCCAGGCCCACCGGACCGGCGCCGACGATCAGGATGGGGGTGCGCTCGGGCATGGGCGGGGCTCGCGATCGGCCGCAGGTATAGGGTCTCCGCCGTCAGACGTCGAGAACGCATGCGGGCAATTTTTCAATGCAATCAAGGGGGCGCGGCGGCGCCCGGCGGGCCAGGCAGCTTGCCGCATGGGCCGGCGGCCCGGCCCCCGCGCGAGCTCAAGAAATGAGGGAGGCAAGGGAGAATTGGGCTCGCTTTAGTTGCGTAGCCGGCCTATTCTACTCTCGGTCTGGGAGGGCTCACATGATCAAAACGAATTTCGCGCTGCTCATCACATCGCTGTTTGCCGCCAGCCTGCATGTTGCGCCGGCGCAGGCGCAGACCGTGCGCACCTTCGTTTCGGCGAACGGCAGCGACGCCAACACTTGCGCGCGGCCGCAGCCGTGCCGGACCTTGCAGGGGGCGCACAACAAGACCAACCCCGGCGGCGAGATCAACATGCTCGATCCGGCCGGCTACGGCACCGTGAACATCACCAAGTCGATCAGCATCGTCAACGACGGCGTCGGGTCGGCGGGCGTCCTGGTTGGCGCCAGCCAGACCGGCATCACGATCAACGCCGGCCCCAACGATGTCATCAACCTGC
>JAXDOD010000135.1:0-9396 GCA_034669045.1 Alphaproteobacteria bacterium
CGAGTTCATCCACGGCTGGTCGGCGCGCCTCACCGGCGGGCTCGGCATCGCCGCCGCAGGCGGCACCCGCCTCATCGTCGGCGGCGAACTCGGCGGCCTCGGCTCCGGCCAGTTCATCACCTGGACCGTGCGCGGCCGCGCCGCCGTGCCGTTCTAAGGCCCAGGGCAGGCTTTCGCGGCGGCACCGCGCTCAACAAGCTCCAGCCGAAGGAAACCCGCGCTGGAATGTGTTGGTCCACCGCCATCCAGAGCTGGATGAATGATTGCCGCGCATCACCAGCCTGGCGCCGCAAACGCTCCGTGACTGGGACGCCAACTTGGGGCGCGCTCTTGCCTAAATCATTTGGCAGTCAGCAGTTTTGCCGTGACAATGGTTGACGTTAACGGTATTTTTTGTGCTTGGAATCCGGCAGAGCAACCCACTTCCTTCAGTGCGCTTCAGCCGATTGGAGGCAACAGTCTCCGAACGGTCTGTTTTCAGAGGGCAGCTTTTTCAACAGTGGGACAAGAGGGCAGTCGCTTGACGGTAGACGTGACGGGATATGCGTTTTGCAAAACTAAATTCCCAGCGCAAATCAGCTGCTTACATGTGCCAGAAATCATTGAGTGGGAGTGAGGCCGATGCCCGTCACCATCTACGGCATTCCCAATTGCGACACGATGAAGAAAGCCCGTGCGTGGCTTTTGAAGCACACGGTCGAGCATGCGTTCCACGACTACAAGAAGGACGGCATCGACCGCAAACGTCTCGAAAGCTGGTGCGATACCGTGGGCTGGGAGGCCTTGCTCAACCGCGCCGGTACGACCTTTCGGCGGTTGCCTGACGCGGACAAGCAGGCGCTCGACCGTAGGAAGGCGGTCGCCCTGATGATCGCACAGCCGTCACTGGTCAAGCGGCCGGTGCTCGATATGGGCGAGCATCTGCTGGTGGGGTTCAAGCCCGATCAGTACGAATCCGCATTTGGGGGCGCATCGAAGCGGCGACGGATGGGCGAGCGCGCTTGAGAGCTTCGCGGCGACGCTCCCGATCCCCAATTCCTTATGATGTCCTGCGCTGACGGCGCCCCTTAGAACCGCAGATATGTTAGGACACTTTCACGGGACTTGCGCTCATGATCCTCGGGCTGGGCCTCGTCCCGGGCGGGATGTTCAGCGGTCCTGGTCTCTGGTTCCATCCCGCCGTCAGCGGCGTGGCCGCATTCGGGAGGTAGGCCGGTGTCGATGCAAGACGAAATCAAGCGGCTGACCGCGCCCGACATTCAGGCCCGCAAGGGCGGCGAGCCGATCGTCGCGCTCACCTCCTACCATGCCCATACCGCGCGCCTCGTCGATCGCTATTGCGACGTCATCCTGGTCGGCGACTCGCTCGGCATGGTGATGCACGGATTTGAGACCACGGTCCCGGTCACCCTCGACATGATGATCCTGCAGGGCCATGCCGTCATGCGCGGCTCGAAACGCGCGCTTGTCGTCGTCGACATGCCGTTCGGCTCCTACGAGCAGTCGAAGCAACAGGCTTTCGCGTCGTGCGCGCGCGTGCTCAAGGAGACCCATTGCGGTGCCGTCAAGCTCGAGGGCGGACGGCGCATGGCCGAGACCATCGCGTTCCTGGTGGAGCGCGGGGTGCCGGTGATGGGCCATGTCGGACTCACCCCGCAGTCGATCAACACCATCGGCTCGTTCCGGGCGCAGGGCCGCGATCAGGCCGACTGGGAGCCGATCGAGGCCGACGCCAAGGCCGTGGCCGAGGCTGGCGCCTTCGCGGTCGTGATCGAGGCGGTGGCCGAGCCGCTCGGGCGCCGCATCACCGCCCAGGTTCCCATCCCGACCATCGGCATCGGTGCAAGCTCCGCCTGCGACGGCCAGATCCTGGTGCTCGAAGACATGCTTGGGCTGTCGCCCCGGGTTCCCAGGTTCGTCAAGCGCTACGGGGACCTTGGGCCGGGGATCGAGAAGGCGATCGCGGACTACGCCAGGGAGGTCCGATCGCGTGCCTTCCCGGGTCCCGACCATGTCTATCCGATGCGACAAAAGGCCAAGTAGAGCCGCGGCCAGGCACAAAAGGCTAAGTAGAACAGGCCAAGTAGAGCCTGGTGTTCCAATCCTTAACGATGGTTAAGGACGAGCTTTGCCTTGCCCCTGCCATATCATTAAGGTATTTCCGCTCCCTTGGTCGGGGACGAACGACCAGCGGGTCGGCAGGGCGTGTGGGGATTTTCGTGACCGACATTTTTCGGGAAGTTGACGAGGAAGTAAGGCGCGACCAGCTCCAGAAGCTGTGGGAGCGCTACCAGAACTACGTCGTTGCCGGTATCGTCGTGATCGTCCTCGGCGTTGGCGGATGGCGGGGCTATGAGTGGTGGGAGATCAAGAAGGCGTCCGAGAGCGGCAGTTCGTTCGAGGCGGCGATGACGCTTGCCGAGGAAGGCAAGCACGCCGAAGCCGAGACCACCTTCGCCAAGCTCGCCACCGACGGTACGAAGAGCTACCGCAACCTCGCGCGCGTTCGGCAAGCGGCCGAACTGGCGCTGCGCGATCCCAAGACCGGGATCGCGGCCTACGAGCGGATTGCGGCCGACAGTTCCGTCGAGCCCGCGCTGGCGGATCTTGCCGCCTTGCGCGCCGGCGTGCTCCTGATCGACGCGGGCTCATTCGACGAGGCGCGCGCGCGGCTGCAGCCCCTGACCGGCGACGGTCGGCCGTACCGGCACAGCGGGCGCGAGTTGCTCGCGCTGGCGGCCTGGCGCTCGGGCGACACGACGGCCGCACGACGCTGGTTCGATATCATCGTCACCGACTTCGAAACACCCGCCGCCACGCGCAACCGCATCGAGATGCTCATCGCGCTGAGCACCGCCGAGAACAAGGGTTGAGGGCGAACGATGAACCGCTGCGCTGCGAGAGTCCTCGTCGTTTCGGCGCTGGCGCTGCCGCTCGCGGCCTGCGCGAGCTTCGATCCAGGCTTTAGCATCGATCCGGGCGAGTGGTTCTCCGGCGACTTCCTCAACACCAAGCGGAAGCTGCCCGGCGAGCGCAAGGCGGTTTTCCCGGAGGGCGTACCGGGCGTGGCAAGCGGCGTCCCGGCCGAGTTGGTCAAGGGCAACCAGGCGCCGCCCGGCAGCGATGACGCCTTCCGCGGACCGGACGGCGAGCCACAGCCGGTCGCCGAAGAGCCCAAGCCGCAGCCGAAAGCCGCGGCCAAGCCGAAACCGAAACCCAAGCCGCAGACCGCCGCCAGCAGCCGCCCGCCGACCGCCGTCACCATACGCCGAACCGAGCAGCCGCCTGCGCAGCAGCAGCCGGCGCCTGCACAGCAGCGACCCGCCGCGCAATGGCCCGACGCACCCGGCGGGCAGCCGAGCGGCGTACAGTGGCCCGATCCGCCGCCGGTGCGATAATTGCGTTGCGCGCCCGCGCGTTGCATGTTGCGCGCCCGCTCATCGCATAGAGCACTCCGCACAAGACACCGGCGCCTCCCATGACCTTCACGGTCGCCATTGTCGGACGGCCGAACGTCGGCAAGTCGACGCTGTTCAATCGCCTGGTCGGCCGCCGTCTGGCCTTGGTCGACGATCGCCCCGGCGTCACCCGCGACCGGCGGGAGGGCAGGGCGCGGCTCGGCGACCTGGCCTTTACGGCGATCGACACCGCCGGCCTCGAACAGGCCGCGCCTGAAACGCTCACCGGCCGCATGCAGGCGCAGACCGACGCCGCGATCGCGGCGGCCGATGCAATCTTCTTTCTTCTTGACGCGCGCACCGGGCCGACGCCGGTCGATCAGGCCTTTGCCGAACTGGTGCGTCGCTCCGGCAAGCCCGCGATCGTGATTGCCAACAAGAGCGAGGGGCGCGCCGCGGAGGCGGGCAGGCTCGAAGCCTATGCGCTCGGCCTCGGCGAGCCGGTCGCGATCTCGGCCGAGCACGGAGAGGGGCTTGCCGACCTCTACGAGGCGCTACGCGATGCCTTGCCTGAGCAGACCGCCGAGCCGTCGGTCGCCGAAGCGGCGGAGGACACCGAGCGCCCCATCAACGTCGCGGTGGTCGGGCGGCCCAACAGCGGCAAGTCGACGCTGGTCAACCGTCTTCTCGGCGAGGAGCGGCTCCTCACCGGGCCGGAAGCCGGTATCACCCGCGATGCTATCGCGGTCGACCTCGACTGGCGCGGCCGGCGCTTTCGCATCCACGACACCGCCGGGCTGCGGCGCAAGTCGCGGATCGAGGAGAAGCTCGAAAAGCTGTCCGTCGCCGACGCGCTCAACGCGGTGCGTTTCGCCGAGGTGGTGATCGTGCTGATGGACGCGCAGACGCCGTTCGAGGAGCAGGACCAGCGCCTCGCCGATCTGGTTGAACGCGAAGGCCGCGCGCTCGTCCTCGGCATGAACAAATGGGACCTGGTCGAAAGCCGCACGGGCGCGCTCAAGACGCTGCGCGAAGAGACCGACCACCGGCTGCCGCAGGTCAAGGGCGTACCGCTGGTTGCGATCTCGGGCCTCACCGGCACGGGACTGGACCGCCTGATGGCGGCGGTCATCGAGGCGCACGCGGTCTGGAACAAACGCGCTTCGACCAGCGCCCTCAATCGCTGGCTCGCCGAAGTCACATCCGCCCATCCGCCGCCCGCGGTGTCGGGCCGGCGCATCCGGCTCGATTATCTGACGCAGCCCAAGAGCCGGCCGCCGAGCTTCGTGCTGTTCACGAGCCGCGCCGATGCGGTGCCCGACAGCTATCAGCGCTATCTCGTCAATAGTTTGCGCGAGGCCTTCGATCTGCCCGGCACGCCGATCCGTTTGACGCTCCGAGAAAAAAAGAATCCTTATGCGAACCGGAAGAAGCGCAAACATTGAATCGCTGCATCGTCATTGTTGGGCCTGTCGTGGTCCGGTAATTTCATGACGGAATCCCATCCGGTCGCGCCGCTGCGCCGCGCCGCCTTCATCTTCGTCTTCATCACCGTTCTGCTCGACATGCTGGCGCTCGGCATGATCATCCCGGTGCTGCCGCGGCTCGTGGTCGATTTCGTGGGGGGGGACGCGGCGCGTGGCGCCGACTATCTCGGCCTGTTCGGGACCGCCTGGGCGCTGATGCAATTCGTATTCTCGCCGATCCACGGCGTGCTCTCGGACCGCTTCGGGCGGCGGCCGATCATCCTGTTGTCGAACTTCGGGCTCGGCCTCGATTACGTGCTGATGGCGCTGGCACCGTCACTGTGGTGGCTGTTCGTAGGCCGCATCATCTCCGGCATTTGCGCCGCCAGCGTCTCGACTTCCTATGCCTATATCGCAGACGTGACGGAGCCGCACCTTCGCGCGGCCCGTTTTGGCATGATGGGCGTAGCCTTTGGCGCGGGCTTCGTGCTTGGGCCGGCGCTCGGCGGGCTTGCGGGCGCGTTCGATCCGCGGCTGCCGTTCTGGATCGCGGCGGCCTTGAGCCTGCTCAACTGTGTCTACGGCTTCCTCATCCTGCCGGAATCGCTCCCCTCGGAACGGCGCACGCCATTCGCATGGCGGCGTGCCAATCCGCTCGGCTCGCTGCGGCTGCTGCGCTCGCAGCCGCAGTTGACCGGCCTCGCGCTGGTGAATTTCCTTGCCAACCTCGCGCATGCGAGCCTTCCGAGCATCGGCGTCCTCTACATGATGTATCGTTACGGCTTCGACGAACGGATCGTCGGCTTCACCATGGCCGGCATCGGAGTATGCGCCATGGTCGTGCAGGGCGGGCTGATCGGACCCACGGTCAGGCGTTTCGGCGAGCCTGCCGCTTTGATCATGGGACTCCTATTCGGCATTGCAGGCTTCACCACCTGGGCGCTGGCGCCGAACGGCCTCGTTTACTGGCTCGGCATTCCGCTCCTGTCGCTCTGGGGCTTCGCGGGTGCCGCCTCGCTCGGCCTGATGAGCCGGCGCGTGAGCCCGAGCGAGCAGGGCCAGTTGCAGGGTGCCAACGCGAGCATGATGGGAATTGCCAACCTGATCGGCCCTGGGCTGTTCACGCAGGTGTTCGCGTTCTTCATCGGCGCGGGCGCGGCGTGGCATCTGCCGGGCGCGCCGTTCCTGCTGGCCGCGCTGCTGCTTGCGGCGGCGGCCGTGGTCGCCATGCGCGTAACCCGATAGGGTGAGTTCAGCAAAGCGAGGATGCGATGATCCTCGATTCCCAGATCCATCTCCGGTCTCGGAGAGCCCCGCGCGGTTCTGGAGTTCGGTGCCAAGGAGCGCGCGCCCTGCCGGAGGCGCTCACGTATCAGAAGTTCATCGTGATCATGGCTTGCGCGGGTCACTGGCCGGAGACCAGCCGGCCCTGCCCGTAGTCGTAGACCTGGCCGGTCTCCTGGAATTCCGGCAGGCACATCTCGACGATCTTTTCCGCCACCAGGTCGGCGGTCTTAAGCGATACCGGGTCCTCGCCCGGCATGGCGGCGGCGCGCATGCGGGTGCGGGTCGGCCCCGGGCTGAGCAGGTTGACGCGCACATTGGTCGACACGGTTTCCGCCGCATAGGTGCGCGCGAGCGCATCGAGCGCCGCTTTTGAGATGGCGTAGGGCCCCCAATAGGCGCGGGGGCTGGCGCCGACGCTGGAGGTGAGAAACACCACGCGGCCGGCCTCCGACAGCCGCAACAGCATGTCCATCGAGCGGATGAGATGCCAGTTGGCGGTCACATTGACGGCGATCACGTCGTCCCACGCTTGAGGTTCGACGTGCCCGAGCGGCGACAGCGGCCCCAGGATGCCCGCATTGCCGATGAGAATATCGAGCCGGCGATAGCGCTCGGTCAGCGCGGCGCCCAGCCGTGCGATGCCGTCGTGGTCCTTGAGGTCGAGCGGGACGAGCGTCGCCGAACCGCCCCCGGCGCGGACGGCATCATCGAGCTCTTCGAGCCCGCCGACAGTGCGCGCGACCGCGACCACGTGTGCGCCGGCGCCCGCCAACGCCAAGGCCGTCGCGTAGCCGATGCCACGGGACGCTCCGGTGACCAGCGCAATGCGATTGGCGAGCGGTTGGGGCATGACTTAAAGCTCTTTCGTCATTCCGGGGGCGCGCCGAAGCGCGAGCCCGGAATCCATAACCACGATTTTCGCAGAATTGCACCGTCCCGGTTTATGGATTCCGGGCAGCCGATTCGTGGCATCCGGAATGACGGACAGACTTCACCCCGCTTCCGCCAGCAGCGAAAGCTGCCGCGGCGCGTGGTCCTGCGCACCCTGGTCGGTGAGCGGCGTCGGATAGTCGCCGGTGAAGCAATGGTCGGTGAATTGCGGCCGCACCGGATCGCGCTTGTCGTAACCCATGGCGCGGTAGATGCCCTCGACCGAGAGGAAGGCGAGCGAATCCGCGCCGATGAACTTGCGCATGGCTTCGAGGTCATGGGTGGCGGCAAGGAGCTTGTCGCGCTCCGGCGTGTCGATGCCGTAGTAATCGGAATGCGTGATCGGCGGGCTCGCGATGCGCATGTGCACCTCGCGCGCGCCGGCCTCGCGCATCATCGCCACGATCTTGACCGAGGTGGTGCCGCGCACCAGCGAATCGTCGATCAGGACGATCCGCTTGCCGGAGACCACCGCGCGGTTCGCGGAGTGCTTCATGCGCACGCCGATCTCGCGAATCGACTGGGTCGGCTGGATGAAGGTGCGTCCGACATAGTGGTTGCGGATGATGCCGAGCTCGTAGGGGATGCCCGACTCTTGCGCATAGCCGATCGCCGCCGGCACGCCGGAATCGGGCACTGGCACGATCACGTCGGCGTCGGCGGGCGCTTCGCGGGCAAGCTCTGCCCCCATGGTCTTGCGCACGTTGTAGACGGGGCGGCCGCCCACGATCGAGTCCGGGCGCGCAAAATAAATGTATTCGAATACGCACGGCCGCGCCGTCATCGGAGGGAACGGCTTGTGCGAATGCATGCCGTCGTCGTCGAAGACGACGATCTCGCCGTTTTCCACGTCGCGCACGTATTTGGCGCCGATGATGTCGAGCGCGCAGGTCTCCGATGCAAGGATCGGACAGCCCTCGAGCCGGCCGATCACCAGCGGGCGGATGCCGAGCGGGTCGCGGGCGCCGATCAGCTTCTTGTTGGTAAGACCCACGAACGCGTAGGCGCCTTCGAGCTGGCGCAGGCCGTCGATGAAACGGTCGATGAAGCGGTTGCGCTTGGCTTGCGCGACCAGATGCAGGATGACCTCGGTGTCGCTGGTCGACTGCATGAGGGCACCCTCGTGCACCAGCCGGCGGCGCAGCGTGAGCCCGTTGGTCAGGTTGCCATTGTGGCCGACCGCGAAGCCGCCGCCGTCGAGCTCGGCGAACAGCGGCTGCACGTTCCGCAGGATGGTCTCGCCGGTGGTCGAATAGCGCACATGCCCCATCGCCGAATTGCCGGGCAGGCGGTCGATGACCTCGCGGCGGGAGAAATTGTCGCCGACGAGACCCATGCGGCGCTCGGAATGGAACCTCTTGCCGTCGAAGGAGACGATGCCGGCCGCCTCCTGCCCGCGATGCTGGAGCGCATGCAGGCCGAGCGCCGTGATCGCCGCGGCGTCGGGATGGTTGAACACGCCGAAGACGCCGCACTCCTCGCGGAGCCGGTCGCCATCGAGATCAAGGGCGGCGGCGGCGTCCGGAGCTTCGGTCATCTCGCTCATCTGGTCTCCTGATCGTCTCAGCGCCCGGCGGTGTTGCCCTGGATCAGCTTCTGCATTCCACTGCGGTCAGCCGGCCCGTAGCCGGCTGCTTCCTGGGCCGGCACATCGAGGCTCCCGCGCTGGCCGGGCGGCGCATCCGGCGGCTCGCCCTCTTCCGGCTTCGGCCGCTTCAGCCTCTTCAAGATGGTGCTCTCGGGGTCATCCGGCAACATCGACATCAGCCAGTCGCCGGTCGATTGCAGGACCACCTTGGACTTGGCATTGGCGACCCAGCTCGGCTGCGTCCGCTCCGGCACCAGCCAGACAAAAAACAGGAAGGCAACCACCACGATGATCAGCCCGCGCGCCAGCCCGAACAGGAAGCCGAGCGTGCGGTCGAGCGCGCCGACGCGGCTGTCCAGGACCATGTCGGAGAAGCGCACGGTGATGACCGAAACGATCAGCAGCGTGCCGAGGAAGGTGCCCCCGATCACGGCGGCGGCCGCGACGATGTCGTTGTTGAAATACGACTTCGCCAGCGGGAGCAACTTCGCATAGGCGTAAAGGGTCGCGACCGCGGCGATCACCCAGGCCGCAATCGAAAGGATTTCGCGCATGAAGCCGCGGATCATCGCCAGCAGCGCCGAAACCAACATGACCCCAATGAGGATGATGTCGAGGAGCGTGATCGGCATGTCGAAGCGTCTGTCCTCTGCAATTTGGGCATCCCGCGGTCGAATCGGTGACCGCCGATGCCCTAGCTGACCCGCGCCTTGTCCGCTCGGCAAGG
>JAXDOD010000136.1:0-7683 GCA_034669045.1 Alphaproteobacteria bacterium
CGACGAGGCCATGCAGGCGTCGCGGATGAAGTCGGAGTTCCTCGCGACAATGAGTCACGAGATCCGCACCCCGCTGAACGGCGTCATCGGGCTGACCGAGCTCCTGCTGAAGACGCCGCTCGATCCCGACCAGGAACGGCTGGCCAGCGGGATCTCGCAGGCCGGGCGCACCCTGCTGCTCCTCGTCAACGACGTCCTCGACCTGTCCAAGATCGAGGCCGGCAAGCTCGAGCTCTCCTTCACCAGCATCGCGCTCAACGACCTGACGGCGCAATGCGTGGCGCTGATGCAGCCGCAGGCCAACCGCGAGCGCATCATCATCCGCACTTCGCTGGCGCCGAAGCTGCCGCACGTGGTCGCCGACGCGCGCTCGGTGCGCCAGATCGTGCTCAATCTGCTGTCGAACTCGATCAAGTTCACCGGCGCGGGCGGCCAGGCGATCGTCTCGACCGCGCTCACCGACGCCGGCGAGGTGGCGCTACGCGTGCGCGACACCGGCGCCGGCATGAGCGAGAAGGACCTCGCGACCGCGCTGGAGCCGTTCCGCCAGCTCGCCACCTCGACGCGCTTCGGCTCCGGCGGCACCGGCCTCGGCCTGCCGCTCACCAAGGCGCTGGCGGAAGCCAACCGCGCAAGCTTCCGCATCAACAGCAAGCCGGGCGCCGGCACGCTGGTGGAGGTGACGTTCCCGGCCACGCGGGTGCTGGCGGGGTAGTCTGTCGCAAGTAGCCCGCATGAAGCGCAGCGCCATACGGGATTCCCGGATTTTGCTGCGCTCCATCCGGGCTGCGACGCGGGGACATTCTTGCGCGCGAGCGCGATCAGTGTGGCCGGTGCGTCAGCGCAATGCGGATGAGATCGGCAGTGTTCTTGGCGCCGAGCTTCATCATGATGCGGGCGCGGTGGACCTCGACGGTGCGTGGGCTGATCCCGAGATGGCACCCGGCTTCCTTGTTGGAAGCAGCCGCCATGATCTCGGCCAGCACCTCGGCCTCGCGCCGCGTCAACTTCTGACAGCCGGGGAATTCCATCGGCGTGGTTTCGGCACCGCTGCCGTTCGCCTGGCGGCGCGACCACGCATCGGTGACGCCGCGAACGCGCGCCACGATGGCATCGAGCGCGAACGGCTTCTCGATGATGTCGAAGGCGCCCTCCTTGACCGCCTCGACCGCCATCGGAATGCTGGCCTTGCCCGACATGACGATGATGGGCGCGCCGTAGTTGTGCGCATCGATGTCCTTGAGAAGTTCAAGTCCCGACCGGCCCGGCATGAAGACGTCGAGAATGATGCAGGCCGGCGCCCGCGAGCGCGCGACGGCGTTGAACGCCGCCCCGTCGGTGAAGCTCGTCACCCGATAGCCTTCGGATCGAAACGCCATGTCGAGCAGGTCGCAGATCATCGGATCGTCATCGACGATGAAGATCTCATCCTCATGGCTGGAGCTGTGCGTCACTGACACGGGATTCCTCCTTGCATGGCTGGCATTTGAGTGCACGGCGGCACCGCCGTCCGGCTTGCTGTCGCGTTGAAGGATATCCAGGCTTCAACCATTGAAACGGCACTCTGCGTCATTGTACGTAAGTGAAATTGCGACGCAGTGTTAATGAAGTCCTACCATCGGTTTCGGCGAAAATTTCCGCGCCGGAGTCGTATTGCGCTGGTCGCGCGAAAGCGGGACGCGACATGAACCCAGCCAGGGTCCCCTGCATTGCCGCCAGCCGCGCGGCCGGCAAGCTGCCCAGCCTGCCGGTGCGCGGCCGGCCCCGGTGGGACTTGCCGCCAAGGTCCTTCCTTTGGTACGAGATATTTCGTAAAACATCTTACTCAAGGATGATGTCTGGCGCCTGACCGCCTACCGGCCGCAAGAGGGTCGGCGCCGTGCAACGAGGCGCTAAGAAACTGATGCCGAACGCGCTCCTGCGATCCTTCGACGACGGCCCCGCCGACCTGCGCGGCAAGATCGTCGTCATCTACACGCTGCTGATCGCGGCCAACGTGGCGGCGTGGTCGTGGGCCCTGGTCGCGTTCCACGATCATCCGGTGCTGCTCGGTACCTGCTTTCTGGCCTACAGCTTTGGGCTGCGCCACGCCGTCGATGCCGACCACATCGCCGCCATCGACAACGTCACGCGCAAGCTCATGCAGGAGGGCAAGCGCCCGGTCACGGTCGGGCTGTTCTTCTCGCTCGGCCATTCGACGGTGGTGGTGCTCGCGACCGTCGCGGTCGCCGTCACCGCGACCGCGTTCCGGGAACAGCTCGAGGATTTTCGCGCCGTCGGCGGCATGATCGGCGTGTCGGTCTCGGCCGCCTTCCTGCTCGTCATCGCGGCGATCAACGTCGTCATCCTGGTGAACGTCTACCGCGCCTTCCAGCGGGTCAAGAACGGCGCCCGCTGCGGCACCGAAGATCTCGACATTCTCCTTGCAAACCGGGGCTTTTTCGCGCGCATCTTCAAGCGCCTGTTCCGCATGATCGAGCGGAGCTGGCACATGTATCCGCTCGGATTCCTGTTCGGCCTCGGCTTCGACACCGCTACCGAGATCGGGCTTCTTGGCATCGCGGCCGCGGAGGCGTCGAGCGGGTTGCCGATCTGGTCGATCCTGGTGTTCCCGGCGCTGTTCACCGCCGGCATGACGCTGATCGACACCACCGACAGCGTGCTGATGACCGGCGCCTATGGCTGGGCCTTCGTGAAGCCGGTGCGCAAGCTCTATTACAACATGACCATCACATTTGCGTCGGTCGTGGTCGCGGTGCTGATCGGGGGAGTCGAGGCGCTCGGACTGATCGCCGACAAGTTCGGCCTCTCCGGCGGCCTGTGGGACGCCGTGAGCAGCGTCAACGGCACCTTCGGGATGCTCGGCTATCTCATCGTCGGCGTCTTCGCGCTGTGCTGGGCGGCGTCGATGCTGGTCTACCGGCTCAAGGGCTACGACCAGCTCGAACTCGAACCGGTGCCGATGCCGGCATCGCAGCCGGCCGAGTGACCCGCCCGCGAGTTTGTGTCCTGGCTGCATCACGGTCGCCGCATCGCGCACGGCGAGTATGACGAACTATTGACAAGCTCATACCCAGCGCCGACTCTCCGCTGCAGGCGCGGGGGGACGTCGTGGCGTTGCACGGGGGTTTGATATTTTCGGCCATGGCGGTCGTTGCGGCTGGATCCTGGTCCGCAGCGGCGCCCGCGCTGGCGCAGCAGACCCTGGCCGAACTCACCGACCCGTCGTTGCCGGCCGTCGATGTCGACGCACCGCGTCCGCGCCCCCCGGCCAGGCCCAAGCGCGCCGCGGCGGCCCCGAAAGCCGCACGTGTCGCGCCGGTGACGGCGGCACCGGCAGCGCCGCAACCCTCGGATCAGCCCGGCCCGCCCGCGACCGCCGCCAGCGAGACGGTGTTCTCCGGCGCGCGCGTCAACCAGCAGCCGGTCTTGCGTCCAGGCGAAGTGCTCGAAGCCGCGCCCGGCCTGATCGTCACCCAGCATTCGGGCGAAGGCAAAGCCAACCAGTACTTCCTGCGCGGCTTCAATCTCGACCACGGCACCGATCTCGCCATCACGGTCGACGGCATGCCGGTCAACATGCGCAGCCACGGCCACGGCCAGGGCTACGCGGACATCAACTTCCTCATTCCCGAACTGATCGGCTCGATGCTGGTGCGCAAGGGCCCCTACTACGCCGACGAGGGCGACTTCTCCTCGGCCGGCGCCATTCACATCGACCTGCTCAACACCCACAACCCGGGCATCGTCCAGGGCACGATCGGCTCGTTCGGCTACGGCCGCGCGCTCGCGATCAAGTCGCTGCCGGCCTGGGCGGGCAACGTGCTGCTGGCGATCGATGCGAGTGTCTACGATGGACCCTGGGAGGTGCCGGACCGCGTGCGCAAATGGAGCGGGGTCGTCCGCTACAGCGAGGGCACCGCGGACCATGGCTTCTCCATCACCGGCATGGGCTATTCCAACCGCTGGACCTCGACCGATCAGGTCGCCGAGCGCGCGGTGACCAGCGGCCTGATCGGCCGCTTCGGCTCGCTCGACCCGACCGACGGCGGGGACACGAGCCGCTACAGTGTCTCCACCCGCTGGAGCAACCTGAGCAACTTCGGCGTCACCCGGCTCGACGCCTATGCGATCCGCAGCAATCTCACGCTGTTCAACAACTTCACCTATGTGCTCGACGATCCCGTCAACGGCGACCAGTTCAGCCAGTTGGACCGGCGCACGGTGCTGGGCTTTCACGGCAGCCACACCTTCAAGGGCCGGCTGGGCCAATTCGACAGCGAGACCAGGATCGGCGTCCAGGGGCGCGACGACGACATCGCGGTCGGCCTCGGCAAGACCGTCCAGCGCATGACGCTCTCCACGGTCCGCCTCGCCAGCGTGCAGGAAAAGAGCATCGGCGCCTATGGCCAGAACACCACCGCCTGGACCGACTGGTTCCGTACCATCGTCGGCCTGCGGCGTGACTGGTTCTCGGCCGACGTGGCGAGCGACACGCCGGCGAATTCCGGCAAGGCGGATGCCGCCATCAGCAGCCCCAAGGCCGGCATCGTGATCGGTCCGTTCCGCAAGACCGAATTGTTCCTCAACGCCGGCTATGGCTTCCACAGCAACGACGTGCGCGGCGTCACGATCAAGGTCGATCCGAACGACAAGATGACGCCGCTCGCTCCGGTGCCGTTCCTGGTCCGGGCGCGAGGCGCGGAGGTCGGTGCGCGCACCAAGGCGATCGCGGGGCTGGAAAGCACGCTCGCGGTGTTCGTGCTCGATTACGAGTCCGAACTGCTTTTCGTCGGCGATGCCGGCACCACCGAGCCGAGCCGCCCCAGCCGGCGCGTCGGGATCGAGTGGACCAACCACTTCACGCCGGTGCCGTGGCTCTCCTTCGATCTCGACGTCGCCATGACGCGGGCGCGCTTCACCGATCCGGATCCCGCCGGCAACCGCATTCCGGGCGCGCCCAACATGGTGGTGACGGCGGGCGTCGGTTTCGGCGAAAAGACCGGCTGGTTCGGCGCCGCCAAGCTCCGCTATTTCGGCCCGCGCCCGCTGGTCGAGGACAACAGCGCGCGCTCGAACTCGGCGACGCTGGTCAATGCGCGGCTGGGCTACCGGTTCGACAATGGCGTGCGCGTCCAGCTCGACGCGCTCAACCTCTTCAACAGCAAGGATCACCAGATCGACTACTACTATGTGTCGCGGCTGCCGGGCGAGGCACCCGAGGGCGTGGCCGACCGCCATTTTCATCCGGTCGAACCCTTGAGCCTGCGGCTGACCGTAGCGGGAAATTTCTGACCAAGGTGACGACGGGCTGTTCGCTCGCCCTGTTGTTCTAAAAAAGCAACAGGTTGCAAATTAGAGGCGTTCAAGCTTGTGCGACCCTGGTGTTTCGTTAGCGTGTCATTGGTGCAGCGATAGCTTGCGTCGTGGCGGCGGGTTGGGGCCTGGGATGACAAGGGTCGGGGGCGTACTTTTGATCATGGCGGCGTGCGGCCTTGGGGCCCCCGCGGCACAGGCCGAGGAGAAGGACCCGCGCACCGCGGCGGCCGTGCAGGACAACTCGTTCCTGCTCGAGGAAGCCTACAACCAGGAAGCCGGCGTCGTTCAGCATATCAATGCGTTGCGGCGCAAGGATCACGAGTGGTTCTACGCCTTCACCCAGGAATGGCCGCTGGGCAGCCAAGCCCATCAGTTCTCCTACACGGTGCCCTATTCCTGGATCCGCAACGACGATGGCCAGCGCGTGCACGGCCTCGGCGACATCCTGCTCAATTACCGGCCGCAGATCTTGTATGAAAGCGCCACCAGCCCGGGCTTCGCGCCGCGCTTCAGCCTGATCCTGCCGACCGGAAGCAAGAGCAAGGGCCTCGGCGACGGCTCCTATGGTTTCCAGACCAACTGGGCGCTGAGCAAGATCGTCAGCGACCGGGTGACGCTGCACGCCAATGCGGGGCTCACGACCCTGTTCGACGTCGATGGCCACCAGCCCACTAGCTACAATCTGGGCGCCAGCGTGATCTACGCCGTCAACCGCAATTTCAATTTCATGCTGGAGAACCTTGCCGAGTGGCAGCAGTCGGTCACGCCCGACGGCCTCACCGCCCGGGAGTTCACGTTCACGGTCTCGCCGGGTTTCCGCTACGCATGGAATTTCCCCGAGCTCAACGAGTTGCAGGTGGTGTTCGGCGCCGCGCTGCCGGTGAGCTTCACGCGCGACAAGCCGACCGACTACGGCGCGTTCCTGTATCTGTCGTTCGAGCACAATTTCTTGCCGAAAAAACCGAAATAATCCAATCCCTCCCCCAGGTGGCGAGGGATAGAGCGCGCATGGCGGTCATGTTTGAGGAGACGGCGCCTGGATCGATGGCGGTCGAGCACCGCGTGCCGCCTTCATGCTCATCGCCAGGACGCGCGCGACGTGGAGCGCGTCGCGGCCGGCGCCGTCCCTGATCTGGTGGCGGCAGGAGGTGCCGTCGGCCACCACGATGGTGTCCGGCCCGGCTCCGCGCACCGCCGGCAGCAGGGAAAGCTCCGCCATCTTCAGCGAGACGTCGATGGTGTCGGCGCCGTAGCCGAAGGCGCCGGCCATGCCGCAGCAGCTTGATTCGATTGTCTCCAGCGCGAGCTCCGGAACGAGCTTGAGCGCCGCTTCGACCGCACCCATCACGGCGAAGGATTTCTGGTGGCAATGGCCGTGCAGCAATGCCCGCCTGGCGACCGGCGCCAACGGCGGCAGCCGGCGCGCGATGTCGCGAGTCAGGAATTCCTCGAACAACAGCGTGCGCTGGCCGAGCGAGCGCGCCTCCTGCGTGCGCAGCAGCGCCGGAATCTCGTCGCGGAAGCCGAGCACACAGCTCGGCTCCAGCCCGACCACCGGGACGCCACGCGTCACGAACGGCGAAAGCACCTCGACGCAGCGTTCGGCCTCGCGGCGCGCCTCGTCCACCCGGCCGACCGACAGGAACGTGCGGCCGCAGCAGAGCGGACGCCGGCCAAGCCCGGGCAGATGCACCCGGCAGCCGGCGGCAGTCAGGACCTCGATGGCGGCCGCGATATTCTCCGGCTCGAAATAGCGGTTGAAGGTATCGGCGAACAGCACCACCTCGACCCCCTCGGGCGGGCCGACCGCCGCCGCCGTCTCGGCGAAGGGCTTGCGCCAGCGCGGAAGGCTCCGGCGCGCGCTGAAGCCAGTCAGGCGTTCCGACCACGCCGCAAGATGCGCCGACGCGTTGCGCCGGTTCATCAGCCAGCGCAGCTTCGCCGCCGTCGGCGCATAGCGCGGCAGATAGCCGACCAGGCGGTCGTGCAGCGACAGCCCGTGCTTTTTGGCGCGTGCGGCCAGCACCTCGATCTTCATGCGCGCCATGTCGACGCCGGTCGGGCATTCGCGCCGGCACGCCTTGCAGGAGACGCAGAGCGACAGCGTCTGCGCCATCTCGTCCGACGTCAGCGCGCCCGGCCCGAACTGGCCCGTGATGGCGAGCCGCAAGGTGTTGGCACGGCCGCGCGTGACGTCGCGCTCGTCGCGCGTGACCCGGTAGGAGGGACACATGACGCCGCCCGCCAGCGCCCGGCAGGCGCCGTTGTTGTTGCACATCTCGACCGCGCCCTGGAGGCCGCCGCCCGCGCCCGGATAGGCCGACCAGTCGAGCGCCGCCGTGATCGGCGTGGCGCGATAGCCCG
>JAXDOD010000137.1:0-8867 GCA_034669045.1 Alphaproteobacteria bacterium
GCGACCTGCTGGTTCTGCGCCCCGGTCGCGCACCGCAACACGATCCGAGCCCGCAACGCCAGCGCTTGTGCCGTGTTACGACGCCCCGCAAGCGACGTCAGCTCCGCCCGCTCCTCAGCGCTTAAACCAATGCGGCCATTCGCCGTCCAGCCATCGCCCGCTCCGTGCTTCGAGAAAGCCTGACACGGCGCGATGAATCTGCAATATGGCGAAGTTTAGATTCGGGACACTAGAGCACGTTCAGTTTCCTTGAAACTGAACGTGCTCTAGGACTCTTGCGTTGGTCGCATTTTCGACGGAAAACCGGATTCCACTTTTCCTGAAAATGCTCTAAAGGCAGGATGCGGTGCTCTGACCGCCGCGATGCAGGTTCGAACCCTGCTCCTGGATCCAATTCATGTTGCGGTGACCGGAACGGCACCGATGTCGGTCTACCCGACATTGGCGTGTCAAGTGCCCAAGTCGGCTAAAGCCGGCTTGGTGGCCGCGCCTGCAAAGCGCGGATATGCGGGTTCGAGTCCCGCCCGCAACTTCATGCCAGCGGCCAGTGGCCAGTAATCAGACGCGCACACTCTATTCTGATCACCGACCACTGATTACCGAGTCCTGACGTCCACGTAGCTCAATGGACCAGAGCGGAGGTTTCCGACGCCTCAGGCTGCGCGTTCGAATCGCGCCGTGGACTCCAAATCATCGGCAGGGAGAGTTGGCCGAGCGGCAAGGCACCGCGATGCTAGAGCACGTTCAGTTTCAAGGAAACTGAACGTGCTCTAACGTATTGCGCTCACGTGGAGCCGGTCCGCCGTCGCGCGTGCCGGCGAAAGCGCATGGGCGCCAAGTAGCGCATGGGCGCCAAGTCACGACGATCCGCGCTCCCCTCATGGTTCGAGACGCCCGCGCCCTTCCTCCCACAGGCGCCAACTGAAGCCGTGTCCCGGGCGCAGCGCAGCACGACGTGATGCGCTGCAGACCCGGGACCATTCCAATCTCGGTCCGTGGCGGTCCCGGATCTGCGATGCACCGCTGCGCAAGTACTGCGCGCTGCGCCGCGTCCGGGACACGTGCGGCGCAAGTCCGCGCCTATGCGCGACCGTGGGGATCCGAGCGGATGACGTCGTGGACCGCCCTAACCGGATACGCTCACCCGCGTCCCCGATACGGCGCCACGCCCTGCTCGGGCACCCAGACTCCGGCCGGCAGCTTTCCCGCCTGCCAGAACACATCGATCGGCATGCCGCCGCGCGGATACCAGTAGCCGCCGATGCGTAGCCATTTCGGCTTGAGCAGCGCAACGAGCCGCTTGCCGATCGCGACTGTGCAATCCTCGTGGAAGGCGCCGTGATTGCGGAAGCTGCCGAGATAGAGCTTGAGCGACTTCGACTCCGCCAGCCATTTCGCCGGCACGTAGTCGATGACGAGATGCGCGAAATCGGGCTGGCCGGTGATCGGGCAAACGGCCGTGAACTCGGGTGCCGTGAAGCGGGCCAGGTAGTTGGTGTCCGAATGCGGATTGGGCACGCGGTCGAGCGTGGCCTCCTGCGGCGAGGCGGGCAGGCGGCTCGGCTTGCCGAGGTGGCGCGGTCTGACCGGCATCCCGGGTCAACTGCCGGTGATGTGATTGCGGAGTTCGATCGGCGAATCGACGTTCTTGAGCGGCTCGAAGCCCGTTCCGGTTCCAAGCACGGTAACGTCGCCGTAGCCGAGAATGCGGCCCAGCACGGACTGGTCCACCTTGACGCTCTCGACCTTGTCCATATGCATCTCGTTGGTATCCCGGCTGATGAAACCGGTCTTATAGATCACACGCCGGTTTGTGACGGCGATTTCCGTATTCCAGCGTCGCCACCAGGCGCGGAAGACCTGGAAGCAGCCGATCAAGGCCAGCGCGGCCGAGCAGAACAGCCAGAACGTCTTGCCGCCGGGCGGACCCATTTCCGCGACCATGAACACCGTGAACGCGCACGCCAGCAGGATCAGGCCGGGCACGTACATGATCCAATGGATGTTGGCGGTGTAACGGATCTGCTCGCCGTCTTGCAAAACCTGTTGGACGTAGTTCATGAGGTTCCTCCCGGCGCCAGAATATATGAGGCTCGCGGCCGGTGCTACCGATGCGCGAGCACAACGAGTCTCCGTTGTGCATGAAAGCCAAGCGTCGTGCCGGCCGCTTGTGACGTTTGCGGTCGCCGCCAAAGCGGCTACCGTAGCCGGTCCGACACGAGGAGCCGGCGATGACGTTCGTAGGCAAATTTGTCCTGCTCGCGGGCCTGATCGCGTTCGCGGCGCCCTGTCCGGCCGAGACGATCCGGGTCGGCGCCATCAGCGAGGGCGCCACCAACTGGCCGATGCGGGTGGCCGACGAGAAGGGCTTCTACCGGCAGCAAGGCATCGAGGTGCAGGTCAGCATCCAGGTGGATTCGCAAAAGCTGGTCGGCAGCGTCGCCGACGGGACCAACGACATTTCCTATCAGGCGGCCGACCATTTCGTGCGCGCAGTCAATGACGGCAAGGACGTCGTCATCTTCATGACCGTCGCGCGGCCGATCTTCGATTTCGTGACCGACCCGACTATCCGCGCGATCACCGACCTCAAGGGCGCGACGGTGGCGATCGACCGGCCCACGACCGGCTATTGGCTGCTGTTCCGCAAGGTTTTTGCCCGCAACGGCTTGGCGCCCGAAGACTACAAGCTGCTGCCCAACCTTGGGGGCGCCGAGAAGCGCTTCGAGGCCGTCCAGCAAGGCCGTGCTCAGGGCACGTTCCTCAACCCGCCGCTCAGCCTGAACGCGATCGCGGCGGGATTTCCCCGCCTCACCGGGCTGGCCGAGCACTTCCGCCACCTGCCGGGCACCGCCGGCGGCGTCCGGCGCGCCTGGGCGCGCACGCACGAGGCCGGCCTCGTCGCCTACATCCGCGCCAACCTGCGCGCCATCGACTGGCTCCTGGATCCGACAAACCGCGAGGAAGCCCTGGCGATCGGAGGGAGGCGCATGAAGGCGGACCGGCGCGAGCTCGAGGGCAGCTACGACTCCTTCGTGCGCGACGGCCTGGTGCGCTCGACCAGCCTCGGCATGGAGGGGATCAGGCAGGTGCTCGATCTCCTGGTCGAGAGCGGCCAGTTGAGCGCGGAGCGGGCGCGGCCGGAGCTCTACGCCGACCCGTCGTACCAGCAGGCGGCGGCAGCGCTCGCGCGCTAGAGCATTTTCAGGAAAAGTAGAATCCGGTTTTCCGTCGAAAATGCGACCAACGCAAGAGTCCTAGAGCACGTTCAGTTTCAAGGAAACTGAATGTGCTCTAGCCGGCCGGCCTTTGCGCCCGCCGACCGATCCTGTAGAAGCGGCGCGCCCGCCACGCTTTCGAGTGCACCGCCATGACCGCCATCACCGACATCATCGGCCGCGAGATTCTCGACAGCCGCGGCAACCCGACGGTCGAGGTCGAGGTCGTGCTCGAGGACGGCTCGCGCGGACGCGCGGGCGTGCCGTCGGGCGCCTCGACCGGGGCGCACGAGGCGGTGGAGCTGCGCGACGGCGACCAGGCCCGCTATCTCGGCAAGGGCGTGCGCAAGGCGGTCGACGCGGTCAACGGCGAGATCTTCGACGCCATCGGCGGCATGGACGCCGAGCTGCAGGCCAAGATCGACGAGACGCTCGTGGCGCTGGACGGGACGCCGAACAAGGCTCGTCTGGGTGCCAACGCCATCCTCGGGGTGTCGCTGGCGGTGGGGAAGGCGGCTTCTACGAGCATGCGGCTGCCGCTCTACCGCTATGTCGGCGGCACTTCGGCGCGGCTGCTGCCGGTTCCGATGATGAACATCGTCAACGGCGGCCTCCACGCCGACAACCCGATCGACTTTCAGGAATTCATGATCATGCCGGTCGGCGCGCCCTCGTTCGCGGAGGGCCTGCGCATGGGGGCGGAGGTGTTCCAGACGCTCAAGGGCGCGCTGCACGATGCGGGCCACAACACCAACGTGGGCGACGAGGGCGGCTTTGCGCCCAACCTGTCGTCGGCCGAGGCGGCGCTCGATTTCGTCATGCAGTCGGTCGCCAAAGCCGGCTACAAGGTCGGCGAGGACATCGTTCTGGCGCTCGATTGCGCCTCAACCGAATTCTTCAAAAATGGCGTCTATGAATATGAAGGCGAAGGAAAAAAACGATCCAGCGAGGAGCAGGCCAAATACCTCGCAGAGCTGGTCTCGCGTTATCCGATCGTCTCCATCGAAGACGGCATGGCGGAGGACGACTGGGATGGCTGGAAGACCCTCACCGACCTGATCGGCGGCAAATGCCAACTCGTCGGCGACGACCTGTTCGTGACCAACGTCACGCGGCTGGCGGATGGCATCAAGCGCGGCGTCGCCAACTCGATCCTGATCAAGGTCAACCAGATCGGCACGCTCACCGAGACGGTCGCCGCGGTCGAGATGGCGCATAAGGCCGGCTACACCGCGGTGATGTCGCATCGCTCCGGCGAGACCGAGGACGCGACCATCGCCGACCTCGCGGTCGCCACCAATTGCGGGCAGATCAAGACCGGCTCGCTCGCCCGCTCCGACCGTACCGCGAAATACAACCAGCTCCTGCGCATCGAGGAGGAACTGGGGCCGCAGGCGAGATACGCCGGCCGGGCGGCGCTCAAGGCGTTGCGCTAAGGCGTTGCGCTGATGCGCGCGGCCTGGTTAAGAGTTCCTTGACCGGCCGATTTTTCGCGCCTGGGTTCGACAGTTCCTTTACCGCCATCGTGTAGGCACCAGCCTTTCGGGATGCTCCGGATGGCGATGCGTTCTTGTCTTGTCGTGTCCTTGGCGCTGCTGGCCTCCGGCTGCCTGCCGGGCGGGGAACCGTTGCTGCCCGAGCTCAAGGGCAAATGGGCCGCGCCCAATGCGGCGAAGCTGCGCTACGCGCTCGCGGCGGAGCGCTACGCCAATCCTCCCGCGCCGGCCGCGAGCGGCGACTGCCGCAATGAATATGTGGTGTTCGAGAAGCACGCGGTCACGGTCTACGCCAATGGCCAGATCAACCCGGTCTTGATGGTGCAGAACGTCAAGCGCGACGGCACGCGCGTCATCATCGACGGCGGCGCTCCGATGGTGGCTGGCGGCAAGAAGCTGCAGATCGAACTCGTGCTGCGCCACGACGGCGACATCCGTTTCGACGACATCGTGGACGAGCGTGGCCGCAGCATGCGCTACGACCGGTTCGAGAACGCGCAGGCGCACCGAGCCGGCATCACCACGGTGGGCGACGTTTTTGCGCTTGTCCTCGACCTCAAGCCTTGTCGCGCCTGAGGTAAAGCCAAATGAATTCGAGCAAAGGTTTCGGCAAACGCGGACCGACGGAGCGCAAGCCCTTCGTGGCGGCGCAAGACGGGCAGGGCGGCGGCCTGGACATTAACGAAGTCGTGCGCGCCCCCATGATCCGCCAGTTCGGCGGCATCATGTTCGGCCTGGCGGTCGTGGTCTGCCTCGGCGGCGGCTATGTCGTCGCCATGAAGGGCTTCGGCCGGGCGCTCAATCAACACTGGGAGCAGAACGTCGGCTATCCGGACGTCGAGGATGCCTACAAGCGCACCGCCGGGGCCGCCGCCGTCGGCGCCGATGTCTCGCTCGAGCAGATCCACAATGACTGCAAGTCGCGCAGCGACTTCGTTCGCCTCGACAAGGACAAGACGCGGGCGCTGGACGGCTTCGACGGGCTCTATTCGGGCGAGTATGCGCTCTACAAGGCGGCGTTCTATGTGTCCTGCCTGGCCGGCGAGCAGCCGGAGCGGTTCTGCCGGGACGCGCATCGCGGCCACCTGATCGCGGCTTTGAAGGATTACTACCGGCTCATGGGCCGGGTGCGCGAGGAACGCATCATATCCGCCAGCGGCCCGTTCGCCGCCAACCGCATGGCCTTGTTCGGCACCGCGAGCCGGGAGATTCGCCCGACCACGCCCATGCCGAGCGCGCAGACCGACGAGCGCGTCGTGAACGGCCTGCGCGTGCTGATCCAGAATGGCTACGTATCGCGCAAGGATCTCACGCCGGTGATGGGCCCGCCCGGCGATCTGGAACTGGCGCTGCAAGGGGTCGAACCCAGGCGAACGGGGTGCATCTGATGCGAGCAACCATTGTCAGAACGCAAGCCGAACCGAGCTTCTTCACGGCTCCACGCGTGATCGCGGTGTGCGTCGCGAGCGCCGTCCTGCTCATGGGTGGGATCGCAACCGGCGGCTGGCTGCTGAACCGGTGGAGCGCCGACCCGACGGAGGCGCCGATCTGCTACTCGCCGGACCAGGCGAACTACACGCCGCTGGATGAGGCGATTCCGCTGCGCGGCGCGGTCGGTTTGCGCGGCGATCGGAGTATCGACCAGCGCATCGAAAAGACTTCGCCGGAGAAAATGGACGCTGCCGAAGCTGCCTGCAAGATCGGCGCCTGCGGCCGCGAAGGCTCGCTGACGTACCGCTCCGCCATCTTCTGGTACCTGTCCGGGCGCCTGCAGCACACCCGCCAGCTCGACCGGACCTATGGTCAGACCGGCCTGCGCCGGGCGGTGGAGATCTACAGCGAGCCATTCGACGAGCGGGTCGAAAAAGGTCTGCGCGACCGCTATCGGGCGGGCGTGTTCCGGTTTTCGGACTTCCCGCAGTACCGGGAGGCGGTCACCATCCTGGTGCTCAAGGGCGGCGCCGCGCTGCGGCCCTGCCGCAAGGCCGATATCGCGCGCAAGTAGCGCGCACGCCCAAGGAGCGCGGAAAGGAGAGCGTAAAGGCTCGATCCGGGCTGCGGTTGCCGCTATAATGTCGGCCGCGGAAGTTCCCAGGACGCGAGACCGCCCCGATGGACCAGTCAATCGGCCTCAAAACCCTCGACCGGCAGCGCGCCATCGAAAGCCTCAGCCATTTCGTGGCAGCGTCGACCATCGCTGCACGCGCGAGCGATGCGCCCTTTCCCCATCTGGTGTTCGATCAAGTCTTTCCGGACGATGTCTATGCGGCCATGCTGACGGCCATGCCGGTCGCGTCGGACTACCGGCCGATGTCGGGTCGCGCCAAGGGCAATGATGCCGCGGACGGCACCCATACCCGGGTCAAGATCGACCTGTTTCCGGAATACATCAGGAGCTTGCCGCCGGAAAAGCGGGCCGTGTGGGATGTCGTGGGTAGCGCGCTTTGTTCCAACGAGTTGAAGGCGGCCTTCGTGCAGCGCCTGGCTCCCGGTCTCGAACGCCGGTTCGGGACCGACTTCGCGCGCACCAGGCTGTACCCGCTGCCGATCCTCACTCGGGATATCCCCGGCTACCGCATCTATCCGCATCCGGACACGCACTGGAAGGGCATCACGGTCCAGTTCTATCTGCCGCGTGACGCTACTGCGACCCACGTGGGCACCATCTTCCACCGGCGGCTCGCCGACGGCAGCATGCCCAAGCACACGCAGATGAAGTTCGCGCCCAACACCGGCTACGCCTTTGCGGTGGGCGAGGACACCTGGCATTCCGCCGATCCGGTCGGGTCCGAGGTGACGACGCGCGACTCTATCCTGCTCACCTATTTCGTCGATTCCGGCCTGTTGCGTTATCTGCGCAATCGCGGCAAGCGCGCCGGCAATTTCCTGCTCAATGAGCTCCGCAACCGCGGATGGCGCTGAGGGCGCCGACCCACGCTTTTAAAGCGGTCTTAACGCCGTCACGGCATTTTCGCCGGATGGTCACCCGCAGGCGACTTCGCTCGTTCCTGACCGCGCTCGGCCTTTATGTCGGAGCCGCGCTCCTGATCGGCTATTTCGGGGTCAACGCCTACACGGGCAATCACGGGCTCAAGGCCAAACATGACCGCGACCAGCAGAATGCGCAGCTCGTGATCGAGCTTTCGGCTCTCAAGGCTGAGCGTGCGACCTGGGAGCGGCGGGTCTCGCTGCTCAAATCCGAAAGCCTCGACCCCGACATGCTCGATGAACGGGCGCGGGCGCTGCTCGATTACGTTGATCCGCGCGACCTGACGCTGCAAATCAAGCAACGGTAAGCGGCCGCGCAGGCTGCGGCTTGACGCGCCGGCGGCCATCCACCCCGGCTCGAAATCCAAATAAATCCGCGCTCGGGCGAACCTCCCACATGCGCCGCGGCTTATGCTTCCGCCCTGTGCGGATTTCGGCTAAGGGGAGGTAGTTAGGCCACTGGCCTACAGCGGGCCGTCAGTTTCGAGGAGCCATATGGCCGTCGCAGGCAACAAACCGGCGCAAGGCGCCGGACAACGTCGCGCTCCCGCCGAGGAGGCGTCCGCCCAGGCGGCGGCGCCGCCCGAGCTGGGCAAGGAGCAGGAGCTGTCCGCATACCGCGACATGCTGCTGATCCGCCGGTTCGAGGAGAAGGCCGGCCAGCTCTACGGCATGGGCCTGATCGGCGGCTTCTGCCACCTCTACATCGGCCAGGAGGCCGTGGTGGTCGGCATGCAGGCGGCACAGACCCCGGCCGACGACGTCATCACCGGCTATCGCGACCACGGCCACATGCTGGCGTGCGGCATGGACCCGCGCGGCGTGATGGCCGAGCTGACCGGACGCCGTGGGGGCTACTCCAAGGGCAAGGGCGGCTCGATGCATATGTTCAGCCGCGAGAAGGGCTTCTTCGGCGGCCATGGCATCGTCGGCGCGCAGGTCTCGCTCGGCACCGGGCTCGCATTCGCGGCGCGCTACCGCAAGACCGACAATGTCAGCCTCACCTACCTGGGCGACGGCGCCGCCAACCAGGGCCAAGTGTACGAAAGCTTCAACATGGCCTCGTTATGGAAGCTGCCGGTCGTCTATGTCATTGAGAACAACCGTTACGGCATGGGCACCTCGGTCAGCCGCGCGTCGGCTCGCACCGACCTCTATCACCGCG
>JAXDOD010000138.1:0-31277 GCA_034669045.1 Alphaproteobacteria bacterium
AGCGATCGTGCCGCAGACCACCAGCAGCAGCACCTCCGGCAAAGGGTGCGCCACACGCCAAGGCTCGCGCGGGTCTTCGATGACGGCAAAATGGTCCAGCAACGCGCGAAGGCGCGGCTTCTCGGAAAAAGCCAAAGTCGCAAGGCTCATGACGGCGGCTCCGAATCAGGGCCGCTCAACGGAATCAGACTTTCCGCAACTCCAAAACCGCCGTTAACCCGGGTTCAGAGCCCTGCATATTTGCCCAACCGGGTTGTAAGATCATCGCGCTCGCGCCATACTATGACAAGGCTAACTACTACTATTTTTTAAACCTCATGGGCATTCTTGGTCATGACCTGCGATATGTACTTGGCCCTCAAGTTATGACAGGGCCTTCCATTCATCCCCACCATAGGGATTTTCGGGTGGACATGGACGCCTTCTACCAGCTACCAGGCGCTTCGGGACGAGAAATAATGTCGCGATTAGAGCATATACAACCACAACATCCTTCGGCAGCGCGGAGGCCGTCAGAATTCACCACGGATTCCGGGATTGATTTGCTTGAGGCGTTTGTGCCTTTGGGCCTCGTCACTGAACTGACATCCAAGTGCAATCTGCGCTGCCTGTACTGCTCAAAAGCCAACGAGGCGATGAACGCCGCCCCCGGCCGTGATCAGCACATGGATGACGAGACATCGGGAAAATACCTGAAGCTCATCGAGGCCTATCACTTCGACTATATCAGCTTTTGCGGCACCGGAGAGATCACGTTTCATCCCGACTGGGTCAGGACCGGGCGTTCCATTCTCAATCGTTCCAAGTCGAAGCTCGGTATGGTCACGAACTTCGGACGGTCGCTTTCGAACGACGAGCTTGATTTCCTACTCGATATGTTCAGCATCACGATCAGCGTTGACACGACCGACGCGAAGCTTATGCGCGAAGTGCGCAAGGCCGTTAATTTCGGGATCATCACAACCAACCTCTCCAACCTCAGAAAGAGAGGGATAATGGTCTCAAAGAAGCTTCCAAGCATCACGATCAATGCGACCATCTATCGCGAGAACCTAAACCATATCTATGACACCGCCTGTTGGGCGGCTGCGATCGGAGCAAACTGCTTTCAGATGGCTCGTATGGCACTCGATCCCAACAACGAGTTTCCGCAAGTCATATCCAAAGCCACCGCAACAGAAGCCCTCGAAGGCATCCGACAAATGAACAAAGCTAGCGACAAACTAGCTAGTCTTGGCGTTGCGTGGCGTGAATTTGGCGATGTACGACAAGAACTAACGATAATTGCGAGCCGGATATGACCAACACGGTCACGCGGCAATGCTTCCAGCCTTGGACAAGCCTGCATGTTGCGGCGAATGGCGATGTCTTTCCATGCTGCGTTGCATTGCAGGAATTGGTGATCGGCTCACTAAAGCATCAGACGCCAGACGAAATTCTGTTTGGTCCGCGCCTGCGCAAGCTTCGCCAGCAGTTGTTATCCGGCGATACTGCTGGGACACCTTGTGCTGGGTGCCACAATGCCCCAATGGCGGAAACCAAAGTATTTTTTGCGGCGCTCGCAGCTCACATGATCGCATCATCTCAGGAGGCCGGTGTAAGTATTATCGATGCGAGTGGCGTTGTTTCAGTCCAACAGTTGGCCCAGCCACCAGCGTCCACCAGCGCCTGGGGTTCGATTTTTTCGCGACTAATTCGACTTACGACGTTTCGTAAATACCGGAAATGCTGAACACGTAACCATCCGCGTCCAGATATGTCCCATCGTATTTAGTAACATAAATTCCGTCTGAGGCCACCACTGAACAACATGAATCCAGAAGACGCGGATAGGGCGGTGACGATCACACCGGCGCAGCCTTCACCGGATGCGTACTTCCTGGGCATGGATCACCGTCAGCTCCAGAGGGGCATACGACTTCTCCTTTCTAATAGGTGGCAAGATTCCAATTCTTTCGTATTTAATGTCCCCAAAAATCCCTCGCCTTTGGCGAGTAGGGCGGGTTAGGCGAAGCCGTAACCCGCCGCCTTGCGCACCGGAAAAATGGCGGATTACGCTTCGCTAATCCGCCCTACGGCCCTGCCGCAGGCAAGGCGGTGACTTGTTGTTTCCGCTCAGCAAGTATTCACATGTGAAGCAAGCATAGCCCGCAGCAAGATGCGATCCTGCCGGCGCGGGCTTAATGACGACAGCCAAAGCTCCGCCGGCCCTCGGTCTTGATTGTTTTCGGCGCCGGGGCCATCACCGATCGTCCCAAACTTCACCGTCCTGGATGGAGAAAGTCCGAGGGGGCGCGGGACACCGGGGGCCCGAAAGACCCACGGACCTCGGCATCTCGCGACGCCAAGGCATTCCGGATGAATGGACCGCAAGTCCGCCGGTCCCGCCGGCGTCCCGCGCGCGATGTTTGAGGCTTGCTCCGCGCCGACCCTGGAGGACAGACAGGCTTTTTATCCTCCACTGGTGACCCACGGCCGGTGGGCCGGGCCTGCGCGGCTTGGGCCGCCCGCCGCTGCGCCACGCAGCGCCTTGGCGGGCCACCGCCACGATCCTTCCGGGTGTCCCCGGTCCGATCCCGCAGCCGTTGCGCCGCATCCGGCGCCCTGGCTTTGGCTGTTTCCGCACTCAGACGTCTCATGAGTTCGCCCTCGGTTGAAACAGGATGATGTGAATATAATCTCCGAAATCGCGGACGTCAAGGAACATATTCAGCCGCAGGGTGGGCAAAAAGCGCCCCAATCTCTCGATCAGGGGACACTCTCCCGCCGTTGGCCCACCATCGCGCGCTCTTGCGCATGAGCGTCGACGCGGTATGGCCATGGTGGGCAACGGCGTGAGAGAGCCCGCCTCAAATCGATGAGCGGGGGCGCCTTTTGCCCACCCTACAATGGCTCTCGCTTCGGGCGGCGGAAAAATGCCCGACAAGACCAGCAAGTAGCCCGCATGGAGCGGAGCGGAATGCGGGTTACTCACCGAGGTGTCAGCCCCGGATTACGCTTCGCTCCATGCGGGCTACGCTCGCTATGCTCGCAGGCGCGTTGGCCTCCAAGGCTGCCCCCCAATCCCTTGCGCCCGGATGCCGGCACGAACCAAGAGTGGCATCGTGCGTTGATCGACGGGGCGACAAAGGACGTCAGTCATGCCGTGGTATTATTACCTCGCCTATTTTTTTGCCGGCGCATTCCTGGCCAATGCCGTGCCCCATTTCGTGCAAGGCATTTGCGGCAACCGCTTCCAGACGCCGTTGGCATCGCCGCCGGGGATCGGCGAATCCTCGGCGGTCGTCAACGTGCTCTGGGCGTTTTTCAACTTCGCCATCGGCGGCGGGCTGTTGCACTATTTCTTTCCGCCCGTGCTGCCGCCGCCGCTCGCAAGCTGCATCGCCGCCGCGGCCGGCGCGCTCCTCACCGCGCTCTGGCTCGCGATACATTTTTCCAAGGTGCGCAACAGCCCACCGCATCCGTGAGCCGCCGGTGGCAAGCGCGCGGCGCGTAGGGCGGGTGAGGCGGAGCCGTAACCCGCCGCCTTGCCGAGCGGGTAGATGGCGGAACACGCTTCGCTAATCCGCCTAGGGGCTGGTGCCGGCAAATTGTCGCAATATCCGCCTAGGATGGTCCGCTTGATACGCCATGTCTGCCGAGCGTGCGGGCGACGCCGATGGCGCGCACGGTGATTCTTTCCACGAGCGGCCAGGAGAAAGCGCGATGAAGAAGTTCATGGTCTTGTACATGGCGCCCACGGCGCAGTTCGAGCAATGGATGAAAAACATGACGCCCGAGCAGCAGAAGCAGGGCATGGACGCCTGGATGAAATGGATGGGCGCCAACACGGCATCGCTGGTCGACCACGGCGGACCGCTGGGAAAGACCAAGCGTGTCGATGCGAACGGCGCCAAGGACTCCAAGAACGAAGTCGGTGGCTATTCGGTCGTGCAGGCCGAGTCGCATGAGGCGGCCGCCAAGATATTCGGCAAGGACCATCCGCATCTGCAGTGGCCGGGGGCCTGGATCGAGATCACGGAGATCATGCCGGTGCCGGGGATGTAGAGGCCTAGGCGCAATAAGCGAAGCGCATTGCGCCATCGTAGCTTCCCATCAAATCGCACCGGTTTAGGGTTTGGCCTCAAGCGGCGCAATAAAGCGATTGCGCCCTACGGCTCTACTACGGCTCTACGGTCCTTGCCGCTTGTTATGACTCGTCCACAGGGGCCGATCTTGTAGCCGGCATGGAGCGAAGCGGAATGCGGGGATTTCGCGGTGAGGCTGACCCGGATTTCGCTACGCTCCATCCGGGCTACTTGCTTGCGGAGCGGCGAGATGGCGGATTACGCTAATCTGCCGCGCGGCTACTCGTTCGTCTATTTCGAGAGGTTGCGTTCGAACTTAGCTAGGTTGCGCAACAGGCGCTTCATTCCGCTTACTGTTTCCTGAATTTCCGAGAAGGGCACCTCGCGACTTCTATAAAAGTGATGGTCTCCTAGCAGATCATTTGTGAGAAATAGTCGACCGTCTTCTCGTGCCCACCAGAGTCCATGCACATATGCATTCCTTTTGCTATTCAGGCGTTCAAACTCAGCTATGACGTCGTCATAAAAACTTCCTTTGGCCTGATTGAGGTATGTCTTCTGTAGCAAAGTAGCCATCATCTGGATGCGGGCACGTTCGCTAATAATGGATCGGAAAATCTGACGGGCTGGCACGGCCGCGCTTCCACCGAGGAGAGCTCGAAGAATTGTGATCATGCCTTCCTCGACATGCGGCCATAAGGTAACGATCGTTCCCACCTCTTTGGCGAACTTCGCACGAGGTACGCCCGGTTTAAAAGTCGCATCATTGAACCGCATGGACGCACGAAGGTCATCCATTGCGTTATATCGTTTTGGCCTGCGTGGCTTGGGCAAATGGGGATTTGTCACGGTGACTACCTTATGCAGAATTCAAAACGCGTAGGGCGGTTAGGCGAAGCCGTAACCCGCCGCCTTGCGGAGCGGCAAAGTGGCGGACTACGCTTCCCTAATCCGCCTACGGGCTAGCTGCGCGGCGCAATAGCAGGCCCGTAGCCTGTAGGGCGCAACCCGTAGGCCGTAGGGCGCAATAAGCGGGAGCGCATTGCGCCTCCATCGGCTTACCTTGGAGTCGGGATCGCCCCAAACCGGCGCAATAAAACGATTGCGCCTGCGCCTTGAGCAGCATCGCACAGCGATGCGTTTCGAAGCATGGGCCCCGCCTCCATGCTTCGAGACGGCGCTTCGCGCCTCCTCAGGATGAGGCGGAGCAAGGCACTACAAAGCCTTATTGCTCTCCTTCACCGCCTCCGCCGCCACATAAACCTCGCTGCCCATCTGCCGGAATTTCTCCGACATCTGCGCCATGCCTTGCTCCGCCGTCAGCGTCCCGGCCGCGGCCGGGTCGTTCAACGTCGCGGCATAATCCCGCACATCCTGCGTGATCTTCATCGAGCAGAATTTCGGGCCGCACATGGAGCAGAAATGCGCCACCTTGTGCGCGTCCTTGGGCAGCGTCTCGTCGTGATAGGCGCGCGCGGTCTCGGGATCGAGGCCGAGGTTGAACTGGTCGTTCCAGCGGAACTCGAAGCGCGCTCGCGAGAGCGCGTCGTCGCGAAGCTGCGCGGCCGGGTGGCCTTTGGCGACGTCACTGGCGTGCGCCGCGATCTTGTAGGTGATGACGCCGACCTTGACGTCGTCACGGTCGGGCAGGCCGAGATGCTCCTTCGGCGTCACGTAGCAGAGCATGGCGCAGCCGAACCAGCCGATCATGGCGGCGCCGATGCCGGACGTGATGTGGTCGTAGCCGGGCGCGATGTCGGTGGTGAGGGGCCCGAGCGTATAGAACGGTGCCTCGCCGCATTCCTTGAGCTGCTTGTCCATGTTGATCTTGATCTTGTGCAGCGGCACGTGGCCGGGGCCTTCGATCATCACCTGGCAGCCTTTCTTCCAGGCGATCTGCGTGAGCTCGCCCAAAGTTTCGAGCTCGGCGAACTGCGCGCGGTCGTTGGCGTCGGCGATCGAGCCGGGCCGCAGGCCGTCGCCGAGCGAGAACGACACGTCGTACTTGCGCATCAGGTCGCAGATCTCGTCGAAGTGGGTGTAGAGGAAGCTCTCCTTGTGATGCGCCAGGCACCACTTCGCCATGATCGAGCCGCCACGCGAGACAATGCCGGTGACGCGGCTGGCGGTGAGGTGCACATAGCCGAGCCGCACGCCGGCGTGGATGGTGAAGTAGTCGACGCCCTGCTCGCACTGTTCGATCAGCGTGTCGCGATAGAGCTCCCAGGTGAGCTGCACCGGGTCGCCGTCGCATTTCTCCAGCGCCTGGTAGATCGGCACGGTGCCGATCGGCACCGGCGAATTGCGGATGATCCATTCGCGGGTGGTGTGGATGTTGCGGCCGGTGGAGAGGTCCATCACCGTGTCGGCGCCCCAGCGGATCGACCACACCATCTTGTCGACTTCCTCCTCGACCGAGGAGGTGACGGCGGAGTTGCCGATATTGGCGTTGATCTTGGTGAGGAAGTTGCGGCCGATGATCATCGGCTCGAGCTCGGCGTGGTTGATGTTGCACGGAATGATGGCGCGGCCGCGCGCGATCTCGTCGCGCACGAACTCCGGCGTCACGAACAGCGGCACCGACGCGCCAAAACTCTCGCCGTCGGCGCGCGCCCATTCGGCGCGTTCGAGCTTAAGCTTCCTTCCGAGGTTCTCGCGCTCGGCGACGTAGATCATCTCCTTGGTGACGATGCCGGCGCGGGCGAATTCGAGCTGCGTGACCTTGTGGCCGGGAAGCCCGCGCAGCGGGCGGTTCACGATCGGGAAGGTGCGCGCGGCGTGCTTGCCGGAGACGTTGCCGTTGTCCTCGGCCTTGATCTCGCGCCCGTCGTATTCCTCGACGCCGCCGCGCTCCTTCACCCATTCGATGCGCTTGCGGCCAAGGCCCTGCTCGACGTCGATCGAAACGTCGGGATCGGTATAGGGGCCGGTGGTGTCGTAGACGGGGAGCGGCGGCTCGCCGGACGATACGTCGAGCATGATCTCGCGGATCGGCACGCGCAGGTCGGGCGCGGCGTCGGGCCGGGCGTAGACCTTGCGCGAGGCCGGCAGCGGGCCGGTGGTGACCTTCGGGGCCTCGAGTTCGGAGCCGGAGACATGCTTGTTCATTGGTTCGCTCCCGTGTTTGAGCGACCCGGAATACAGGCTGGCTGTGGAGGAGAACGCTTTCCCGTCCCTTCGCCGGCATGACCCGGATCAGGTTCAAAGGGTCCCCGCGGTGCCTGGCCCCCTCCCCACCCTCCCCCGCTTGCGGGGGAGGGAAGGGAGGGGGGAGGCGAACGGTCTCTCAGCTCCTTCCGGAGCTCCCCTCGGAACGCGCCTAATGTAGGCCCGCCGGGCGCAGTGTCAACGCGGTTGGGCGTGTGGCCTAGCCCTCCGCCCTCATCCTGTGAGGAGCCCGCCGCAGCGAACCGAAGGCGGGCGTCTCCAAGGAGAGGGCAGCCCCCAAACGAGGGCGTCGCGTGGTTCGAGACGCGCCGTTAGGGCGCTCCTCCCATGAGGCGGAGCGAGAGTCTAGGCGCGTGTGGGGTGGGGCAAAAGGCGCGGCCCGAACCTGCATGTTGGCGCACTGACAATCCGCCGCCGTGCCCACGCGTGCTTTCGTCGCGCGGTAGTTGTCAAAGAACGCGTGGGCACGGCGCGCGAAGGTGCGCGCCTTTTGCCCACCCTACAGGTCACGGCTTTGTCATCGCCGGGAACTTGACGCCGAGCTGCTCGAGATAGGTGTCGTACCTCGCCGCGTCATAGTAGAACTTGCGCATCTCGGGCCGGAAGCGCGCCATGGTTTCGCGGTTGAGCTGGATCTGCGGCTCGTCGGTGCCGGCCAGGAACTCCTGCGGCTTGTCTGTCTTCATCTGGACGTCGGAGAAATAACTCCTGGCGGCCGCCACCAGCTCCGGACGCGTCAGGAAATCCACCATCGACAGCGCCATCACCTTGGCGCCGGCGACGATGCCCTTATGCGCGATCGGCGTCGCCATCGCGATGGCGTTGGCCCAGTTGTGGCCGGGCAGGTTCGGGATGTTGGCCGGATAGAACAGCGGGGCGGTCGGCACCACCCAGGAGACGTTGCCGATGTCGTCGGAGCCGCCGCTTTCGGGCGTGGCCGCGGGCGCGCGCAGCCCGCGCGTCCTGGTGGCGAGCCCGTCCTCGTTGCCTTGCGCGAGCTTCTGCACCGCCTTGGCGAACGCCTGCTCCTCCCCGCTCCAGGCCGGCAGGCCGACGCGGTCGATGTTGGCCTGATACACCTCCGCGATCACCTTGTTGAAATGGCGCGGCGCGGCGGTGCCGATCAGCTTGCGGGTGACCGTGGTGTTGGTCATCATGGCGGCGGCCTGGGCGATCCGGTTGCCGGTCTCGTAGTTCGTCTTGATGTTGTCGAAGTCCATCTCGCGGAAGAAATACCAGACCGAGGCGCGCGACGGGATGACGTTGGGCTGATCGCCGCCGTCGGTGATCACGTAGTGCGAGCGCTGCTCGGGACGAAGCTGCTCGCGGTTGAGGTCCCAGCCGATGTTCATGAGTTCGACCGCGCGCAGCGCATTGCGGCCGCGCCAGGGCCGGGCGGCGGCGTGCGCGGTCTCGCCCTCGAAGGTGTATTCGACCGACACCATGCCGGTGCCGCCCGGCTTGCCCCAGGCGGTCGAGAAATTGTCGCTGACGTGGGTATAGAGCACCGCGTCGACGTCCTTGAAGATGCCGGCGCGCACCATGTAGGCCTTGCCGCCGAGCAGCTCTTCGGCGACGCCCGGCCAGATCATGATGGTGCCGGGAAGTTTTTCGCGCTCCATCAGTTCCTTGACCGCGAGCGCCGCCACGATGTTGACGGCCTGTCCGGAATTGTGGCCCTCGCCGTGCCCGGGCGCGCCGTCGACCATCGGCTGGCGCCAGGCGACGCCGGGCATCTGCGAGGACTTCGGCAGGCAGTCGAGGTCCGAGCCGAGCGCGATCACCGGGCGGCCGGAGCCCCAGCGCGCCACCCAGGCGGTGGGCATGCCGGCGATGTCGCGCTCGACCGAGAAGCCGTTCTGTTCCAGCACGCCGGTGAGGTATTTCGAGGTCTCGAATTCCTGGTAGGCGAGCTCGCCGAAGCTGAAGACGGTGTCGTTCATGACCTGCGAGAGCTTGCGGCGCGCCTCGACGCCGTCCAGCACGGCCGCCTTGAACTGCTCGATCTTGGCGGCGTCGCCGCCGCCCGGCTGCGCCAGCGGCGCGCTTCCGGCAAGCAGAAGCGCAGCCACCGCCAGGCCGGCCAGCGTGTCAGTCTTCATGACGTTGATGGCGAACATCGCGTCCTCCAGCCTGCCGAGCGTCGGTCGTGACCGTCAGCGTAGGCCGCCCGGCAGGGGTGTCAACGCATGCACGATCTGCGCGCAAAAGACCGCCCGAACCGATGGTGACGGCGGGTCCCAGGTGCTATTGTGAGCCCTCGCGGTTCGCGTCCGCGGCCCGGCACATCGGCCGGGCGCGCCATAGCGGCCGCAACAAAAAGCCATCCGGAAGCGATGGCAAAGCGAGGAAGCACCATGCGGTTATCCACCCCCCTTGGACTATTCGGTCTAGCTCTGCTGGCGGCGTCGCCGTCCGACGCCGCAACCATCACCGGCACCGTCAACGGGCCGGACGGCGCGCCGTTCCGCGCCGCCTTCGTGCAAGCCCGCAACAACGCCCTGAAGATGACGGTGAGCGTGCTCACCGACAACCAGGGCAAGTACATGGTCGAAAACCTGCCGGCCGGCGACTATCGGCTGTCGATCAGGGCGATCGGCTACAAGGCCGATGCCAAGAGCGGCCTCAAGCTCACCGACGACCAGAACGCCGCGCAGGATTTCGCGCTGCAGACCGGGATGGTGCGCTGGACCGACATTTCCATCTACCAGGGCCTGCAGCTCCTACCGGAAGCGCGCGGCAAGAAGACCTTGGCCGAGAACTGCCTCGGCTGCCACGGCTTCCAGTCCAAGATGGCGGCTACCGTGCGCGACGAGGACGGCTGGCGCAGCCGCGTGGAGTTCATGCGCGAGGCCATGCGTTCCTCGCTCGCCGATCGCCGCGGCTTCAGCGACCAGCAGGCCGAGGACGTCGTCTTCTATCTCAACCACGTCTTCGGCGAGAACTCGGTGCTGCCGAAGTCGCCCGCCGACCTGCCCTACTACAAGGACACCGTGCTGTCGTTCAGCGACGAGGCGCTCAAGATCGTCTACGTCGATTTCGACATGCCGGGCCCGTCGCGCTTCCCCTGGACCGCGCATCCCGACAAGGACGGCAATTTCTGGACCCCGGAATACGGCCAGGCGAACAAGTTCAACCGGTTCAATCCGGTAACCAAGGAAATGAAGGAATTCTCGGTCCCCAACCTCGGCCCGGCGCTGATCCATTCGGCAGTGCCCGCGCCCGACGGCTCGGTCTGGCTGGCGGAAGCCGGCGCCAAGAAGCTCGGGCGCTGGGATCCGGTGACGCAGAAGGTCACCGAGTATCAGGACGACTGGCGCAAGCACACGATCCGCGTACATCCCGACGGCTCGGTCTGGTCGACCGGCGGGCTGACGCGCTTTGATCCGAAGACCGAGACGTTCACCCACATCACGGAAGTCCCGAGCGCCTACGGCATCGCCATCGACAAGGAGCAGACCGTCTGGTTCACCGAGATGAACAAGACCGGCACGATCGGCAAGGTCGATCCGAAGACCTTGAAGGTGACCAAGTACATCCCGCCGTCGCGCGACCGGCCGCGGCGCATGCAGGTGGCCGAGGACGGCTCGATCTGGTTCGCGGTGTTCGACGACTCGAAGATCAGCCGCTTCGATCCGAAGGCGGAAACCTTCAAGGAGTTCCCGCTGCCGCACAACCACAGCGCTCCATACGCGCTCGGCATCGCACCGGACCGCTCGCTCTGGTACTCGTCGGAATCGCGCGACCTGATCGGACGGCTCGATCCGGATACCGGCAAGGTGATCGAGTTCCCGATGCCCTATACCGACAACGGCATGCGGGACTTCTTCCTCGATAAGGAAGGCCGCATCTGGTACGGCACGCCGCCGAACAACAAGATCGGCTACTTCTACGTCTCCAACAAGCAGCGCAGCGCCGAAGCGCGCTGAGCGCAAGTGCTGCAGTCGCGCCGGGATTCGCAAGAATCCCGGCGTGATCCGTTGTACGCTCGCGCGCGACGCGCGCCCCAGTTCATGAAACGCGAGGAAAACGCCATGCGGTCGATCGCCTCCCTTGGAATTATCGGCGTTGTCATTTTCGCAGCCTCGATCGCCGACGCGGCGACCATCGCCGGCACCGTGACCGGGCCGGATGGCGCGCCGTTCCGCGGCGCCTTCGTGCAGGCGCGCAACGGGAAAACGAAAATCACGGTGCACGTGCTGTCGGACAATCAGGGCCGCTACCGCGCCGAGAATCTCCAGGCCGGCGATTATCGCATCTCGATCAGGGCGCCCGGCTACAGCGCCGCCGCCAAAAGCGGCGTGAAGCTTGCCGCCGATCAGGATGCCACCCAGGATTTCGCCTTGCAGAAAGGCATGGTGCGCTGGAGCGACCTGTCCAATTACCAGGGGCTGCGGCTTCTCCCCGACGCGCGCGGCAAGGACCTCCTGTTCGCCAACTGCATGGCCTGCCACGGCTTCCAGACGCGCATGGCCATGGTCAAGCGCGACGAGGAGGGCTGGCGCTCGCGCGTCGCCTACATGCGCGACGCCATGGGCTTCTTCATCGGCGAGGAGCGGCGCGGCTTCACCGACGCCAAGGCGGAGGACGTGGTGTTCTATCTCAACCACGTGTTCGGCGAGAACTCGGTGCTGCCGAAGTCTCCGACCGAGGTGCCCGGCTACGCCGAGACGGTGCGCAGCTTCAGCGACGAGGCGCTCAAGATCGTCTATGTCGAGTACGAAACGCCCGGCCCCGACCGCATGCCGTGGAGCGCGCATCCCGACAAGGACGGCAAGTTCTGGATCCCCTATTACGGGCGGGCCAATAAGATCGCGCGGCTCGATCCGGAGACCGGCGAGATGAAGGAATTCCCGGTGCCGAATCTCGGCACCGCCGCCATCCATTCGGCGGTGCCGGGGCCCGATGGCAGCGTCTGGCTGACCGAGCAGGGCTCCGACAAGCTCGGCAAGTGGGATCCGGTCACGCAGACGATCACGGAATACCAGGACGACTGGCGCAAGCACACCGTCAAGGTGGCGCCCAACGGGATGGTGTGGTCGACCGGCGGCCTGAGCGTCTTCGATCCGAAGACGGAGAAATATGTCCACATCCCCGAGGTGCCGTCGGCCTACGGCATCACGCTGGACAAGGACAGCAATGTCTGGTTCGCCGAGTTGCGGGCCGATGGCCGCATCGGCAAGGTCGACGCCAAGACGCTCAAGGTGACGAAATATCAGCCGCCGACGCCGACCGGTTTCCCGCGACGCATCGTGTCGGCCGACGACGGCGCGATCTGGTTCGCCTTGTTCCAGGCCGGCAAGATCGGACGCTTCGATCCCAAGGAGGAGCGGTTCAAGGAATATACCCTGCCCGGCCCGCGCGCGACGCCTTACGCGCTCGCCGTCGATAACGACCACAAGGTCTGGTATTCGTCCGAGTGGATGGACGTGCTCGGCCGTCTCGATCCGGAAACCGGCAAGGTGATCGAGTATCCGACGCCGCGGCCGGAGAACACGATGCGCGACTTCTTCATGGACGACAAAGGCCGCATGTGGTTCGGCTCGCCGGCGAACGACAAGGTCGGCTATTTCTATCTGGCGAAGTGAGCGGCGCCAGTCGTCGCAGCGGCCAGGGCGCGGAACGAACACCTTCGATCTAGGCACCGCCTTGCGGCCACGCGCCCTTGCTCACGCGACGACGAGAGGAAACGAACCGTGCAAAACCAAAGACCACATGCGCTCGACCGGCGGTTCTTCCTCGGCGCCGGCGCGCTGACGCTCGGCAGCTTGGCCGGATTTGGGCTCGGCGGCGCCGCGCTGGCGCAGCCGGCGAACGAGCCCGGCGGCAAGACGCTGAGCCAGGTGCTGGCGGAATTCATCGCCGGCTTCGACCTCAAGCTGGTTCCCGCCGAGGTGATCGAGCGCGCCCGCGTCGCCTTCATCGACACCACGGGCGTGATGCTCGCCGGCAGCCGCGAGGAGGTCGCGCACTTCGTCCTCGACATGGCGAGGGCCGAGGGCGCGGCGCCGGCGGCCTCGATCGTCGGCCAGTCGCTGCGCACGTCACCGCAGCTTGCGGCGCTGGCCAACGGCGTCGCCGCGCATGCCATGGACTACGACTTCACGTTCCTGAGCGGTCAGTCGGTGTCGCCGGTGATCCCGGCGATCCTGCCGCTCGCCGAGATCACCGGCGCGACGCCGGCCGAGTGCATCGCGGCATTCATCGCCGGCTGCGAGGTGGCCACGCGGCTGGGGCGATCGAGTCCCCGTTTGTCCAACGATGGCGGCTGGCACTCCACCGGCATCATCGGCACCGTCGCGGCGGCGGCGGCCTGCGCCAGGCTCCTCAAGGTGCCGGCCGACAAGATCGCCGACGTGCTGGCGATCAGCGTCTCGCTCGCGAGCGGCGTCGCGGTCAACTACGGCACCATGACCAAGCCGCTGCATTCCGGCAACGCGGCGCGCAACGGCGTGCTGGCGGCGCTGCTCGGCAGCCGCGGTTTCAGCGGGCACGCCTCGGCGCTGGAGGGGACTTCGGGATATTTCGGCACCTTCGGCCGCGGCCTTCGCCTGTCCTACGAGCCGTTCCAGGACCTCGGCAGCCGCTGGGACCTGGTGGCCATCGGCTACAGCATCAAGGCCTATCCCTGCGGCGGTCGCGGGCACACCGCGATCGAGGCCGCGCTTTCGCTGCGCGACAAGGTGGGTGCGCGGCTCTCCGAGATCGCCAATATCCATTGCCTGGTGTCGAAGACCAGCGCGCAACGCATCAACACGCAGTGGCCGAGCTCGGTCGAGGCCGCCAAGTTCAGTGCGGCCTATGTGATCGCCTATGCGCTCATCCATGGCGCGCCGCGCATCCCGGCCTTTACCGAGGAGGCGCTCAAGGACGAGCGCGTCAAGGCGCTGGCGACGCTGGTCACGGCCGGCGGCGACCCGGAGCTCAGCGACGACTTCGGCGAGAGCGGCGCCAAGCTCAAGATCACGCTGAAGGACGGCCAGGCCTTCGAGCAGCGGCGCGACTACGCGACCGGATCGCAGAAGCTGCCGATGACGCCGGCGCAGCTCGAGGACAAGTTCCTGGATTGCGCGTCGCAGGCGATCAGCGCCGACGCCGCCAGGACGGTGCTCGCCCTCCTCAACGCGCTGCCCGCACGGGCGTCCTTCAACGATCTGTGGCCGCTGCTGCGCAAAGCGTGAACGGCGAGACCTACGGCGAGGGCTTGAGGTAGCCGTCGAAGAACGCAATCGAATCGCTCACCGCCTGCCGCTGCACCGCGTCCGGCTCGTACACGCCGCTGCCGTTCCGCTGCACATAGACGAAGCCATGCACGTCGTGCTCGTAGGTGGCCCAGCGCGCCTCCTTGCCGAGCTCGATCAGCAGGTCGTAGCAGACCCGGAAAATGCCCTGCAGCTCGTCCGCATTGCGGCCCTGCACGAGGATCGGCGTCTTGATGCTGCCGATCCGCGCCCGCGCCACCTCCTCGGTGATCCGCCCGCGCACCTTGTGCGGCTCGCGCATCAGCATGCGCTCGACGTCGAGCAGGCCGGTCGCCGGGTTGATGCGGGCGGTCGCGTCCGGCTTGAGCCGCAGGAATTCGTGAGCGGCCGGCTCGCTCGCGATCATGGCGCGCACGCCGTCGTATTCGGATGCGATCTTGAACGCCATCTCGCCGCCGTGGCTCATGCCCATGTAGCCGATGCGCTCGGGCGCGATGGCGGGCAGCGTCTTGACGTGCTTGACGATCGAGATGACGTCCTCGTATTCCAGCGGCCCGCGGTTGAGGAGCTGACGGCCCTGCCGCCTGTCCTCCACCAGCGGGCCGATCCTGTCATAGGCATAGTCCACCTCGGCGCGATAGCGCAGCCAGGCGACCGCATAGCCGGCGGCGAGGAACTGCTCCTGCGTCCAGCTCCGGTTTTGCGTGAAGTCACGCACCACCGCGATGCCGCCGCCGCCGTTGCCGGACGCGAACAGCACCAGGGGAAACGGCCCCTCGCCTGCCGGCGTCCGCAGCCCGATCGGCGCATAGAGCCCGTCGATGGCCTCGACATAGATCAGTTGCACGGGGAACGGGGAATCGCGCACCGGTTCGGTGACGACGACGTGTTGCAGATCGTCCTGCGCTCTCGTCGGCATCGTTTGCTGTTCCCCGTCCTGAGACATTATTATTTCAGCATTATTTCAGCGCACCGGCATCGTGCCCGCGCACCGGCGCTGGCTTGGCTTCGCAATCCCCCCGCTCCATGATGCATGCAGGACAGGCCGGGAGACGCGCCATGACCGACGACGAACGCGCCATTCGCGAGCTGATCGCAACCTGGATGGCCGCGAGCAGGGCCGGCGACCTGCAAACCGTGCTCGGCCTGATGACGGACGACGTGGTCTTCATGGTGCCTGGACGCGAGCCGTTCGGGAAGGAGGCGTTCGCCGCCGCCAGCGAAGGCATGAAGAACGTCGACCTGGAGGCGACGAGCGACATCCGCGAACTCGAGGTGCTGGGCGACTGGGCCTACCTGCGCAGCCATCTGCGGATCGCCGCGACGCCGCCCGGCGGCGACACGGTGCGGCGCGCCGGCTACACGCTCACGATCCTGCGCAAGGAGGGCGGGCGCTGGCGGCTCGCGCGCGACGCCAATCTGCTGACGATGGTGACGTGAGCGTCGGCCCGCTCAACTGTTGCGTCCGCCATTCTTCTGATCTTCCAGAAACTCCGCGAGCTTGGCGGAGGTCTCCTTGGCTTTCTTGGCAGGCTTCTTCTTCGCCACCACCGGCCGCTCGGCAGCGGCCGCCTGCTCGGCCGCATCCCGCGCCAGCCGCAGCGCCCGCAGCTTCGCCGTCTTGGCGCGCACCGCGGCGGCCTCGGCCTCGTATTCGGACATGGCCTTCTTGCCGTCCTCGGCCCGCAGCGCTTTCGCAAACTGGGCCTGGGCCGTGTCCTTCTTGGAATGATCAGCCATGTCGTCTCCTCTTGGCGAAAGGCTAGAACGGTCAGTAACTTGGCTTGCGATCGGGCCGTTTCGCGCGGGCCCGGCCGCTGACGGAATCAAGACTGCCGCACCCTACGCCAGCCGGCGGCGCGATGCTCGCCCCATTATCGCGAAGGTCAATTCACCACCTATTGCGTGTATCGCGGCCGCAATGCAAACTGATGGTACCATGGAAGGGGTTGCCATGCGTCGCGTGCCTACAGCCTTGGCGGGGATGTTGGCACTGTTGCCGCAGTCGCGGCCGTCGCGGCGCAGTGCCCGGTCGCGCCCGAGCCGCCGCATGCGCGCAGGAGCGCGTAGCGCAGGGTCCCGAAAAGCCGCGGACTTTTCGGGCCAGGATCGTGCGACCAGGAGTCTTGCGCTCAATCGACGTGGCCGACGCGCTGCCGGACTTTACTTCGGCGCCTCGCTGAAGAACCGCAGATCCGGCGGCGGCTGGTCCTTGCGCGTGGGCATCAATTTGCCGTCCGCACTCAGGAAATAGGTGTCCCTGCCGAGGATCAGATAGTTGTTCGCCTCCGCGCACACCTCCTCGCTCCAGCGCGGATTGCGCTCGCGGCGATAGCTGCGCGTCACCGTCCAGGGCCGCGTCAGCGCGTTGTCGATCGTGGTGATGCGGTCGTGCAGGAGGTTGGCATCGGCCTTGTCCAGGAAAAACCGTTCCTTGACCACCGTGGCGTTGTCCTTGTGCAGCGGAAGGCCGCTGGCGTCGATGATGCGCGGTCCCTTGAAGCCGCGGGTCTCCACCTCGAGTGCGTCGTAGCGGCCATCGCCGTCCTCGTCGATCCATTGCCCGATCGAATAGCCGTGAAATGAGGGCTTGAGCGTCGCCGGCCAGGCGCGGCCGTCGGTATAGATGCGGCGGTTCCCGGTGAGATGATCGCTGCGGACGTACGTGACTTCCGGCGTCGCGATGATTTCGAGCGGATCATAGGCGATCATCACCCGCGGCATGCCGCCCGGAAGGCACTGCGCCTGCGGATTGTAGCTCTGCCCGCCGGACGCCTGGTCCTGGATGTTGGCCTCGAAGACGGCCAGATATTCCGGCGTCAGCGGGGCCTCCTGCTTGAGCCCGGACGGCTTGGTCGGGTCCCACTGCGCGGCGCCGGGCCGCCGCCAGGCGCCCCTGAGATCCGGATAGAGCGCGTCATCATAAGCTTGTGCGCCCGCCGCTGCGGTCAGCGCCACCACCAGCACAACCAGACCAACCGAACATCGCATTGCCGTCCCTCCCTTTCGAAGTCGCCACGTCATACTATGATTTTGTCATGTCGGAAATGCCCCTCACTCCGATCGAAATCGGCCTCACCGCCGCGATCGTCGCGGTCGAGGATGGGGAGCCTGCGATCCTGGTGGCGGGCGACGGTGTCGCCGGCGAGCCGCGCGCGGGACTGCCGTTCGGACCATTCGATCCGCTCGCGCATGGCACCTTCGAGGCGGGGCTGCGCGCCTGGGTGGAGGCGCAGACCGGGCTCGCGGTCGGCTATGTCGAGCAGCTCTATACGTTCGGCGACCGTGGCCGCCATGCGCGGCCGCGCGACATGGCGCCGCACATGGTGTCGGTCGGCTATCTCGCGCTGACGCGCCTGCCCGATTCCGCCGCCGCGCTGCGCGCCGCCAAGTTCGAGCCCTGGTATCGCTTCTTTCCGTGGGAGGACTGGCGCGAGGGGCGGCCGCAGATTCTGGACGCGGTCATCCTGCCGATGCTCGACGAATGGGCGGGCGGCTCGGAGCGGCCGGAGCCCGGGCGCGCCCTCAGCCGGCGCGAGCGGTTGCGGCTGTGCTTCGGCACCGGCGGCAGCCCGTGGGACGAGGAGAAGGTGCTCGACCGCTACGAGCTGATCTATGAGGCGGGTCTGGTCGAGGAGGCGCGGCGCGACGGGCGCGAGGCGGCGCTGACGCGGCGCACGCTGCCGGCGCTCGGCGAGCCGATGCGCTTCGATCACCGGCGCATCCTGGCGACCGCGATCGCGCGGCTGCGCGCCAAGCTCAAATACCGCCCGGTCGTGTTCGAACTTATGGCGCGCGAGTTCACCTTGACCGAGCTGCAGCGGACCGTGGAGGCGATCTCGGGCCGCCACCTGCACAAGCAGAATTTCCGCCGGCTGGTGGACACGGCCGCCTTGGTGGAAGCGACCGGCGAGACCTCGACCGCCACCGGCGGCCGGCCGGCAGCGCTGTTCCGCTTCCGCCGGGAGGTTTTGGCCGAACGCCCGGCGGCGGGGCTGCGGCTCGGCGGCCGGGGTTAAGGCCGCGCCTTATCCTGGCCGGCGATGGCGCTGCTCCCGCACCCTTCGAGCATGCGTGGCCTCTGACGTTCGCGTGAACGCCCGAACCTATGCGCAAGTCGGCGCGACTGACCTTCCGCGAGTATGGGCCGTGGCATACCATCGGGCCGAGTGGACAAGCTGCGGGGCGCACCATGTTTGAACTGTTGATCCTTATCGTCATCGCCTTCCCGGTGACGGCGATCGTCGGCGTGGTGCTGGCGATCGGCACGCGCGACCGCATGCGCACCCTCGAGTTTCGCCTCGGGCGCATCGAGAAGCGCCTGTCCGAACCCGGCGCAGCGCCCACAGCCGTCGCGCCGATTCCCGTCGCCCCCATGTCTGCCGCGCCGGGCACGCCGCCGGAGACGCCGGCGACACCCGAGCCGGGACCCGAGCCCGAGCTGCTGCAGGCCGGGATCGACGTTCGCCAATCCGGGGAGCCGCAGGCGCAGGAGCCGCAACCGGCCGCGGCGCCGCCCTTTGCGCCGGTTCCGCCTCCACCGCTGCAGCCCGGCGCGAGCGCACCGGCCCCGAGCCTCGAAGAGCGCTTCGGCACCCAGATCGTGGTCTGGATCGGCGGCATCGCGGTCGCCCTCGGCGGCTTCTTCCTGGTGCGCTACTCGATCCAGCAAGACTGGTTCGGGGCCGGCATGCGCGTTTCCCTGGGCGCCCTGCTCGCCATCGCACTGATCGTCGCCGGCGAATGGGCGCGCCGCACCGAGCAGCTTTCGACCCTTGTCAGCATTCCGACCGCGAACATCCCGGCCATCCTCACCGCCGCCGGCACCGCCGTCGCCTATGCGGACGTCTGGGCGGCCTATGGGCTCTACAATTTCATCGGCTCGGCGGTGGCCTTCCTGCTGCTCGGCATCGTCGCGCTGGCGACGCTCGCTGCGGCGCTGCTGCACGGGCCGGCGCTGGCGGGGTTTGGCCTCGTCGGCGCCTATGTGACGCCGATCATCGTCTCCTCCGACCGGCCGAACTACTGGGCGCTCTATCTTTTCCTCGCCGTCGTCACCGCCGCCGCCTTCGTGCTGGCGCGAGCGCGGCTGTGGCGCTGGCTGGCGATCACGGCGGTGGTGTTCGGCGTGCTGTGGACCTTCCCGGGCATCCAGGACTACCGCGTCGATTGGCTCACCCCGCACAATTTCCACGTCGTCGCCGGCTTCGTGCTGGTGGCGCTGCTGATGGTCTCGGGCCTGTTCTTCGGGCCGGACGCTAAGGCCGGCGAGATCGACCCGGTGTCGTCGGGCGCGCTCGGGGCCTATCTGTTCGCCTCGACCGCCCTGGTGCTCGCGAGCGGCCACGATCCGCTCGCGCTCATGACCTTCACGGCGCTGGTCGCCGGCATCATCGCCATCGCCTGGCGGGCGGAGGCGGCGACCGCGGCCGTTCCGGTGGCGGCTCTGCTCACGCTGCTGGTGTTTGCCGACTGGGCGCTGCAGCTCAACGTTACGAACCTGGTCGCGCCTTCGGGCCCGACGGCGGGCGCGGTGCCGGAGCCCGCCTACGTGGGCTACACGTGGCACCTCGTGCTCGGTGCGCTGTTCGCAGCCCTGTTCGGCATCGCCGGCTACCTGGCGCAGGGGCGTTCCGAGCAGCCGGCGGTGCCGATGCTGTGGGCGGCGTCCGCGGTGTTCGCGCCGCTCGCCATCCTGGTGGCGCTCTATTATCGCATCGCCGGTTTCGACCGCTCGGTCCCGTTCGCCGGCATGGCGCTGCTGCTTGCGCTGGCGTTTGGCTTCGCGACCGAAATGCTGGGCAAGCGCGTGGCGCGTCCGGGCGTGGCGGCCGCCGGTGCGATCTTCGCGACCGGCGCCGTCGCCGCCCTGGCGCTGGCGCTCACCATGACGCTCGAGAAGGGCTGGCTCACGATAGCGCTTGCTCTGATGGTCCCGGGCGTCGCCTGGGTGTCCGACAAGCGGCCGCTGCCGGCTTTGCGCGTGCTGGTGGGCGTGCTGGTCGCGCTGGTGCTCGCGCGCGTCGCCTGGGACCCGCGCATCGTCGGCCGCAACGTCGGCACCATGCCGGTCTTCAACTGGATCCTCTACGGCTATGGCATTCCATGCGCCGCGTTCTGGCTCGGCGGCCATATCCTGCGCCGGCGCGCCGACGACGGGCCGGCGCGCCTGGCCGATGCCGCCGCGCTGTTGTTCGCGGTGCTGCTGGCGTTCCTCGAAATCCGCCACTTCATGAATCACGGCGAGATTTTCCGCGACGCCGCCGGCCTCGCCGAGGTGGCGCTGCAGGTTTCGGTCGGGCTCGCCATGGTGATCGGACTCGAACGGCTGCGGGCCTATACCAAGAGCGTCGTCCACGACGTGGGGGCGCTGATCGTCGCCGGGCTGACGCTGCTGGCGATCGTGTTCGGCCTGTTTCTGTTCGACAACCCGATCTACACCGGCGAGCCGGTCGGCGGCCGCTTCATCAACCTGATCCTGCTCGGCTACCTGCTGCCGGCAGCACTGATGACGGCGCTCGCCCTGCAGACGCGGGGCGCGCGGCCGCAAGGCTACAGCACGTTCGCGGCGGTGGTCGCGGTCGGGCTCGCGCTCGCCTATCTCACGCTCGAAGTGCGCAGGATCTACCAGGGGCCGGTGCTGTCGCACGGGCTGACCAGCGACGCCGAGCAATACACCTATTCGGCGATCTGGCTCGCCTTCGGCGTGGCGCTGCTTGCGGTCGGCAAGCTGCTGGAGTCGCAGGCGGTGCGCATCGCCTCGGCGGCGGTGGTGGTGCTGACCATCGTCAAGGTCGGCTTCGTCGACATGAGCAAGCTCACCGGCCTCTACCAGGCGCTGTCGGTGCTGGGCCTCGGGCTGGTGCTGCTCGGCATCGGCTGGTTCTACCAGCGGGTGCTGTTCCCGCGTCGCGCGCCGGCGCCAGGTCCGGCGCCGACGTGAGGGACGACGTCGCGCCACCGTGATCGTCGGTTGAAATTGCGGCCATGGAGCCAGGGTCGGCAGACCGCATTGCGGCACTTCCTTGCCACAATCCACAAAAAATGCTTGTGATTGCCAGCGCGAGTTTGCATTTTCGCAAACCATAGTGCGGCACGCCCAATGCTCTCCTGGGACGATTTCCGCTACGTCAAGGCGATCGCCGAGCACCGTTCGCTCGCCGGGGCGGCGCAGGCGCTCGGCGTCAATCATTCAACGGTCTTTCGGCGCCTGGGCCAGATCGAGCATCAGCTCGGCTCGCGCCTGTTCGAGCGCGGCCGCGCCGGCTATGCGCTCACGCCGAGCGGCGAAGAGATGGTGCGGCTGGCCGAGCGCGTCGGCGAGGACATCACCACGTTCGAGCGCCGGATCACCGGGCAGGATCTGCGGCCGTCCGGAGAGCTGCGGGTCACCACCAGCGACATGGTGTTGCTGCACCTGCTGACCGAGGTCCTGGTCGGCTTCCGCCGCGCCTATCCGGAGATCGTCATCGACGTCCTGGTGTCGAACACGATGCTCAACCTGTCGAAGCGCGACGCCGACGTGGCGGTGCGTGCGATCTATCATCCGCCCGAGGCGCTGACCGGCCGCCGCATCGGCCAGATCTCCTGGGCGGTTTACGGCGCCGAAACGCCCGCCCCGACGCCGTTCGACCTCAAGACCGATCCGCCGCGGCACAACTGGGTCAGCTTCGCCGACCACATCGCGTTCGCGCGCGCGGGGAGATGGCTCAAGGAGCACGGCGTCGGCGACGAACGCCTCGTCTACAAGGTCAACACCCTGCTCGGGCTGGCCCAGGCCGCCGCGGGCGGAGCCGGGCTCGGGCTGCTGCCTTGTTTCGTCGGGGAGACGACGGCGGGGCTGGCGCGCTTGTGCCCGCCGCTCTCCGACCTCAAGGGCGAACTCTGGCTGCTCGCGCATCCCGACCTGCGCAACACCGCGCGCGTGCGCGCCTTCCTCGACTTCTGCGCCACCGAAATGAGCGCGCGGCGCGCGGTGCTCGAGTGCCTGGGCTGAATGCGCCGGCCGTCGTCCTGACCGTTGCCGCGCCGGCTATTCCTGCGTGGCCGCCGGCTTCGCTTCGGCGTGGGTCGGCAGCGGCCGGGCCGGATTGAGGCGCCAGGTGGTGCGCACGACGCTCGGGCGAGGATTGCGGCGGGTGAAATCGCAATAGGCGAAGCCGAGCCCCGACACCGCGCCGCGGAAGCTCTGCTCGTCGGTCTTGGTCAGGCTGAAGCATGGCTCGAACATCATGCCGCGCACCGATGCGCACACCGCCTGTCCTTTCACATGCAGCGTCCCCGGCGGCAGCATCATGTAGCGCACGGGTCCGTTGCGCGCCTGCATGGTGCCGGCAACCGAGCCGTCGGGGTAGATGCGGCCGGAGCCGCGCGTCCCGTCGAAGCAGTTGTAGGCGAACAGCTTGCCGGCCACGAAGCGGCGCGCCGTGTCGGCATTCATCGGCTCGGCGACCGCGGAGCCGGCCGCGAGCAAGCCCGCAACAACCATTGCAACCCGTCCCAACATCGCGACTCCCCTTCTTTCGCCCGCGATTTTACCGTCTTAACTCCGACCTAACCATACGAATCACTAAAACAGCATGCCCGACCATGTCGCCAAATCCTTTACCCAATCTTGACCACGATTCGGCCGCGCACGCGGCCCTCCACGATCTGCCGGCCGGCCTCCATAACATCCGCCAGCCCGATTTCCCTGGTCATATCCACAAGTTTTGCCCGGTCGAGATCGAATTCGAGCCGTTTCCAGGCCTGCTCGCGGTCGGCGCGCGGGCGATAGACCGAGTCGATCCCGAGCAGCGACACGCCGCGCAAGATGAACGGCGCGACCGTCGTCGGCAAATCCATACCTCCGGCGAGCCCGCAAGCCGCAACCGCACCTCGATACCGGATCATGGACAGCACGTTGGCGAGGGTGGTCGAACCCACCGCATCGACGCCGGCGGCCCAGCGCTCCTTGGCGAGGGCGCGCACCGGGCCGGCAAGCTCGCTGCGCGCGATGATCTCGGCGGCACCGAGTCCCTTGAGGTAGTCCGCTTCCTCCGGCCGGCCGGTCGAGGCGGTGACCTCGTAGCCGAGCTTGGCAAGGATCGCGACCGCGACCGACCCGACGCCGCCGGCGGCGCCGGTCACCACCACCGGCCCGTTCGCGGGTTTGACGCCATGGCGTTCGAGCGCGATGACGGCGAGCATGGCGGTGTAGCCGGCGGTACCGATCGCCATGGCATCGCGCGGGCTCATGCTGGCAGGCAGCCGCACCAGCCAGTCGGCCTTCACGCGCGCCTTCTCGGCATAGGCGCCGAGGTGGGTTTCACCCAGGCCCCAGCCGTTGACGACGACCTTGTCGCCCGGCTTCCAGTCGGGATGGTTCGAGCTCTCGACCGTGCCGGCGAGATCGATGCCCGCGATCATCGGCCAGCGCCGCACCACCGGGGCCTTGCCGGTGACGGCGAGGCCGTCCTTGTAATTGACCGTCGACCATTCGACGCGGATGGTGACGTCGCCTTCCATCAGATTGGCTTCGTCGAAGTCGGTGAGCGCGACGCTCTGGCCGGTCTCCGCCTTGTCGATCACGATCGCCTTGAAGGTCGTCACGCGCAGCCTCCAGTATTCAGGTCGTCATGTGCAGCATCATGCCCACGAGGTGGTGACTTCGCAAAGCTCCGGTCAGGTCGCTCCGGCGCCGCGCCGCTTACGCCGGCGCCATGGCCAGCCGCGCCACCGGCTTTTCGACGATCGGCAGGTTGATGAGCGCGGAGAGGACGCCGAACAGCACGCCGCCCCACCAGATGACGTCATAGGAGCCGGTCCGCTCGTACAGAAGCCCGCCCAGATAGACGCCGAGCGAGCCGCCAACCTGATGGCTCATGAACGCGACGCCGACCAGCATCGCCATCCAGCGCGTGCCGAACATCACGGCGACGAGACCCGAGGTCGGCGGCACCGAGGAGAGCCAGAGGAGGCCGGTGAACGCCCCATAGATGAGCGCGACCGTTGGCGACGCCGGCATGGTGACGAGGAAGATCACCGTCAGCGCGCGCATCGAATAGATGAAGGCGAGGATGTAGCGCTTGGGCAGGCGGCCGGAGAGGTAGCCCGAGGTCAAGGCGCCGACGACATTGAACAGCCCGATCACGCCCAGCGTCCAGCCGCCGACCTCGGCCGAGAGGCCGCGGTCGATCAGGTAGGACGGCAGGTGGAGCGTCACGAAATTGAGCTGGAAGCCGCAGGTGAAGTAGCCGATCACCAGGAGGATGAACGAGCGGTGCGCGAAGGCTTCCGCCAGCGCCTGCCGGTAGGTCTGTCCGGGCACGGGACTCGGCCCCGGGATTGCGGCGGCGCCGAGCTTGGCAGGCGCATCCTGCCGCGTGGTCGCGATCGCCAGCGACAGCGGGATGATCAGGAGCAGAACGCCGGCGAAGATCTCGAGCGTGGTGCGCCAGCCGACCTTGTCGATGAGACTGACGCCGAGCGGCGAGAACAGGAACTGGCCGAACGATCCCGCCGCCGTGCCGGCTCCGAACGAGATCGAGCGCCAGCTTTCGGGCAGGAGCTTGCCGAACGACGAGATGATGAGATTGAACGAGCAGCCGGTGAGGCCGAATCCGATCAGCACGCCCGACGTGAGATAGAGCTCTCCGGGCGTTGACGCATGCGCCATCATGTAGACGCCCGCCGCATAGAGCAGCGCGCCGGCGATGATCACCCGGATGGTGCCGAAGCGGTCGGCGATGGCGCCCGAGAACGGCTGCACCAGACCGTAGAACAGCGTCTGCATCGCGACCGAGAAGGCGAACACGTCGCGGCCCCAGCCGTTGTCCGCCGTCATCGGCTTCATGAAGAAGCCGAACGACGAGCGCGGGCCGTAGCTGATCACCGCGATCAGGCAGCCGCAGGCAACGATGACCGCGGGCGTGCGCCAGTCCGGCGCCGCCGGGGGTGTGGTGCTGGTCGCGGCGGCGGCGGGACTGTGCATGGGCGCGGTATGCCGTCAGCCCGGCGCGGGCGCGAGCCGCTGCACCGGCTTCTCGACGATCGGCAGGTTGATCAGCGCCGAAAGCACGCCGAACAGGATCGACAGCCACCAGATCAGATCGTAGGAGCCGGTGCGCTCGAAGGCGATGCCGCCCAGCCAGACGCCGAGGAAGCCGCCGACCTGGTGGCTGAAGAAGGCAAATCCGAACAGCATCGTCAGCCAGCGCGTCCCGAACATCACGGCCACCAGTCCCGAGGTCGGCGGAACCGTCGACAGCCAGAGAATGCCGGTGACCGCGCCATAGATCAGCGTGACCGCGGGACTTGCCGGCAGCGAAATGAAGGCGAGGACCGAGAGCGCGCGGGCGAAGTAGATGAACGAAAGGATGTAGCGCTTCGGCATGAAGGTCGCGAGATAGCCGGAGCCGAGCGAGCCCACGATGTTGAACAGGCCGATCACCGCGAGCGTCCACCCGCCGACCGCGACGGAGAGGCCGCGATCGATGAGATAGGACGGCAGATGCACGGTGACGAAGGCGAGCTGGAACCCGCAGGTGAAGAAGCCGAGCACCAGCAGCACGTAAGAACGGTGTCCGAACGCCTCCACCAGCGCCTGCCGGACCGATTGCGCGGGCGCCGCCGCTGCCGGCGCGCCGGACGGCCGCTTCGGCGCCATCAGGATCAGCGAGAGCGGCACCACGAGCAGCATCACGCTCGAGAACACCACCAGCGTCGCCTGCCAGCCGTATTCGCCCATCAGGCTGACCGCGAGCGGCGAGAACAGGAACTGACCGAACGAGCCCGCTGCCGTCGCCGCGCCGAATGCCAGCGTCCGCCAGCTCTCCGGCAACAGCTTCCCGAGCGCGCCGATGACCATGGGCACCGCGCAGCCGGACAGGCCGAAGCCGATGAGCACGCCCGCCGAGATGTAAAGCAGCCCGGGCGTGGTGGCGTAGGCGGTGAGATAGAGACCGAGCGCGTACAGGAGCACGCCGCCGGAAAGCACGCGCGGCGCGCCATACTTGTCGGCGATCGCGCCCGCGAACGGCTGGCCGATGCCCCACAGCAAATTCTGAATGGCGAGCGCGAGCGCGAACACGTCACGGCCCCAGCCGTTCGCGCTCGACAGCGGCGTGAGGAAGAAGCCGAGCGACGAGCGCGGGCCGAAGCTCAGCATCGCTATGCAGCAGCCGCACAACACCATCACGACCGGCGTGCGCCACGTGTAGGAGCGTGCGGAGGAATCGGTCGATGTCATGAAAAACCTCCCGCCAGCAGCCGGGATATACGGCCGCGGCCCCGGCCGCAACGAATCTGAGGCGATCGCGTGCAGCGCCGGCGCATGGCAGGCGTGTCGATGAGGCTCGGGGCGGCTGGCGGGGCTGGCGTGGTGTTCGGGGAAGTGCTATATGGGATTTGCTCGAAATGAGGATATGCGGTTCCTCATGGGAGCAAGCAACGCCGGCAGGAGCCGGATGTTTTCGTTCCCCAGATATGCTCAAAATGAGCATAAAATGGAGAAGGCGCCGTGTCGATCCTGCAGTCCTTTGGACCGTCCACCGCCCACACGCCGGCGCCCCCGCCGACCGGGCCTTCCGTGGCCGCGCGCCGCTACGGCGTGCTGCCGGTGCCGTCGCTGGAATGGAACGAGCAGGTCGCGAAAGAGACCGCGCCGCTCTATGCGCGTATCGCCAAGGTCGTGCCGTCGGTCGAATGGCCGTTCTTCGCGCCTTACGTGAAAGCCATCAACGCGCTCAAGCGGGAGCGCAACGCCGTCATCCTGGCGCACAACTACCAGACGCCGGAAATCTACAACTGCGTCGCCGATTTTGTCGGCGACTCGCTGCAGCTCGCGCGCGAAGCCATGAAGGTCGATGCCGACATCATCGTGCAGTGCGGCGTGCATTTCATGGCGGAGACGTCGAAGATCCTCAATCCCGACAAGACCGTGCTGATCCCCGACCGCAAGGCCGGCTGCTCGCTCGCCGCCTCGATCACGGGCGAGGACGTGCGGCTGTTGCGCGCAAAATTCCCGGGCGTGCCGGTGGTCGCCTATGTGAACACATCGGCCGACGTGAAGGCGGAGGTCGACATCTGCTGCACCTCGTCGAACGCGGTCGAGGTGGTCGAGAGCCTCGGCTCCGACACCGTGATCTTCCTGCCCGACCAGTATCTCGCGAAATACGTGGCGACGCAGACCAAGGTGAAGATCATCGCCTGGAAGGGCGCCTGCGAGGTGCACGAGCGCTTCACCGGCGACGAGCTGCGCCGCTACCGCGAGAGCGATCCCGCGCTGCAAATCATCGCGCATCCCGAGTGCCCGCCGGACGTGCTGGACGAGTCCGATTACACCGGCTCGACCGCCGGCATGATCGACTGGGTGCGCAAGAACCGGCCCAAGCGCGTGATCATGGTCACCGAATGCTCGATGGCCGACAACGTGCAGGCCGAGTTGCCGGACGTGGAATTCGTGCGGCCGTGCAATCTGTGCCCGCACATGAAGCGCATCACGCTGCCAAAGATCCTCGACAGCCTCGTCTACCTCAAGGAGGAGGTCGTGATCGACCCCGCCATCGCCGCCAGGGCGCGGCGTTCGGTGGAGCGGATGGTGAATTTGAAGGCGTAGCCCTTTCCTTCTCCCCGCTTGCGGGGAGAAGGTGGCGAGCGAAGCGAGCCGGATGAGGGGGCATTCCGGCGTCGACCTTGTTCGCAAGCGCCCCTCACCCGCCGCGCAGCCTTTAGCTGCTCGGCACCCTCTCCCCGCTTCGCGGGGCGAGGGATAAGAAAGCCGATCATGTCCCCCTCCCTGCTCTGCCCCGACGCCTTCATCTCGCCGCTCGAGATCGACGAGGCGGTGCACCGCGCGCTGGCGGAAGACCTCGGCCGCGCCGGCGACATCACGTCGATCGCGTGCATCCCGGCGCAGACGCAGGCGCGCGCCGTGGTGGTGGCGCGCAGGGCCGGCGTGATGGCGGGCCTGCCGCTGGTCGCGGCCTGCTTCCGCAAGCTCGCGCCTGAAATCGAGATCGACGCCGCGGTGGGCGACGGCACGAGCGTCGCGGCCAAGACCGCCGTCATGCACGTGAAGGGGCCGGCGCGCGCGGTGCTCGCCGCCGAGCGTGCGGCGCTCAACCTGCTCGGCCACCTCTCGGGCGTCGCCACCGCGACCAATGCCTTCGTCGCGCGCGTCAAGGGCACCAGCACCCGGATCTGCTGCACGCGCAAGACCACGCCCGGGCTGCGCGCGCTGCAAAAATATGCGGTGCGCTGCGGCGGCGGCTTCAACCACCGCTTCGGCCTCGACGATGCCATGCTGATCAAGGACAACCATATCGCGGTCGCGGGCGGCGTGCGCGCCGTGCTCGAGCGCGCCCGGGCCCATGCCGGGCACCTGGTCAAGATCGAGATCGAGGTGGACACTCTCGACCAGCTCAAGGAGGTCATCACAGTCGGCCTCGCCGACGCGGTGCTGCTCGACAACATGGCCCCCGACACCCTGCGCCAGGCGGTGGAGATGGTGGGCGGCAGGTTCCCGCTCGAAGCCTCGGGCGGCATCACGCTCGAGACCATCGCGGCGGTGGCGGCGGCCGGCGTGGATTATGCCTCGTCCGGCTGGATCACGCATTCGGCGCCCAACCTCGACGTGGCGCTCGATATCGAGATGTGATCGCAGCACGCGTCGCGCACCATCATCAATGCTTTGGTGCAGTCGTGCATTGCGTGCAGTAGTATTGACGTGGGCGCTGCAGGCGTCACCTCTCCCGCCCGCGGGAGGAGGGAGTAGACCGAGCTCGCGGCGCCGATTCGCCAACAACCGTGCAGTCCATGAACGCGACCAGCGAACCCGACGACCCCTATCTCTGGCTTGAGGACGTCCAGGGTGGGGAGGCACTGGCCTGGGTCGCGGAGCAGAACGCGCGCACGCTCACCGCGCTCGCCGGTCCCGACTTCGAGCGCGACCGCGAGGCGTTCCGCGCCATGCTGTCGGCGCCCGACAAGATCCCGTTCGTCACGAAACGCAACGCGTTCCTCTACAACCTGTGGCAGGACAAGGACAATCCGCGCGGGCTGTGGCGGCGCACGACGATGGAATCCTACCGCTCGCTGTCCACCGAGTGGGAAACGCTGATCGACGTCGATGCGCTCGGCCGCGCCGAGGGCGAGGACTGGGTCTGGCACGGCTGCACGACGCTGCCGCCCGAGCACCGGCGCGGCCTGGTCCTGCTCTCGCGCGGCGGCGCCGACGCCAGCGTGATCCGCGAATTCGATCTCGACGCCCGCGCCTTCGTGGCGGACGGTTTCGCGCTGCCGGAGGCGAAAAGCGCCGCCGACTGGCTCGATGCCGACACGTTGCTGGTCACGAGCCCGCTCGGCGACGGTCACGCGACCACCTCGGGCTATGCGCGCACGGTGCGGCGCTGGCGGCGCGGCACGCCGTTCGCGGCGGCCGACACCATCTTCGACGGACTCGCGGACGACGTCTTCGTCTACGTCAGCATCGATCACGAGCTCGGCTTCGAACGAACGTTTGTCGTGCGGCATTTCTCGTTCTTCGACGCGGAACGGTTCGTCGTCGAAGCCGGTGGCGAGCTGCGCCGGATCGACATTCCCGCCGATGCGTTGTTCGACGTCCACCGCGAGTGGCTGACGCTACGGCTGCGCTCGCCGTGGACGCCGAAGGCCCGCGAATTCGAGACCGACAGCCTGATCGCCACCCGCTTCGACGAATTCATGCGAGGCGGCCGCGATTTCGATCTGTTGTTCGAGCCTCGCGAGCGCCGTACCATCCGCGACTTCGGCTGGGCCAGGGACCGGCTCGCGATCAGCCTGCTCGACAACATGCGCACCGTTGTGGAGATCGCCGCGCCCGCCGGGACGGGATGGACCATCGCACCGCTCGTCGGCGTGCCGGAGACCGAGACCGCGGACATCTGGTGCATCGGCAGCGACGGGGCGACGTCCTCGCCGGATTTCCTGCTGCAGCTAGCCGGCTTTCTCACGCCGACCTCGCTTCACCTGGTTTCGCCCGACGCGTCACCCGTGCTGCTGAAGGAACTGCCGCCGCGCTTCGATGCGTCGCGCCTCGCCGTCAGCCAGCACGAGACGGTGGCCGAGGACGGCGTGCGCATTCCCTATTTCCAGATCGGCCCGAAGGACCTTGCGCAAGACGGCGACAATCCGACGCTGCTCTACGGCTACGGCGGCTTTCTGGTCTCCGTGCTGCCGACCTATTCCATGGGCGTCGGCAAGGCCTGGCTCGAACGCGGCGGCGTCTATGTGGTCGCCAATATCCGCGGCGGCGGCGAGTTCGGCCCGCGCTGGCACAACGCCGGGCTGAAGCTCAACCGCATGCGGGTCTACGACGACTTCTTCGCCGTCAGCCGCGACCTGATCGACCGCAAGATCACCAGCCCGAAGAAGCTCGGCATCATGGGCGGCTCCAATGGCGGCCTCCTGATGGGCGTGGCCCTGACGCGGCATCCGGAGCTCTACAACGCCATCGTCATCCAGGTGCCGCTGTTCGACATGATCGGCTACACCCACATCGGCGCCGGCGCCTCCTGGGTGGGCGAATACGGCGACCCGGCGGTGCCGGTCGAGCGCGCGGTGATCGACACCTACTCGCCCTATCAGCGGCTGGCGGCGGGCAAGCCCTATCCGCGCGTGTTCCTCGAGACCTCGACCAAGGACGACCGGGTGCATCCCGCCCACGCCCGCAAGGCCGCCGCCCGGCTGAAGGACCTCGGCTACGACTACCTCTACTATGAGAACATCGACGGCGGCCACGACGCCGCGGCCAATCTCAACGAGCGCGCCATGCGCGTGGCCCTGGAATACACCTACCTGACCCAGAGATTGATGAACTAAG
>JAXDOD010000139.1:0-5942 GCA_034669045.1 Alphaproteobacteria bacterium
GGATCGGGGCTTCGATGGCCTTGAGCACGATGTTGATGCCGGCCTGGACGTCCGAGTTGTCGTTGGTGATCCGGCCGACCGCCTTCTTGGCGCGCAGCAGCGCCACGCCGCCGCCCGGCACGATGCCCTCTTCCACGGCGGCGCGCGTCGCGTTGAGCGCGTCCTCGACGCGGTCCTTCTTCTCCTTCACCTCGATCTCAGTGGCGCCGCCGACCTTGATCACCGCCACGCCGCCTGCGAGCTTGGCGAGCCGTTCCTGCAGCTTCTCCTTGTCGTAGTCTGAGGTGGTCTCCTCGATCTGCGCCTTGATCTGGTTGATGCGCGCCTCGATTTCTTTCTTCTTGCCGGCGCCGTCGACGATCGTGGTCTTTTCCTTCTCGATGATGACCTTCTTGGCGCGGCCGAGCATGGCGAGGGTCACGTTCTCGAGCTTGATGCCGAGATCTTCCGCGATGAGCTGGCCGCCGGTGAGGATCGCGATGTCCTCCAGCATGGCCTTGCGCCGGTCGCCGAAGCCGGGCGCCTTGACGGCGGCGACCTTCAGCCCGCCGCGCAGCTTGTTGACCACGAGCGTGGCAAGCGCCTCGCCCTCGATGTCCTCGGCGATGATGACCAGCGGCTTGCCGGCCTGGACGACGGCTTCGAGCACCGGCAGCATCGCCTGCAGGCCGGTGAGCTTCTTCTCATGCAGGAGCACGTAGACGTCCTCGAGTTCGGCCACCATCTTCTCGGCATTAGTGATGAAGTAGGGCGAGAGATAGCCGCGGTCGAACTGCATGCCCTCGACGATCTCGACCTCGGTCTCGAGCGACTTCGCCTCCTCGACCGTGATCACGCCTTCGTTGCCGACCTTCTGCATCGCTTCGGCGATCATCTTGCCGACCTTGGCGTCGCCGTTCGACGAGATGGTGCCGATCTGGGCGATTTCGGCCGAGGATCCGACCTTCTTGGCGCGCTTCTTGATGTCGGCGACCACGGCGGTGACCGCGATGTCGATGCCGCGCTTGAGGTCCATCGGATTCATGCCGGCGGCCACCGACTTGACGCCTTCCTTGACGATGGCGTGGGCGAGCACGGTCGCGGTGGTGGTGCCGTCGCCGGCCTGGTCGTTGGTCTTCTGGGCGACTTCGCGCACCATCTGCGCGCCCATGTTCTCGTATTTGTCCTCGAGCTCGATTTCCTTCGCCACCGTCACACCGTCCTTGGTGATGCGGGGAGCGCCGAAGCTCTTGTCGAGCACGACGTTGCGGCCCTTGGGGCCGAGCGTCACGCGCACCGCCTGGGCGAGGATCTCGACGCCGCGCAACATGCGGTCGCGCGCGTCGGTGGAGAATTTGACGTCTTTGGCAGCCATTTCAGTATGCTCCGTTTGTTGATCCTCGTCCTGAGGTCCCACCCTTCCCTCCCTCCCTGCTTGCGGGGGAGGGAAGGTGGGGAGTCTCGAAGGACGAGGCCATCGTTCCGGGTCTCATCCTTCGAGACGCGCCCTTCGGGCGCTCCCCAGGATGAGGGGCTAAATATTCAGGCGATCACGCCCATGATGTCAGACTCCTTCATGATCAGGAGTTCTTCGCCGTCGATCTTGACCTCGGTTCCGGACCACTTGCCGAACAGCACGCGGTTGCCGGCCTGGACGTCGATCGGGATCAGCTTGCCGCCCTCGTCGCGCCCGCCCGGGCCGACGGCGACGATCTCGCCCTCCTGCGGCTTCTCCTTGACGGTGTCAGGGATGATGATGCCGCCCTTGGTCTTCTCCTCGGCATCGATACGCTTCACCACCACTCGGTCGTGCAGGGGACGAAACTTGGTTTTGGCCATTCTCTTCCTCTTGGCGGCTAAGCCGTTGATTGATATCGTTTAACGGTCGGACGAAGCGTCTAGCTCGCGACTATTAGCACTCCTGACTGACGAGTGCCAGCGGCAGGCCGGGAGATAGGTCGTTCGCCCCGTAGTGTCAAGGCTGGCCGCGCTTTCCAACTCCCCGCATTCGTGCTGGAAGAAGATCGGACAAGAACAGGCCGGCGATTGCGCCCGCCATCCCGGAGAACAGAATGACGCTTGCCGACATGTCACGCCCGACCGCCGGATCGAATTCTGCTGTCGCCCAGATCGCGCTCGAAACGGCGGCCACCACCCGCCTGCTGGAGGCGGAAGGCATCCTCGACTACAGCGGCCACGTCTCCACGCGCATTCCCGGCCGCGACGCCTTCGTGATCCAGATCGGCTCGACCTCGCGCGCCGAAGTCGCGCCCGATTCGATGCTGGTCGTGAGTTATGACGGCAAGGTGCTGGAGGGCGACGGCACGCCGCCGAGCGAACTGCCGATCCATCTCGAAATCTTGAGAGCCCGCCCGGACGTGCAGTCGGTGCTGCACTCCCACATGGAACTCGCCATCGCCTTCACCATGATGGAGGGCGTGAAGCTCCTGCCCATGCGGGCGCGCGCGTCGCGCTGGAAGAGCGGCATCCCGATGGATCCGGACCCGAGCCACATCAAGTTTCCCGAGCAGGGCCGCGCGCTCGCCAGGACGCTCGGACCCCATCACGCGGTGCTGATGCGCGCGCACGGGCTTTGCCTGGTCGCCGAGTCGGTGCGGGGGCTGTTCATCGACGCGGTGCATTTCAAGGAGAACGCCACCGCGCAGATGCAGGCGCTGCAGGCGGGCGCCAAGCCGATCCCGCTCACGGATGCCGAGATCGAGCAGATCGAGAAAATGGAAATGCGGGACTGGCACATCAAGAAACTGTGGAACTACTACACCCGCAAGGGGCTGAAGGACGGCGTGCTGCCCTCGCAGTGGAAGGACGCGCTCGTCCCCGACAAGGACACGCTCAAGCGCGACAAGTTTCTCAAGGATTGAGCGGCTCAAAATGGCACGCATTCGCTACCTCGCCATGCTCTGCAACGAGCCGGCTTCGCTCGCTGGCTTTTATGGGCGCATGTTCGGCATGGACGAGCTTGGCGGCAACGCCACCGGCGACGTCACGCTCACCGACGGCGGTTTCAACCTCACGCTGTTCAAGCTGCGGCCCGACCTGCGCGAGCTTCGCCTGGAGGCGGGGCTGCATCACATCGGGATCGCGGTCGAGAACGTGGAGACCGCCGTCGCGCGCTACCGTACGCGCTATCCACGCGGTACCGTGATCGCAGAGAGCGGCGACCTGCAGCATGGCGACGTGCGCATCCACGATCCGGAATGCAATCCGGTCACCCTTTCGCAGCGGGATTTTGGATTGACCGCAGCGCAAGCGCGCGTGCCGCGGATTGCGCATTTGGCCCTGAATGCGCTCGATCCGGAAGCGATCCTCGATTTCTATCGCGATGTGTTCGGCTTGCGCGAACTGTTCGAGGCGCACCAGGAATCGCGCAAGCGACCCGGCTATCGCAACAAGCACGTCGGCGACGGGTGCTCCAACGTCGCCATCCAGGCATTCTACAGCGGCGAGGAAGGTCACGAGGCGCGCTTCGGCATCGCGCATTTCGGCCTGCTGGTGCCGGATTCGAAGGCGATGGGCGAGCGGGTGGTCACCGCCGGTGCTACCGTGAAGGCGCGGCCGGCGCACCGCACCCAATCGGAAGTCCGCATGCGCGATCCGGAAGGCAACGGCTGCGACCTGTCGCAGCGCGGCTGGGAGGTCGACACCGACAAATGGGTGCGCGCCAGTGCGGCGTAACGCCGGTTCGCGCCGCTTTGCGGTGCGCGGTTATTGCGGACCGAGCGCGGCCCAGGTCGCCTTGTCGCAGAGTTGTTGCACCGGCAACGCGTGATCATCTTGGAACGTCTGCAGGGCGCCCATCGTGTCTTCGTCAAAGGTGCCGCTGGCGCCCGCGGCGCCGACCGAATAGCCGTTCGCGATCAGCGCATGTTGCAGGGCGCGCACCATGTCGCCGGTCGCGCCGGGAACAAGCTTCGGGATGGCCATTGCGAGATCTCCTGATTCGTTCTGGTCATGGATTGGGCGTGCGCGAATGATCGCCCGCTGCCACCGGGCCGTCAATCGGCGCCGGTCCGACTCGGCCGTCCCTGTTGCGGTCGGTACGAAATTTTGGTCGAGTAGGCGACGAACCCGTGGGGACAGGATGCGGATGACTTTTACGTTTTATGGATGTTTGGCGGCCTTGTTCGGCGGCCTGGTCACGGGATCGGCGGCGATCGCCGACCCGATCGAGGATTTCTATCGCGGCAAGCAGATCAGGATCTACGTGCGCGCCGCGCCGGGTGGGAATTACGACGTCTATTCGCGCATCCTCGGCCGCTACATGACGCGCCACATGCCCGGCAACCCGACGATCGTGCCGGTCAACATGCCGGGCGGCGGCGGGCTGGTGGCGCTCAATTACGTCGCCAACGCGGCGCCCAAGGACGGCACCGTGCTCACCATGATCACGCAGTCGTTCCCGATGGACCAGGCGCTCGGCACCGACAAGAACCTCAAGGTTGACATGCGGTCGCTCAATTGGATCGGCAACATGAGCAACACCAACGAATTCCTGTTCACCAACAAGTCGTCGCCGACGAAAACGCTCGACGACGCGCGGCGGCGCGAAACCGTGGTGGCGGCGACCGGCATCGGCTCCATCGTGACGCAGCTCTCGGCGGTTTACAACAATCTGCTCGGAACCAAGTTCAAGGTGATCTACGGCTATCCGAGCGGCCCGGAAATGTCGCTCGCCATGGATCGCGGCGAGGTCGAGGGCCGCAGCACCTCGAATCCCCAGGTGCTGGGGCCGAGCGCGGCCGACGTTCTCGCGAAGTACAATTTCCTGATCCAGACCGGCACCAGAAAGATTCCGAACTATGAGGTGGTGCCGCTCCTGCGCGATCTGGCGAAGGACGACGACCAGCAGAAGATGTTCGACTTCCTGTCGAAGGCCGTCGTGATCGCGCGGCCGATCGTCACCAATCCAGGCGTGCCGCCGGAGCGCGTGGCGGCGCTGCGACGCGCCTTCGACGCGACGCTGGCCGATCCGGCCTTCCTCGAAGATGCCCTGCGGCAGAACCTGGAGATCGACGCACGCAAAGGCGAGGATCTGGCGAAGATCGTCGCCGATTTGCTCGACACGCCGCCCGCGATCCTGGAGCAGGTCGCGCGTGCGATCCAGATCAAGGGCGCCGAGGCCGCCAAGGGCGTGACGCCGGGGCGGGAGTGAATGCTCGCCGAGCCCGTATGGCGCAATAAGCGAAGCGCATTGCGCCATCTGATGGCGGTTTCTCACAAATCGACTGGTCTGCGGATCGGTCTCAAAGCGGCGCAATAAGGCGATTGCGCCCCACGCGCTCGCTGTTCTGCGGCCTTGTGCTTCTCGCGATGGTTCGGACGGCCGGTCAGAACTAGAATTCATTGTTCGTGCGCAAAGTACCCATAAGCAAGAACTGTCCCTGTTTCTCAAATCGACAATGTAAAATAAACTTGCGAGTTTTTGCGTTGCCATCAGTCGAGTTCAATTTTGCCAGTGCCTTTGCGAAACATCCCTCAGCCTCTACGGCATTGAATTCAAACTTTGTCGCAAAAGTTGTTAACGCCTGAAACAGCGGCTTCAGTTCCGCCGATTGCTGTTCGAACAACACCCATTCATGAACATTATCCCGTTGAAAGAAGCGCAACTCCACCCGCAGCGTTCTTGAACGTGCATTCAGCGTCTAGCAGTCTGCTGAAAAACCTGGAAATTGAAGCTTTGCTTTCTCTTGGGGGTCCGTGGCTCCGCTGATGTGTTCGCTCATTGAGACGCTTTTGGTGGTCTGAACGCCCGTTCGCCTAAGACGCGATCAACTTGGGAATGCGGATCAGGTTGTAGGCGATCAGATTGAGCATGGAAGTCGGCGGCGACGCGGCAGATGCCGCGATGTTTGGTCTTGCGCATCGTGCCGTGCTGCTTGCCCCAACCAAAGATGCATTCGATCATGGCGCGGCGGGATTGCGACATGCCATAGCCTTCATGC
>JAXDOD010000140.1:0-15340 GCA_034669045.1 Alphaproteobacteria bacterium
CCGGCGTGACCGGCAACGCGCTGTCGTTCAGCGTGGCGTCCTCCGCAACCGCCAACAGCCTCACGCTGACCGGCTCGGCCGGCGTCACCACCGCGCTTGGCCTTACCAACGGCACGTCAAACGGCGTCGCCTCGGTCTCCACGCCCGATTCCACCCGCACCAGCCTGCAGAGCGATTACAACAACGTGCTTTCGCAGATCGACTCGTTGGCGAAGGACTCCTCGTATAACGGTGTGAACCTGCTCTATGGCGACGATCTCAAGGTCGTGTTCAACGAGAAGGGCACGAGCACTCTCACGATCTCCGGCGTCACCTTCGACTCGGCCGGCCTCGCCTTGTCGGCGGTGACCGGCACGTCGTTCCAGTCCAACGCCAACATCGACGCGGCCATCGCCTCCCTTGATAAGGCCTTGAGCGCCCTGCGCAGCCAGGCGTCGCGCTTCGGATCGACACTGAACACGGTGCAGACCCGCCAGGACTTCACCAAGAGCCTGATCAACACTCTGCAGACCGGCGCCGATGTCCTCGTGCTCGCCGACAGCAATGAAGAGGGCGCGAATATGCTTGCCTTGCAGACGCGCCAGAGCCTGTCCACGACCGCGCTGTCGCTCGCCAACCAGGCCAGCCAGGCCGTGCTGCGCCTGTTCCAATAGCGCGAATAGTCCGCCGGGCTGACGGCGGGATTACTGGTCGCGCCCTTTTCTTCACCATTCGTTAACCACACCTGGTCACGATCCTCCGAGACGCGACTCGGATTGGAATCGCCATGGCCCTCAAGGTGGAACTGAAGCCGGGAGAGCGCATCATCCTCGGCGAATGCGTCATTACCAACGACGATCAGCGCACCAGGCTCACGGTCGAAGGCCAGGTGCCGATCCTGCGCGAAAAGGACATCCTAACGACGAAGCTCGCCGACACGCCGGCCAAGCGCGTCTATCTGGCGGTCCAGCTCATGTACACGTCCAAGGATCCCCGCGAACACTACGACGTCTACTTCGCCCTGGTGCGCGACATCATGAAAGCGGCGCCGAGCGCGTGGCCGCTGATCGAAGGCATCAACAATCATATCTTAACGGGCGAAATGTATAAGGCCTTAAAGGACGCCAAGAAACTGATCGCGTATGAGGAGGAGCTCATCAACCATGCAAAGCGCGGCGCAGGCTTATAGAACGGTCGCCAAACAGATCGTCAATCCGCGTGAACTGGAAGCCGACCTGCTGCTGAAGGCCGCTTCGCGGCTGCAGGCGGTGTTCGACGGCTGGGACCGCAAGGTCACCGACCTCGACGACGCCCTCCTCTACAACCGCAAGCTCTGGTCGATCTTTCTCACCTCGGTGACCAGCACGGAACACCCGCTGCCGGTCGCCATCCGCCAGAATGTTGCCAATCTCGGATTGTTCGTCATGAACCAGACGGTTTCGATGATGAACAACCCGCAACGCGAGCACCTCGGCTCGCTGATCAACATCAATCGCGAGCTCGCGGCGGGCCTGCTCGGTCGCGCATAAGCCGCCCGCGTCAGATGTAATTCACCAGGCTGATCTTATAGAGCATCGACGTCGTCTGCAGCGAGGCTTGCAGCCGGGTCTGCAGCGCCAGGATCTGCGCCGCCACCTGTTCCACCGGCACGCCCTCGATCTGCTCCAGCAGATCGGCGAGCGTGCTCTTGGTCTGCTGATGGCGGTCGGTCGCCGTCGCGATCGTGGACTGGACACCGGCGAGCTCCGCCTGGATGTCCTTGACCTGCTGGATCCCCGCCGGAGTGTCGAGATTGGTCCCGACGCGCCGATTGAGCGCGCCATTGCGCGCCGTCGCGTTGGGATCGCCGGGCGGAAAGGTCACGACTGCAAGCGCCGCGATGTTCTGGATCGTCCAGCGGATGCCTTGCTCGTTGGCGCGCACCCCATAGGACACCGAGATCGCGCTGTCGACCCGCGCGGTCGCGGTCGCGCGCGCCGGGTCGGAGCCGTTTTCGCCGGTATACCAGCTCACGGTGTTGGATGGCGTGCCGGTGACGAGCGCGGTCGCGCTGTTGAACGGCGGACCGGAGACGCGCTGGGGCGGATCGCCGAAGAAGTCCTTGCCGGCGGTCACGGCCGAGGCCGCGGTGAGCGACGTGTCGGCGAGCTTGCCGAGCGTGGCTGTCAACTTCGCCTGCAGATTGGCGGCGGTCGCAGCCGGCGTGGCGCCGATGGCGAATTCATTGGCGCCCGGCGTCGGCGAGGACGTGGCGGTCAGGGTGATGCTTTCGGTCGTCCCGTCGGGAAGGTTGAAGCGGACCTGGAGGGTCCCGCCGGCATTCGGAAGGCCGGTGAGATTGACCGAGAGCGCGGCCGGCGCACCGGCCGGGCCGGTGACGGTGGCGTTGCTCAGCGTCGAATTGACGCCAGAGAGCTTGAAGCCGAAGGGCGACACGGAGTCTTCCGCAAGCGATACCGCAGTTGCCGTCGGTGCCGACACGACCAGCCGGCCAAGGCCATTCGCACCGAGGTCCGCCTGTTTGCGCTCCGCGACGATCTGCTTGAAGCCGGCGCGCGCGCCGTCGCCATTCATGATGTGATCGACGCTCTCGACCGCCGGCTGATCGGTGGCGCGCCCGGAGAACAGGTAGCGGTCGCCGGACTGGGTATTGAGCAGGCCGAGAATTTCGCCCAGCTCCGAGTAGGCGACGGTCTGGCCGGTGGTCGAGCCGCTGCTGTCGATGTTGGATTGCTGAAAGGCGGTCGCCTTCACCGCGTGCCCGATGTCCCCGATGCGGCCGAGCACGCTCTGCGCGAGATTGACGCGCACGCCCACCTGGGTGCCCGCGTCGTCGAAGGAGCTCAGCGCGGCGACGTGCGAGCGCAGTCCCACCACAAAGCCGCGCTCGAGCCCGACGCCGGCATAGGTGCTCGCCCGCTTGCCGGTGCCGAGCTGGCGCTGGAGGTCATCAAGCTGGGCGCGCATGTCGACCAGTGACTGAACGCCAAGCGCCGAACGCGACCCGATACCGGAGATGCTCATGCTGTGCCTCACATCCTCATGAGCGTGTCGATCATTTCCTTGACCGTCGACAGCACGCGCGCGCTCGCACCATAGGAATTCTGCAGGTTGAGGAGGTTCGCCATCTCCTCGTCGATGTTGACGCCCGCGCTGTCGTTGAAGCGCTGCCGCAGCGTATTGAACACGACGTCCTGGCCGTCCTTGAGATTGGCCGCGGCATCCGCCGCCTGACCCTGCTGGCTGACCACCTGCCGCATGTAGGACGGCAGCGAACCCTGGAACGGCGCCACCCCCGATCCGATACCGGACTGCGGCGCGAAGTCGAGCCTGCCCGCAGTCAGCCGATCGTAGATGAAGTTCGGACGGGTCGGATCGCCTGCGGCCGTAGGCGGCGTGGTCTGATAGGCGACGAGCCGCGATGGATCGGCAAGGAGGCTGGCGTTCACCGCAATGCGGCCGGCGAAGCCGACCGTCTGGGCGCCGGCCGCGCGGATCGCACCCGTATAGGCGCCGCCGGCATCGAGGAAGAACGGAAGTTGCACCGTCCCGCTGGTGAGCGAGGTCATGGTGCTGGTGGCCGCCACGGCGTTGACGTCGATCTTGTTGAGCCCGCCGTCATCGAGGACACGAAGGGTGCTGCCGGACGGATTGGAGAACTGCAGCGCGGTGGTGCCGATGGCCGCGCCGATCTGGCCGAGCACGGAGGCGACACCGCCCGAGAAATCAAGCCCGACCACCTTGTCGTTCGGATCGGGGGTCGTGCCGTTGGCGAGCGGCAATGCCGCCGGGTCATCGACGCGAACGAGCGTCAGGGTGCGCCGGGCGCCGGTCGCGTTGTCGGTATAGCTCACTCGGACCGAGTTGCCGTCCCGGAGCCCGCTCAAATCGATGTCGAAGCCCGACTGCGCACCGGAAGTGACGGCAGTCCCATCGGTGGTGCGGTCGGAGAGCGAGCGCGCCAGTCCACCAGCGATCTGGTCGATCTGGGCCTGCGTCTGTACCAGCACCTGGTCTCGCATCTCGATGTAGGCCGCGATCTGGCCGGAGCGGATCGCATGATTGGCGATCAGGTCGACGTCGCCGCCGTTCGGCCCCTTGAGCAGGAGCGTACCCACGGTTCGCTTGGCCGGATCGGCACTCCACTGCGCCGGCGCGGTCATCGAGCCCTGCGCGTCGAAGACGAGCGTGGACGCCGCGGTGCCGACGAGCTGCATGCCGGAATTGGTGAACACCGTGACCTGGTTATGGTCGTTCTGGACGACGTTGATGTCCATCATCTGCGCGAGCTGATCGATGTAGCGGTCGCGCTGGTCGAGGAGATTGGCGGTCGTGGCGTCGTTGGAGTTGGCGGTGCCGAGTTGGCGGTTGATCTGGGAGATGCGCTGCATCGCGTCGTTCGCGCGCGCCGCGGCATCGGAGAGGCCGAGCTCGGCATCGCTGCGCAGCCCCTGGATATCGCCCGTCATGCTGTTGAGTTGCTGCGCGAGGACCTGCGCGGAGCTCATGACGGCGCTGCGCGCGGAGGCTGAATCCGGGCTGGTCGAAAGCGCCTGCAGCGCGGACGTGAAGTCGTTGAACACGGTTTCGAGCGTCGAGTTCGCGCCCGGCACCCCATAGACGTTCTGCAGGCGGCTGTAGAACTGGGCGCGCAGGTCGGCGTAGCTGGCGCCGGAGCTTTCCACCCGCATCTGGCGCTGGATGTACTGGTCGAGCTCGCGGTTGATGGAATCGATCCGCACACCGACGCCGAGCGCACCCGCAGACGTGGCGACCTGCACTGGGGTCTTGCGCACGTAGCCCGGCGTCTCCGCGTTCGCCACGTTGGCGGACACAATCGCCAGACCGGCCTGCGCGGCGCGCAGACCGCCGACGGCTGTTGACAGCGCCTGGGTGAGACTCATGACCTGTTACCGTTCCTGGCTTCGCACGCGCGCAGCTCTCGCTCTAGCGCAGCATGTTCAGAAGGTCCTGAACCATCGAGTTGGCGGTGGAAATGACCCTCGTATTGGCCGAATAGGCCTGCTGCGTCACGATCAGCTTGGTGAACTCGTCGGCGATGTCGGTGTTGGCGCCTTCCAGCGAGGAACCCACGATCTTGCCGGGCGCGCCGTAGATGGCGGGACCGGATTCGTCCGTCACTTCGAAAGCGCCGCCGTCGATGCGCTTGAGAGAGTTGGCGCCATTGAAGTTGGCGAGCGTGATCTCGGCGAGATCGATCGTGCGGCCGTTCGAATAGCTGCCCACGATGCGGCCCTTGTCGCTGACCGACACTTCCTGCAGCTCGCCGGCCGGGAAGCCGTTCTGCTGCAGGAGGTTGACCTGCGCATTGCCGTTGGGATCGGCGAACTGCGTGATCCCGCCGGTGCCGTGGACGAGCTGCACGTTGCCGAGCGTGATGCCGTTCACCGTCACGTTGGCAAGCGTGAGGTTCGGGATCGCGGGGCTCATCTGTCCGTTGGCGCTGAACGTGTAGTCGACCCCGGCGTTCTGCCAGGCGACCTGGGTGCCGGTGGCGAGCGAGTCGGTCTGATAGAACAGGTTCCAGGTGTCGGTGCCGCCATAGGACGCACTGTCGATCTTGGCCCACCGCAACTGGATGTTCACCGGCGAGCCGGAGACGTCGTAGGCGGTGACCGCGCCGCCGCCGATCGACGAATCGAGGAAGGTGCTCAGATCGTTGGCCACCACCACCTGGTTGGACGGCAAGGCGGTGAGCGTGCGCATGCCGAAGCTCAACGCCGTCGCGGTGCCGCCCACCGTGATGGTGTCGCTCAGGCTCGCGGCCGTGATGGTGAGATTGCCGTTGGACGTATTGAGCGCGCCGGCGCCGCCGGTAATGCCGACAATCGCGGTCGCGAGTTCGGCCATGGTCGAGACCTGGCCGGCGCCGGTGCCGAAGGTGATGGTCGTGGGCGGGTTGGAGCCGATGGTGATCACCAGGGTCTGACCGGCGGCGACGGCGCTCTGGGTCAGGAGATTGCTAGGGGCCTCGGTTCCGACCGCCAGGCCGGTTTCATTGAGCAGCGCAAGCGTGCTCGCGCCGCCGATGGTCACGGCGGTATCGGCGTCCGCGCTCGTGAGAACCAGATGATTGGCAGCGCTGGCGGTGGCGGTCACGCCGGTGGTGCCGGTCTGGGCATTGATTTTCCCCCGGATCGTGGCGAAGTCGTCAGTCGCCGCAATCGCGATCGTGGTGCCGTTGATGACGAGATTGCCGCCGACTGAGGAGATGGCCGAGAGATCGGCCGTACCGGTCAGGACGGCCACGGCGTCGGGCGAAAGCGTTGCGCCGGTGCCGATGATTTTTGCCGGCTGCGGGGCGCCGGCGACCGGATTGGCGGAGAAGTTCGCCGGATCGAGGAGTTCCGAGCGCGGCACGCTGGAATCATGGTTGGGCGTGAGCGGATAGCTCGCCAGGTTGGCGCGGTATTCGATCTGGCTCGTCGCCTGCGCCGGCAGGAAGTCGTTCTGGAACTGCAGGAGCTGCGGCACGCTGCCGATCAGGTTGCCGGTGGTCGGATCGATCGGAATGCCCATCAGGTAGTTGCCGGCGCCATTGACCATGAAGCCGCTCTTGTCGGGCTGAAAATCACCGCGTCGCGTGTAGCGGTCGATGCCGTCGAAGACCGGCCGGTTGTCGACGAAGCTCGATGGCTTCTCGACCACGAAGAAGCCGGCGCCGTTGACTGCCATGAAGGTGCCGATCGAGGTGGCCTGGATGTCGCCCTGCACGGTGTTGGTCATGCGGGCGCTGGCGAACACGCTGCCGGCGACCTGCTTCGACGGCGTCTGGTCGGGAATGAGGTCCGTGAAGCTCGTGTCCATCCGCTTGAAGGCGGTGGTCTGGGAATTGGCGATGTTGCCCGACACGTTCTCGAGCGCGAAGGACTGCGCGCGCATCCCCGTCACCGCGGTGGTGAGAGCCCCGAAGATACCCATGACTGTTTCTCCAACTGCATTGCGGGGAGCCGCGGCCGCGGCCACACCTTCGGGTTCGCCGTAGCAAGCCGCGCGCCAACCCGATTATCCATTTCTCTCAACTGCTTAGAGGGATGGCCGCAACTCATGTCGGCGCTCGACCCGGCAACAGCGGCCCCCGGCGGGCAGATTTTGCCCGGCGCGCCGTCACGTCGGGAGCGCGTTGGGGGAGGGACGCGGAGTGCGCGATTTCGAGGGCCCTGATTTCCAGCACATTCCGCGGAGCGACCCCGCGCGGGCGTGCCAACGGCCGAATTTCATTTGGCTTTTTTGTCCCCGCCATTTCGACTAAGTTGGCCCGGCACGGACGAGGGAGTCGCCGCAATCCATGGCCTATATTCCAGGTTGCAAATACGACGTATTCGTCAGCTACGCCCATTATGACAATGAGGCTGACACCCAGGACATCAAATGGGTCAGCCGCTTCCAGACCGACCTGAAGAAGGCGCTGTGCCAGCGGCTCGGGACCGAGCCGGAAATCTTCTTCGACAGCCGCGGCTTGCAGGCCCATCACGAGCTCGCCGGCCTGCTCGACACTGCCCGCGGCTCGGCCGTCTTTCTGCCGATCCTGTCGCCGAGCTACACCAAGCGCGAATGGACGCTCAAGGAGCTCGAGGCCTTCGACGTCTCGCAGGGCGAACGCAATCGCATCGTCACGGTCGAGCTGCTGCCGGTCAAGGAAGCGGACATCCCGCCCCGCTTCCTCCGCCTCAAGCGCACGCAGTTCTGGTGGAGCGACGAGGGCGAGGAGAATGTCCCGCTCAAGCTGACGCCGCGCTCCAATCCCGACAAATACGACCGGCGCCTGCAGACGCTCGCCCACCAGATGGAAGAGCTGTTACGCGAGATTCACGACGCGCTGGGCCAGCCGCAGAAGCCCACGGCGAGCGCGACGATGGCGCAGCCGCCCCCGCAGGGGCAAGACAAAGGCCCGCTTGCCGGCAAGGTCGTGCTGCTCGCGCAGGCCACCAACGACCTTTATGACGAGCGCGATCAGGTTCTCGCCTATCTCAAGCAATACGGCGCCACGGTGCTGCCCGAGGGCGAATACCTGCAAGGCGGCGCGGAGTTCGCGCGCGCCGTCAAAGCCGATCTCGAACAGGCACAGGTCTTCGTCCAGCTCCTCGGCCCCTATCGCTCGAACCGCCCGGCCGACCTGAAGGACGACGGTTCGGCGGAGCCTAAGAGCTACGCCCAGTTCCAGCACGACGCCGCCAGGCAGCGCGGTCTGCCGGTGCTGCAATGGCGACGGCCCGATCTGGACGTGTCCACGATCACGCACTGGGACAAGCCGCTGCTCGACGGGCCGCAGGTGCTCGCCATGGGGCTGCAGGAGTTCATGAAGGAGATCAGGAAGACGTTCGAACGCAAGGCCGCCCCGATCGAACGCGCGCCCGCCAAGACCGATTTCCTGTTCATCAACGCCGACCGCAGCGACAAGGACCTGACCGACCAGCTCCTCAAGGCGTTCGAGAACAATCAGGAGTGGATGGCGGCGGCGCCGCTGTTCGAGGGTTCGGCGGACGAGATCACCAAGGACCTCGACGCCAATCTAGTCGACTGCGGCGCGCTCATGCTGGTCTACGGCCACGCCGACGCACCCTGGGTGCGGGCGCAACTGCGCCGCTACAACAAGATCGAGCGCCTGCGGGAGGCGCCGCCGCGGGTCAAGACCATCCTGTTCGGCCCGCCCTTTCCCAAGCCTGAGATTTCCTGGTCCGGCGGCTTCCGCAAGATCGATTGCCTCAACGGCATTACCACCGACGAGGTCCAGCAGATCGTGGCGGAGCTGCGTCGGTGAGCGACGACAACGTCCAGCGAGCTCCCTATCCCGGCCTGCGCGCGTTCCGGCGCGAGGAGACGGACCTCTTCTTCGGGCGCGAGGACTGCATCAATGCGATGGTCGACCGCCTGGCGGCGACCCGCTTCCTCGCGGTGCTCGGCTCCTCGGGCACCGGCAAGTCGTCGCTGGTCAAGACCGGGCTCCTTGACGCGCTCGAACTCGGGCTGATGGCGAATGCCGGCTCGCGCTGGCGGATCGTCGATTTCCGTCCGGGCGGCGCGCCCATGAAGAACCTGGCGCGGCGCCTGCTGGAGACCGAGGATCCCGACGGCAAGACCGAGCCGTCCGAGGAAGACGTGTCGCTGTTGCGCGCCTACCTGATGCGCGGCCCGCGCTCGATCATCGAATGGTGCCGCAGCGGTCACCTGCCGAACGGCACCAACCTTCTCCTCCTGGTCGATCAGTTCGAGGAGCTCTTCCGCTATCCCGATTACGCCGGCCGCGAGGAGGCCGAGGCCTTCGTCGCGATGCTGCTCGAAAGCGCGCACGCGCGCGAGTTTCCGATCTATGCCGCGATCACCATGCGCTCGGAATATCTCGGGGCCTGCGCGCTGATCGAGGGTCTCGCCGACGCCATCAATGCCGGGATGTTCCTCACGCCGCGGATGACGCGCGACCAGTGCCGCGAGGCCATCACCGGCCCGGCCGAGGTCTGCGACATCGACATCGAGCCGGGGCTGGTCAACCGTCTGCTCAACGACCTCGCCAATTTCGCGCCGTGGGACGGCGGCGAAAGCCACGATCAGCTCGACCGCATCATGCGGCGCGCCGACCAGCTTCCGCTGCTGCAGTACACGCTCAACCGCATGTGGCTGCGCGCGCACAGGCCCGGCAGCGACGAACGCATCACCCTCAGGCTCGCCGACTATGAGGCGATCGGCGGGCTCGGCGGCGCGCTCAACGCGCACGCCGACCAGATCTTCGAGGAGCTGGGCAAGGATCGCTGGCCGGTGATCGAGTGGGTCTTTCGCGCGCTCACCGCCGGCACCACGATCGCGGACGCGGTCCGGCGGCCCACCCGTTTCGACGACCTGGTCGCGGCCTGCGGCGGCAACGAGCCCGCCGTGCGTGCGGTGGTCGACGCCTTCCGCGCGCCCGGCGTCAACTTCCTGGTGCCCGAATACGACCCCAAGCACCGCAAGCTTGCCGACGATGCCTACGTGGATATCAGCCACGAAAGCCTCATTCGCCAGTGGAAGAAGCTCTCCGGCTGGCTGGAGCAGGAAGCGCGCGCCGCTCAGCAATGGCGACGGCTGAACGACCGCTTCGGCACCGGCGAGCTGCTGCGCGGCCGGGAGCTCGTCAACCTGATCGCCTGGCGCAACGAGACCAGGCCCAACGCGGCGTGGGCCAAGCGCTATGGCGGCGACTATCCGGCCGTCACGGCCTTCCTCGAACGCAGCAATCGCGCGCAGACACGCAAACGCGTGCTGATGATCGGCACGGCGGCGGCGGTATTCGTGCTGATGGCGATCCAGGCGGTGGTCGCGACGTTTCTCTACCGCGACTCGCAGAAGAACTTGATCCTGGCGCAGATCGCCAACACCATGTCCGAAGTCCAGCGCTCCAACGCGGAATTCGCCAAGGTGCAGGCCGAGGACGCCTCGCGCCGGGCCGAGAAGGTCGCGCTCGAAGCCGAGGACGCGCGCCGCGTCGCCGAAAACGAGCGGTTGCGCGCCGAGCGCAACTACGAGGCGCTGACCGAGTTCCTGGAAGGCCTGATCTTCAACATCACCCAGCGCACCAAGGACGCCGAAGTCAACACGGCGATGTCGATCGCGCAGGAAACGCTCAACCGGGTCCGCAAGCTCTCGGAGAACAACCCCTCCGACAACGAGCTCAAGCGCTACCTGACGGTCAGCCTCACGATCTATGGCGACGTCAAGCTGCGGCTCAACGACGTCGATGCCGCCGCCAAGGCATTCGACGAGAACCTGGAACTCTGCCGCGTGCTGGTCCTGACTGACCCGACCAAGACGCTGTGGCAGGACGACCTCGCGCTGGCGCTCGAGCGCGTCGCGCAGATGAGAGGACGCAAGGACCAGTTTGACGAGTCCCGCAAGCTGTTCGAGGAGGCGCTGGAGATCACCCGCAAGCTGGTCGAAGCCTCGCCCGGCAACGACCGGCTGGAAAATATCCTGCAGATCTATCTCGGGCATTACGGCGACATGCTGGTCCGGGCCAAGGACCTGGATGCCGCCCGCAAAGCCTTTGACGAGCGGCTGGACAGCCGCCGCAAGCAGCTCCTCGATGCTCCCGACAACGACCAACGCATGGAAAATGTTGCGGATGCACTCGGCAAGGTGGGCGACGTGATGCTGCAGGCCGGCAGCCTCGAAGCGGCCCGCGGCGCGTTCGAGGAAGAGCTCGAAATCTACCGCATGCTCTATGCGCGCGACGCCAACCGCAAGGAACGGCAGGAAAGTGTGGTCGCCAGCCTGAACCGCAACGGCGACCTGCAACGGCGCATGGGCAACATCCCGGCCGCCCGCAAGGCCTACGAGGAATCGATCCAGATCGACCGCAAGCTCGCCGCCGCCAATCCGGGCGATGCGACGGTGCAGTTCAACCTGCAATCCCACATCGACAAGGTTGCAGGCCTGCTGCTGGAGATCGGCGACATCGACGGCGCCAAGAACGCGTATGCGGAACGGCTGGCGACGTTGCAGCGCCTGATCGAGATCAGGCGCTGGGTTGCCTTCAAGCCCCACACCGCTCCGACCAAGCAGGCCAAGGACGACATCGTCGGTTCGCTCGGCACCGCGTCCTGGGCGGCGCTGCTGGTGAACCGCCCACGGGACGCTGCGATCCATGCCGAAGAGGCGCTCAAGCTCGATGCCGCGGTGCTCTGGATCGACATCAATCGCGCGCACGCCTATCTGCTCACCGGACGCACTGCCGACGCGCGCAAGATCTACGACGTCGCCAGGAAGACCCCGCACCAGAGCCTGCCGAACCAGACCTATCTGATCTACGTGAAAGAAGACTTCACGATGCTTCGCAAGCTCGGCATCTCGACGCCGGAAATGGCGATGATCGAGAAGGACTACGGGATTTAGAGCCAAAACGACCGTACTGCGCGACGTGATCGATCCTTCAGAGCCAGGGCTCAAGTTGGGGCGATTGAAAAAGTGGCACCGCTAGCGTCCTCCCCTTGAAAGGCGAGGGACAGGGCGGGGGTCACGCCTCGGCCATGAAGCGCAGTGCGGTGCCGTTGATGCAGTAGCGCAGTCCCGTGGGCTGCGGTCCGTCCTCGAAACGGTGGCCGAGATGCCCGCCACAGCGCCGGCAATGCACCTCGGTGCGCGGCATCAGCAGGACATAATCGGTCTTGGTGCCGAGCGCGTCGGGCAGCGGCCGGTAGAAGCTCGGCCAGCCGGTGCGGCTGTCGTACTTCGTCTCCCATGAGAACAGCGGCAGGTCGCAGGCGGCGCAGGCGAACGTGCCCTTGCGCTTCTCGTCATTGAGCGGGCTGCTGCCCGGGATTTCGGTGTGGTGGAGGCGCAGCACCTCATATTGCGGCTTGGTCAGAATGCGCCGCCACTCGCTGTCGGCCTTTTCGATCTCGAACGAGCCTGCGGCCTGGACGCCGCTTTCGTTGAACCAGCGCAAGCCTACCGCCAGCGCGACCGCGCCGGCGCCGCCGAGCAACGTCCGACGGTCGAGCATTGCCATCGCCATGGTTGTATCCTTCCTGCCCCGGGGATTCTACGGGCCGGGCCGGCAGCTTGTTACGCATTCGACCGCGTGCCGCGCTCACGTCCGTTCACGTTCCCGCGAGGGCGGATGATGCTCAATTGAAGCGCGGCGTCTTGTTCAGGTAGCTTTTCTTCATATCCGCCCGGTATTTCTCCATCTCGACGCGGTTGAGATCGAGATCGGGCGTGGCGTCGGGCGGGACCAGAGAGAAATAGGGCGTCTTCTTCGACTCGACCTCCCATTCCGCACGCGCCTTCGCCAGGAGTTCAGGTGATGTCATCAGGTCGATGATCGACGCCGCGAGCGCCTTCGCGCCGACGATCTGGCCCTTGTGGGAGATCGAGCTGGTCGGGAACACGGCCGCCTTCCATTCGTGCGCCTCGATGCCGGGGATCGCCGAGGGGAAATTCAGGCTGCCGGCGGGCACCACCCACGACACGTCGCCGTTGTCGTTGGAGGATGCGGCCTGCGGACGGCCGCCGAGCGGCGTGACGGCGGTGCGCAGGCCGATCACCGGCTTGTCGTATTTCGTCTGGAAATCCTTGGTGCGCTGATGCTCCTCCTGGGTCCATGTCGGCATGCCGACCATGTCGACGTTCTTCTGGATCGCCTCGGCAAGGGTCTTGTTGACGAGCTGCGGCCAGGCGGAGGCGGAATATTTCACATCGAAGGTGGTGCCGGTCATCAGCGCCGCGCCTTCGGCGATTTTCATGAGCTTGTCATAGGTCTCCTTGGCGGCCGGCATCGAAGCGTCGCGCACGAACCACCAGATCTGGCCCTTGTCGGCGATGATGTTCGGCTGGATGCCGCCGACGGTGATCGTGCGATGCGCGCGATAGGTCGTGCGCAGATGCTCGCGCAGCTTGTCGAAGCCGATGTCCATCAGCACGACCGCGTCGACCGCGTCCCTGCCCTCCCAGGGATTGACCGCGCCGTGCGCGGTCTTGCCGTGAAAGGTGAAGATCGAGCTGATGGCGGCATAGTTGCCGAGGCCGAAGGTGGTGTTGAGCGTGTCGCGGATGTGCAGGTAGATGACCGCATCCACGTCCTTGAAGTAACCGGCGCGCACGATGAACGGGCGGCTCGCAAGCTGCTCCTCGGCGGGTCCGAACGAGATCGCGACGGTCCCCGGCAGGTTGAAGCGTTGCATCACCTGCTTGACCGCGAAGGCCGCCATGGAGGCGACGCCGCCGTGGGTGTTGTGGCCTTCCATGTGGCCGGGGCCGTCCTTGACCATGGGTTTGCGCTCGAACTCACCGGGCGTCTGCGAGCCGCCAGGCAGCGCGTCGATCTCGGTGACGATGGCGATCTTCGGCCGGCCGGAGCCATACTCGGCCCAGACGCTGGTCGGCATGCCGGCGCCGCCGAGCTCGACCTTGAAGCCGGCGGCTTCCAGCGTGTCCTTGAGGAGCTTCGAGCCCTCGAATTCCTGCATGCCGAGCTCGCCGAAGTAGTAGATCGAGTCGCTGATGTCGGTCATCTGCTTCGCGTTGCGGTCGACCACCTCGAAGGCGAGTTGCTTGCGCTCGTCGGAGCTTGCGGTTCCCGCAAGCGGAAAAACGAGGCCGAACGCCAGCACGAACGTCCATCCTGCCGATATGCGTCGCATGTCGTCGCCCTCACAGGTGTTTCGCCGGAACCGGCAAAATGGTACGTCCGCGGCTTGTGAGCGGCAAGATCGATATGGTTTAAGATTGATGCTGCAACCGAAGAGATGACATGCGTTTTGAAGGCACCTCCGCCTATGTGGCGACCGACGACCTCAAGGTGGCGGTCAATGCCGCGATGGCGCTCGAGCGGCCGCTCCTGGTCAAGGGCGAGCCCGGCACCGGCAAGACCGTGCTGGCGCTCGAAGTCGCCAAGGCGATCGGCGCCCCGCTGATCGAGTGGCATGTCAAGTCGACGACCAAGGCGCTGCAGGGGCTCTACGAATACGACGCGGTGTCGCGGCTGCGCGACAGCCAGCTCGGCGACGAGCGCGTCAGGGACATTCGCAACTACATCAAGCGCGGCAAGCTGTGGGACGCCTTCGTCGCCGACGAGCGGCCGGTGCTGCTGATCGACGAGATCGACAAGGCGGACATCGAGTTCCCCAACGACCTGCTGCAGGAACTCGACCGCATGGAGTTCTTCGTCTACGAGACCGGCGAGATCATCAAGGCCCGCCGCCGCCCGGTCGTGATGATCACATCGAACAACGAGAAGGAGCTGCCGGACGCGTTCCTGCGCCGCTGCTTCTTCCATTACATCCGCTTCCCGGATCCCGACACCATGCGCGCGATCATCGACGTGCATTTCCCCGGCATCAAGCAGCGGCTGGTTGGTGAGGCGCTGAAGCTGTTTTACGAGGTGCGCGAGGTGCCGGGCCTGAAGAAGAAGCCCTCGACCTCGGAGCTGCTCGACTGGCTCAAGCTCCTCATGGTCGAGGACATCGGCCCGGAGACGCTGCGCGAGCGCGATCCCAAGAAGCTGATCCCGCCGCTCCACGGCGCGCTCCTCAAGAACGAGCAGGACGTGCATCTGTTCGAGCGGCTGGCGTTCATGGCGAGAAGGGACGGCCGCTAAAGCGGCCTATGTATGGCGCGGCGCGAAGGCCGCTGACGATCAGGTCTTGTTGTCGGGCAACGGTGGTGGCGCCGATTCGTCCGGCGGATCAACAAGCGCCGCGGGATCGGCTGGTGCGTTCTCGCGTTCGATGATTTGCTGAGACAAACCTCGGAGCGTGGCAGCCTTCTTCTTTTTCGGGCCACGCTTCGGCCTTTTGACGACGGCAGGTGCGGGCGGCTCGTCAGGGATCGGCGGCGCTGCAGCTCCCGACTGGCCCTCCGATATTTCCGG
>JAXDOD010000141.1:0-10929 GCA_034669045.1 Alphaproteobacteria bacterium
GCTCAAACGGCTGGACAACATCGGCATCGTCGTCGACGACCTCACCGCGGCGATAGAGTTCTTTCGCGACCTCGGCCTCGAACTCGAAGGCCGCGCAATGGTTGAAGGCGAGTGGGCCGGACGTGTCACCGGATTGGGCGATCAACGCGTCGAGATTGCCATGATGCGCACTCCCGACGGTCACGGCCGGCTCGAGCTCTCCCGCTTTCTCACGCCGACCACCGTCGAGGATCACCGGAACGCCCCGGTGAATGCTCTGGGCTATCTGCGCGTCATGTTCGCCGTGGACGACATCGACGAGACGCTTGAAAGGCTCCGCACGCGCGGCGCGCAGCTCGTAGGCGAAGTAGTCCGGTATAAAGACGCGTATCGGCTCTGCTACATCCGTGGGCCTGAAGGGCTTCTCATCGGACTCGCCCAAGAACTCAGCTGAGCGCAAGACGAAGACAAATGGCGAAGAGTGACCAATGTCAGCGAGCGCGTCCGAGACCGACCCGCCTATTCGAGGTCCATCCCTCCACGGTCGGCCGCGTTCTCCCTAAGCACGATTAGGTCGTCAACCCGGGCCGGGTCGCCCGCGAAAGCCGCCGTCAGCGCCATGATCCCTGTCGCCATGGGCGGCCTTCTGCTCCACGTAGCAGCCACTGACGTTCTCAAACGGACTCCAAGGGCAGGCCGTGAACGCGAAGCGCCGGGCCTTGCGACCCGGCGCCGTCATCTCCGGAGTCCGAAAATCAGTTCCGGCCGCCCATGGCCACCCGCGGATTGACCGGCGAGTCGCCCTGCTTCGGCGCCAGCACGACCACGATCGCGCCCATCTTCACGCGATTGTAGAGGTCGATGACATCCTCGTTGGTCATGCGGATGCAGCCCGACGAGATCGCCTGACCGATATATTCAGGCTGATTGGTGCCATGGATGCGGAACAGCGTGTCCTTGCTGCCCTGGAACAGATAGATGCCGCGGGCGCCGAGCGGGTTGTGCGGCCCGCCGTCGACGAAACTCGGCAGGCCGGCGATGCGCTGCTTGATCTCCGGAGTCGGTACCCAGGACGGCCACTCTTCCTTGCGGCCGACCTTGGCGATGCCGTACCAGGACAGCGCCTCTTCGCCGACGGTCACGCCATAGCGGATCGCCTTCTTGTCCGGCAGCACGAAATAGAGATAGCGCGAATCGCTGTCGACGACGATCGAGCCCGGAGCTTCCGCGCGGTGATAGTCGACGATGTGGCGTTGATAGGACTGCGGAATGCTGGCCTGGGCATAGGGCGGATTGGCCAGCAACTTCTTGTCGCGCTGGGTGAAGGCCGCGTTGTTCGCAGGCTCCAAGGTCGCCTGCATGCAGCCGCTCAGCAGCAACCCCAGCAGAAGAAGCGCACTTTCACGGACAGCCATGATCGACCCTTTTCCGCGCCTGGGGCGCGGCTTGCCGGTTCATTGATTCGCTTGCTGTATCAAATAGCTGAAAGGCCGCCGATACTTCCAGTCCCGAAGCCGGATTGGACGATAGTCCCGCCAACCTGTTGCAAGAATGCCGCAGTCGGGCCTCCGGCCTGTGAAAAACGCTCCCCTTTTAGGCACAGAGGACCTCGGTGGCGGTCGTTTGAATCCCCCGGCAGGGTAGGGCGGCAGACATTAACCGGGGGTTTACCAGTTCCGGCCTGGATGCGCCTGCTGGGGGCGCGGAACCCGCAATGTCACGATAGGACAGCATTTGTAGCGAACTTCCGCCCCACTCGGCGGGCATCCCAACGATGTTCGGCACGACCAAGAAACACACAATGAAATGCACGGAGCATGAAATGACATCGGTGACCAAGCCTCGATCCGACGAGCAGCGCGAGTCCGCAAGCCTCGACCGCCGCTATGGCAAGATCGGGATCTCGGCGGTGGCTGCGGCGCTGCCCTACCAGAGCGACGCCAAGAATCCCGCCTATGCGCCGGTGGTCTGGCAAACGGAAAAATGGCTTGCGGAGGTGACGGCCTGATCGCTTCGCGCGGGGTGCGTCAGCGATGACATCGTGATGACATCCTGCCGCCCGTGCGCCTGACCAAGCGTCGACACCATGAACCGGGGCGGGCCCATCCCCCGCCCCGTTTGCGTCTCCCGCTCAAACTTCTTGCAACCACAGCACGGATTGAGCCATCAGTGGCATGGTGCCGACGCCGGCGTCGGCCCGCGGCCCCCGCCTATCGCAGCGGGGCGTCACGCGGGGAGGGCCCATGCTGTCAGTCTACGTCCCTCACGGCGCATGCCTGGACCGTGTCCCGGTGGCTGCCGGCGCCGCCGTCCCCGATAGCGCGATCTGGTTCGATCTCGTCCAGCCCACCCAGCAGGAGGACAAGCTGGTCGAGAGCGTCGTCGGGATATCCGTCCCGACGCGCGAGGAGATGCAGGAGATCGAGGTCACCAGCCGGCTCTATGTCGAGAACGGCGCGCGTTACATGACCGCGACCTTGATGTGCCAGTCCGATACCGACACTCCGAAGACAACGCCGGTGACGTTCATCCTCTCCGGCCACCGTCTCATCACGGTGCGTTACGACGATCCGCGGCCTTTCATGATCGTCGGCAACAAGCTCGCCCGGGTCTGTCCGGTCAATGCCAACGGCGAATCGGTCCTGATGGACCTGCTCGACGCCGTGATCGATCGTGCCGCAGACATCCTGGAGCGCATCGGCGCCGAGGTCGACCAGGTCTCGCACGAGATTTTCGAGCCGGAATCCGAAGCCGACCGCAGCTACCAGGACATCCTCAAGGCGATCGGCCGCAAGGGCGACCTTGCCTCCAAGGTGCGCGAAAGCCTGGTCTCGATCGGGCGCCTGCTGCTCTATCTCGCCAACGAAGCCGACAGCATGCGCTGGGCCAAGGAGACGCGCTCGCAGCTTCGCGGCATGCAGCGCGACGTCGCCTCGCTCTCCGACCACTCGACCTATCTCACCAACAAGATTCAGTTCCTGCTCGACGCCATGCTCGGCGTGGTCACCATCGAGCAGAACAACATCATCAAGCTGTTCTCCGTTGCCGCCGTCGTGCTGATGCCGCCGACGCTGGTCGCTTCGATCTACGGCATGAACTTCAAGCACATGCCGGAGCTCGAATGGCAATACGGCTATCCGATCGCCGTCGTCTTGATGCTGCTGGCCGCCGCCCTGCCGTATTATTTCTTCAAATGGAAGAAGTGGTTCTAAATCTTCGTATTTCCTTCATCGTCCCTTCACCTTGCTTGTTTGCTCATTGTTTGTGCCTGGGCGCTTAAATCACATGCGCCGGAAGACTAACTGCGCGTTGACGCGCAATCCGACGCCTGGGATCAGGTCGGGATGTACCGCGTATTCAACTGTCTTACGGTCGAGCATGACTTGCGGCTGGTTCTTTTGGCCGGGGCGCTGTGTTTCCTGGCAAGCGTCACCGCCGTCAATCTGCTCTATCGCGCGGGCGCGGCGGAGGGCCGCTCGCGCACGATCTGGATCCTGACCGCCGGCGTCGCCAGCGGATGCGGCATCTGGGCGACCCATTTCGTCGCGATGCTGGCTTACCAGCCGGACGTCCCCACCGCCTACAATATCGGTCTGACCGTGATGTCGCTGGTCGCGGCGGTCGCGATCACCAGCTTCGGCCTCGGCTTCGCCGTGCTGGCTCCGCTCCGCTGGAGCGCGCCGATCGGCGGCGGCATCGTCGGCGGCGGCGTCGCCTGCATGCACTACCTCGGTATGTCGGCGCTCGAACTGCCGGGACAGGTCGTCTGGTCGATGGACCTCGTGCTCGTTTCGGTGCTGCTCGGTGTCGTGCTGGCGGCGGGCGCGCTGACGGTCGCGGTGCGTCGCCGAGGCATTCACACGACCCTGGCAGGGGCGGTGCTGCTGACGCTCGCTATCGTCTCGCACCACTTCACGGCGATGGGGGCGATCCTGATCCTTCCCGATCCGACCCGCGTCATCGCCGAGATGTCGATCGCGGAGACGACGCTTGCGCTCGCAGTCACCATCGTCACCATCGCCATTCTCGCGCTCAGCATGATTTGCACGATCGTGGACGAGCGCTTTCACAATCAAAGCCGGCGGCTCGACGCGGCGCTCAACAACATGCGCCAGGGGCTCCTGCTGTTCGATGCGCAAGGCCAGCTCGTCCTGTTGAACAAGCGCTATCTCGAGATCTACGCCTTGCCGCCGGATACGAAACCGGATTGCACGCTGCGTGAGCTGCTGGAACGCAGAAAGGCGGCCGGAACATTCATTGGCGATCCCGAACAGCACATCGCCAACCTGATCGAGGAGTCCAAGGTCGAGCACACGGTCGTCGAGCTTCCCGACGGCCGCTCCATCGCGATCAGGAATCATCCCGTCGACGGCGGCGGCTGGGTTTCGACGTACTCCGACATCACCGTCGCGAGGCGCGCGGAACGCGAGCTGCGCCGCACCAAGACCTTCCTCGATACGATCCTCGACAACGTCCCCGCGACGCTGGTGGTCAAGGACGTCGAGGAGCACCGTTACCTGCTCATCAACCGGGCCGGTGAAAGCCTGTTCGGCATGCCGCGGGCAGCGATGATCGGAAAGAACGCCCACGATTTCTTCAGCAAAGACGTTGCCGACATCATCGAGGCGCGCGACCAGGAGGTCTTGCGCTCGGGCGGACTCCTGCTGGTCGAGAACAATCCGGTCATGACCCCGGACGGAAGCCAGCGCCTGGTGACGACCAAGCGGCTTGCCGTCCTCGACGAGGAGGGCAAGCCGCAATACCTCCTCGCCGTGATCGAGGACGTGACCGAGCGCCGGCGCGCGGAAGCGCAGATCGAGCACATGGCGCGCCATGACTCGCTGACCGACCTGCCGAACCGCGCCACCTTCAACGAGCATTTGAAATCCGCGCTCGCGCAGGCCGCCAAGACCGGCGAGAGGCTTGCCCTCCTGTGCATCGATCTCGACCGCTTCAAGGAGGTCAACGACGTCTTCGGCCACGCGGTCGGCGACGCGCTGCTCGTGGAAGTGTCGAAGCGGCTGCAAGCTGCCGCCGGCGAGGGCTTCCTGTCGCGTCTCGGCGGCGATGAATTCATCGTCGTCCTGTCGGAGGGACCGCAGCCCTCGACCGCGGAATCGGCGAGCGAGCGTTTGCTCGCCACGGTTGCGGACGACCTCGTCATCGAGGGCCAGCACCTGCGGATCGGGCTCAGTATCGGCGTCGCGATCTATCCGTCCGACGGCGCCGACGAGCAGACGCTCGTCGGCAACGCGGATGCGGCGCTCTACCGGGCGAAGGCGCAAGGCCGCGGCAGAACCTGCTTCTTCGAGGCCGACATGGACCAGCGGCTGCGCGAACGACGCGCGCTGCAGCACGATCTGCAATCGGCGGTCTTGCATGGCGAGCTCACGCTGCATTATCAGCCGCAGGCGACTCTCGGCGGCGAGGTCGTCGGCTTCGAGGCGCTGGTGCGCTGGAACCATCCCACGCGCGGCTTGCTGCTGCCCGGCGCCTTCATCCCGCTGGCCGAGGAAAACGGATTGATCCTCTCGATGGGCGAATGGATCCTGCGGGAGGCCTGTCGCGAAGCGTCAACCTGGCCGCGGCCGCTGCACATTGCGGTCAACTTGTCGCCGATCCAGTTCCGGCATGGCGATCTGCCCGGGCTGGTCCACATGGTGCTTCTGGAAACCGGATTGAATCCGAGGCGACTGGAGCTGGAAATCACCGAAGGCGTGCTCATCGGCGACTTTTCGCGGGCCGTGTCGATCCTCCGGCGGCTCAAAGCGCTTGGCGTGCGGATCGCGATGGACGATTTCGGCACCGGCTATTCGTCGCTGTCCTATCTGCAGTCGTTCCCATTCGACAAGATCAAGATCGACCAGACATTCATCTCGAATGTCGATCGTAACCCGCAGTCCGCCGCCATCGTCCGCGCCGTGATCGGCCTGGCGCGCGGCCTCGATCTGCCGGTCATTGCGGAGGGCGTCGAAACCAGCGACCAGCTCGCGTTCCTGACGCAGGAGGCGTGCAACGAAGTGCAGGGCTACCTGGTCGGCAGGCCGCTGTCGATTTCGAACTATGATGCGGCGGTCGGCCGCAGCGCCAAGCCATCCGCCAAGCAGGAGCTTCGGCTGGCGGTATAGCTCGCTGCTGCGTTCCCTCGCCGGGCGCCTGCGACCGCGCGTCCTCGTGCGCAACCGCGGGCTCTGCGCCGGCGCAAACTCCCATCAGACCGGCACGCATCCGTGCTAAAGCATTTTCAGGAAAAGCGGAATCCGGTTTTCCGTCCGAAAATGTGCTCTAGGAATGGCGATCGAAACCGCCAGGCCCGTGGGGAATGCAAGAACACCAAAAAGACCAGCGTTCCGGGCCTATCCCCGCGCCGTCCTTTTTCCGCAACTGCCTGGACCGGCCCCGCTCCCTCGCAGCGGCGCGCTGGAACGCGATGGACCGGGTCGCGCGCGGCGTCGCGCTCGTGTCGGCCGGCTCGCTCACGCTCGTGGTGATGGCGACGCTCGTGAAGCACCTGGGAACGCGCATCCCGAGCTTCGAGATCCTGTTCTTCCGGTCCCTCATCGGCTTCTTTTTCGTGCTGCCGCTGTTCATCCGCAACCCGATGGAGCCGCTGCGCACCAAGCGGCCCGGCATGCACCTGGTGCGCGGCGCGGTCGGTGCGGTCGGCAACGCCTGCTTCTTCTGGACGCTGACGCATATGCTGCTGGCGGACGCGATGGCGCTGCAGTTTTCACGTCCGCTATTCATGATTCCGCTCGCGCTCGTCTTCCTCGGCGAGATCGCCGGCCTGCGCCGCACGGTCGTGGCCCTGGTCGGCTTCGTCGGCATCATGCTCTACGCGCGTCCCTTCACGTCCGGGTTCGAGCCGAGCGCATTCGTGGGCGCGCTCGGTGCGTTCGCGGGCGGGCTCGTCGTCATCTGCATCAAGCGTCTGGCGACCACGGAGCCGACCCGCGTGATCATGTTCTATTACGCGTTCTGGAACGCGGTGTTCGCCTTCATCCCCACGCTGTTCGTCTGGGTGACGCCGACCTGGCCGGAGCTCGCGCTTCTCGTCCTCGTCGGCTTCCTCGGCATTTCAGGCCAGGGGATGATCACCCAGGGCATCACGCAGGGCGAAGCGACCGTGCTGGTGCCGCTCGACTATTCGCGCATCGTCTACTCCGCCGCGCTCGGCTACATCCTGTTCAGCGAAGTGCCCGGCATGTGGAGCTTCGCCGGCATGGCGCTGATCGTGGCAAGCTCGCTTTACCTTGTCCTGACCGAGAAGCGGCGGGCGAGCGCGCCCGCGATCAGGGCTTGAGCTTCGGCAGCTCGGCAGGGTCCATCAGCGGAAACGCGCTGAAGATGTGCGGCGCCGTCACCGGGGCGACCGCCTGAACGTATGACGTGTCGAGCTCGGCGAACGTCGTGGCGCCGAGCAGGCCGAGGCCGATGCGCACTTCGGCTTCGAGCAGTTCCAAGAGCCGGTGGACGCCGGCCTCGCCGGCGGCTGCGAGGCCGTAGAGATAGAGGCGGCCGACCGACACCATGTTCGCACCGAGCGCGAGCGCCTTGATCACGTCGGTGCCGCGACAGAAGCCGCCGTCCACGATGATCTGCGCGCGCCCGCGCACCGCCGGCACCACCTCCTGCAGGATGTCGATGGTGCCGCGGCCGTGGTCGAGCTGGCGGCCGCCGTGATTGGTGACATAGATGCCGTCGACCCCGTGATCGCAGGCGATGGCGGCGTCCTCGGCGGTCTGGATGCCCTTGATGATGAGCGGCAGCTTGCAGCGCTGGCGGAAACGCTTGATCTGCGCCCAGCTCAGCGCCGCCTGGCAGCGCTCGCCGCTGGCGTCGGTGGTCGAGCGCACCACGGCGCGCTTGGAAATGTCGCGTTCGCGGCGGCTGTAGACCGCGACGTCAACCGTGAAGGCGAAGGCGTCATAGCCCGCCGCCATGGCGCGGTCGATGATGGCCTCGACCCAGGCGTCGTCGCCGCGCACATAGAGCTGGAAGATTTTTGGACCCGTTGCGGCCGCCGCGGTTTTTTCGAGGCCCGGCTCGCAGACCGAACTGACCATCGTCGGCACGCCGAAGGCGGCTGCCGCGCGCGCCACCGCCGCGCCGCCGCCGGGATCGAAGCGCTGGATGCTGCCGACCGGCGCCAGCATGACCGGCAGGCGCACCTTGCGCCCGAAAAAGCTGCCGGAGCAGTCGATGCTCGATACGTCGCGCAGCACGCGCGGCCGAAAGCCGAGCGAATCGAGCGCCAGGCGATTGCGCCGCAACGTGGTCTCCGTCTCGGCGCCGCCGACCAGGTAGTCCCACTTGTCGTCGGTGAGCCTCCGGCGCGCCGCCGGGATGAACTCGTGCAGCGTCATGAAACGCGTGGCGACGTCGTCAGGCTTTACGCTGTCCTGCATTGCGGTCTCTTTGCGGGCGGGCGTGCGGGGCTGCGGCTATTTGCGCTCGCCGCGCTTCACATAGTCTTCCATGAAAGCCTTGACCTCCGGCTTGAGCGACAGGCCGCGGCGGACCTCGTCGTTCAGAGTGGCATGCGACACGTATTCCGGCGACTCGCCCATGGTCTTCTGCGCCTCGTCGAGATAGGCCTTGTCCTCGTTGAGCTGCAGCACCGCCTGGCGCAGCGCATCCACGGCCGCCTTCGGTGTTCCCGGCGGCGCCGCGATCAGCCGATACATGGTGCCGTTGACGGTGAGCACGGACTCGTAGGCCTCCCACAGCGGTCCCGACGGCATCGTGCCTTTGACGCTCTTGTAGAACTCGTGGAAAGGCAGGATCGGCAGCCCTTTCAACTGCTTCGGCACGCTGAACTCGGCGCCGTTGTAGCCCGGGTCGTAGTACGTGGTCTGGACCTCGCCAGCCTTCACCAGCGGCTCGACCTTGGAGAGATAACTGGGCGGCGAGTCGGCATGGTAGCTGATCTCGTTCCTTTGCATGGCGAGCATCGCCTGCGCGCTCGAATTATAGCCGGTCACGTATTTGAACGGCACGCCCAGCATGTCGAGGGTGAGCCGCATCGACATGTCCTTCGGCCCGTCGCGGTTGAGCCCGCCCACCACCAGGTTCTCGGCCCGCACCAGGTCGCTCGCGGCCTTCATGCCGGGCTTCACGTCGGTGCGCATGAAGTGGATGCGCCCGCTCGGAACCACGGCAATGAATTCGTAAGTGCGGAAATCGACGATGAAGCGTTCCGGGTTGGTGACGTAGCGCTGGGTGGCGCCGGTGAGATAGCCCAGCATGGTGCCGTCCTTGGGCGCCACCTCGCCGAGATACTTGGTGCCGACGAGGCCGGCGGCGCCGCCCATGTTCTGCACGACGATGCTCGGATTGCCGCCGAGATGCCGGCCGACGTGGCGGGCAAAGACGCGTCCCTCGATGTCGGTCGGCCCGCCGGCGTCGTAGTTGACCACAAGCGTGAGCTGCTTGCCGGCGTAGAAGCCCTGCGCGCCGGCGTCGGGCGCGGCGGCGAGGAACAGGAGCACCGTGCCGGCCATGCCGGTTGCTGTTCGCATTGGATAATCCCGGATGTTGGATTGATGCGCCTGCGTAGCCTATTGCGCCGGTGCTCCAAAGGCGAGTGGGGTGAGGCGGGCATGGTGCCGCGCTCCCGCGCCGCCAAATTTTTGCGGCCGGGGTCTGCTGGATGTCCCTCGCCAAGGAAGAAGGCGAGGGGGATGGCGCACCGAGCGGCGCAACCGACGTTGTCGAGAGCGGTTCCGCAGGCCTCTCAATTGGTGACCATGACCCAGCCGTTCACGACATCGTTGTTGTCGAGTGGGACCGACTGGATGCCGGAGTTGTAGTTTCGGACACAGAGACCCACGTCAAATGTGCCTGCGAGGCCTAGCTTCGTCGCACTGGCGGCGAAGGTAGCGCGCGCAGTCGCAACCGTCCTTTGTTCAGTACCGACGCCGGTCAAGAAATTGAAGAGGTCGCCGGTCCCCGGCGGCGCGTAGCAAAGACCTATGTAAAAAATCGCAGTTCCGGTCGTGGCACCGAGCGGTATGCTTGCCGAGCCGGTCAACCGCTGCCCGGCGGCTAGGGTCACTGTCGCCGAAGGACCGGCGAAGACGTAGCTGGGGTACACCGGGATCGTCCCGGGGTAGCCCGCAAATGACACCGTCGTCACGATGCCGGAGGCGCCTGTTTGACCCGTCTGCCCCGTTTGCCCCGTCGCTCCTGTGGCTCCCGTTGCCCCGGTTGCTCCTGGTGCGCCTTGCGGTCCCTGCGGTCCCGCCGGCCCGGTTGCTCCGAGTTCGGTGATCGGGCCGCCGGTGACATTGGTTGTGTTGCCGGCAATCGCGTTGCCGCCATAGGAATTCACCACCGCCCCGCTCTGGATGAGGAAGCCAGTGTCGTTGCCGGCGATCGTCGTATCTTTCAAAACCACAGTCGCAAACTGAGTGGCCTGAATGCCGACCACCCCGACGTTGTGAACTTCGACTTGGTTGAGGATTGCGGTGAGGGGATAGCCGTTTTGGGGGCTGAGATTGATGCCATAGCCCGAGGCGGGGAGATCCGAAACCAGCGTGTTCGAGATGAATACTTTACTGCTGGAAGAGGTGCTGGGTTGGATGTTGATGCCGACATAGGTGAGACCGCGGACCACGCTGTTCTGAATGTTCAATGACCCGCCGCCGTTGAACTGAATTCCCGTCGCCCCAGTGGTGCCGCCTTCGATGATCAGGCCGCGCAGGTTGATGATGTCATTAGGGCCGGCGTTGATCGTGATGCCGGTGGAGGGTGAGCCCGCGGGCACCAGCACGCCGGCCTCGCCGAGCCCGCTGACGATGCTGATCGACTTGTCGATGGTCAGCGCGCCATAGCCGCCCGGATCGAGCGTGTTGATCTCGCCGCCGGCGGCGGTCTTGGTAATGGCAACCGCGAAAGTCCGGCACGGCGAGGCGCGCGAGCAGGTGTTGGTGTCGAGGCCGGTGGATG
>JAXDOD010000142.1:0-24293 GCA_034669045.1 Alphaproteobacteria bacterium
GAGATCGACAACACATGGCCAAGACCTGAGATATACATCGCATCGAAAACGGGCGCGGTGAGCGCATCGCGGGTGCCGGTCAACAGCGCCGAAGCGATCGCACGCTCGTCACCGTGGAGGACCGTGCGGATGCGCCGGTCGATCACGCCGCGCATGGCACTGACGGTCGTCGCGAATTGAAGCCAGGGCCCGGGTGGCGCCGGCGGCGCGGCTAGCTTGATCGGGCCGGTGACGAATCCGGAGGCGCCGATGCGTTGGAAAAAGAGATCGCGGGCGAAGTCATAGCCGCCCGGGCGCAGCGGCGCGAGCGGCGGCGACAGCCGCGCCTTGAACTCGACGAAGGCGCCGACCGGAGGCGAGGTGCCTTTGCGCACGGTGACGCGGATGCGGTCGGGCGCCTGATCGAGCTTGCGCGGCGCGTCGATACGAGTGACGGCGACCACGATACGGTCGGCGCGCTCGCGCTCCTCGCGGATCTCGATAAAGCCGGAGACGCTGACGCCGATGGCGAGATGATGCAGCACCGGGTGCGCGATATGCGCGCTGCGCCAAGTCACGGTGGCAAAGCCGGCGGCGCTGGCCGCCACCCCAAGCAGCAGCGGAAAAGCAACGGGCCGCTTGCGCGCCAACACCGCGACGGCGGCGGATGCGAGCGCCAGAGCCAGCGCCGCCGGCAACAGCGGCTCGGTCTCCGCGGTGAAATAGACGACAACGCCTGTGCCGAAGGCGACCGGCAGCCACGGCATCAGCCGGCCGGGCCCGACCTCGACGCTGGCCCATTTTCTGATGCGCTCGGCGGCCGCGCGGGCGAAGTCCGACCATGCCGCCGGCCACGCCCATGCCGGGTGGCGCCGTCCCGCATCTCCGAGCGGCCACGGCTCGGCACGCCCCCGCCCTCTGCCCGCATCCGCCATCGCGCGGCCCGCCCCACACGCACAACATCCGGGAGCCTATGCTACACGACGCCCGCGCCGTGGCCATCCGCCTCTTACGCTTTCGTTTGCACCTTCGCCCAGGTGTCGCGCAGCCCGACCGTGCGGTTGAAGACGAGATGGCCCGGCCTGGAATCCGCGTCGCGGACAAAATATCCCTGGCGCTCGAACTGCACCGGTTGCCCGGAATTCTGGGCGGCGATCGCGGGTTCGACTTGGCAGCCTGTCAGCACCTCGAGCGACTGCGGATTCAGATCGGCGGCGAAATTCTCGCCGCCGCTGGGATCGGGCCGGGTGAACTGGTGATTGTAGAGGCGGATTTCGGCCGGCATCGCGTCGGCCGCCGATACCCAATGCAGCGTCGCCTTCACCTTGCGACCGTCGGGCGCGTTGCCCCCGCGCGTCGTTGGATCGTAAGTACAGCGCAGCTCGATCACCTCGCCGGCGGCGTTCTTCACCACCTCGCGACAGGTGACGAAATAGGCATAACGCAGACGGACCTCGCGTCCTGGCGCCAGGCGAAAGAATTTCTTTTCCGGAATCTCCATGAAGTCGTCGCGCTCGACATAAAGCTCGCGCCCGAAGCGGATTTTTCGCGTTCCCGCGGCGGGATCGTCGGGATGGTTCACGGCTTCGATTTCTTCGCTCTGGCCTTCGGGATAATTCTCGATGACAATTTTGAGCGGCCGCAACACCGCCATGTAACGCAACGCGGTCTTGTTGAGGATCTCGCGGACGGAAAAGTCGAACATCCCGACATCGACGACGCTGTTGGCCTTGGCGACGCCGACGCGCTTGATGAAGTCGCGAATGGCTTCCGGCGGCACGCCGCGGCGGCGCAGCCCCGCCAGCGTCGGCATCCTCGGGTCGTCCCAGCCTTTGACATGACCGCCGCGCACCAGTTCGGTCAGCACGCGCTTCGATAGCACCGTGTGGCTGATGTTAAGCCGCGCGAACTCGATCTGCCGCGGCCGCGAGGGAACCGGGAGATTGTCGAGGAACCAATAATACAGCGGCCGATGGTCTTCGAATTCCAGCGTACAGAGGGAATGGGTAATTCCCTCCAGGGCGTCCGACTGGCCGTGGGCAAAGTCATAGCTCGGGTAGATGCTCCAGGTCGTGCCCGTGCGCGGATGGCTCGCATGCAGAATGCGGTAGAGCACCGGATCGCGCAAATTGATGTTGCCGGAGGCCATGTCGATCTTGGCGCGAAGCACCCGCGCGCCATTGGGAAATTCGCCCGCCCGCATGCGATGGAACAGGTCGAGGTTTTCTGCCACCGGACGATCGCGGAACGGGCTGTTTTTTCCCGGCTCGGTCAGCGTGCCGCGGTTGGCGCGCATCTCCTCCTGCGATTGATCGTCCACATAGGCCTTGCCGGCGCGGATCAGGTGCTCCGCCCAGGCGTAAAGCTTTTCGAAATAATCCGACGCGTGATAGAGGTGCTTGCCCCAGTCGAAGCCGAGCCAGCGGACATCCTCTTTGATGGCGTCGATATATTCCTGTTCCTCTTTGGTGGGATTGGTGTCGTCGAAGCGCAGGTGGCAGCGGCCGCCGAATTCCTCCGCCACGCCGAAGTTGAGGCAGATCGACTTGGCGTGGCCGATATGAAGATAGCCGTTCGGCTCCGGCGGGAAGCGCGTGACGACGGTCGCGTGCCGCTTCGCCGCCAGGTCGGCCTGGATGATGTCGCGGATGAAGTCGCGCCCCGCCTCCGCCGCGATCGTCTCTGCTGCCGTCATGTCGTCAAGTTCCATTGCGGGTGCGATGAGTCGCGCCTATGTGCCAAATCCGGCCCGGCGAGCCAAGTCGATTTGGCGTGACTCCTTGGGCCAGAGCTATGGTACACGGGCGCGCAACCTGATGCCGGTCCTCATCCCGAGAAGGCCGCGAAGCGGCCGTTTCGAAGGATGGCCGCTGGGCTCCCTGCTCCGAGCCGCCGCCGTCCCTCCGCATGAGGAGCAGAGTCAATCGCCCGAATGACCGATCCCGTCGTCACCCGCTTCGCCCCCTCGCCGACCGGCTTTCTCCACATCGGCGGGGCGCGCACCGCGCTGTTCAATTGGCTTTACGCGCGCGGGCGTGGCGGCAAAATGCTGCTGCGGATCGAGGATACCGACCGCGAGCGCTCGACGCAGGCCGCCATCGACGCCATCCTGGAGGGGCTCTCCTGGCTCGGCATCGATTGGGACGGCGATACCGTCTACCAGTTCGCGCGGGTGGAGCGCCACCGCGAGGTCGCCGAGCAACTGCTGGCCGCCGGCAAGGCCTATCGCTGCTATGCGTCGCCCGACGAGCTCAAGGACATGCGCGAAAAAGCGCGCCAGGAGGGCCGCTCGAAGCTCTACGACAGCCGCTGGCGCGACCGCGACCCCTCCGAGGCGCCGCCCGGCGTCAAGCCGGTGATCCGGCTCAAGGCGCCGCTCGCCGGCGAGACCGCGATCGAGGACCAAGTGCAGGGCCGCGTGGCTTGGCAGAACGAGAACCTCGACGACCTCGTGCTGCTGCGATCGGACGGCACGCCGACCTACATGCTCGCGGTCGTGGTCGACGATCACGACATGGGCGTCACCCACATCATCCGCGGCGACGACCACCTCACCAATGGGGCGCGCCAGAGCCAGATCTACCAGGCGCTCGGCTGGAGCGTGCCGGTGATGGCGCATATCCCGCTGATCCACGGGCCGGACGGCTCCAAGCTCTCCAAGCGCCATGGCGCGCTCGGCGTCGACGCCTATCGCGCGATGGGCTATCTGCCGGCGGCGATGCGCAATTACCTGGTGCGGCTCGGCTGGGCGCATGGCGACCAGGAAATCTTCTCCACCGAGGAGATGATCGCGGCCTTCGACCTGCCGCAGATCGGGCGCTCGCCGGCGCGCTTCGACTTCGCCAAGCTCGAAAGCATCAACGGCCATTACATCCGCCAGAGCGGCGACACCGACCTCTTGGCGGCGATCGCGGGCGTGTTGCCGCACATTGCCGGCGGGCCGGAACTCGCCCGCAAGCTCACGCCCGAGCTGCGCCGGAAGCTGGTGGCGGCCATGCCCGGGCTTAAGGAGCGGGCCAAAACCCTGATCGAGCTCGTCGATGGCGCGCGCTACCTGTTCGCGGAGCGGCCGCTTGCGCTTGACGACAAGGCCGCCGCCCAGTTGACCGCCGAGGCGCGCGGCTTGCTGGGCGAGATTGCGGCCGAGCTCGACACCATCGAGCCTTGGACCCTCGCCGCGACCGAAGCGGCCGTGCGCGCCTTTGCCGAGCGCAAGGCCATCAAACTCGGCAGCGTGGCGCAGCCGCTGCGCGCCGCTCTGACCGGCCGCACCACCTCGCCGCCGATCTTCGATGTCCTGGCGGTGCTCGGAAAGAACGAGAGCCTCGGGCGGCTGCGCGACCAGGCCGTGCCCGGTCCCACCTAGCAAAGCCGCCGGAACGCGCCTATCTTGCAGTGCACACAAGGATGAGCTACCCAAATAACCGGACCTCCCCGCGGCATTGCCGAGGCTGCCTGCAGCCGTCCTGTGGCTCCCCGCGGGGGCGTATAGTCCGCCGGGCGACGCAACCGAGGGCTCGATCATGGACGCAAAGACCGGAACCAAAACCGGCACGCTGACAATTGGCAACGAGAACTGGACCTTCCCGCTCTACGATGGAACGATCGGCCCGTCGGTCTGGGATATTTCCAAGCTCTACGGTCAGGCCGGGGTATTCACCTACGATCCGGGCTTCACATCGACGGGAAGCTGCGAGTCCAAGATCACCTATATCGACGGTGACGAGGGCGTCCTGCTCTATCGCGGCTATCCGATCGAACAGGTTGCCGAGCACGGCGATTTCCTGGAGACCTGCTATCTCCTGCTCTACGGCGAGTTGCCGACGGCGGCGCAGAAGTCCGACTTCGACAACCGCGTGACCCATCACACGATGGTGCACGAGCAGATGAGCCGGTTCTTCCAGGGATTCAGGCGCGACGCCCACCCGATGGCGATCATGACCGGCTGCGTCGGCGCCTTGTCGGCGTTCTATCACGACTCCACCGACATCTCCGACCCGCACCAGCGCATGGTCGCTTCGCTGCGCATGATCGCCAAGATGCCGACGATGGCGGCGATGGCCTACAAGTATTCGATCGGCCAGCCGTTCATCTATCCGAAGAACGACCTCGACTACGCGACCAACTTCCTGCGCATGTGCTACGCGGTCCCGTGCGAGGAGTACAAGCCGAACGCGGTGCTCGCGCGCGCCATGGACCGCATCTTCATCCTGCATGCCGACCACGAGCAGAATGCGTCGACCTCGACGGTGCGGCTGGCCGGCTCGTCGGGCGCCAATCCGTTCGCCTGCATCGCGGCCGGCTGCGCGTCGCTGTGGGGCCCGGCGCATGGCGGCGCCAACGAGGCGGCGCTGAAGATGCTTGCCGAGATCGGCCGCGTCGAGCGCATCCCCGAATACGTCAAGCGCGCCAAGGACAAGAACGACAGCTTCCGCCTCATGGGCTTCGGCCACCGCGTCTACAAGAACTACGACCCGCGCGCCAAGATCATGCAGCGCACCTGCCACGAGGTGCTGGCCGAGATCGGCATCAAGGACGATCCGCTGCTCGACGTGGCGATGGAGCTCGAGCGCATCGCGCTCTCCGACGACTATTTCATCGAGAAGAAGCTCTACCCGAACATCGACTTCTATTCCGGCATCACGCTCAAGGCGATGGGCTTTCCGACCACGATGTTCACCGTCCTGTTCGCGGTCGCGCGCACGGTCGGCTGGATCGCGCAGTGGAAGGAAATGATCGAGGACCCGGACCAGAAGATCGGCCGTCCGCGCCAGCTCTATACCGGGGCGCCGCGGCGCGACTACACGCCGATCTCGCGGCGCAAATAGCGCAAGCCGGGCCACGGCGCGGTCCGGAGCGGCCATCGCGTCGGAGCTATCGCCGGCGTCCGGAGGGGAGAGCGTGACCGATCCCGTCACGTTCAGATATCGAGCCTTCCTGAGCTACAGCCACCGCGACACGCGGTTCGCGAAGTGGCTGCACGCCGCGCTTGAAGGCTACGCCATCGACAAGGACCTGGTCGGGCGCCGGACCGCGGCCGGTCCGGTACCCAGGACGCTGCGGCCGATCTTCCGCGACCGCGACGATTTTTCCGCCGGACATTCTCTGACCGAGCAGACCGAGGCCGCGCTCGAAGCGTCGCAGTTCATGGTCGTGCTGTGCTCGCCCAACGCCGCCCGCAGCCAATACGTCAACGAGGAGATCCGCCGCTTCAAGGCGCTCGGCCGCGCCGACCGGGTGATCCCGCTGATCATCGCCGGCGAGCCGGGCGATCCGGACGAGGAATGTTTCCCGCCGGCGCTGCGTTTCAAGCTCGGCCCCGACGGCGCGCTCAGCGAGGAGCGCGAGGAACCGATCGCCGCCGACGCGCGGCCGCAGGGCGACGGGAAGGACATCGCCAAGGTCAAGCTGATTGCGGGCTTGCTCGGCGTCGGCTTCGACGAGATCATGCGGCGGGCGGAACGCGCGCGCAAGCGGCGCAACCGCATGTGGGCTTCGATCGCCGGGGCCTTCCTCCTGCTCGTCGCCGCGCTCACCGGCAGCGCGGTGCTTGCCTATAACAAGGTCATCGAATCGGACGAAAACCTCGATTACGCAGTCGAGCTCGCCTATGGCCTGGTGACCGACGCCACCACCCAGGCGGACCGCTTCGGTGTCTCCGTGGACACGCGGCTGACGTGGCTCCGCCGGGCAGAAGGCGCGCTCGACCGCTTCATCAAGGCTGGCCGCAACACGCCGCTGCTGCGCTATCGCAGGGCGCTGATGCTGATGAGCTTCGCCGACAATTATTTCAAGCTCGGCCAGAGCGCGGATGCCTTGCAGCGGGCGAGCGAGGCGCGCGCCCACTTGAGCGACGTCGCGGCGCTGCTGCCCGACCGGCTGACGTGGCAGCGCGATCTGGCATTCGCCCACGTCCGCATCGGCGACGTTCGCCTCGACCAGGGCGGGCTGCTGGACGCGCTGAGCAATCACCGCGCCGCGCTCGACATCATGAAGCGCCTGACCGCGGCCGATCCGGCGCGAGCCGACTGGCAGCTCGACCTGGCGCGGACCAACGAACGGGTGGGATATGTGGTGAGCGAACGCGGCGTCCTGACCGAGGCGATCGCGACCTTCCGGCAGGCGCTCGAGATCACGGATCGACTGGTCAAGCTGGATTCCAGCAACGGCGACGCCCAGCAGTTTCTCGCCGTCGCGTATCAACGGCTCGGCAGCGCGCTGTTGAATCAGGGCAGCTTCACGAAGGCGCTGGAGAGCTTCGGCAGGAGCCTCGAGCTGCGTGAGCGGATCGCAGCGTCGGATCCCGACAACACGCGCTGGCAGCGCGAGCTTGTCACCTTGTACACCGAGATCGGCAATACCAACCTGCTGCAAGGCTCGTCCGACGATGCCCTGGCGAGCTACCGCAAGGGCAACGCGATCGCGGCCCGCCTCGCCGGCTCCGACGTCAAGAACGCGCAATGGCAGCGCGAGCTTGCGATCTCGCAGATGGGCATCGCGGACGTCCAGAAGGCCGAAGGCCGGCTCGCCGAGGCGATGGCGACCTACAATGCCGGATTGGCCGTCGCTGAACGGATTGCGTCCGCCGATCCGCGCAACATGCTGTTTCAGCGCGACCTGTCGGTCTGGTACGACCGCATCTCGCAATTGCAGATCCAGCAGGACCGGCGCGCCGAAGCCCATGCCAACTACCTCAAGAGCTTCGAAATCTCCAAGCGCCTCGCCGAGACGGATCCGGCCAACACGATCTGGCAGCGCGATCTCGCGGTCGCGGACGAACGCTTCGGCGACCTGCTGGTGGCGGACGGACAATTTCCGGAGGCTCTCAGCGCCTTTGCGCGCGGGCTTGCGATCTGCAAGGCGCTGACCGCGGCGGATGCGACCAACAGCCAGTGGCGGCGCGACGCCGCGCGCTTCCACCGGCGCACGGCCGCGGTGCTCGAGAATCAGAAGGATGCCGCCGCGGCGCTCAAGACTTACCGCGAGGCGGGCGCCATCCTGGAGCCGCTTGCGCTCGCCGACCCCGCCAACATGGCGCTGCAGCGCGAACTGTGGAGCACGCAAACCAGCGTCGGCGAATTGCAGTTTTCGCAAGGGTCCGCCGAAGACGGTTTCACGAGCTACCGCGCCAGCCTCGCCACCGCCGAGCGTGTGGCGGGCGCCAATCCGGACAATGCGCAATGGCAGATCAATCTCGCAGTCTCGCACGTCAATCTGGCGATACGCGGCGACGATACGGCGAACCGCCTGCAAGCCGTCGCCGACATCCTGCGCAAGCTCCGGGCCAGCTTCAAGCTCGCGCCCGCGCAGGAGAAGCTGGTCGCGGCCCTCGAAGGCCTGCTCGTCCTTTTGGCCCCGAAGTGAGCGCGGTCACGCGGCCGCGGCGGCGCCGTCATAGGCCCAGGTCACGTAGGCTCCGGCCCAGGTGAATCCGCCGCCGAAGGCCGCCATGATCAGCCGGTCGCCGGGCTTGAGTTGCCGCTCGTAGTCCCACAGGCAAAGCGGGATCGTCGCCGCGGTGGTGTTGCCGTATTTCTGGATGACCATCATCACCCGCTCCATCGGCATGCCCATGCGCTCGGCGGTCGCCGCGATGATGCGGAGGTTGGCCTGGTGCGGCACCAGCCAATCGACCGTGGCGGGCGTGAGCTTGTTGCGCGCCATCAGTTCGCCCGCGACCTCCGCCATGCGCGCGACCGCGACCTTGTAGACGGTGGCGCCTTCCTGGTGGACGTAGTGCAGGCGGTTGGCGACCGTCGCCGCGGACGGCGGCATGCGGCTGCCGCCGGCCTTCTGGTGCAGGTGCGGCATGCCGGCGCCGTCCGAGCGGATGATGGTGTCGTGGATGCCGTGGCCGTTCGGGCTCGGCTCGATCAGCACCGCGCCGGCGCCGTCCCCGAACAGCACGCAGGTGGCCCGATCGGTATAGTCGATGATCGACGACATCTTGTCGGCGCCGACCAGCACGATCTTGCGGTACTTGCCGGTTCCGATGAACTGCGTCGCGATGGTGAGCGCATAGAGGAAGCCCGAGCACGCCGCCTGCACGTCGAAGCTGCCGATGTTGCGGATGCCGACCATGTCGCAGACGATGTTGGCGGTCGAGGGGAACACCAGGTCGGGCGTGGTGGTCGCGCAGATCAGCAGATCGACCTCCTGCGGGCTCGTCCCGGTGCGGGCAAAAAGACCCCGGACCGCTTGCGCCGCCATGTGCGAGGTTCCAAGCCCCTCGCCCTTGAGGATGCGCCGTTCCTTGATGCCGGTGCGTTCGGTGATCCATGCGTCGCTGGTGTCGACCATGCGCGCGAGCTCGACATTGTCGAGAACGTAGTCCGGCAGATGGCCGTGCACGCCCGTGATCGCGGCTCTGATCGTGGTTTCAGCGCTCACGGGAGCCCTTGCTAAAGCGGCGGCGGCGGCGGATGGCGCGCGCATCGTAGGGGCAAGCGGCGGGATGGCCAAGCCGAGCACGACCGATCATCGTTTGCCGGCCACAAGGTCGAGGACGGCGCGCGCGGCGCGCTCGCTCGGCTTCGGGCCGGCGACGCCCATGATGCCCTCGAGCCGCGCAAAGGCCGTGACCTGGGCTTGGCGCGCCGGCGTGTCGCGCAGGACCTCGACGAGGGCGGGGGCAAGATTTGCGGCCGTGCAGCGGCGCTGCAGGAACTCGGGGATCGCAAATTCGCCGAGCACCAGATTGGCCAGGATCACCGAATGAGCCTTGATCACCGGATGGATTCGCGCGAGCGCCCGCAGAAGCAGCCCTTCCAAGGCCGGAATCCGGTAGGCCGCGACGCTTGGAACCCCGGCGAGCGCGAGCTCGAGCGTGACCGTCCCGGACGCGGCCAGCGCGGCGCGGGCGCGCCGGAATGCGGCGTATTTGTCTGCTTCGCCGGTGACGAGCCGCGGGCGGACCGGCCACGAGGCGGTCAGCGCGGACACCTCCGGAACGAGCTGCGGCAATGTCGGGAGCACGACCTCGAGCGGCCCGTATTGTGCCGCCGCCATGCCGAGCGTCTCGCCGAAAATGCCGGCGAGCCGCCTGAGCTCATGCGGCCGGCTGCCCGGCAGCGCGAGCACCAGCGGCGGCCCGCTCGCGCGCGCGGCTGCCTCGTCCGGCGACGGACGCAGCTCTTCAAGATGTCCGAGCAGCGGATGGCCGACATAGACGCAGGCCGGTCCGCCGAGCTGGCGATGCACCTCCGGTTCGAACGGCAGCAAGGCGAGGACAAGGTCGATCGACGGCCGCATGGCGCGGGCGCGGCCGGGACGCCAGAGCCAGACCGACGGCGACACGTATTTCACGATCGGCAGTCCGGGCAGGCGGCGGCGGACGCGGGCGGCGACGCGATGCGTGAAGTCCGGCGCGTCGATGAGAATGAGCACGTCCGGCGGCGCCGCGACGATCGCCTCGACGGTCTCGCGCAGCAGCCGCAGGATCGTCGGCAGCTTGGCGATGACGGCGCCGACGCCGATGGTCGGCATGTCGCGCAGGTGGCCGGAGCTCGCAAGCCCCGCCGCCGCCATGCGCGCGCCGCCGATTCCGCGAAACGAGACCCGCCCCGGATGGTGCGCCTCCAGCGCCCGCATCAAGCCCGCGCCGAGCACATCGGCGGACGCTTCTCCCGCCACCAGGAAGGCATTGAGGCCGGCCGCGGGCGCAATGCCGGGACGCTCGGTCACGGGCGGACGTCCGCGCTCGCGGCCGCAACGGCGACCACGAACAGCTTGGCGCGGTCGGCCGCCTGCGCGACCTGCTCCGGTTCGGCGATGACGGTCTCGCCGGCAACGACCGCGAGACCGGCGAGCCCGGCGCGTGCCACGCCTGCGATCGTATGCGGCCCGATCGACGGCAGATCGACACGCCGGTCCTGCGCCGGCTTGGGCGCCTTGATCAACACGCCGGTCCCGGCGGGCGCGCGCAGGCGTCCGCTCCGCCGCAGTTCGGCGATGCGGGCCAACATCTGGTCGGTGCCCTCGATCGCTTCCATGGCGAGCACGTGGTTGTCGGCGACGACCACGGCTTGGCCGACGTCGAACGCTCCGATAGCCGCGATCAGCGCCAGGCCGCGGGCAATGTCGTCGCGGTCGCGGTCCGACGGAGCGTAGCGGCCGAGCACGCCTTGCGGCACCAGGATGTCGGGAGCGACCTCCTGGGCTCCGATCACCCGGATTCCATCTTGCTCGATGATCCCGATCAAGCCGGACAGCAGGTAGTTGTCGCCGCCGCGAAAGCTCGCCGCCAGGCGCGGAAATATTTTCAGCGTCTGCAGGTCGATGCGCACGTGCCACAAGGCCGGGCGAACGACGCTGCCGATGAAGACAACCTCGCGGCATCCTTCCTTGGCCGCCACGCGGAGAAACCGGCCGTATTGTCCCATCGCAATCCAGTGATGCGGATACTCGAGGATGCGTTCGGGATTGGCGAAGCCGCGCAGTCCCAGCAGCACCACGCGCCGTCCCCGGCGCAGAACCGCGTCCGCGACCGCAAACGGCAGGCTGCCGCCGCCGCAGATGATCGCGAGCGGCCCCTCCCCGCTTGGCGTGTCGGCTCGATGCTCGCTCATCAGCTCGCGTCGTCTGCGCCCGCGTCGGGTCCGGGCATCGGGCGCGCCTTCATCAGCGGCCGGCTGCCGCCGTCGCGGATGAACGCAACGATCTTCCCGACGATCGGGTCGCCTTCAAACTCGCGGGAAATGGCTTCGGTGCGTTCGGCAAAATGGCCTTCGCCGTAGAACAGCAGGCGATAGGCGCGGCGCAGCTTGTGCATGTCGGCGCGCGAAGCGCCGCGCCGCCGCAGTCCCACCACGTTGAGACCGCCGAGGCTGCCGATCGGCGTGCCGAGCACGAAACCGAAAGGGATGACGTCTTCGCTCGCGCCGCTCAGGCCGGCGATCATCGCCCCTTCGCCAATGCGCACGAACTGGTGAACCGCCGCCTGGCCGCCGAAAAAGACATTGTCACCCACCACGACGTGGCCGCCGAGAACCGCGTTGTTGGCGAAGGTGACGTTGTTGCCCACCACGCAGTCGTGTCCGACATGCGAACTCACCATGAACAGGCAAGAATCGCCGACGCGGGTCACGCCGCTGTCATCCTCCGTGCCGGTGTTCATGGTGACGCCTTCGCGGATGTCGCAATCGGAGCCGACGATGAGCCGCGTCGGCCCGCCGCGATATTTCACCGATTGCGGCGGCGATCCCAGCGAGGCGAATGGGTGGATCACCGTGCGCGGGCCGATGGTGGTGTAACCGGTCACGTGGATCTGGGCGAGCAGCCGGCAGCCCTCGCCGATCACGACATTCGGGCCGATCACGCAATAGGGCCCGATGGTCGCTCCGGGCCCGATCACCGCGCCGCGCTCGACGAGGGCGGTCGGATGGATCGCGGTCATCGGATCACCCGACCATGATCGCGGCACCGACGTCGGCCTCGGCCACGACCTGCCCCGCCACCCTGGCTTCGCCGTGGAACCACCACATGTTCCTTTTCCGGGCCTTCTTGGTCATGTGATATTCGATCGTATCGCCGGGCGTCACGGGCTTGCGAAATTTTGCCTTGTCGATGGTGAGAAAAAATACCGACTTCGTCTCGCCCATGGCCTGCGCCATGATGCACATCACGCCGGCGGTCTGCGCCATGCCCTCGATCATCAGCACCCCGGGGAAGACCGGGTTGCCGGGGAAATGCCCCATGAACTGCGGCTCGTTGGCCGTGACATTCTTGATCCCGATTCCCGCTTCGTCGCCGCGGATGCCGATAACCCGGTCGATCATCAGAAACGGATAGCGGTGCGGCAAGGCCTTCAGAATGGCCGTGATGTCGGCGGCTTCGAGCGTCGTGCCCGCGTCATCCATCGGGCACCCTCACTCGCCGGCTTCGTTCTCGCCGGGCTTGGCCTTGCCTTGTCTGGCCAAGCGCTCCAGCGTCGCCACTTCCCGCAACCATTGCCTGATGGGACGGCCCGGCGCTCCGGCCCAGCGCTCGCCGGCCGGAACACCGGTCATCAGGCCGGTCTTGGCCGCGAGCATCGCGCCCGCTCCGACGGTGAGGTGATCCGCGATCCCCGCCTGCCCGCCCATGATGACCCCGTCCTCCACCGTCGTGCTGCCGGATATCCCGACCTGTCCGGCCAGCAGACAGTGTCGCCCGATCGTGACGTTGTGCGCGATTTGGACGAGATTGTCGATCTTGGTTCCCTCGCCGATGACGGTGTCCCTGATGGCTCCGCGATCGATCGTGGTATTGGCGCCGATCTCGACATCGTCCTGGATGATGACGCGGCCGACCTGCGGCACCTTGCGCGCGCCCTTGGCGCCGCGCGTGAAGCCGAACCCATCCTGTCCGATCGCGCAGCCGGGATGCACGATCACGCGGTCGCCGATCAAGGCGTGGGTGATCGAGGCGGTGGCCCCGATCGCGCAATGGCGACCGATGCGCACCCCCGGCCCCAGGACCGCGCCGGGGCCGATCACCGTGCCGGCGCCGATCTCGACGCCGGGGCCGACGACGGCGCCGGGATCGATGGTCACCCCGTTTTCCATGCGCGCGCTCGGATGGACGAAGGCGTGCGGAGATTTGCCGGTGGTCTCGAACAGCGACGACGGCCGCAGCGCACCCGGAAACAGCGTCCGCGCCACCTCGACGAAAGCCGCATAAGGTGCGCGCACGCAAAGCACGATGACGCGGTCGGGCAAGGCGCTCGCCAGGCGATCGAGGGTCAGGCAAATGCCGGCCGCGGTCGTGGCGGCCTGGTCCGCGTATCTGGCATGGTCGAGGAACGTGACGTCGCTTGGCGTCGCGCGATCGAGCGGCGCGATGCCGGTGACGCGGTGGTCGAGATCGGCGCCGGGCCGCGGCTCGGCGCCGGTGAGCGCGGCGATCTCGCGCAGCGTGAGCGCCTGTGCCAGCTCGAAACTATGCGGCGCGCTCATGCGTTTTGAACCGTTGCGCGGCCGGCAGCCAAGATCAGAACGTCGCCCCGCCGCCAAAGCGGAAATACTGTTTCCGATCCGAGGCCTGCTTGGTGATCGGGTAGGCCAGATCGAACCGGAGCGGGCCGAACGGCGAGGCCCAGAGCAGGCCGACGCCGACCGACGAGTTCACGAACATGCTGTTGCCGGCCACAGTGAGCGACTCGCCGGTGGCGCCGGGCCCTGTCGTCCAGTCTTTCGGGCCGACGTAGTTCCAGAGCGAGCCGGCATCCGCATAGGCGGCAACTTTGACGCCGGAGTCCTTGGGAAGGAAGTAGAGCGGCGTCTGGAATTCAACGCTGGCGCCCCAGTACATCGAGCCGCCGAGCGAGTCCTGCGTGGTTCCAGGGGTCACGTCGCGCGGTCCGATCCCTGACGGGGCAAAGCCGCGCACGAGGTTCGGCCCCATCTGGAAGTGATCGAGCATCCGCACGCTGCTCCCGCCCCAGCCCCCGATGTGGCCGGCTTGGAGGTGCAGCACCCCGACGATGTCCTGCACCACCTCGTAGTAGCTGCGGAAATCACCGGTCGTGCGAAAGAATTTCACGTCGCCGCCGACGCCGGCGAAATCCTGCTTGAACCCGGCCGCGATGCCGCTGGTCGGATTGCGATTGTTGTCGAGCGTATTGTAGTTGAGATCGTAGCCGACCAGCGAGGTGAGCACCGGACCTCGCGCCAGCTCCTTGCGCACCGCCAACGATGCCTCGCCGTCGAAGTAGCAGTTGTGCGCGAAGGGCAGGCCGGTGGTCGGATCGATCCACGGCAGGCCGGTCGCCGGATTGATGCCGTTGACGTCGGTCGGGAACGTGCCGGCACCGCTATTCGGCGTGAGATTATTGCAGTTCATCAAGTAGGAGGGCAGGCTGACCTTTTGGTTGTAGATCGAATACCTCAACTGCAAGCCGAGATCTTCGCGCAAGGCGAATCCGAGCCGGGTGGAGGCACCGACCGTCTTGGTATCATAGGAGGTGAAGTTGGTCGACTTTTGCGTCCTGGAGAAGATGTCGACGCCCCAGGCCAGCCGGTAGCCGAGCAGGTAGGGCTCCACGAACGACAGCGAATACCCGGAGGCATGCTGGCCATATTGCAGCGAGGCCTTGGCGTAGAGGCCGAGCCCGAGCAGGTTGCGTTCGCCGATGCTGACCTCGCCCATGATGCCGTCGGACGTGGAGTAGCCGCCCGCAACCGAGAACTCGCCGGTCGACTGCTCTTCCACCGAGACGACGATGACCACGCGATCGGGCGCCGAGCCGGGCTCGGTCGTGAGCTTCACGTCCTTGAAGTAGCCGAGGTTCTTCAATCGCCGTTCGGCCCGCGTGATCAGGGCGCGGTTGTACGGGTCGCCTTCCGCCACGTCGAACTCGCGCCGGATGACGTGGTCGCGCGTGCGCGTATTGCCGCGGACGTTGATCTGTTCGATGTAGACACGCTGCCCGTCGTCGATCGTGAAGGCGATGTTCACCCGCCGCGCCTGGACGTCGCGGTCCGCCCGCGGCCGCACCGAAATGAACGCGTTGCCCTGCCGCGCGCCCTCGATGGTCATGTCCTCGACGGTTTTTTCGACCGCCTCGGTGTTGTACACCTCGCCTGGATAGACCCTGAGCCTCGAGCGCAGCAGCCCGGGATCGAGCGTGCGCACGTTCGAGCGCACGTCGACGGTCCCGACGCGGTACTGCTCGCCTTCGTCGATCATGAAGTTGACCACGAAGCCGCGCCTGGCCGGGTCGTAGGCGGCCGCCGCCGTGACGATGCGCACGTCCACATAGCCGTGCTTGAGGTAGAACCGGCGCAGCAGTTCCCGATCCGCCTCGAGCCGATCCGGATCGTAGATGTTGGCGGTCTGCAGGAATGCCAGGATGCCGGTTTCCGACGTCTTGATCACGTCCTTCAGGCGGTAGTCCGAATAGGCGCGGTTGCCGACGAACTCGATGTACCTGACCGTGGTCTTGTCGCCCTCGGTGATCTCGAACACGAGGTCGACGCGGTTGTTCGGCAATTCGATGATCTTGGGATCGACGCGCACGTCGTAGCGGCCGCTGCGCCGATAGACCTCGACGATGCGCTGCACGTCGGTCTGAACCACCGGACGCGACAGGGTGCCACGTTCCTTGGACTGGATCTCGAGCTTGATCTGCTCGTCCTTGACCCGGCTGTTGCCTTCGAAGGCGATCCGATTGATGACCGGGTTTTCCATCACGACCACGACGACGCGGCCGCCGACCGTGCTGATCCTCACTTCCAGGAAAAGGCCGGTGGCGTAGAGCGCCTTGTAGGCCTCGTCGATCTCGTGCGGGCCGAGGCGGCCATCGCGCGACGGTTTGAAATAAGAGCGCACGGTGCTCGCTTCGACCCGCCGGTTGCCCTCGACCACGATCGAGCTCACCGATTGGGCATAGGCGACACCCCCCGGCACAACCGCCGGCAACGCACCCAACACAATCCCCCCGAGGACAAAGCCCACGACGCTCAGTCCTCGAACCAGCCGCACACCAAATGTCATTCGCAACGCGCCCTTTGTTCCCCTTTGGTCGCTTCGAGAGCAGGATGGCGTGGTGTTGCAGAGAACCCCGTCTACAGCGTTTCAGCTGCAGTGCAAACCAACCCGACCCTGCTCGTGACCCCTTTTGTCCCCAACAGTTGCTCGATTGCCACGCTACGAGACGAATCGGCGGACGATTCCGCTGATATCGTTGTAGGTCGCGAAGATCATCAGCATCAGAACCAGCGCGAGACCGATCCGGAACCCCACTTCCTGCGCCCGCTCCGACAGCGGCCGGCCGCGGATCGCCTCGATGGCATAGAACATAAGGTGACCACCATCGAGCAGCGGCACCGGGAACAGGTTGAGCAGACCGATCGAAATGGACAGCACCGCGGCCAACTGCATCAGGGCCGCCATTCCGTAGGTCGCAACCTGGCAGGAGACCTCGGCAATGCGGATCGGACCGCCGACCTGGTCGGCCGACTCCCGGCCGGCGAAGACGCGCCCGATATAGCTCAGCGTGCGTTCGGCTACGAACCAGGTCTCGTACACCGCCAGCCCGATGGCCCTGTGCGGCGCGACCGGCTCGTATTGCAACTCGTTGGGGTCCATCGAGCGGCTGATGCCGAGCACGCCGATGCGATGGACGTTGCCGAAACTGTCCTTGACCTCCTTGAGCGCCGGGACCGCCGTCAGCGTGACTTGCTTGCCGCCGCGGTCGACGACGATGTCCAGCGTCTGGCCAGCGCTCATGCTGACGATCCGCTGCATTTCCGGGAAGCTCTCGATCCGCCGGCCGTTGATGCTGACCACGATGTCGCCGGGCTGGAATCCGGCCGCCGCCGCCGCGCTATCGGCCGCGACGGACTCCACCCGGGCCGCCGTGCTCGGCTTGCCATACAACATGAACAAGCCGGCGAAGATGGTGATGGCCAATAGGAAATTCGCCAGCGGGCCCGCCACCACGACGGCGGCGCGCGCGGCCACGCCCTTGTGCACGAAGCTCTGACTGCGCTCGGCCTCGGTCATGGCCGCAACGGCGGCCTGGTCCGGCACGCTGGCGGCATTCTCATCGCCGAAGAACTTTACGTAGCCCCCGAGCGGGATGGCGGCGACCTTCCAGCGCGTTCCATGGCGGTCGTTGAAGCCAAAAAGTTCCGGCCCAAATCCGATCGAGAACACCAATACCCTGACACCACACAAGCGCGCGACCAAAAAGTGTCCGAGCTCGTGGAAGAACACCACGAGACTGAATACGAACAACACGGGCAAGCCGCCGTAACAGCGGACCACCCCCAACAAAAAATCCATTTCGGACTTCCCCCGACCGACGCCACCAATGGCACGCCGAACGTCTTAAGATGCCTTTGCGGCAATTTCGGGCAAGAGTTCACGGGCCAACAATCTTGAATCATGGTCAACAAAGAGCGCGTCCTCGACCGTTTCCGGCTCCCGCATCAAGCCACGGCGCGCCGCCGCCTCCAGGGTGGCCTCGACCAGGGCCGTTATCCCCAGGAAATCCAGCCCCCGGGCGAGGAACTCGCTCACCGCGACCTCATTGGCGGCATTGAGGACGGTCGGCGCACCGCCGCCGGCCTCGAGCGCGCCCCGCGCCACGCCGAGCGCGGGGAACCGTGCCAGATCGGGACTCTCGAAGCTGAGCGTGGCCGCCTGCGCCAGGTCGAGCCGCGGGGCCGGCCAGGCGATCCGCTCCGGCCAGGCCAGGCAATGGGCGATCGGGATGCGCATGTCGGGACTGCCGAGCTGGGCGATCAACGAGCCGTCGCGGAACTCGACCAGGCTGTGCACGATCGACTGGGAATGCACCAGCACGTCGATCGAGTCCGAGGCGAGGCCGAACAGGTGGTGGGCCTCGATCACCTCCAGGCCCTTGTTCATCAGCGTCGCGGAATCGATGGTGACCTTGGCGCCCATCGACCAGTTCGGATGCTTGAGCGCCTGTTCCGGCGTCGCTGCCCGGATCGCCGCCGCGGTCCAGGTGCGAAACGGCCCGCCCGACGCCGTGAGGATGACCCGGCGCACGTCCTCCTTGCGATTCGATCCCATCGCCTGGAACAGGGCATTGTGCTCGGAATCGACCGGCAGAATGATCGCGCCGGAGGCCGCCGCCCGGCGCATGAACAGGCCGCCGGCGCACACCAGGCATTCCTTGTTGGCGAGCGCGACAATGGCGCCGCGCTCGGCGGCCGCGAGCGTCGGCCTGAGGCCGGCCGCGCCCGTGATCGCGCCGATCACCCATTCGGCCGGGCGCTGGGCCGCTTCGACCAGCGCCCCCTCGCCTGCCGCGGCTTCGATGCCGCTGCCGGCGAGCGCATCCTTGAGCTCGCGATAGGCGGACGGCTCCCCGACCGCCGCGAAGCGGGCGCCGAGTTCGCGCGCCAGCGCGGCCAGCGCCGCGGCATTGCGATTGGCGACGACCGCCTCGACGCGGTAACGCGCGCGCTCGCGTTTGAGCAGGTCGATGGTGCTGGTGCCGATCGAGCCGGTGGCGCCGAGGAGCGTCACGCTGCGTTGCGCTTGCGCAGGCGCGCTTTGCTCAGTCCGTGCCGCCGGTACGATCGTCATCCACTCACCACACCAACAGGCCGCGCGCCGGCGCATCGAGCCCGCCGCGGGCAAAGCCAATCATCGCGGCGATGACGGCGGCCGCCACGAAGCCGTCGAGCCTATCCATCAGACCGCCGTGGCCGGGAATCAGGTGGCCGGAATCCTTCGCCCCGAAACGACGCTTCAGCAGGGATTCGAACAGGTCGCCGGCCTGCGCGCAGATCGACAGGACGGCCGCGAGCGCCGCAACCACGATGATGTCCGGCAGGCCGGCGGTCCTGGCGATGACGACGGCCACGGCAACCGCGGCCGCCACGCCGCCCACCGCCCCGGACCAGGTCTTCTTCGGGCTGATGCGCGGCGAGAGCTTCGGCCCGCCGATGGCGCGGCCGACGAAATAGGCGACGATGTCGGTCGCCCACACCACCGCGAACAGGAACAGGATGGCGACAAATCCAAGCCGCGCGTCGGAGCGCAGCACGACCGGCGCGACGCCCAGCAGTCCCGCATAGGGGATTGCGCTCGCGGCCCAGGCGCGCCGGTCGCGCGGCGCCAGCGCCGCCACTCCGAGCATCCCCATCGCGAGGACCGTGATCGCCCCCAGCAGACGCGTCTCGTGCGTGCCTTCAAGCGCGCTGCCGGAAGCACCGGCAAGCGCTACCGCGAGCACGACCGAGGCGCCGCCGATCATGACGACTGCACGCCGGTCTTCGCCGGCCACCAGCGAGGTCCATTCCCACAGAACCAGCGTCGCCGCGACGCCCCAGAACACCACGAACGGCCAGCCCCCCACATAGGCGACGCCGAGCGCGAGCGGCGCCAACACCAGCGCGGACAGGATGCGCAGCGTGAGTTCCCGGCCGCCGACGCTGGCGATGCGCAACGGACGCGCGGGATCCGCGTCGGCCATGCTCATGAACCGGTTTTTGCGATCAGCCCGCCGAACCGGCGCTCACGGCGATGGTATTCGGCAATTGCCCCTTCCAGCGCGACGCGGTCGAAGTCCGGCCAGTAGGTGGGGACGAACACGAGCTCGCTATAGGCCGACTGCCACAATAGAAAATTGGACAGCCGCTGCTCGCCGCTGGTGCGGATGATGAGGTCGGGGTCGGGCAGATCGGGCGCATAGAGGCAGGCCGCGATCTTGTCGGCGGTGATGCCGCTCGCCGGCATGCGGCCGGCCACGACCTCGGCGGCGAGCCGCTGCGCGGCGCGCGCGATCTCCTGGCGTCCGCCGTAGTTGAAGGCGACCACGAGCGTGAGCTTGTCGTTGTCCTTGGTGAGCTCCTCGGCTTCTTCCAGGAGCCGTCGGATTTCCGAATCGAGATCGTCGCGCTCGCCGATGACGCGCACATGCACGCCGTTGCGGTGGAGGTCGACCAGGTCGTTGCGGATGAAGCGGCGCAGGAGCCCCATCAGGTCGCGGATTTCCGACGGCGGCCGGGCCCAGTTCTCCGAGCTGAAGGTGAAGATCGTCAGGATGCCGATGCCGAGGTCGCCGGCGGCGCGCACCGTGCGACGCAGCGCCTCGACGCCGCGCCGGTGCCCCTCGGTCCGCGGCAGTCCGCGCGCCGAAGCCCAGCGCCCGTTGCCATCCATGATGATGGCCACGTGCCGGGGCACGGCGAATTCGCCCATCTGCATGCTTGGCACTGGCTCGGCCTTGGACATCGCCCGGTCACCTCACACCGTGAGGATCTCCTTTTCTTTGATTGCGAGCATCTTGTCGACCTCGGCAATCGATTCGTCGCAAGCTTTCTGAACCTGGTCGGACGATCGCTTGCCGTCGTCCTCGCTGATCTTATGATCCTTTTCCATCTTCTTGAGCACGTCGAGCCCGTCGCGGCGAACATGCCGGATCGCAACCCTAGCGGCTTCCGCATATTTGTGCGCGACCTTGACCAGGTCGCGGCGCCGCTCCTCGTTGAGCTCCGGGATGCGCAGCCGCAGCACCTGCCCTTCCGTCGACGGCGTCAATCCGAGATTGGAGGCCGAGATAGCCTTTTCGACGGCATGAACCATCGACCTGTCCCAAACCTGGACCGAAAGCAGGCGCGGCTCGGGCACGCTGATGGTGGCGACCTGATTCAACGGCATGTGCGTGCCGTAGGCCTCGACCTGCACCGGCTCGAGCATGCCGGGAGAGGCGCGCCCGGTGCGCAGCCCTCCCATCTCGTGCTTGAGCGTCGCCAAGGCGCCCTGCATGCGCCGTTTGATGTCATTGATATCGTGCGTTTCGTTTGCCATGGCGACCCCTCGAAGCTGTTCGGTCGATCCTGCGCGCCGCGTCCGGCTGCGGCGCTTCGAATGTGTGCGTTACCTCAATCGCCGACGACGGTGGCATGCCCTTGTCCGCGCAGCACCGCCTCGATCGCTCCTGCCGTGCGGATGGAGAACACGATGATAGGCATACGGTTTTCCTGGGCAAGCGCGAAGGCGGTCGTGTCCATGACCTTGAGCTTGCGCTCGATCGCCTCCTGATGGCTGAGGCGGTCGTAGCGCTTGGCGTTGTTGTCGGTCTTCGGGTCGGCGCTGTAGACGCCGTCGACGTCGGTCGCCTTGAGGACGGCGTCGGCGCCGAGCTCGGCGGCGCGCAGCACCGCGGTGGTGTCGGTGGTAAAGAATGGATTGCCGGTGCCGGCCGCCAGCAGGAGCATGCGTCCCTCGGCGAGGTGCCGCGCGGCGCGCCGCCGTTCGTAGGTCTCGCAGATTTCCGGCATCGCCAAGGCCGACATGGTGCGCACCGCGGCGCCGGCCTGCGCCAGCGCGCTTTCGAGCGCGAGCGCGTTCATGACGGTGGCGAGGATGCCCATCATGTCGCCGGTGACGCGCGGAATGCCCTGGTCGGAAACCTTCACGCCGCGGAAGATGTTGCCGCCCCCGACCACGATGCCGAGCGCGACGCCGAGCGCCTGCGTCGCCACCAGGTCGGCCGCGATGCGCTCGAGCGTCGGCTGATGAATGCCGAAATGCTCGGGGCCCATGAGGGCTTCGCCGGAGACCTTCACCACGACGCGTCGGTAGATCGGCTGGGCCATGGTGCGTTCGCTCGGTCCCGATCGCCCCTGTCGCCTTGGGGCGCGGTCGGCAGGCTGACTGCGGTCAACGCGCTCCGACGGTCGCAGCCACCTCGGCGGCGAAATCGGTGTCCGGCCGCTCGATCCCTTCGCCCAAGGCGAAGCGCACGAAGCCCGCGATCTTGATCGGCGCGCCGGCCGCGCCCTCGGCGTCCTTGACCGCCTGCGCCACCGTCTTGTCGGGCTCGTGGATGAATGGCTGATCGAGCAGACAGACCTCCTTGTAGAAGGTCTTGAGCCCTGATTCGACGATCTTGTCGATGACATTCGCAGGTTTTCCCTGCGCCTTGAACTTGTCGGCGAGCACCTCTTTCTCGCGCCGAATCACGTCCGGCGAGAGATGCGCGGCGTCGATTGCCTGTGGGTTGGAGGCGGCGACGTGCATCGCCACCATCCTTCCGATGCGCGCGAGCTCGGACGCCTGGCCGGCCGATTCCACCCCGACGATGACGCCGATCTTGCCGAGGCCCTCGGCCACCGAATTGTGGACGTAGCTCGCGATCACGCCCTTGCCGATCTCCAGGCTGGCGGCGCGCCGCAGCGTCATGTTTTCGCCGATCTTGGCGATCGATTCGGCGATCGCGTCGGCAACCGTGAGGTCGCCGATCCTGGCCTTCTTGATGTCCTCGACGTCGGTCCCGGCCGTGAGCGCGACGTCGGCGATCATGCGCACCAGGCCCTGGAAGAAGTCGTTGCGGGCAACGAAGTCGGTCTCCGAATTGACTTCAACGACGACGCCCTTGGTGGCGGTCAGCGCCACGCCGATCAGGCCTTCGGCGGCGATGCGGCCGGCCTTCTTGGCGGCCTTGGCGAGCCCTTTCTTGCGCAGCAGGTCGACCGCGCCTTCCATGTCGCCAGTCGTTTCGGTCAGCGCGTTCTTGCAATCCATCATGCCCGCGCCGGTACGCTCGCGGAGCTCCTTGACCATCTGAGTGCTGACGTTGGCCATCGTGGGGTCCTTTTCTGGTCGCGGCGGGCATCGGACGAAGCGAGACGAACGACGGCGGACGCAACGGCCATCCCGGCAATTTGCGGACTTCCGGTGTCGGTCGCCGGCGTTCTGCCGCCTGCTATTCGGCGCTCAATTCCTTCGACTGCGCGATCCAGCCTTCCATGCGGCCCGGCAACCCGACCTCTTCGCCGATCTGATGCGCGGCCACGGGACTGAAGGCGGCGATCTGCCAGTAATGGAAAATGCCGAGGTCGTTGAGCTTCTTCTCGATCGGCGGGGAAACGTGCGGAAGTTTCTTGAGGTCGTCGGCGACGCCGCGCGGGCCGGACAATACCTCGTAGCCGGGACCTTCAACCGGCGCCGGCAAGGATTCGGCGACCGGCTCGGCCGCGGCGCCGGTATCGACACCCATGTCGCCCTGCGCGCGCGAGATGCCGTCGATGGCGGCCTTGGCGATGAGATCGCAATAGAGCGTGATGGCGCGGCTGGCGTCGTCGTTGCCGGGCACCACGAACGTGATGCCGTCAGGATCGCAATTGGTGTCGACCACGGCCGCGACCGGCAGGCCGAGCCGCCGCGCTTCCTTGATGGCGATGTCTTCCTTGTTGGTGTCGATCACGAACAGGAGGTCGGGCAGCCCGCCCATGTCCTTGATGCCGCCGAGCGCGCGGTCAAGCTTGTCGCGCTCGCGCTGCAACTCGAGACGTTCCTTCTTGGTGTAGCCGCCGGCCTCGTTGGAGGCCAACATCTCTTCGAGTTTGCGCAGGCGCGAGATCGATCCCGAGATGGTCTTCCAGTTGGTAAGCGTGCCGCCGAGCCAACGTGAATTGACGTAATACTGGGCACACCGCTTGGCGGCGTCCGCGATGGGGTCCTGCGCCTGCCGCTTGGTGCCGACGAACAGGATGCGCCCGCCTTTGGCGACCGTGTCGCTCACCGCCTGCAGGGCGCGATGCAGCATCGGCACCGACTGGGCGAGATCGATGATGTGGATGTTATTGCGGGTGCCGAAGATGTATTCACCCATCTTCGGGTTCCAGCGGTGGGCCTGATGGCCGAAGTGAACGCCAGCTTCCAATAGCTGACGCATCGAGAAGTCAGGTAGTGACATGGTCATTCTCCGGTTGAGCCGCCGCGGACCAGGAAGCTCCTCCTCGGAAGGAACGAGCCACCGGACGGCGTTGTGCCAAGGTCCGCGTGTGAGATGACGCGCATATAGCGACCACAGGCCGCCGATGCAACGGGAATTACGCCCGATTCTG
>JAXDOD010000143.1:0-66329 GCA_034669045.1 Alphaproteobacteria bacterium
CCGGTCCAGGGTGACCATGCGACGAATGTTGTAGGCCAAATTCTGCAGGCCGATCTTGGCGCGTGCCCGCACGATGCCGATCGTGCGCACGATCCGGCCGCCCACCGAACTCTGCTGCGCTCCGAACACATGCTCGATGCGCGCGCGAATTCTGCTCTTGGCCCGGTTCGCCCGCGTTTGCGCATCCGACAGCGGATGGTTGCGGCGCCCGCGCCGATGAATACGGCTGCGAAAGCCGCCAGCCTTGAGCTTTGCCTCGGTCTCGGCCGAGCGATAGGCGCTGTCGGCGAACACTTCGGTCGACGTGTTGCCCTTGGTCAAGAGTGCGTCGAGCGGCTGGCTGTCGTGCACCGCCGCATCGGTCACCTCGTATCGTCGGATCAGCTTGTGCTTGGCGTCCGCATTCACGTGGTTCTTGTATCCAAAGAAGCTCTTGCCGTGTTTCTTCGTCCAGCGGGCGTCGTGGTCCTTCTGGCGCAGTTTTGCAGGTTTCTTCTCCCACTCCGTCGGCGTTTGGCCGGCCTTCACGGTCTCGTTCTCGTCACGGCTGTTGCGTTGCTTCGGTACCGGCACGATCGTGGCATCAACCATCTGACCGCCACGCGCCATGTAGCCCTGCGCCGCAAGATGCTGGTCGAAGCGCTCGAACAACTTCTCAATCAGCGAAGCCTTGGCGAGCTTCTCGCGGAACAGCCACAGCGTCGTCGCGTCCGGGATACCGTCCTCAATGCCCAGCCGCAGAAACCGCGTGAACGAAAACCGGTCGCGCACCTGGTATTCCGCCTGCTCGTCCGAAAGATTGTGAAGGGCTTGCAACACCAGCATGCGGAACATCACGATCGCATCCATCGGTTTCCGGCCGGCACTACTCTTCTTTACCTCGTCCGGTGTCAGCACCACCGCCTCGATGTCGGCGCGAAAACTCTCCCACGGCACCAGTCGATCGATGGCTTCCAGCGAATCACCCTTCGCAGACAGCGCTGCCAACCGCTTCTCCGTATCGAAGAACCCAAGCTGACCCATCTGCGCCTCCCGAATCATGCTGCCATCGATGAGACTCGCACGGCGCAGTCGGAGTGGCTATTTTTCGAGGCGCCCTAAAGAGTATTCGCCCATGCGCGTTCAGGCGGAAGTCCATGTCGCCGAGGCCGCCGACGCGCACGTCGAACAAATCAGCGCGGTTGCTGCTGCGGAACTCACCCCAGAATACGGGTGGCGCGAGCACCGACGCGTGATCGGCATCGAAAACCTAATCGCTTCAGCTATGCTGACTCGGTAACCGGCGATGGTGGCACCAATATGCTGACCGGCGGACTTGGCAACGAATCCCTGTCGGGCGGGGTCGGAGCGGATACTCTGTTTGGAATCCAGGATAACGACATCCTTTTTGGCAATCAGGATATCCGGACTGGCTGACGTTGCCAGCCAAGGTTCCAGCTTCGAAATTTTAGCCGATCACCGAGAAAGCGCGTTCGTTATTGAAGATGTGAATGTGATGCGGGGCGGCCAAGGCGCACAATTTCAGACCATGACCGCTTCAGAAACTCGTCAAGACTTGGCTGTTCCTCGAACACCATGTGGCGGCCGAGGGCCATGATGAGGGCCACGGCTCCGTCGATTTTGTTCTCCGGCCGCTCCTTACGTGGGTAGACGTTCTCTTTCGCGTCGTAATGACCGACCACATTCCCGATCATCCAGGCAAGGACAGCGTTGCCGTCGTGTACGATCTTTCCCGAGCGCATCAGCGCATCGAGCTGTTTGGTGGGTTCGGAGAAGTTCGCAACCGTCTGCCGGAACTCGACGACGCGTGCACCTTGCGTCTGCAAGCGGGTTGCGAGCTGGGTTGCCTGCCAGGGATCGTAGGCGACTTCGCCGACCTGGAATCGCTTGCTCGCTTCGAGAATGTCCGCTTCGATCCGGTCGAAGTCGATGATATCGCCCGGCGTCGCGGTCATCTGGCCCTGGGATACCCAAGCCCGGTAGCTGTCGAGGTGTGGGACATCGGCCGCAGCTTCCGGGACATAGAAGCGCGCGAACGGGATCAGTTTTCCGTCCTTCTGGAAGAGAAGAATCACGGCCGCAATGTCCGTCTTGGTCGCGAGGTCGACCGCGATGATGCAAGGCTGGCCCTCGAACTGTTCGAGGGCAAGGCCCCGATCGGCGCAACGTTCCCAGGCCGCCATGTCGAACAGGGCCTGGTCCACCTGGATCCAGACGTCGAGGTGCTTGGTCAGAAAGGAGGCCCGGGAGGCCGGCGACTGCATGGCCTTGCGACACTGCAAGGCGAGATGTTCGGGCTCGACCGAGATGCCGTAGTTCGGATTGGCCTTGCGCCAGGTCGCTTCGGCCGTCCAGTCGTCGCCCTCATCAATGGTGTAGATGATCCCAAAATAGTTCTCGTCCTTGATGGTCCCCTTCAGGATGTTGCGCACGTAGGCCTGCTGCTCGTAGCAGACGCCTAGCGTATCGGAACCCGCGGTCGCGATGGCCCAGAGCATCGACTGGTCGCGCTTGCCGGCCCCGGTCTCGATGGCGTCGTAGACGTCGCGGCTGCGGTGGGCATGGAACTCGTCGATCAGCCCGAAGTGGACATTCTTGCCCTCCAGGATGTCGGCGTCGGCGGAGACCGCTTCGAAGTAGCTCGCAGACCGGGCCTGCACGATCCGGTGCGCCAGCACCTCGACGCCGAGCGACCTGCGGAAGTCCCTCGACCTCCGTACCATCTCCTGCGCGGTCCAGAACGCGATCTTGGTTTGGTCGCGCGTGCGGGCGGCGCTGTAGACCTCGGCGCCGCCTTCCCGATCGGCCGTCAGCATGTAGAGCGCCGGCGCATCGGACATCGTGGTCTTGCCGTTGCCGCGCGGCACCTCGATGTAGACCGGCGGAAGCGCCGCTTGCCCGTATCGGCCCGGACCCAGCCGAACGCGGTGGTCAGGATGAAGGCCTGCCAGGGGGCCAGCTCGATGCGCTGGCCGGCCATGGGCCCCTTGATGTGGGGCAGCAGCTCGGCAAACCGGCAGATCCGTTCTGCGGCCAGCGGGTCGAACCGGTAGGGCCAGCGCCGCCGCGACAGGTCGCGCAGTTGCCGTTCACAGGCCTGCCGGACGAAGACGCAGGCCGGAATCCGGCCCTCGATGACCTGCTCGGCATAGCGCAGGGCCCGCGCCAGGGGCGGGCGGGGGGCTTTAGCTCGGGCGGCCATCCATTGCCCAGAATTGGGAGAAGCTCTCCTGAGGGTCATGTTCGAAGGGCTCCTTGGCGATGCGGCTGCGGGCGCTCGGCGTCATGCCGAACTCGGCGGCGTAGCGCACCATGTCGACCATGGCCCGGTTGGCGATCCCGACCAGCGGGTTCTGGATCGGATTGCCGTTGGTGGTCTTGATCATCAGGCCGGAGGTGAGCTGGTCGCGCTCCGCCATGGTCGAGATCGCGCGCTCGGCCTTGAGCCACCGGCCATAAGCCTGGGCGTACGCGGCAAGCGCCGCGCGATCGATCTCGCACAGGGTGCCGAGCTGATGGAGGAGCGGAGCCATCCGCTCCCACTCGAGCTTGGCGTCTTCGCACAGCTCTGCGGGCGGGCTCGGCAAGGCCGCCTCGGGCTTCGGTTCCTGCTCGTTGAGCGCGCGCTTCCCGGGATTGCCGTTGAGAAGTTTCAGATACGTGGGCTTTGGCTTGCGTCCGCGCATGACTAGCCTCCGACCGGAGAGGTGACGGTAGGGTCGACGCAAGTTGCGCCCGTGCGCTTCGCAGCAACCTCGGCAAAGCTTTCCTTCGTGGCCTCCAGCATCGCGGTGTGTCCGGTGAACGCCTCCCAGCGCTTGATGGCGACGTCCACGTAGGCGGGCCAGAGCTCGATCCCGTGGCAAACCCGGCCGGTGATCTCAGCCGCGATGATGGTGGTGCCGGAGCCGCAGAATGGGTCGTAGACCGCTTGGCCGGTCGACGAGTTGTTCTGCATCGGCCGCTTCATGCACTCCACCGGTTTCTCGGTGCCGTGGCCGGTCTCCGACCTGGCATGCGGGATCTCCCAGACTGTCGTCTGTTTGCGGTCGCCACCCCATTGTCCGGTCTTGCCCTTGCGCACCGCATACCAGGCCGGTTCGTGCCTCCAGTGGTAATCCCCCCGGCTGATCACCAGTCGGGTCTTGTCCCAGATGATCTGCGAGCGGATGACGAAGCCGGCGGCTTCCAGGCTCGTCGCCACGTGCCGGCGTGCAGCGCGCTGTGCCACACATAGGCGACATCGCCAGGAAACAGCATCCAGGCCTCGCGCCAGTCGTCCCGGTCGTCATTGAGCACTTCACCGCGGGCCAGCGTACTCCCGTCCGAGAGCCCCGCCTGCGCGCGCCATTTCGGGCTGTAGGACACGCCATAGGGCGGATCGGTCACCATCAGGTGAGGCACAACCCCAGCCAGCACGGCGCTCACTGCGGCTGCGTCGGTACAGTCGCCGCATGCGAGCCGGTGCGCTCCGAGCAGCCACACGTCGCCGACGCGGCTGACGGGCTCGACCGGAGCCTCGGGGACGTCATCCGGATCCGTCAGGCCCTGGTGCTGTGCGGCTGCGAACGAGGTCAGCTCCCGGTCCGAGAACCCGACCAGTGAGAGGTCGAAGCCCAACGCGGTGAGATCGCCGACCTCCAACATCAGAACTTGCTTGTCCCACCCTGCGTTCTCGGCGAGCTTGTTGTCAGCGAGCACATAGGCCCGGCGCTGCGCCTCGCTCCAGCCGCGCGCGACCATGACCGGCACGTCCTGGAGTCCGAGCTGCCGGGCGGCCAGCACGCGGCCGTGGCCCGCGATGATGGTTCCCTGCTCGTCGACGAGCACCGGATTCGTCCAGCCCCACTCCCGGATCGACGCTGCGATCTGCGCCACCTGCGTGTCATCGTGCGTGCGGGCGTTGCGCGCGTAAGGCACCAGCCGATCGAGCGGCCATCGTTCGACCTTGTCGGCTGGCCAATCACCGCTGCTCATTTGACCCCCCGGTCCAATTTCGCGGACGCAGAAGTTTTGCGAGGGCACCGGTCCCGCTGCGGGGATCGTGGACTTTTGACCCCCCCCCCTCTGGCCGGTTTCTCTCCTGACGCTGTTTGGCGCTGTCATGATGTGGCTGGCACAGCGACTGCCAGTTATCCGGGTCCCAGAACTTCTGGTGATCACCGCGATGCGCTACGACGTGGTCGACCACGACAGCGGCCGTCACCCGGCCATCGCGCTCACAGAAGACGCAGAGAGGGTGTTGCGCGAGATACGCTGCCCGCGCCTTCTGCCACGCCGTCGTGTAGCCGCGCTCACGCGACGAGCCGCGGCGATGATCGAACTCACGCCGGCAGTCCGTGTGAGTCCTCTGGCCGAGAGCTTGATGGAGGGGCGGGCATTTCGGCATGGCTAGCGTACCTGCTCGACCGCAAGGCGGGCCGCGAACAGTTCCCGCTCCCCGAGGGCGCCCGCCACATAGGCTCGGCACAACCGCTCGACGATGGAGCCGTCGATCGCGTCGAGGCGCCCAAGAGCATCGATGCCGCCGTCGCCCAGCATTGCGGCGACCTTGACTTCGATCGCACCACGTTGGCTCCTGCGATAGCGGAGTTCATTGTGCTGATCCTCTTTCTTCTTATCGGACGTCCCCTTTCTTGGGACGGATGAATTAACATGGATGAGTAATAAGGATTCCCTGACATCCGTGTCCGCTCTGGTGGGGACTGGTTTGTCCTTTTGTCGAGACAATCTTGTCTTCATCGCCCGGCAGAAACACCGGAGCATACCGGTACCGGCTCCTGCTGCGACGAATGAGGAGCACGGTCAGGCCCTCCAGGCCAAGCGCTGCGCGCTGAATCGTCTTTTCCGATTTGAAGCCGAGTAGCTGCGTCAGCCGGGCCTGACCAGGCCATGCGTCCAACGTCACACAGTTGAGATGTTCAGCGATTGCATACGCGAAGCATTTCTCGGTGGACGTCGCGACCGTCCCGTACATGACCCGCCGCAGCCATCGGGCCTTGGCCCGGGCAACCCGCTTGTAGAGAGTTTCCGAACCCGTCGTGGCGTCTGCTGCCTCCTCCTCCTCCCCAGATGCGTCTTCTGTCAGCCCATCGTGGAGACGCGCGACGACTTCACGGAGGTGGTTGGTCCTCAAGCCGGTGCGCACGATACCGGCCCTCTGTTCTGGTGTACTTTGGGCGCAGGACTGACAGTGTTGGAATCCGTCCAATCGATCAGAGCGTCACGTCGATACCGAATTGCTCGGCCACAGCGACAAAATGGAGGACCAAAACGCTTGAGCCTCCATGCTTGCAGTGTTCGCGTTGAAACCGAGAGGAAGCGAGCGGCCTCGGTCTCGGTCAAGAGAGCCGCAGCATCTGAGGACGTGTAAGCTGTCATTGACCGCGCTCCGAGCGAGGAGAGGTCACGTGACCCCTCTCCCAGGCGCACGACGAATAACGGATTCGGAGCAGCACTCAGACGGAGTGAAATTTCGAGATTGGCCAATTTGGTTTCCAAATTGGCGGATTCAGAATTCTTATCCCCTGATAACAGCGCGGATATGATCGCCGATCGTCTTTGCTTTGAGCCCTTCTGTTGTGGGGGGCAGAAGACCCCTGGTGATCAGGTCGGCGTTGACGGTCATGACGATTTGCGCCGCCGTGTTGCTGGCATCGTTCCTCAGAATGGGATGAGAGGACCAATAATTCTCCGCATGGACGCCGATGAGCCGACGAATTTCATTGGCACGCTTCCGCTTCACGGCTGGACCGGCCGCACGAGCTTTTCGCGCGGCAATTCCTGCTGCCGCCAGATTATTGATCGTGCCAGCAAGGGAAAACGAGCGATACGCGTTCATCGCTCGATTGATGTGCCATAGATGCTCATCAATCCCTGGACGCTTTAGTAACGCAGTAAGTGCATACAACACGTCGCCGGCGGCACGTTCCTTCGAGAGAGGCTCCGTCAGCTGTTCAAGCCTTTTGCGCCAAGTTGAGCCTCTCAGATTGCGTTGGGCCTGCGGGCGGGCGCCGGCAAGATCCGGCTCCCATTCTCCGTCGTCGATTTGAATCCAAAACGGAATGCGGTCTGAAGGAAGGCCGAGCTTCTCCAGCTGGTCCCTGGTATTCTCACACAATTCTTCCAGCCGTTGTCTGTCAGAAGAACTGCTCATATCCTGCAATCCAAGAGCCAAGGACTCGTAATGCCGGGTTTCGGTGGCCAGTACCCCTCGAATGTTGTGGACCACAGAGATCCTTGTACCGGTTTTAGGATCTGTGTCGGTCCACTCGTTGCATTCCAGCGTCGGCTGCTTCGGACGGCGACCCATCTTCTTGCTTTGCATCTCGGCTCTCCTGAATTCTTGGTTACGGCGACGCGAGGCCCTTGCCTCCATTGGAGGACCAAAATGATTCGGTATTAGGCTGCGTCTCGAGTTGCCGAAGAAGAACTTTGCCTCAGTGTTCCACAGGATTGATGGAGTTGGGCACGAGTGTCTTCCCTGATAGTAAGCGCACGTATCCCATCGTACGCAGTGTGTTTCATGTGAAACACGAGGGCTGACTGGCTGTACGATAATTTGCGCCCGCGCTTGGCCGGTGCATATCGGCGCAGCATCTCGCTCACGTACGATTTGTGCGAATCGCATTGCCTCGGGATCCACTCACCGCAGCATAGACCCTGGTTTGATCTCTTTTATTCACACGCAAATCGCGCGATCGAACGCGTTTGATTACGATCCAGTTCGGGCGCGTACGTCGTCGGATTCATCGGTCTCGACTTCCTATTTTTTTGGGACATTTTGGGGAGATGAGCGCTGCGCCAAGCCCACGGGAAAGCGGAGACGAACGCCTCGCCGAAATCGCCGAAATTTTCGCGGCCGGCCTAATACGGCTGCGCGCGCGACAGTCCAATCCTTTATTTCAGGACACCGGAGAATTTTCGCTCGACATCTCGCCCAGCCAGAGCGGTCATCCAATCCGCGTGGACCGGAGAAACTCGGATGGCTGACACCGTTCTGGGGCAGTTGGCGACCCTCAAAACCGCCCCAATCGCCCACCTCAAACAGAAATGGCGCGAGTTGTTCGAAACCGAACCGCCGCCCTATAACCGCAGGTTTTTGGAGCATCGCCTTGGTTATCGAATCCAACAACTCGCCTTGGGCGGGCTTAGGCCCGAGACGATCAAACGGCTCAAGGACATTGCCTGGGCCCTCGACGGCCGAGACCCAGCACGTCGCCGCCGCCCAGGCAATGACAGACCGCTCTCCGGCACGCGCCTGATCCGGGAATATCAGGGGGTCGAGCACTGCGTGACGGTGCGTGACGAGGATTTCGAATATCAGGGTCGGCCTTTCAAATCGCTGTCCGCGATTGCACGCGCCATTACAGGCACGCGATGGAACGGGCTCCTCTTTTTCGGCTTGAAGAACCGGCGGGGAGCGGAATGAAGAAGCCCATCGTCCGAAAGCTCCGGTGCGCCGTGTACACGCGCAAGTCCAGCGAGGAGGGGCTGGATATGGAGTTCAATTCGCTCGACGCACAACGAGAGGCGTGCGAGGCGTACATCGCAAGTCAGAAACCGGAAGGCTGGGTGCTCGTCCCCGACCGTTATGATGATGGTGGGATTTCCGGGGCGACGCTGGAGCGACCTGCGCTGCAGCGGTTGCTCGCCGACATTGAAGGCGATCGCGTCGACGTCATAGTCGTCTACAAGATCGACCGCCTCAGCCGAGCCTTGATGGATTTCGCGAAGCTGGTCGAGGTATTCGACCGCAATAACGTCACCTTCGTGAGCATCACGCAATCGTTCAACACGACCACGTCCATGGGGCGGCTGACGCTCAACATCCTGCTCTCGTTCGCTCAGTTCGAGCGGGAGGTCATCGGCGAGCGCATCCGTGACAAGTTTGCTGCTTCTCGCAAGAAGGGGATGTGGATGGGTGGGTTCGTGCCGCTCGGCTATGACGTCAAGGATCGCAAGCTCGTCTTCAATGAAGCCGAAGCCGCAACGGTCCAGCGGATCTTCGAGAAATTCACGAAGAGCGGCTCGGTAACGGCACTCGTCCGGGTGCTTCGAGCTGAAGATGTGCGCGGAAAACGCGGGCGCCTCATCGATAAGTCCTACGTCTATCAGCTCTTCAGGAACCGGGTGTATCTTGGCGAGGCCGTCCACAAGGGCACGTCCTATCCTGGCGAACACCACGCCATCATCAGCAACACGCTGTGGGACGAGGCCCACGCCATCCTGAGCGAGGGCGCGCGTCAACGTGCCGCCAGCACTCGCGCGCAGACCCCGGCGTTGCTGAAAGGGCTGATTTTCGGTCCGAGCGGATGCGCCATGACGCCAACGCACACGCGTAAGGGCGGACGTCTCTACCGCTACTACATCGCGACCACCGTGCTGAAACACGATGCTCCACAGTGCACGGTGCGAAGGGTATCGGCCGGTGAGATCGAGGGTGCAGTTATCGACCAAGTTCGGGGCCTTTTGCGATCGCCCGAGATGATCGTGCGAACGTGGCGGGCGGGAAAGCGGCTGGTTGCTGGGCTGCAGGAATCAGAGGTGAGTGCCGCTTTGCAGCGTCTCGACCCGCTTTGGGACGAACTCTTCCCCGCCGAGCAGGTTCGCATCATCCAGTTGCTCATCGAACGAGTCGACGTGGACCCGGATGGCATCGACATCCGACTGCGAACAGAAGGGCTAGCGAACCTGACGGCGGAGCTGGACGCGGTCAGGCCAGGGCAAAAGGCTGCGTAATGACGAAGCCGAAGATCAGCAGCGACGGTCGCACCATCACCGTGCGGGTGCCGATTTCAATTCGGAAGCGCGGTGGCCGGAAACTCGTTGTTGCTCCCGACGGCACGAACGTGACGACGGCGCCCATCGCCCGCCGCATCGACAACGCCACGGTCAAGGCGATCGCCAGGGCGTTCCGCTGGCGGGAAATGCTGGAGAACGGCACCTACGCGACCATCGCAGAGATCGCCGCCGCCGAGAAGATCAATGAGTCTTACGTGGGTCGCGTGCTACGGCTGACCCTGCTCGCTCCGGAAATCATAGAGCGCATTGCGCAAGGGCGGCAGCCCACAGACTTGTCTCTTTCGAAGTTGTTGGCGCCCCTGCCGGTGTGTTGGCGAGAACAGAAGCGCATGGTGGGGCTCACCGTGTGAGTGGGTCCCGTACTTGCTGTGCAAATCGGAAGTACCGTCCGTGAATATCCCTTGAGTAGGCGAATCGAGGGTGCAATAACTGCAGTCTACGGCTGCAAGTGCTGCAGGATGGCCTAATGACGGATGGGAAGAAGACCAAGCTCTACGGGCACCTAGGCCAGGCGGTGCGGCAGCCCGCGTTGGTTGGATTTGCGCCCGCAACCGTTCTGCACCGGCTGAGCTACGCCGATGTTCTCAACGAAGACGCTGGCACAGGCTATCAGCGGCGCCTCAATCCACAACACAGCCTGGATTTCCGGCGGTACGTTCAAACCGACGGCTCCATGACCATACCGCTCACGTTTAACGTCCGACCGGAGGCTGCCAATCACTGGCGCCTGATAGGCAAAGGCGCCCATGCGCGACTCGAAATTGACGGGGATGCACGTGTACTGGCGCAGGTGGATTGCCAGCATCGCTTGGGGCACCTCCACGACCTCGACGTACCGCTGCCCTTCATGTGTTTTATCGGGCTGAGCGCACGCGAAGAGATGGAAGCATTCCGGGTTATCAACAGCAAGGCCAAAGGGCTGAGCACGAGCCTGCTCGACTTTCACGACGCGCAACTCGCTGCTGATCTGGCATCAGAGCGCCCAGAGCTATTCATCGCATTGCAGCTGAACGTAAACGAACAATCTCCTTGGCGACGTCAGCTTGATTTAGGTGGCGACAAGACGTCTGGTCTCACGCGGCGCGCCTCACTGCGGACAATGCAAAAGGCGGTGCGGGACTACTTACTCACCCCAACGGGAATCCTCCAGCGTGAAAGCGCAGAAGCCGTGGCCGCTATGGTTGTCGAGTTCTGGCTTGCAGTCACGGATGTCATGCCAGGCCCTTGGAGCGACCCGCGCGGGCATCTAATAACGAAGGGCGTCGGTGTTTATGCGCTTACCGGACTGATGGCCCAGATTTATCAGGAAAAAGGCGCAGCGGCCGCTTGCGCACGTCGCGCCTTCCGGACCGAACTCGCAGAGCTGGGGCCGAGTGTTGATTGGACTGGACAGGGCACATTCAAGGGACTCGGCGGAGAGTCGGGCGCCAAGGAAGCGCTGCGAGTCTTGCTGAAGATAAGAAGCGAAACGCTTGCTACCGAAAGGACGGGTAGCCATGGCCGGTAAAAACATTCTGCTCATCGAGCCGGGGTACAAGAACAAATATCCACCCCTCGGTCTGATGAAGATTGCTCAATATCACGGACCGCAAGGAAAGCAGGACAAAGTTCGGTTTATCAAAGGCGAGGACAAGAGTGTCCTTTCGACCGCTTGGGACCGTATCTACGTCACGACCCTCTTCTCGTTCGAATTCGCCAAGATTGCGCAGACCATAGACTTCGCTCTGCATGCCGCGAGCGGGCAGGCAGATAAGGTCTTCGTGGGCGGCATCGCGGCCTCGCTTATGAATGAGAGATTTCGCGCCAAACCGGAATGGCACGGCATCCGTTTCATCAAAGGGCTTCTGAGCGCGCCGCCAGCGGTAGCGCTTCAGCTCGATGATTTTTCCGAAGAACTTTATTCCGGGGACACGAGCGGACGTCCGATCGAGGATCTCGTCCCCGACTACAGCATCCTGTCGCAGATTGAATACCACTATCCTGTCAACGACGCATATTTCGCCTACACGTCTCGGGGCTGCATCAGGAAGTGCCACTTCTGTGGCGTCCCGAAACTTGAAGGCGCGCAACGCGACACGGAGTCACTCACCGGACTCGTGCGAGAAATCGATCGGCTCTATGGGCAAAAGAAAGACCTGATGCTCATGGACAACAACGTCGTCGCATCGCCCCGCTTCAAGGAGATTATTGCGGAGATACGCGACCTTGGCTTTACGCCGGGCGCCAAGCTCAAGCGCGATGGCACGCGGACGCCAGTGCAACGTCGGGTCGATTTCAACCAGGGCGTCGACGCCAGAATCCTATGCAAGGATCCGGTGTATCTCCGAGAACTCGCGACCATCTGTCTGAAGCCGCTCCGGATCGCCTTCGATCATCTCGGGGTGAAGAAGCCGTACGAGCAAGCGATCCGCTATGCACATGAATTCGGGCTGACAGAGCTCTCCAACTATATGCTCTACAACTTCCACGATGGTCCAGCCGACTTGTTTGAGCGAATGCGTCTGAATGTCAAACTGAACGAGGAATTGGGAGTACGGATTTGGTCGTTTCCTATGCGCTATCAACCAACTAATCGACCCGACCGCGGCCATGTTGGTGAGAAGTGGACTCGATATCAGCTTCGTTCGTTGCAGATTGTTCTGCAGGCTACGCACGGCGTCGTCAGCGGCGAGCCTGACTTCTTCAAGCGCGCCTTCGGAGATACACAGAGCGACTTTGAAGGCATCCTTGCGATGCCACACGACTTCATCTTCAACCGAGATTGGTACGAACGGTTCGAAGGCAAGCCCGAACTTCATGACTACCAAGCCGCGTATCGGCGTCTCACCCTTGAGCAGCGCTCCGAACTAATCATTCTTCTCTCTTCATGCGATCCACGCGAGTTTGCAATGTTGGTCAAGCGCTGCACCGACGCGCGTCTCAAAGCTGCTCTCCAGTTCTACATTCCGGTTCCGAAGGATGAACTCGCCAGAATTTGGGCAAAGCAAAAGCTCCTGACCGCCAACGACAAGCAGCTTCAGATCGGACTGGCAGACGACGAGATTGTGGAGGACGCTGACCTCGAAAGCGAGGTTTCCTCACAGCCAACGGCTGTACAGAACCCGAAAGCGCGCAACGAAAGGACAGTCTTACAATGACTGAAGGTGCCCTCGCTCTCAAGACTAAAGGCCCGGTCGCGGAGACGGAGTCGATCGACAAGATCGTGATCGGAAAGGATGTGCTCGAACTGGTGTCGAGCGCGATGTATGTCGATCCGCTGACGATCTACCGCGAATATGTGCAAAACGCCGCCGATGCGATTGATGAGGCGCTGGCGGCAGGGCTGTACGGGAGGCACAAGAAGGGACTAGTTACCATCAGCATCGACTCGGCATTACGGAAGGTTACGATTAGAGACGACGGCATTGGTGTGCCCTGGCAAGATTTCGCGCGCTGTATGACCTCGCTCGGTGCGAGCGGAAAACGAGGCGGCGTTGCGCGCGGCTTCAGAGGCGTAGGTCGCTTGGCCGGATTAGGATACGCGCAGCGCCTCACGTTCCGTTCTCGCGCACAGGGCGAGAGCCGCGTGTCCGAACTGAATTGGGATTGCCGACTGCTCCGCTCCGTTCTTCGGTCGAGCGATCCAGACGCAGGTATCGAAGATCTGATCCGACGGTCGGTGTCGCTCTCGCGTATTCCGGCCGACGGATATCCCTCTCGCTTCTTTGAGGTTGAGCTTGATGGCGTAGTACGGTTACGCAGCGACAAACTGATGAGTCCGACGGCGATTGCAGAATATCTATCGCAAGTGGCTCCCGTCCCTTTCTCTCCGGAATTCCCTTTCGCCGAAGAGATTCGTCAAGCCGTCGAGCCGGCGGTGAAGTTAGACACCTTTGACCTTCGCGTTTCTGGCGTGGACGGCGCGATCTATCGGCCACACCGGCGTGGTTTCACTGACGAGAAGAAGCAAGGGAAGTTTGAAGGGCTAGAGATTTTCACGATCCCAGACGTTGACGGAAATTCGGCCGCGATCGGCTGGCTCTTGCATCACGAATATGATGGCGCTGTACCAACAGCAACGGGTTTCAAGGGGGTGAGGCTGCGCGTCGGCAATGTCCAGATCGGCGGAAACGCGCTCTTGGAAGAATTGTTCACGGAACCGCGCTTTAACTCCTGGTCTATCGGAGAAGTCCATATTCTCGACAGGCGCATCATACCGAACGCCCGCAGAGATGATTTCGAGCAGAACGCGCACTACAGCAACTTGCTAAATCAGGTCACACCCATCGCGCGAGCGATTTCGAAGCGTTGCCGAACCAGCTCCAAGCGCCGGCAATTGCTGCGGGACTTCGAACTACAGGAGCAGGGAGTGAAGGAACGGCTGCATATCCTGAAGCAGGGTGGCATCAGGAAAGAAGCGCGCCGAGGGCAGTCGAGGCAGATTGAACATGCCTTGAATAAAATGAGGCGACTCGCCAACGCTCAGGAGGTGGACTCCGAGAAGGATAAATTGGGCACACGCATATTAAAGATAGAGGAGCGGGTACGTGAAGCTACGAGATCGTTGCCAAGTTCTCCACTCGACGTCCTACCACCAGCGAAACGCGGCATGTACGGGCAAATGATCGAACTGATCTATGAGTGTTCGACCAATCGCGTTGCGGCAAAATCACTGGTAGACCGCATTCTGGAAAAGATCGCTCTAAGCGATGAAGCAAATACGGGGACTTCCGCCAAGAGTCTAAAGAGAAGCAAGAATTCACCTGTCACGGTGCCCCGAAATTCAAAGACTCGCGCGAAAAAGCGTGGCGCGCGGGAAACCGGCCAAAAGGCTCGACGTCCTGGCTAATCGGCTTGTGAAACAACGAAGCTGTTCAGGCTTCAATTTCTGAACGCTCGTTCTGTTCCGGCCACAACAGCGCGCGTAGGATTTCGGGCTTGCTCAGAGCAAGATCTTCCTGAGCGATGCTGCCTACATCCTGCTGGACATATTTCGCGAGCCTTGCCTTCTGCTCTAGGCAGAAGTCAATAAATTTGTCAACTGTGTTCTCAGCTACAAGCAATAGGATTTCGCAGTCCCGAGTCTGCGAGATGCGATGGATGCGATCCTGCGACTGGATGTAGTCAACCAAATTGAATGTTCTGTCTAAGTATATGGCGAGATTGGCTTGAGTGAGCGTCAGGCCTTCACGCGCCGCTGCTGGGTTGGCAATCATTAGCTTGACCTGGGGATCGCTCTTGAAAGCGCGTACCGCCGCATCCCGCTCCGGGCCCGAAATAGCACCATGGATAGTGACCGGCCGGTACAGAGCATAGCGTCGCTGAAGAACGCCCATATTCGGTACAAACGAACTCCAGACGATCGCCTTCCTCCAATCTTGGGACAGAGCTTCAGCAAGAATACGGTCGAGAGCGGCGAATTTCGAAGGTTCCTCTTTGTATGCTGCATCCAGCAGTCCGGGGTTCGACGCGAGTTGTGCCAAGCGCACTAGCCTAGCAAGGATGGCGTCGGCCTCTTGAAGTACCTGCTCACCCGTGAGCGACTTCACCCACAGCGCGAGCTCGTTCCGCATGCTATCGTACATCGCCTGCTGATGAGGAGAGAGCTTCACCCTAAATCGGCGAATCTGCTTCGCAGGAAGTTTTACGGCATGATCCTTAAGGCGGCGCCTTGAGAGACCAGCAACCTTCAAACGAAGATCGTCTAGCGATTGGTAGGCGCCGCCCGCGCCCTTATATCGCGCGCGGAAGTCATCCAAGGTCTCCCCAAGAGATACGCCGTCGTCTAGAAAGTAAAATTGACTCCACAAATCCTCAGGCTTGTTCGCAACGGGCGTGCCGGAGAGGATATAGCGGCGGGCGGCGTGGCCGCGTAGCTGCAGAACTGCTCCTGTAACTTTTGCATCCGGCGTCTTGATACGGTGGCTTTCGTCGAGGACCAATGCCATCGGCTTGAAGCGCAACAGCGCCTTCAGGGCTGGCAACTCCGCTCCCACCGCCTCGTAGTTGATAACGTAAAACGCAGCACGCAGTTTTGTGAAAGGGCGCCGGCGCGCTTTGCGGCCGGCCCCGAACACTGCAACGGGCAAGTCCGAGAATTTCTTTATTTCTTCAACCCAGGTCGTCTTAAGCCCGTTCGGACAAATAATGACAGCACCGCTCAAGGTTTCGCCCTTTATTTCGGCGGCGATGGCGTCGATCAGCTGCTTAGTCTTTCCGAGCCCTTGCTCGTCAAAGAGAGCTGCACGATCGTTTTGTCGAAGGAACTCGGTCCCCTCTACTTGATGAGGAAGCGATGCGATCTCTTCACGCGGCACGGCGAATTCCTCCGAGCAGGATTTCCGGTACATGCAGCCGCACGACGTGGCGCGCGCGGATGAGCCCCGTCTTGATGAGGATCTCGTCAAGCTTGCGGGCTTCGTAGCGCGGGACGGAAATGTACAGCGGACAGAGGAGGCCGCCACCTTTCATCCTAACATTCCCGAATGTTCGCAGCTGAGCGAGAGTGTGTCCGTTGTCTATGTCGGCGGCCGTTTTTGCCTCGGCGAAGGCGAGCAGGGCGCCATCTAGTCGCGCCCCCCACGCATCCGGCCTATGTCCCCTCAGCATGAACGGTGTCGACAGCTCGTTCCAGAAGCCTGCCTGGTCAGCGCTGTGGTCGAAGCCCGTGACGACGAACCCGTCCGCGCACATCCGTCGCGCGCCCAAAGCAAAAGCGTCTGATGCTTGCCGCTCGGCATCTGGTCCCTATCTACGATTTCCAGCGGCTCGCCTAGCGGTCTTGGGCACAGAAACGCGGTCGATATTTTCGAGCACCGCCGCCAGTGTCTCCTGAAGAGACGTGAGAATCTCCAGGCGCTCCGGACACTGCCGGGCTTCAACCATCTCCGCGATGGACATTTTGGCAAGGCGGGCGCGCGTCTTTTCGAGCTGTAGATAAAGCTCCTGTTCGCGAGGGTTGTTCTCCGCGAGGTACTCTTCAGCTGCGTCGAAACCGTTCACCTCCAAGAGGCGCACAGCCTCTTTCGCGTCAAGAATCTTCGGCAGCTTGCGGACCTTCATGCCCGTATCGACTTTGCCATCTCGTACCCAACATGCGAAGCGCTCCGGGAGATTATTCATTCCTTCTCGGTGCTGTGTAATCCGCGTGTTGCGCGTGAATTCAAGGAAGTATGAAAATTTGCTGCGGTGATCGGGATGAGCAGGGTCCTCGGTGATCGGAACGTAGATGCGGTCCATCATATTTGCCGCTTCGATATGTTGACGCACATCATTTGTGGTCATGCGGTACCGCTCGGCGACCTCGGCTTCGATGAGACCGGCCTTTACCAGCGCTCGCATTTGCAGCGCTTTTTCATATGGTGCCCAACCGCGAACAGACCCGAGATGAATCTCGTTTAGAAGGTCTTGAACGGTTTCCTCCGGCGTGCCTTCCGGGATGATCCAGGCTGGCATTGTTTGGAATGCCGGATTACCGGGATGCTCTTCCTTGGCCGCTCGTAGGGCTACCACCCGACGATTGCCTTCTGCCACGGTATGGTCATGACGCAAGTAGATCGGTTCCTGAACGCCACCCGACAAGATGATTGAGCGTTTGAGACCCTCGGTATCCTCTTGGCTGGTCAAGAGCAGCGTGCATGCAGCATCGCTGCGATCCTGGTCCTCGAGCTGACGCATCGAAAAACCCACCCTCGGGTTAGTGGAATCCAGGATCACGACGTCCGGGTCCACTTCGGTGAGCGTCAGCTCCACTCGCGCACCCTGAATATTACGTGTGTAGGCAATCATGGCTGTTCTCCGAGTCATTTCAAACCGTCACAGAGGTCGACGAAGCGCTCCAGAGCCGCATTGAGATTACGGACGATGGTCTTTGCCCCCCCGGTGGGGTCCTTGCGGACGCGCTGGATGTCGTCGAGGCGCGCATCGGCAAGTGCCTCAGTCATCTGAACCATGAGCTTGAAGAGTGGCGAGCTGAGCTCCGGCCGATCCTGGTTTAGAATCTTTAGCGCGGCGTCCCGGCCCTGCTTGCTAAAGGCGGCGAGCGCTCTAGGATTCGAAACAATATCGCATAGTTCGCGGACGTGCTGTCCCTGAGCAATTTTGTTAGTGCCTACCCATCGGACAAAATCATCGAGCGCTTCGGGCGAGTGCGTCACCCATTCTCGCAGTTCTGGTTTCTTGAAAAGCTCCTGGAAGTAGCTGAATTTCCGCACAGCGCCGGGGCCGGGGAATGAAACAAGATATTTGTTCTTCATCACGTCGAACGCACGAATGTTATGGTTCACCGCGGTCTTTGAGGTCTTAAGTAGCTTGGCGATCTCCTCCTGCACCATTCCGAATTGATTGAATAGCTGATGAATGTGACCCGCCTTTTCGAACGCAGACCATTTATTTTTTCCGCCGACGTGAAGCTCGCCCAGCAAGATTGCAATTTGACGATCAGTGATGTCGGCGGGAAGTACCCTGGCGGGTATGGCCCGCCAAAGAGGATCGTCCGGAAAATTATCCCGCAGTTTACGATAGACCACGGTGCGGCAGTTCCCTTCTGCCACGACCATGTTGTTGCGAACGATGATGCGCTCGATAAGGCCGCGGTTGGCGAGAACGGAACGGTAGAGATCGTGCACGTCCGAGTCGGACCATAAGACATCGTTCAGGGCGCGCTGCTCGGCTTTGGCGCCGCCCGGCAAGCCGGCGGCCACAGTGTTCGCTACTCGCGGGTTTGTGGGATCAAGGAGGACGTCGTCGAGCGGCAGGTCCTGCCCGCGCACCTGGACCTTCACCTTGTCGAGCGTGATCTCGTCAACCTGCTCGACGACGACATTCGCAGCCCTCGCGACGGCCGCGCTACGCCTTGCCATTCTTGTTTCCTTTGTCCGAAACGACAGCAAGGACGCTATCCACCGCGTCCCGCAGCTTAACCACGACGCTTCTCGCCTTGGCGGACTTCTTGAGGAGAGCGATCTCGTCCTGTCCCATTTTGGTGAGCGCCTTCGTCAGGGCTTCCACCTGCTTTAGGGTTTTGGAACCAGCCAAGGGATCGTCGTCGGTCAAGATCTTCTTCGCCGCCTTGAATCCACCGCTCTTTAGGGCGGCGGTTGCTTTCCGGTTTCCGTAAACTTTGTCGAGCTCCCTGACCTCGACTCCTTTAATCTTGTCGTTGATCAGCAGTTTTGCGAACTCTTTCCGGACCGACGGCTTCTCGCGTAGTGACGCCATTTTCTTGTTCTTGATGAATTCCAGCGCGTGGCTGAACTTGGACTCCAACACGTCGGTGGCAGCTCCATTCTTCACGTGCGGAAGAACCTCTTTTACGAGGTAGTCGTACGCTTCGAGATACTGCTCCACCTCGCGCGGATTCATTCGCGTCTCGTCGGCGATCTGCTCAGGTGTCCAGCCGTGCACTTTACGAAGCTCGTGAATCTGGTCAGCCTGCGCGTAGGCCCGCCAGCGTGTTTTCCCGGCAACGTGATACGAGGCCATGAGCATCGCCATTGCGCGCTCGGTTACCGTCTTCGGAAGGCGGATGACGGGCACCGTCTGCCACCGAGTGTCCTTCTTCGCGCCGTTGTGCAGCGTCAGAACAGCGGCCGTCCTACTGTTGCCTTCAACAGCGATCCCGTCGTGTGTCACGATGATTGGATCGTGAAGTCCACCTGCCTTGCGTATCGCTTTCTGCAATCCATCGTAGCCAGGCTGTTCTTTGACGATCGACAGCAGGCTCTCCTGGTCCTTTGACGCCCTGCGATGCTTCAGCAAAAATCGGATGCGCGGATTGTTGGCGTTGAGCCGCACAGTGCCAATGCCCACGGTTTCATACTTGACCGGCACTTTCTCGCCAGCAATCGTGAGCTGCATGCCATTACCCACCATGAGTATCCTCCGGTATCAACTTGGAATCCGATACTAGACGGCTATCACGGTACCAGTGGCATGCACAAGCGTTTTTGTTCCTCTCCGCTCACCCGAAGGTCTTTTCAACAATCTTTGCCGCTAAATACGTTTAGAAACAATAAGTTATGCGGATCCTGATTTGAGGTGTCTCCGGTCACTCGCTCATAGGTCGGATGGGACCACACTCTTCGGTGTCTTCCCGATAGGGGAAGCCAAATGAACAACGGCGGGTATGGGGTCGAAGGAAACTCGATATTGATGTCTGGACATCGCGGGGTCAGGGGTATGGAGGGACCTCGGCGAGTTCACCAATCATTGTCGACTGCCGAGATCGGGTCGCATGAAATGTAGGCCCGCATCGATGTGGTCCGGACCAGCGGCATCACTCAACTCGAGCGGTTCAAAAATCAGAGCGACCGAGTACGTCCGCCATCACCTTCCGAGCCTTTCCATAACACCGCGAATCCAGCACCTCCTTGAACGTATCGATCAGACTGGAAGCAAGTTCGTCCTGGGCCTCTCTTTTGATTTCGTCGACATCCTGCATTTGCGTCAGACCCAGCTTACGCACGGCGGCGGTCTTGACATCGAGCAGCTTGTTCTCGAGCGACCGAAGCTGACTTACCACGTCGAAATCCGCGTTGCGCTGGGCGCGGGCGATACGTCTCTGTATCTTGTTCGCACGGTTCGAAACTTCGATCAGACTGTCCGATGAAGGATCGTCCGACCCGAACAACTTCTTGCTGTCGTCCTGAAGCTGCTTGGTATCCGTGGCAAGCACCTTCAACGAATGCTGGTTCTTGCGCGAGATGTCATAGGCCTCCTTGCCCAATCTCCCGCAGATGGCGCCAAGCTCCTTCCGCATCTCGCGCCAGTTCGTGTCGTCCTCGAAATGATCCCGTCGAGCGTTCGGCACGAGGTACGTGGGATCAACGAAGATCTCGCCCAAGAACCAATCGTTGAACCTCCCGTAGCTGATCGCTCCTTCGATGTCGTTCTCGAATATCCTGCCGATGATATCAGTCCCATCGATCTGAATGTTTCGCACCCGAATCCTGATGCCCTTAGTCCTGTCGTCCTTGTAGGCTCCGGGTTGGACCTTGTGCCCGACCCATCCCCACCACTTCTCCGACTTCGACTCGACGAACTTGATTTCGCTCAATTCGACTGAGTCTTTCACGACCGGGAACTTGTTCTTGAAGGGCTTGAAGACCTCTTCCTTATTGTCATCCGTCTCGATGACGACCTTGATCTGGTCGATCGGAACATGGCGTCTCTTTCCCTGCCGCACGATCTCCTCTCGGAACGGAAACTCCTCAGAATACGGAACTGGAGCGACCTGACCTATGAAGTCCAACATGAGCGCAGAATCGGAACATTCCTTTGGGGCGCTATCTGCGAACCCGCGAAGCACCACTTCGAAAAAGCCATCCTGCTCACGCTCTTCGCTCTCGATTTGCGAAGCTTTGAAATTGTTCTTCATCAAATCCTGCAACGGGAGGTGTCCGCCCCGCGCCGGGGACATTTCCTTCCGGAGATTCTTGGCGTCGACCTCCACGACTGTCTCTAGCGTCTCCTTCCGCGCCTTAGTCCGGAAGATCAGCGTCTCGCAGAGCGCTATTCCGGCGAGTCGTCCTATTCCGCGAAATCCAGCCTCTCGTCGGTAATCCTTCTTCGACGCGCCGATCGATGTCAGCGTGTCGACTGCCACGCCGGCGAGAATGCCCGTTCCGTTGTCGCGGATCATAAGTTGATCCTCAGCCATCACAACGCGCACCTTTCCTTCGGAGGCTTTGATGTGACCCTCCTTTACGGCCTGCATAATCGCGTCCAACGCGTTCTGAAGATATTCTCTGATGGCGTTCCGCGACTCCCCGTACATGCCGAGCGTAAGCGTCTCAAGAATGAAACCGCCGAAGTAGGGATCGATAGGGACGCGACGGCTCGCCCGCTGTGGATCAGGCACCGCTGTCCTCCTTTGTTATAAAGACTGCATTGGGCGACTCGATGCCCGTCAACGCGTCGTACGATAGAATGCGGTCTGCACGGTCGCCTAGTTCGATTAGACTTGACGGAATACCGAAACTCCGCGCGACGATATCGGTCAACTCCTGAAGCGAAACTGGCGTCTTGTTCTCCAGCAGCACGTTGAGGCGCAGCGTTTCGTCGGACTGAGCGAGAGTAAGAAGCTCAATGCCATCGACCTGCAAACTCGTGATCGTATGGAGTTCGCTGGAGGCTACGTCCTTGGTGCGCAAGGTGAGGTCCAGGACATCCTTTGATCGGCCGACCACGAACGGAGATCTTTTCAGCTCGTTCTTGAAGCGAAACTCCAAAGCCTCGAGGCTCCGAGCGGCGAAATCGTCTCGCCGAAATCTCATCAGTTCATCTAATGCCAACGCCACCGGCGGCAGACGAACGCCGTTCTCTTCGTCGAAGTAGATCGAGATCAGAACACCGAAGTGGAGGCAGGTGGCGGATCCCACGGGAAGGTCGGGGAGTCCCGCGATGAGGTCGGTCAGCCTTGTGACAGCCAGAGCTTCTCCATTCGTCGCGCGCTCGTGCACCCCTCGACCGAGCTGCACGAGATCCGCTGTCGTAGCATTCGACAGAAAGACATCCGGAAGAGAAAAAGGCTGCTCGCTTGTCTGATCATCGAACATGTCCGCAAGCAACGTTTTCGTGGCGCCGGTCACCTGCTTCTGGCGAGACGCTCTTACGAGGGCGAAAGAACTCGTGACAACCTGGTCGCTTTCGAGGACGCTTGCTGCGGATCCGGAAGCGGCCAACGCCTCTCGGACCTTCGATTTCCTCTTCTCCTTCGCATCGCTACGAGGGTCTGGCAGCCGGGTCGAGATCGCAGCGCCCACGAATTCGTTCGCCTCAACTCCGGTCTTCCGCAGAAGCAGCGCCAGGTATTCGCAGTCGATTAGCATGACGGTGTTTACCGCAGCCGCGTAGTTTGCCTCGTAGCGCAGCATCGGGTGGACGGTGGGGATGGGGGGCCATCCTTTCCGAAGTTCGCGCATTTCTTGATCTTCATCAGGCGAGCGCCCGCCGCCCATCTGCCAATCGTTTTTCGCATCGTTGGAGATGATGACGATGCCCGTAACCGCCGTACTCGAGGAAGCGTGCTCGATCACTTCGCGCCAGAACATTAAATCGCCGTAGCGATTGCTGCCGAAGAACTCGGCGGAACTGCCAGCCCTGTCCATATCCAACTTTTTCTCGCGCTTGTTCCTATCTTTGAAGCCGGGGGGAATTCTTCCAGCATATCGGTTGCGTTCCAGTACGTCGATGTCGGACATGAAACCCAAGATGCCTGGACGATGTCTCAGCCGCAGCGACGAGATAAGGTCAACAACCTCCTGAAGATGTTGCTGGTAGTGCTTCTCCTTCCAGCGCCCGACGTCGGCCGCCAACCGTTTGAGCTGGACGAGCGTATCACGGGCTTGGAGATGCAGATCCTCGGGAGATCGCTCGTCCAAGGCCTCACCGAGAAAAGGCCTGATTTCGGAATATGTCTGGTCGGCGGTTTTGCGCATTGCGTCCGCCGCTTCCGACAGTTTGCGCCCGATCAAGTCGTTGACGTGGTGGTTAAAGAATTCATGTGCGGCCCAAACCGGGACGTGAAAGCGACTTTGGCCGACTGCCTCAATCCATTTCGTCAGTTGGGCGCGTGCAGCCTTGCCAATCTGCGTCGCCCAGATAAGTATGGAGGTGTCGATATAGAAGTGACAGCTCTCATCCGAAACGGCGGCTTCGAACTGTCTCTTGAAATCCTCGATGGACGGAACGTCCACCGGAATGATCAGACCATCTGGTAAATCGGAAGGTTCAACTGGCACTTGCTAACTCTTGCTGCCGATAGTTGCATAGTCGATTTCGGGTGGCCTGTCTCGTTAATGAACGATGCGCCAGGCCCGACCCGTTGGCTTAAATTTGGAAGCCCGAATCGCGACCCGCTTGTCTCCCGCTGAATGAGAAAGCCTACCAGCATAGGCCCCGGCAAGCGTTGGCCAAAAAATTTGAAAGTTTGCCGCCGCTCCTCCAAGTCGACCTTCGAAAAGTACGGAGCCGAGCGATTGAAATTCGCCTTCAGCTTCATACAGTTATGGATTCCGTACCAAATTTGGTCAGTCAAGAGGTTCGGAGACAAACGGCGAAAGAGAGAAACCTTCGGAGGTTCGGGCGCCCGGCCCGGTGGAGAGGTTAACCCAACAGGGGCTGTGTCTATTGCGGGTTCTAGGCCTGCTGTAACTACCGTAGAATGTTGGTCGCGGCGGGACTGGCGGAGGGAGAGGGATTCGAACCCTCGATACGGTTTCCCGTATACACGCTTTCCAAGCGTGCGCCTTAAGCCACTCGGCCACCCCTCCTGGGAGCAATGGCGCGCACTATAGTCGCGGGTCGCGCCCTGACAACCCGCCCGGCCTGCGGCGTCCGCCGCTCAGTTGACGAGGCGGACAATGCCGGCTTGCGCTACATCGTAACCGCCAAGTTCCGCGGCACGGTCGGGGAAGGCGGCGCCACGCAGGAACGCGAACAGCGCCTGCGGGCCCGGCAGGAAATAATCGCGCTGGCGAAGTACCAGATCGAAGCGCTCCCAGGTGAGCGGCACGAAACCGAGGCCTGCCGCTTGCGCGACCGAACGCGTGGCGATGCCGCAGTCGGCGCGACCGGACCGCACCGCCTGGGCGATGTCGGCGCCGGTTGGACAGACCGGTTTCACGGTCGCAAGGGCGTCGAGCGAGAGTCCGGCGCGCGCGAGCAAGGCCAGCAGCAGCAGTTGCGCTCCCGCGCCCGGGGGCCGCAGCGCCAGCCGCGCGCGTTCCGATGCGACGCTGGCGATGTCGCTCAGCCGCAAGGAATTGTGCTGCGCCACCACCAAGCCCTGCTCGCGCCGCGCAAAGGCGATCACGACCGCGTCGTACAGGCCGGGCGCGGCCGCGACCGCGGCGAGATTGGCGGCCTCGTCGTCACCGTCGAGCCGGTGCAGGTGGATCGCCGCAGCCATGACCTCGCCGCGGACGAGGCGCGTCAATCCGGCTTCGCTGCCTTCCGGCAGGCTCGCGAGCTGCGCGCCGCTTTCGCGCAGGGTCCATTCCAGCAGCGGATCATGGCTGCCGCCGACAATGGGCGGCGCCGGCGCATGCGCAATCGCCGCGGGGACGATCAGCCCGGCGGCCAGCCAGCGATTGAGACCCGCTTTGGGGAACAGCCACTTTCCGGTGATTTTGGTGCAGGGCACCGCGCCCTCCGACACCAAGTCGTAGAGCTTGCGCTCGGAAAGCCGCAAGTAGATGGCGGCTTCCTCGGTGGTCAGGAGCTCAGGCATATGAACTTGAGTGCATATTGATGAAGGTATTACCAGCATTGACCCTTTCAGGACCAGATGCAACATATCTGGCATGAGGATGGCGTGACCGAGGATGCCTCTGCGCTTGCGCTGGTGCTGGCGGGCGACCCCGCGCTGCTGGCGATCGTGCGCCTGTCGCTCCTGGTCAGCCTGGCGGCGGTGGCGCTCGCCGCGGTGGTCGGCCTGCCGTTCGGCGCCCTGGTCGCGCTCACGCGCTTTCCGGGCCGCGAGGTTCTGATCGTCCTTCTCAACGCGCTGATGGGACTGCCGCCGGTCGTGGTCGGGCTCGCGGTCTATCTTTTGCTCTCGCGCTCGGGGCCGCTCGGCTCCTGGGGTCTGCTGTTCACGCCGCAGGCGATGATCATCGCCCAATCCATCCTGATCGCACCGATCATCGCTGCACTGTCGCGGCAGACGCTAGAAGACCTGTGGGTGGAGTACCGCGACGAACTCGCGGCCATGGATGTCGGCCCGTTCGGGCGCGTGGCGACGCTGATCTGGGACGCGCGCCTGAGCCTGATGACCGCGCTGCTGGCCGGCTTCGGCCGCGCGGCGGCGGAGGTCGGCGCCGTGATCATCGTCGGCGGCAACATCGACGGCTTCACCCGCACCATGACGACGGCGATCGCGCTGGAAACCTCCAAGGGCGACCTTCCGCTCGCAATCGGGCTTGGAATCGTGCTGATCGGCATCGTCGTCACCGTCAACGCGGCGGCCTGGGGCCTGCGGCGGGCGGGCGAACGGCTGGCGGGATGACCATGCGGGCTGCCGTCGCCGACCTCCCGATCGTGCTCGTAGACGTGTCGTTCCTCGGCGGACAAGTGGCGATCCTCGGCGATGTTTCGCTCATGCTCGGACCGGGTGCGCCGACCGTGCTGATCGGACCGAACGGCGCCGGCAAGACCACCTTGTTGCGCCTCGCCATGGGACTGATCCGGCCCTCCGGCGGGCGCATCACCTGGGGCGGCCGCACCGCCGCGCCGCCGACGCGGCGCGCGATCATGTTCCAGCGGCCGGTCATGCTGCGGCGCAGCGCCGCCGGCAACCTGCGCTATGCGCTGGCTGCGGCCGGGGTCCCGCGCGCCCAGCGCGGCGCGCGCGCCGACGAACTCCTGGCGCAAGCCGGCCTCGCCGATCTGGGCTCCCGCCCGGCGCGCAAACTGTCCGGCGGCGAGCAGCAGCGCCTCGCGCTCGCCCGTGCCCTGGCCAAGGAGCCGCAGGTGCTGCTCCTCGACGAGCCTACCGCGAGCCTCGATCCGGCCGGCACCAAGGCGGTCGAGGACGTGATCCGCGCGGCCAGCCTCAGCGGCATCAAGATCGTGATGGCGACGCACGATCTCGGCCAGGCAAGACGCCTGGCCGGCGAGATCGTGCTCCTGCACCGCGGCCGCATCGTCGAGCATGCGGACGCCGAGACCTTCTTCACCGATCCGCGCACGCCCGAAGCACGCCGGTTCGTCGCCGGCGAGCTGCTTGTCTGACTGCCACACGAATGGAGCAGCCACCATGTGGAGCCGCCGCCATCTCGTTCTCGCGGCCGGCCTCGTTGCCGGCCTGGCATTGCTCGCCGCGTCGCCCACGTTCGCGCAGGACCGATCGATCGTGGTCGCTTCGACCACCTCGACGCAGGACTCCGGGCTGTTCAGCCACATCCTGCCGCGGTTCAAGACCAGGACCGGCATCGACGTGAAGGTGGTGGCTCAGGGCACCGGACAGGCGCTCGACACCGGCAGGCGCGGCGACGCCGACGTGCTGTTCGTGCATGCCCGCGCGGAGGAAGAGAAATTCGTCGCCGGCGGATTCGGCGTGAAGCGCTTCCCGGTCATGTACAACGACTTCGTCCTGGTCGGCCCCAAAAGCGATCCGGCCGCCATCGGGACCATCAAGGACGTCGCCGAGGCGTTCCGCACCATCAAGGCCAAGGCGGCGCCGTTCATCTCACGCGGCGACCGCTCCGGCACCCACCTCGCCGAGCTCGAGCTCTGGAAGGCGGCCGGCATCGACCCCCATCCGCCAGCAGGAAGGCAGGGCGCAAGCCCCTGGTACAAGGAGATCGGCCAGGGCATGGGGGCCGCTCTCAACACCGCCTCGGCCGCGAATGCCTACGTGCTCGCCGACCGCGGCACCTGGCTGTCGTTCAAGAACCGCGGCGAGCTCGACGTTCTCGTCGCCGGCGACAAACGCCTGTTCAACCAGTACGGCGTCATGCTGGTGAGCCCCGCGAAGCACCCGCATGTGAAGCAGGACCTCGGCCAGGCCTTCATCGACTGGCTGGTCTCGTCGGACGGTCAGCGGGCGATCGCGGATTACAAGATCGAGGGGCAGCAGCTCTTCTTCCCCAACGCCGACGTCCCGGGTGCGTGAACGGACGCCGCGCGGTGCAACGGGATGGCGGATTGGACGATGGCCACGCGCTTTGACAACGCGGCCGTTCTGGTGAACGATCCCGCACCACATTGGGTTGTCGCAAGACCAGGTCGGTCGGCAGCTTCGCTCGCGGTGTCTTCGATGGCCAGGCGGCGCTCTTCGATCGGCTTCCTCGGCATCTTCGGCAGGTCCCATGACCTGCGGCAATTCGACCAAGCGTTACGCTCGGTCGACCTGCATCCGAAACTCGTTCCCGAAGCCGTCAAGCTGACCGCCGTGAGCCTGCTCAAGGACCAGGCCGACAGCGACGATCCGCCGCTTGCGGCCTACCGCTCCGCCGCCGAGATCGTGGGCTACTGCATGATCGGCGCCGACGCATTTGCCGGCGCCAACGAGGAGGGGCTCGCGCTCGCGGTGGAGCGCCGGATCGAGGCGGCGCTTGTGTCGGGCAGCAGCCTCGATGCCCAACTGGTGTTGTTGACCTTGCATGCCAAAGTCATCCAGCCGAGCGTGGTCAGCCACTATGGGCTTGAAAGCGCGGGCGGCTGATGCGCATTGACTTTGCCGGATGGCTTCGTCTTCCGCTCGTCGCCGCGAAAGCGGGAACCCAGGACGATCAGTCGGCAACAGCGGTCGAGCCTGGATTCCCGCTTGCGCGGGAATGAGCGGATGGAGGTCGATCGAAATCGATCGGAGACGAATCCATGCAGCCTGATCGCCGCACGATCTTGACCGGTCTCGCCGCCACGCTGGTGGCGCCGCGGAGTGCGCATGCCGCCACCGTGACCGATGGCGCCGGCCGCGCCGTGCCGGTGCCGGCGAAGGTCGAGCGCGTGTTCCCGGCGGGACCGCCGGCGGCGATCCAGCTCTACACGCTGGCGCCCGAGCTCTTGCTCGGCTGGCCGCGCGCCAACCACCCGAATGAGCGCGAGTTCCTGCACCCCGAGGTCGGCGCGCGGCCCGAGGTGGGCCGCATCACCGGGCGCGGCAACACCGCCAATCTCGAAGTCGTGCTCGCGCTCAAGCCCGACCTCATCCTCGACATCGGCAGCGTGACCGCGACCTATGTGTCGCTCGCCGACCGGGTGCAGGAGCAGACCGGCATTCCCTATGCGCTGCTCGACGGGCGCTTCGACGGCATCGCGAACTCCTACCGCGTGATGGGGGAACTCACCGGCCGGCGCGACGCCGCGGAAGCGCTCGCGCGCTATTCCGAAGACACGGTGAAGACCATCGCCGGGCGCATCGCCGCGATCGCGCGCGAGCGGCGGCCCCGGGTCTATTATGCGCGCGGGCCGCGCGGGCTCGAGACCGGGCTCGGCGGCTCGATCAACGTGGAGACGATCGAGCTCATGGCGCAGAACGTCGCGGGCGAAACACGCGGCGGGCTTGCGACGGTGTCGATCGAGCAAGTGCTGTTGTGGAACCCGGACGTGATCGTCACCATCGATGTCGACTTCGCGGCGACCGTGCTCAACGAGCGCGCCTGGGCGCCGGTCGCCGCCGTGCGGGCGCGCCGCGTGCACCTCTCGCCCAGGCTGCCGTTCGGCTGGGTCGATTTCCCGCCGTCGGTGAACCGGCTGATCGGGCTGTGGTGGCTGGCGAAGATCCTCTATCCGGAGCTGTTCCCGGAGGACCTGCGCGCGCTCACGCGCGACTTCTACGGGCGCTTCTATCACGTGGCGCTGACCGAGGCGCAGGTCGACCGCGTGCTGGCGGGACGGGATTGAGGCCGGGAAACGCGTGGCGATGCAGCAAGCGATGCTGTCGCCTCCCGTGCCCTTGCCCGTTGCGGGAGAGGGCTCAAGACAGAACCCACGCGCACGATCGGGTGAGAGGTTTGCTTCGTCAGAAGTCCTTCTTACCAGGCAGGCCCCTCACCCATGCACGTGTGTTGCCTGCTGCGCGGAGCCCACTCCCGCGACGGGAGAGGGCGCGAGAACACGCGCCGGCGTTCGCGGCCTGTGAGCCCGCTGTTATAGTACGCCCGCAATATTCCGCCGCTCCGGCCGCAGGTTTCCGATGCCGCGTTCCGCCCTTCCCGGCCTCCTGATCGCGCTTGCCGTGCTGGCGGCCGGCCTGCTCGTCGCCTTCACCGTCGGGCGCTACCCGGTGAGCCTGGCGGAGCTGGCCGACGTGCTGTGGTCGCGGCTGGCCGGCCGGCCGTCGTCGGCCGCGCCCGCGGTCGAGAACGTCATCCTGCTGGTGCGCGGGCCGCGCGTGCTCGCCGCGGTGCTGGTCGGGGCCGCACTCGCGGTCGCCGGCACCGCCTTCCAGGGCCTCTTTCGCAATCCGCTGGTCTCGCCCGACATCCTGGGCGCCTCCTCGGGCGCGGCGCTCGGCGCGGTGATCGGCATCTATTTCTCGCTCGGCGTGATCGCGATCGAGGGCCTCGCCTTCGCGGGCGGGCTCGCGGCGGTGGCCGCGGTCTATGCCATCGGCTCGCTGCTGCAGTCGCGCGACCCGATCCTGGTGCTGGTGCTCACCGGCGTCGTGGTCGGCGCGCTGCTCGGCGCCGGCGTCGGGCTCGTGAAATATCTCGCCGATCCCTACAACCAGCTTCCCGCGATGACGTTCTGGCTGCTCGGCAGCCTGGCCTCGACCAGCGTCGCCGATCTCCTGCCGCTCGCGGGGCCGGTCGCCGTCGGCACCATCGTGCTGGTCGCCCTGCGCTGGCGCATGAACGTGATGTCGCTGCCGGAAGAAGAAGCGCGCGCGCTCGGCGTCGCCACCGGCCCGCTGCGCATCGCCATCGTCGCCGCCGCCACGCTGGTGACCTCCGCGAGCGTGGCGACCGCCGGCATCATCGGCTGGGTCGGGCTGGTGGTGCCGCATCTGGCGCGCGCTTTGGTCGGTCCCGATTTCCCGAAGCTCGTCCCGGCCGCGGCGCTGCTCGGCGGCGGCTATCTCCTGTTCATCGACACGCTGGCGCGCACCGCCGCGCCGATCGAGATCCCGCTCGGCATTCTCACCGCCGTCATCGGCACGCCGTTCTTCATCTGGCTGCTCGCCGGCATGCAGCGGACCTGGTCATGAGCCTCGCCGGCCACGCGCTCACCATCGGCTACAGCGACCGCGTGGTCGGGCGCGGGCTCGACGTGGCGGTCACGCAGGGCGAGGTGCTGGCGCTGCTTGGCCCCAATGGCGGCGGCAAGACCACGCTGCTCAAGACGCTGCTCGGGCTGCTGGCGCCGAAGGCCGGCAAGGTCAGCATCGGCGGCCGCCCGCTCGCGAGCTTCTCGATCGCGGAGCGCGCGCGCCAGATCGCCTATGTGCCGCAGGTGCATACGCCGACCTTCGCCTTCTCGGTGGAGGCCGTGGTGCTGATGGGCCGCACCGCCCACGGCAGCCTGTTCAGCCGGCCGTCCGCGCAGGACCGCGCCGTCGCCGCGCGCGTGCTGGCGCAATTCGGCATCGCGCATCTCACGCAGCGGCCCTACACCATGATCTCGGGCGGCGAGCGCCAGCTCGTGCTGCTCGCCCGCGCGCTGGCGCAGGAGCCGCAGTTCATCGTGCTCGACGAGCCGACCGCGAGCCTCGACTTCGGCAACCAGGGCAAGGTGATGCGCGAGATCCGCGCGCTCGCGGCGTCCGGCCATGGCGTGCTGTTCACCACGCACGATCCAAACCACGCGCTGCGCGCGGCCGACCGCGCCTATCTGCTGCGCGACGGGCAGCGCATCGCCGAGGGCGCCGTGCGCGCGGTGCTCACACGCGCGCAGCTCGAGGAGCTCTATGGCGCGCCGGTGGAGACGCTGACCGACCCGGCCAGCGGCGCGAGCGCGTTCCTCCCGGGCTGAGCGCTTGCGATGCTCCCCGCCCCGTCACGGTTGCGGGGCTGCGGAGAGGGAACCGGAACCCGGCCCGGGCGTTCTCCTGGGACCTTGTCACGTTGGAGGTTTCCATGGGACGCGGACTGCTGCTTTGGCTCATCGGAATTCCGATTCCGGTCATCCTGATCGTCTGGCTGCTCGGCGGCCTGCACGGCTAGGCGGCCCCACCGCCGGGCGAGAAGGCGACTTTTCGCCGGCTGGCACACGCGACGTTCACCGGATGCGGTGAAGTATGCGGGAAGGCCAGAACGGAAAGCCCGGCGCAAGCCGGGCTTTTCCGTGCGCCGATGGGCGTGCGCGTGATAGCATCGCGCCGATGCGCAAGCGCCCCAAGGAAATTCTCAAAGAGCTGCTGATCCGGCCCGACCCGCTCGATCCGCGGCTGACCGAGCGGGTCGCCGGCGTCGACCAGAGCGGCCAGCCGATCGAGACCCGCGTGACGGTCGAGCGCGCGCTGACGATCTTCCTCAATTCGCAGGAGATCGTGACCGCGATGACGATCGGCGACTACCCGGACTATCTCGCGATCGGCTACCTGCTCAACCAGCACATGCTGCTTGCCGACGACGTGGTCACCGGCGTCGACTACGACGAGGAGCTCGCCGTCGTCGTGGTGCGCACCAAGCGCAAGACCAACTACGAGAAGAAGCTCAAGAAGAAGGTGCAGACCTCGGGCTGCGCCCAGGGCACCGTGTTCGGCGACCTGATGGAGGCGCTGGAGAACGTCAAGCTGCCGGACGCCGAGCTGCGCACCTCCTGGCTCTACACGCTGACCGGCAAGATCAACACCACGCCCTCGCTCTACCTCGAAGCGGGCGCGATCCACGGCTGCGTGCTGGCGCACAAGGACGTGCCGCTGGTCTACATGGAGGACGTCGGACGCCACAACGCGGTCGACAAGATCGCCGGCTGGATGTTCAAGCACCGCGTGCGCCCCGACGATAAGATCTTCTACACCACCGGCCGCCTCACCTCGGAGATGATCATCAAGACCGTGCGCATGGGCATCCCGATCCTGGTGTCGCGCTCGGGCTTCACCGCCTGGGGCGTCGAGCTCGCGCGCAAGGCCAACCTGACGCTGATCGGGCGCGCGCGCGGCAAGCGCTTCGTCGCGCTCGCCGGCGAAAGCCGCATCGTGTTCGACCAGGACCTGCGCTACGTCGCGGAGGAAAGCAGCAAGCACCGGCGCAAGGCGGCGGTGGGGGATGAGTGAGAGCGTTGGCCTCGGGCCCGCTGATCGTCCCAGCCTCGGCCTCGTCCTCGCCGGCGGACTGGCGCGGCGCATGGGCGGCGGCGACAAGGCGCGCCTCCGGATCGGCGGCGCCACCATCCTGCAGCGGGTGCTCGCGCGCCTCACGCCGCAATGCAGCGCGGTGATCCTCAACGCCAACGGCGATCCGGCGCGCTTCGCCGATACGCGGCTGCCGGTGATCGCCGACGGCATCCCGGGATTTGCCGGCCCGCTCGCCGGCATCCTCGCCGGCCTCGACTGGGCGGCCGCGCATGCGCCCGAGGCCGCCACGCTCGTCAGCGTGCCGGGCGACTGCCCGTTCCTGCCGGCCGACCTCGTGTCACGCCTGCACGGCGCGCGGCGCGCGGCCGGGCTGCCGCTGGCCTGCGCGCGCTCGGGCGAATGGCGTCATCCGGTGGTCGGCCTGTGGCCGGTGGCGCTGCGCGACGACCTGCGCGCGGCGGTGACGGTCGAGGACCTGCACAAGATCGAGATCTGGACCGCCCGCCACGGCGTCGCCATCGCGGACTGGCCGGCGGCGCCGGTCGATCCGTTCTTCAACGTGAACACGCCCGCAGACCTGGCCGAAGCCGAGCGCATCGCGGCGCATGATGGCGGCGCATGAGGGCGGCGTTTGATCGCGCCCATTGATCCCTTGCGCCGGCCGGGGCGGGGTCCATAATCGCGCCGGACATCGGTTGCTCCGGGAGGATCACGATCATGCGGGTCTTTTTGCTGTCATGCATCGCCGCCGCCGTCCTCGCCAGCGCGACCGCGCTCGTCTTGAACCACTACCAGAAGCCCGTCGACGTGGCGTATAGGCCGGTGAGCGTGCGCCTCTGACCTGAGGGCGCCGTCAGCCGACCAGGGCCGCGTAAGACAGAAAGCCCACCGTCGAGCCCGGCGCGACCGTCGTCACATCTTCCGGCAGCTCCACCAGGCCGTCGGTTTCCGTCAACGACGTGAGCACGCCGGCGCCCTCCTGGGCGTGCTTGTAGGCATCGATGCCGCCGTCGGCGGCGCGCGCGAGCTTGACGCGCACGTATTCGCGGCGGCCCTTGCGCTTGCTGTAGGCGAAGGCGGCGCGCACCGGCAGCGGCAGGAGCGGCACCGCCTGCGCGCCCGCGAGACGCAGCAGCAGCGGCCGCACCACGCGCGCGAAGGTGACGAAGACGGCGACCGGGTTGCCCGGCAGTCCGACGAAGGCCGCGCCGGCGGCCGCCTGGGCGCCCGGGATCACGCCCATCGCGACCGGACGCCCGGGCTTGATGGCGACGCGCCAAAACACCAGCTTGCCGATCGCTTCGACCGCGGCGCGCACATGGTCGGCCTCGCCGGTGGAGACGCCGCCCGAGGTGAGCACAAGATCATGCCCGGCGGCGGCCGCCGCGATCGCGCGCCCGAGCCGCTCCCGGTCGTCCGGCAGGATGCCCAGGTCGGTCGAGTTGGCGCCCAGGCGATCGATCAGCCCGGCGAGCAGATAGCGGTTGGCGTCGAACAGCGCGGCGGCACCCCGCGGCGCGCCGGGCTCGACGATCTCGTCGCCGGTCGAGAACACCGCGACCCGCACGCGCCGGCGCACTTCAAGCGCGGTGAGCCCGACGGCGGCGGCGAGCGCCACGTCCTGTTCGTTGAGCCGCCGCCCGGCCGGCAACATCACCGAGCGGGCCGGCAGGTCCTCGCCGGCGAGCCGGCGGTTGGCGCCGCGCGCGAGGCCGGCCGGCACGATCAGGGCGTTGTCCTCGACGCGGACGTCCTCCTGCATGAACACGGTGTCGGCGCCCTCCGGCATGGGCGCGCCGGTGAAGATGCGGATCGCCGCGCCGGGCGCCAGCGCGCGGGCGGCGGAGCGGCCGGCGGTCACGCGCTCGCCGATCGCCAGCCGCGTCTCGTTCCCGGGCTCGAGATCGGCGTGCCGCACCGCGTAGCCGTCGACCGCGGAGTTGTCGAACGGCGGCAGGCTGATCGGCGCCACGACGTCGCTCGCGACCACGCGCCCGCGGGCGGCGTTGAGCGGCACGGCCTCGACCTCGACGACCGGCACCACGCGCTCGGCGATCATGCGCTCGGCGTCGGCGATCGGCAGCAGCGGCCCGTTGAAGGCAAAGCAGTCGTCGGTGAGTTGCGCCATCAGGAACGTCCCGGGTGCGCCGGCACGGCGTCGAGCGGCACGGCGTAGCGGAGCAGGATATCGACGATGCGATCGAGGTCGTCGAGGCCGACCACCGGCACCTTGACCGCCGGCAGCGGACAATCCGCCGCGATCGCAACGATGGCCGGATCGTCCGGCGCCAGCAGCGGCATGCCGACCGCCGCCCGATGCACTTCGAGCTTGGGATGCGGCGCGCGCTTGTAGCCTTCGATGATCACGAGATCGACCGGCGAGAGTTTTTTCAGCAGCGCGCCGAGAGCCGGCTCGGCCGCGGAGCGCAATTCATGCACCAGCGCCCAGCGCCGGTCCGAGCCGACCAGCACCTCGGTCGCGCCAGCCAGGCGATGGGCGTGCGAATCCTTGCCGGGCCGGTCGACGTCGAAGTCATGATGGGCGTGCTTGAGCGTCGACACCGTGAGCCCGCGCGCCATGAGGCGCGGGATCGCCGCGGTGAGGAGGGTCGTCTTGCCGGAACCGCTCCAGCCGGCGAGGCCGATGATGCGCATGGCGGCATCATAGCAGCCACCGCCGGATTTGCCTCACGATGCCGCCGCGAACGCGGCGGGCTCCCTCTCCTGTTGAGAGGGCATGCACAGGTTTGTCCGTATGCGCAGCAAGCGCGGCAGACGCGGTGTGCTCCCCTTCCCGTTACGGGCAGGGGTCGGGGCTACGAGGGACCGCCTACTCCGCCGGCTGCATCTTGCCTTCCGCGGGCGGCGTGCGGACGTGGCCCTTGGCGGCCTCTTGCTCGAGCCAGAGGATGTGGTGCTGCTTGGCCCAGTTGACGTCCACCTCGCCTTCCCACATGCCCTCGAAGGCGCCCTCCATCCCGATCGTGCCGATATAGATGTGGCCGAGCATGGCGGCGACGAACAGCGCGGACACCACGCCGTGGACGATCTGCGCGAGCTGCATGCCCGCGATATCGGTCGCATAGAACGGGAATACCAGCAGGTAGCCGGTGGCCGCGACCGTGCCGCCGCCGAGCACCACGATCCAGTAGATCATCTTCTGGCCGGCGTTGAAGCGGTCCGCGGGCGGATGCCGGTGGCCGACGATGCCGCCGCCTTCCTTGAGCCATTCGACGTCGAGCCGGGTCGGGATGTTCCCGGCAAGCCACATCAGGAAGATCACGACGACGCCAAGCGTGAACGGGAAGCTGACAAAGTTGTGCGCATATTTCGCCCATTGCGACCAGGCGGCGAATGCCTCCGGTCCGATCAGCGGCAGCAGCAGCTCCTTGCCGAACGTGATGTTGAGGCCGCTCAGCGCCAGCACGATGAAGCAGGCCGCCGACATCCAATGCACGAAGCGCTCGAGGGCATTGAAGCGCACCAGCGTGCGCCCGGAGCGTCCGGCCTCGATCCGCACCATGCCGCGGACCAGATAGAACAGCACCAGGAGACCAAGCATCCCGAGGATCGCGACGGCGGCGATCCACTTCAGTGTCACTTCATGAAACCGCCGCCAGTCGCGGCCGCGCGGCTGCTCGATCAGATAGGACTTGGTGTCGGGAAGCGAGCCGCGGCCCTGCACCCGGTTGAGCTCGCGCAGGAGCTGATCCTCCTTCACGGAGTCCGCGGTCGGGTTGACCTGCTGGGCGGCGGCCGGCGTCACCGGAGTCGCCAGCGCGGCGAGCAGGACGACGGCAAGGGTTGCGAGAATGGTGCAGATGCGGGTCATGAATGTCGTCATCGATGCCTCCTTGCCGCCTCCAGCATTGGTCGTCATTCGGGGCCCGAGCGAAGCGAGGGACCCCGGAATCCATAACCACGGCTGCGGCGTATGGATTCCGGGCTCGCCACGTCGTGGCGTCCCGGAATGACCGTCAGGTCGCGATGGTCTCGCGGTAGGCGGTCTGCCATCCCCAGGCGCCGGAGCCATAGCCGCGCTTGATCACCCGCTCCTTGTAGATCTGGGCGATGATCTCGCCGTCGCCGGCCAGGAGCGACTTCGTCGAGCACATTTCGGCGCAGAGCGGCAGCTTGCCCTCGGCGAGACGATTGGCGCCGTACTTGACGTACTCGGCCTCGCTCCCGTCCGCTTCCGGCCCGCCCGCGCAATAGGTGCACTTGTCCATCTTGCCGCGCGAGCCGAAGTTGCCGACCTTGGGATATTGCGGCGCGCCGAACGGACAGGCGTAGAAGCAATAGCCGCACCCGATGCAGAGGTCCTTGGAGTGCAGCACCACCGCGTCGGCGGTGGTGTAGAAGCAATCGACCGGGCACACCGCCGCGCAGGGCGCGTCCGTGCAATGCATGCAGGCCATCGAGACCGAGCGCTCGCCCGGCTTGCCGTCGTTGATGGTGACGACGCGCCGGCGATTGATGCCCCAGGGCACCTCATTCTCATTCTTGCAGGCGGTGACGCAGGCGTTGCATTCGATGCAGCGGTCGGCGTCGCAGAGGAATTTCATGCGCGGCATGGTGTCATCCTCCCTCAAGCCGCTCTGATCTGGCAGAGCGTGGCCTTGGGTTCCTGCATTCCGGTGAACGGATCGTAGCCGTAGGTGGTGACCGTGTTCACGCTCTCGCCGAGCACGATCGGATCGCTTCCGGACGGATATTTGGAACGCTGGTCGACGCCCTGGAACCAGCCGGCGAAGTGGAACGGCATCCAGGTCACGCCCTTGCCCACCCGTTCGGTGACCATCGCCTTCATGCGGCAGGCCTTGCCGCTTGCCATCTCCGGCCCCGAGACCCAGACCCAGGCGCCGTCCTTGATGCCGCGTTCGGCCGCGTCGGCCGGATGGAGCTCGATGAACGCCTCCTGCTGCAGCTCGGCGAGCCACTTGTTGGAGCGCGTCTCCTCGCCGCCGCCCTCGAATTCGACCAGGCGGCCCGAGGTGATGATCAGCGGGAACTGCCTGGCGATCCCTCTCTCCACGGCGGCCTTCTGCACGTCGAAGCCGACATTGGGCACGCGGAACTGAATCGCGTTCGGCAAGGTCGGATACTTGGCGACCAGGTCGGGCCGCGGCGTGTAGATCGGCTCGCGGTGCACCGGGATCGGATCGGGCAGGTTCCAGGCGTTGGCGCGCGCCTTGCCGTTGCCGTAATGGATGCAGCCGTGGTCCATGGCCACGCGCTGGATGCCGCCGGAAAGGTCGATCGACCATGAGACGGCGTCGGGAGCGTTGCCGCCGATGCGCTCGATCACGGTCTTCTCGGCCTCGCTGAGATCCTTGTCCCAGCCGAGCTTCTTGAGCAGCCCGTAGGTGAATTCGGGATAGCCATCCTTGAGCTCGGAGCCGAGCGAGTAGGAGCCCTCGGCCAGGAGGTTGTGCTTCTCCTTGGTGCCGTCCGGAAGAGTGACCTCACGCTCGACGCCGAACCGGGCGCGGAACGTGCCGCCGCCGTCCTTCACATGAAGACTGGTGTTGTAGAGCGTGTGGGTGCCGGGATGCTTTAATTCCGGCGTGCCCCAGCACGGCCACGGCAGCCCGTAGTATTCGCCGCCGACGTCGGGCACGTCCTTGGCCGCGCGCAGCGTCACCAGATCGAACTTGGCCTGGTTCGCCATGTGCGTCTTCAGGCGCTCGGGCGACTGGCCGCAATAGCCGGTCGACCAGCCGCCGCGATTGATCTCGCGCAGGATGTCCTCCGGCACCGGCCGGTCGGCCTCGACCTTGATGTTCTTGAACATCCGGTCGGCGACGCCGAGCTTCCTGGCGATGAGATACATCGCCTCGTAGTCGTCCTTGGACTCGAAGATCGGCTTGATGACCTGCTCGCCCCACTGCAACGACCGGTTCGAGGCCGTGCGCGAGCCCGCCGTCTCGAACTGGGTGCAGATCGGCAGCAGGTAGGTGCCGTCCTTGCGCTCGCTCAGCACCGCCCAGGTGGTCGGATGCGGATCGGCCACCACCAGGAGGTCGAGCTTCTCCATGCCCTTGGCGGCTTCCGGCATGCGGGTGATGGTATTCCCGCCATGCCCGAACACCATCATGGCCTTCACGTTGTCTTTCTGCTTCACGTCGTCCTTGGGCAGCAGCGCCGCGTCGAACCAGCGGGTCGACGGAATGCCGGAGGCCTCCATGACGGCCTTCGAATCGAAGCGCGCCTGCATCCAGTCGTAGTCGGTCTCCCAGACCCGGCACCAATGCTTCCAGGCGCCCTCGGCGAGGCCGTAGTAGAGCGGCAGCGTCACGATATCGAGGCCGAGGTCGGTGGCGCCCTGCACGTTGCAGTGGCCGCGGAAGATGTTGGCGCCGTTGCCGAAGCCGCCGACGTTGCCGGTGGCGAGCAACAGCAGGCAACTGGCGCGGACATTGGCGGTTCCGGTCGTGAACTGGGTCTGGCCCATCGCCCAGATCAGCGTCGAGGGCTTCTGCTTGGCGAAGGTCTCGGCGACGCGCTTGACCTGCGCCTCCGGAAGGCCGGTGACCCGCTCGACCTCGTCGGGCGTCCACTTCTCCACCTCCTTGCGCACGTCGTCCATGCCGTAGACGCGCTGCTTGATGAACTCCTTGTCCTCCCAGCCGTTCTTGAAGATGTGCCAGAGCATCCCGTAGATGGTCGCAATGTGGGTGCCGGGCCGCACGCGCACAAAGTCGGTGGCATGGGCGGCGGTCCGGGTCAGCCGCGGGTCGACGACGATGAAGTTCGCCCGGTTCATCTCCTTGCCTTCAAGCAGGTGCTGCAGCGACACCGGATGCGCTTCCGCCGGATTGCCGCCCATGAACATCAGCGTCTTGGCATTGCGGATGTCGTTGTAGCTGTTGGTCATCGCGCCGTAGCCCCAGGTATTGGCGACGCCCGCGACCGTGGTCGAATGGCAGATGCGCGCCTGGTGGTCGACGTTGTTGGTGCCCCAGTAGGCCGCGAGCTTGCGGTAGAGATACGCGCCCTCGTTGGAAAACTTGGCGGACCCCAGCCAGTAGACCGAATCCGGACCCGACGCCTGGCGGATCGCCATGAGCTTGTCGCCGATCTCGTTGATCGCGGTGTCCCACGAGATCTTCTTCCACTGGCCGCCTTCGAGCTTCATCGGCGACTTCAGGCGGCGGTCCCCGTGCACGAGCTCGCGCACCGCGGCGCCCTTGGCGCAGTGCGAGCCGCGGTTGATCGGCGAATCCCAGCCGGGCTCCTGGCCGATCCACACGCCGTTCGACACTTCGGCGATCACCGTGCAGCCGACCGAGCAATGGGTGCAGATGTTCTTGCGGATGGTGACTTGCGCGCCGGCCGCCGGCGGCGGGCCGGCCTTGGCCTGGCGCACGCTCGCAAGCGGCAGCGCGCCGAGCGTCGCGAGCGAGCCGGCGACGAGGCCCGAGCGGCGCAGGAAGCTGCGGCGGTCGAGGCTGCCGTCGGATTGGCCATGCAGGGCGGCGGCGAGCGCGCCGCGGCGGGCCTGACGTTCTGTCCGTTTGATCAGCACGGGTGCCTCCCTCAGCTCGGATAGCGGTTGACCCGGTAGAAGGTCTTCACGTGTTCGGTTTCCTTGTAGCGGGCCTTGCGTTTCTCGCTGTTGGTCTCGGTGTCGGCGCGCGCCGCGCCGACCAGCGTCGCGCCGCCGGTCGCGGCGACGGTCGCTCCAGCGCCGAGGGTGCGAAGGAATTCACGACGGCCAAGCTGGGCATCGCGGCCTGCCGGCTTGCGGCTTTTGCTCATTGCCGTAGTCCTCCCATGTCGCGCTCGACGCGCCGCTCAAGACGGCAGCGCGAAGGCTTCGGTCTCGACGTCCATAAACACCCGGCCGAGCGTCCCGACGCTGCGATAGAAGCCGGCCGTCTCGGCCCGCTCCAGATCGGCGAAGAACCGCCCGATCCAGGGCGACAGATGCTGCTCGAAGATGTTGCGATCGGAGCCCGCCGGTGCCGGCAGACGCCCGCCCGCAAGCCCGGCCATGATCTCGCACAAGATGGCGGCGTGATCCTCCGGCTCGGCTTGCCCGTCGGCGCGCTCGATCCCGAGCCGCGCAAGCGCCTCGCGCAATCGCGCCAACGGCCGCTCGTGCAGGAAGCCGGTGAGATAATACGAACCGTAAGGCAGCAGTTCCCCGCGCCCCAGGCCGACGAACAGATTGAAATATTCCCGCTCGACCGCGTCCGCGCTGGTGCGGCTCGCCGCCTCCGCGATCGCCGCATGCGCAAGCCCGAGCGGGCTTGCATCGCCGCGCAAGCCGCCGAGGCGCGTGAGCAGGTCCGCATCCGGCGCGCGCGCCAGCAGCATCGCGAGCAGCGTGTATTCCCGCGCGCGCGCGGCATCGATCTCCTCGACGTCTCCGCCAGGGCCGCGATGAGGCTCGCCAGGATGAGGCTCAGCATAAAGGTCGGGCCGGAGCACCGCGCGATCGACGCCGGTGACGGCCTCGACCGTCAGCACGCGTTCTGCGGGAGTGCGCGACCAGTTGGAAACCGACGGCTGCGAAATGCCAATTTTTTCGGCAAGCGCGCCGACACCGCCAGCGACGCGGATCGCTTGATCGAGCCCCGGGTCCCGCATAGCTTGTTTCTTTTTATTACAGTTTAATCTTAGGCAGACTGCGCTTCCGACGAATTCAGGTCAATCCCCGCAGGCTGTGAGCCGGAATTTTACTTTGGCAAGGCGCCACCGTGGCCCCGCGAAGCACGCGATTGATCGCCCGGATAGTCTTCAGGTTCATGTTGCGCCGCAATAAGACCTTGGCGAACCGGCGGTAATTCATCACGCGGAGGCAATTCCGCGGACTTATGCTCCGGCGTGACTTGCGCCATCGCGGCTTTACTGTCCCCGCCGTCCCCCGGCCCGCTGCTCAGCGCGCCGCCCGCGGACTTGTCACCCGGGGATTTTTCTACAGATTTCATATCCCCGGCGCGGCCGTGGATTTCCTCCGGCCTGCCCTCCGCAGCGACGTCGCCGATGATGCGGGCCACCATGCGCTTGAGGTCGTCGGTCATCTCGAGCGGCCCGAAACCCGCCATCGAGCCGGGCGTGTGGTAGTCCCAGTCGTAGTCGGCAAGGCCGACGAAATCGCGGATCTTGGGATCGGCCGCCCATGCGCGGCGCAGCGCCGCACGGGAAAATTCCGGCGGCACGCCGGGTGCGAGGAACGCGCGGATGTCGGTGTCGGGACCGATCGACTCGATCGGCGGCAGGCTCGCGGGATCGAACACCGGCGCGTCCGGCGCGACCGCAGGCGGCTCGGCTGGCGCCGCCGATGTGCGTTCTGTGCTCTCGCCTTCGCCGGCAGCTCCGCGCCCGGCCGCTGGCGGTTGCGCATCGGCATCCGCGCGCGGGCCGGCGCTCTCGTCGGCGTGCTCTTCGCTCTCGCGCTTGCGGCGCGACCAGCGCGACAGGAAATGATCCGGCTCGCTCATTCGCCGGGATCCTTCTGCATCGGTCCGCGCCGCGCCAGCGCCTGCGGATCGGCGCGCTCGCGCTTGCGCTTGACGAAGGGCCGCTCGACGTGGTGCTCGGCGACGAACGCTTCCACGATCTCGCGCACGGCCGCCGGCATCGGCACCGCCTCCACGACATCGTCTCCCACCTGGGTGAAGGATTCGCCCTCGGCCGGGTCGGCCGTCACCGCAACAATGTCGTAGGGCGGCTCGACCCCGGTGGCGCGCAGCGCGACCCACAGCGACGGCACGGCAGCGAGATTGTCTCGGTAGTGGGCGGTCTCGGTGCGATAGAGCTCGATCTCGGCGGCGCCGGCATAGAACATCGTCCGCTCGGCGTCGGCGGACAGGACCGTCCAGGGCGCGGCCTGCGCCAATCCGGGCAGCACCGTGACCGGCTGCCAGACGAAATCGACCCATGGGTTCATGGCCTTGCGGCGCTCTACCACGACGCCGACCGCGATCCGCGCGAGCGGGGTTGCGTTGCTCATGACACCGCCTCCAGATGCCGGACCGGCAGGCCGGTCAAAAGGTTCTGCGGCTTCATCCGCAGCACGCCGTCCGACGTCATGGCCAGGATCAGGTAGATGGGTTCTCCGCGCGCGCTCGCCAAGACGACATCGGGATCGCGGACCGTGAGCCGGTAGAGCCCGACCACGCGCCCCCGCGTCGCCTCATCGAGCGCCTCGCCGTTCCACAATGCATCGCCGATCGCGGTCGCCTGCGCATCGAGGCCGACGTACCAGGTCAGATTGACGTCGATGGCCTCGATCAGCGGCGTCACCTCGACGTCGACCGCGACCAGATGCGCCAGCCAGCGCGCGATCACCTCGCCGAGCGCGAGCAGGCCGCGGCGGCCGGCGGTGAGATCCAGCGCGAGATCGAACTGGTCGCTGCGCTCCCAGTAGCCCGCCGCGTTGTCATCGTAGAGGACGTCGATCGCGGCCGCGGCCGGCAGTCCCAGCATCGACACCAGCGGCGACACCGGCCGCCCGCCGGTGCCCGAGACCTTCTCCTCGTCGGCCGCGATCAGCGAGCCCTCGTGCGTGGTCAGGCGCTGCACGCGGAAGAAAAGCTCGGCCGCGCGCAGGACGAATACATCCTCGCAGCCGTCGAGCAGGTTGCGCAGGATGACATGCACAAGCTGGTTGATGAACAGCGGCGGGGTGTCGCCGAAGCCCTTGCGCACCAGCGCCAGATAGGCCGCCTCGATGGTCGGGTGCGCGAGCAGGAGATCGCGCAGCGCGATCATCGCGCTCCAGTTCTCGCGCGCGTCGGCGTCGGCGATCGCGGCGATGTCGGAGGCCGCCACGCGCCGGCGCGGATCGGACAGCAATGCCGCGTGCAGCGTGCGCTCCACGACGCAGGCCTCGGGCGGCGGCGCGAGCTCCGGCCGCGCCAGATAGGCCTTGAGGAACTCGTCGCTGACGACGAGCCCGCCGCCGTCGTCGCGGTCGAGCAGGTGATGCCCGCAGGAGAGCCAGAAATCCTTCATGCGATCACGTCTGGCCTTGTCGCAGCGTCGCGGCCGCCATCATAGCACGCCGTTCGATCCGTTCCGGGCAACGCCGGGCGGCATCAGTCGCGCGACGGCGGCTGCTTCCCGAGCGCCGCAAGATCGACCGCATCGCCCGGCTCCTCCTCGCCCTCGACGTCGAGGAACGAGAACGCGCGCATGGGCTGGCGCTCGCCGCGCGGGCGCAGCGTGCGGAACGTCTCGCGCACCTCGCCAGCCTCGAAGGTGCGGTGCACGGCGACCAGCGTATCGGCCGCGTGACCGCAGAGCGAGGCCGCGAATGCGAATTCCTCCTCCGCCGCCGCCCCTGCGTCGGCCGCGCTGGGAGCGCCGAAGTCGGCGACGAGATGCCTCGCCAGCATGTCGATCGCGGCCAGGCGATCGTCCTCGCTCGCTTCCACGATCTGCGCCAGCGTGGACCAGCCGAGCGTCGCCACGCCCAGGAAGCCGCCGCGGAACGCCGCGCGCTCCTTGCCATCCATGACCGCCGGATCGCGCTCCCAGAACATGAAGGCGCCCGATACCGCCCATTCGCCCGGCTCGGCGGCGCGCTCGAACACAAAGGTGTCGGAAGGATCGAGCCGGATGGTGCGCAAGAGCTTCATGTCAGATCCCGCTCACGCGCGCGGACCTCCGGTCGCCGGATCGAGCCATGACGGCGCCGTAAGCGCATCGACCAGCGAACGGCGCCCGGGCGCTGCGCCGTCCAGGCGGCGAACGAGCAGATCGCCGCTGCGATCGATGTCACGGCGGATGCCGGCGGTCTTGGCGCCGCCGTCCGGAATCAGCCGCGCGAGATAGAGCTTCGCAATCGCGCCGAACCCCTGCTCCTGCCAGGTGTCGGTCGCGACCATCAGGTGGCGCGCGAAGCTCTCGACCAGGCGACCGGAGCCGAGGTCGTCGAAACCCTCGTCCTCGAGCGCCGAGGACAGCAAGTGCAGCCCGGCGCCGCTCTCGCCCATGGCGACGGTCCGCACCATGGCGCCGAACACGAGCCACGCCGGCACGTCGTCTTCGCGCGCGTCCGCCGGCCATGCCAGCCGCGCGCCGCCGACCAGGCCGCCGTCGACGCGGACGGTATCGGGCCAGTCGAAGCCGATCGGCTTTTCGGGCGGCGCATGGACCGCGAGCGCATCCGCGAGCGCCGTCATCCCGGCGTAGAACGCGCGCCGCGCGAGCGCGAGCGGCTCATCCGGCTCGAGCACGACCGCGAATTCCACCAGGTCGAAGCGGCCGACATGGACCAGCGTGCCGGCGCCCTCGGCCGCCGCCAGGCTCCTCGCATGCGCGAAGGCGTCGCCGACCTCGCGCAAGGTCACGAGGCGGAATGGCGGCGGAAGATCGAGCGCAGGCGCGAACGGCGGGCGCCTGCGGCCAGCGGCATCGAGCGGCATTGCGGCTCCCGGGCTCGCGGCTTTTCCACCGCATCCTTATAGGCTGGAGGATGCCGTGGCGAGCCCGCGCATGCCCGCATGCCGCCGCCCGCACCACCATGACGGTGGCGCGGGCAGGCTGCACGGGAACGCAAGCGGAGCGCGAGGACTTACAGCGGCGCCGGGTTGATGGCGTTGAAATCGGAAGACCCGGTCTTCACCGCGGGCTTCGACCAGCGGATTTCGCCGCGCAGGTTGTCGTCGGCGGTTCCCGCCTTCGACAGCGTGATGGTGAAGGTCTGGTGCTCCCTGGGCGCCATCGGCGGCGCCTGCCAGACCGCGACGTTGCCCTTGAGCTGCTCGTCCATGCGGACGCCCTGATAGCCGGCGCCGGTGGCGGCGACCACGTTGGCATCCTTCGGGATGATCAGCTTGACGGTGGCGTCCTCGACGGTCTGGGCTTTGCCCGGCAGCCCGCCGTTCTCCACCTTGAGCGTGTAGGTCACGCCGTTGGCGGCGGAGACGCCTTTGCCGAGCTGCGCCAGGACGCGGCCGCGGAAGCCGACGTCGTTCTTGGCCCAGTTGTAGATTTCCATCAACTGCGATTCGGAGACGCGCATGGGATTGAAATTGCCCATGCGAATCCGCTGCGTGACCTTCTCGTCGAGCCGCGCCGCATGCACCGGATAGGCGTCGGTGTGGGTGTAGACCAGGCTCTTGAGCCAATCGAAGTCCATGTTCACCGCGCCCATGTTGGATCGCGGTCCGGCCAGCAGCGGACCATGGCATTGGCCGCAGCCGACACTGAGCAGGACCTGCTGCCCGCGCGGAGCGTTGGCCGGAACTTCGAACCGCCATTTGCCCGGTGCGGCGTTGGCCGGCAGGGTGTCGAAATAGGAGACCAGGTTGCCGATTTCGGCATCGCTGACCTGGCTCTCGATGAAGGCCGGCATGATGCCCCAGGGTTTGCGGACCGCCTGCTTGAACTGCGCGACGGTGAGCTTGCGGCCGGCGAGGTCCGGTCCGAACGCGCCTTCGCCCTTGGCGCCATGGCAGTTGCGGCACTGCGTGGCCGCTCCATCCCAGAGCGCCTTTCCAGCCTCGGGATTACCCTGGGCGACGGCGACACACGGCATGGCGGGCAGCAAGAATAGCGCGACGAGAAGCTTCTTCATGGATACGTCCTCCCTGGCCGATCCGCGCCATGTTGGATTTCGTGCCTGCATTGCAGGCCTGCCTGGCACAGACGAGGCAGCCGAGCTTACGCATTTGCGCGGCGGCCGCCAAGCAGTCTCGCCCGGGTAATGTCTCAGTTTGAATTTATTTTCGGCTTGATCCGGTGTTCCCGGCCTGCCATTCGGTCGAAGACTGTATTAATTGCTAAAATCAGCCCCCACCTGGACGCCTGTTTGCGGTCCCCGCGAAATAGCGCATAGATCACGTGGTACAATGACGGTCGCCACCCTTTCTTTTGATGCGCCATTTTTCACCTTTCGCAATTGGATTTTATCTTAAAATGCCACTGTATTCCATCCCTTAAACGCGTAGGGATCACACATGCCCCGAGGCCCCAAAGGTGAGAAGCGCCCCGCCGACGTGATCGGCAATGCGGTCCATGTCATGCGGATCGCGACGGGGGAGGTTGAAGAGGAAATTGACAAAAAATCGCTGTCTGCTGTTGAGCTTGGCCGAGTGGGCGGCAAGCTTCGCGCGGCCAAGATGACACCTAAGCGCAGGACAGAAATCGCCAAAAAGGCTGCAAGCGCTAGATGGCGAGGAGCCCTTGTTCGCGCTGAAGAAGAGTAGTCTTGGCAGTATCATCGATCATCTTGCTTTGAATTCCACGAATAATGACGAAGGGCTGCATCATCGGATTGGCGAATCTAAAAATCTGCTGCCGCTCTCCGCCCCTTTTGATCAAAATGTTTCCACCCTCATCTGAGGCAAATCTGCGCAAATGTTTGTCGAAGTGGGCGATCCTTTTTTTCTCTTTCATGATCGCGCTATAGGGCTCGACTACATCGTTTGCAGTAAAAAATCCCTCATCATCCGTTTTAGCCAGCGCGCAAGCCAAAAGAGATTGTTGGAAAAAATTGTCCTGGTTGCTTCTAGTCGCGTCACGGTACGCCTTCTGAAATGATTTTTCAGTATCCTCTATAAACATGTCCATGGATGCCTCAACATCGTCGTTCGATACTACCAACCTTCTGTCCTCGATTGCACGAAGCGCCGCGTGCTTTGATAGGGTTTGGGTGAAATACGGCAATCCGCGCGACAACACGATAATTGTCCATAACGCATCGTTGGAAAACGTCATCACGGTCCTATCTGACCGTTTTGATATTATCTCCTTTAGTTCTCCTGGGGACATTCTTTTAAGCGGAATTTGAACGAGGGCGCGATCGATTGAAGCGTGGTCTTCAATCATCTCGGAGATGTTGTCGGCAACTCCCACAATCACAATTGTTGTTGTGACGGAGAAATCGTAAAACTCCTTAATCAGGTTAGCTGTTAACGCCTTCCCGGCGGCGTCAACCATCTCGTTGTATTCATCTATGATGATGATCGGAAGTGAATTGGCCCCGCAGCGTTGCAATTCTCGACGAACCTGCGACGGAGTTATCGTCTCATAGCTAATATCAAAAGGAACATACTCAGATTTCCCAGTAGCTACGCCTGCGGCCTTTAATTCTTCGAGCGCCCGAATCCACAACGATGAAAAGGTATCGGCTGGCCCCGCTTGAACGCGCGCGACAATGAAGCTCCTGACCGAACTATTATATCGCTTCCAGAAGATATTTGAGAGTGATGTTTTGCCTACGCCTCTCTCCCCGAACAAGACAACGTGTTTCGATTTGGCAAATACGGCCTCCAATATTCGCCTGACCTCATGTGCGCGTCCTGCAAAAAGGTCTTCCTCGTCGATGGGCGCCCCGTCGAAGAGATTCGATATCTCGAACCCCAAAATCGTCCAATCATCGGACGTTGAAGGCTTCTTTGGAACCATTTCTCGACCCTTCTTAGGCGCTGCCGCCAACCGGTCGAGCGTTGACTAGCACGCTGATGGCGTTGACTAAAGCATAAAATGCGTTGACTAATGGGTTGATACTAAGTAAAAATTTCAGTATGAAATTGGGCATGAACAAACTGCCCGTCGACAAGCGCACTCAAATCCTCGCGATGCTCTGCGAGGGGTCTTCGATGCGGTCGATCTCCCGGGTCTGCGACGTGTCGATCAACACAGTCTCGAAGCTCTTGATCGACGCGGGCAAGGCTTGCGCCGACTACCATGACGAGAACGTACGCGGCGTGAAGGCGCGGCGGGTTCAGGTGGACGAAATCTGGTCGTTCACGGCGGCCAAGCAGAAGAACGTTGCCGCGATGAAAAAACCGGTCGATGGCGCTGGCGACACCTGGACCTGGACTGCAATCGAAGCTGAAACCAAGCTGCTGATTACGTGGCTTGTCGGCGGGCGCGACGGCGATCACGCCCTGGCGTTTATGGATGACCAGCGCGAGCGCCTTGCGAACCGGGTTCAACTCACCAGCGACGGGCACAAGGCTTACCTCGAAGCAGTCGAGGGCGCGTTCGGTGGCGACGTTGATTACGCGATGCTGGTCAAGCTGTACGGTGCGACCTCAGATGGCGCCAAGGGCCGCTACAGCCCCGCAGAGTGCATCGGTGCGCGCAAGGAGCGGATCGAAGGCAACCCCGATCCCAAGCACGTGAGCACGTCCTATGCCGAACCGCAGAACCTCACCATGCGTATGCAGATACGCCGGTTTACGAGGCTCACCAATGCGTTCTCCAAAAAATTCGAGAACCACATGCACATGGTTGCGCTCTATACCGTCTGGTACAACTACGTGAAGCAGCACAAGACCCTAAAGGGTATCTCCCCGGCGATGGCCGCCGGCCTCAGCCCTACCCTTTGGGAAATGACGGACCTCGCCGAGATGGTTGACGCCTCCCTGCCCAAGCTCGGAAAGCGCGGCCCGTACAAAAAGACAGTCGATCAAATTTCAAACTGATACACTACTCGCCCGCGATGCGGCATTTTCGCGGCGGCCGCGCCGCGGCTATTGCGTCGCCTTCTCCAGGAACCGTACCAGGGCCGCGCGGTCGTCGGGCGAGCCGATGCGCTGCTCCGGCATCTTGGTGCCGGGCGTATAGGCGGCAGGGCCGAGTTCGAACAAGGCCGACACGGTCGCCGGCGTCCAGACGATGTCCAGCCGCTTGAGCGCGTCGGAAAACGCATAGCCGGGGAGCGTCGCGATCCGGCGCCCGAAGATGCCGGCGAGCGTCGGCCCGGCGCGGTTGCCGGCGTCGGGCGCGAGCGCGTGACAGGCGACGCAGGCGCGAAACACCTCGGCGCCGGGATCGCCCGCATAGGCCGCGAGCGGGTCCTGCGGTGCGCCCATGACGACGTTTCCGAGCGGTTCGCCGGTGATCGCGTCCCAGCGGCGGATCATGCGGTCGGCGCCGCCGGTGAGCAGCGTGCGGCTGTCGGGATGGAACGCCACCGACCACACCGGCAGCCCCGGCCCGATCAGGGTGCGCGCGGGCCGGCGCGCGGCGCGGTCGATGATCGCGACCGAGCCGCGGATGCCGGCGGCCGCCACGAGCCTGCCATCGCCGGAGACGGCGAGCGCGACGATCGGCGCCGGCCCGGCCTCGACGTCGCCGCGGAGCTCGCCCGCGGCCGACAGGACATAGACCTTGCCGTCGGCGCCCGCCGCGACGATCTCGCCATCGGGCGCCACCGCCACGGCGTTGAGCGGCGCCGGCAGCGTGACGGTCACCGGCGCATCACCGGCGAGCGGCCAGATCCGCAGCGTCGCGTCGTAGCCCACGGTGACGAGCGCGCCGCCATCGGGCGCAAAGGCGACGCCGTTGACGTTCTGCGCATGGCCTTCGAGCACGCGCGGCGCCCCGCCGGCGAGCGGCCACAGCCGCGCCGTGTGGTCCCACGACGCGGACGCGAGCGTCGTGCCGTCCGGCGACAGGGCGAGCGCGACCACCGGCGCCGTGTGGCCTTCGAGCACGGCCGAGGGCTGCTGCGCACCGGGCGTCCAGATCGCGATGCGCGCGTCCTCGCCGCTGGTGGCGATGCGCCCGTCGTTGAGGATCGCGACCGCGTTCACCGCACCGTCATGGAAACGCAGCACCTGCTCGGCGGCGTTCGTCTCCAGCGACCAGCGGATCGCCGAGCTGTCGAAACTGCCGGAGATCGCGGTGGTGCCGTCGGGCGAGATCGCAAGCGCGCGCACCGGCCCGCCGTGGCCGCGCAACTGGGCCTGCGCCACGCCGGCCGCGAGCGCTGCAATCAACACCAACACCAAAGACACGGTGCGCATGCCGGCATCCTATCAATGCGCCTTGACGCGAACGAGGGCGATCAGGCATCCGCCGGGCGCATGCCGAGCGCGCGGATGCGCTCGCGCGTCGCCTCCTGCCGCAGCGCCGCCAGGAAGGCCTGCACGGCGGGACGCTCGCGGCGGCTCTCGACCAGGAGGAAATCGTAGTCCTCCGGCGCGATCGGGAGAAAGCCCAGGCCATAGAGCCGCGCCACCGACGAGATCGCGATCCCCCAGTCGGCGCGGCCCTGCGCCACCGCGGCGGCGACCGCGTTGTGCGAGCGCGGCTGGTTCGAATAGCCCGACGGCCGCGCGCCGGCCAGCAGGCGGTCGATCAGCACGCGGGTGCCGGCGCCGGCGTTGCGGCCGACCATCAGGCATTCGGGATCGGCGAGCGCGGCCTGGATCGCGTCCGCGGCGGTGCGGCCTTCGAAGCGCGCGTCGCCGGGCCGGTGCACGAACCCCTGCATGCGCTGCCAGCCTTTCACCAGCGTGATGCCGGGACGCAGCAGATGCACATTGTAGGCGCTGCCCGCCGGGTCGAGCAGATGCACCGGCGCGAGATCGCATTCGCCACGTTCGGCCGACGCCACCCCGCCCAGGCTGCCGACCGCGATGCTGCGCGCCGACAGCCCCCGCTCCGCGAGCGCGCCGATGACGACATCGAGCGCGACGCAATGGCTGCCCATGACGACGAGGTCGGGCATCTGCACGCTTTCGCCGATCAGCGTGACGCGCGCCCGCGTGCCGGCGTCGAGCCCGGAGGCGAGCGCGTCGACGGCGACGAAACCGTCGGCCTGCGAGAAGCTCGTCACCGAGCCGGAGCCTTTGGCGGTCGGGAACGCCACCGGTCCGCGCGGCCCCTGTGCGAGCGCCACCAGCACGAATTCCTTGCGGCCGAACTCGGAGGCGATGCGCACCGGCACCTCGGCCTCGATGGTGCGCGCAGCTTCGGGCGGCAGGCCGGCGCGGGCGCGGATCACCGGCGCGACGAAGGCATGGAAGGTGAAGATCGCCGAGGTCGGGAAGCCGGGCAGCACCGCGAGCGGCTTGCCGTCGATCACGGCGAGGCAGAGCGGCTTGCCGGGCTTGAGCGCGACGCCGTGCACGACGATGCCGGGCGAGCCCAGCCGCGACACCACGCGGTGCGAGAGATCGCCGGCGCCCTTGGAGGTGCCGCCGGAGAGCAGCACGATGTCGCAGCTCGCGAGCGCGCCGCGCATGGCGCGCTGGAGCGCGACCTCGTCGTCCGGGAACGCGCCGAAGGCCACCGGCTCGCCGCCCGCCTCGGTGACCGCGGCCGCGATGATGGCGCCGTTGCTGTCGTAGACTGCGGCCGGCCGCAACGGCTCGCCCGGCCTCGTCAGTTCGTCGCCGGTCGAGAGCACCGCCACCTTCGGCCGGCGCACCACGTCGACTTCGGCGATGCCGCAGGCCGCGAGCATCCCGATCTCGCGCGAGCCGATGCGGGTGCCGCGGCGCAGCAGCACCTCGCCGCGCGCGATGTCGGAGCCCGCATAGGAGATGAACTGGCCGGGCGCGACGGCGCGGCGGACGTCGATCGCGGGCTCGACCGCGGCTTCGACCAGATCGGTCTGCTCGATCATCACCACGGCATCGGCGCCGCGCGGCACGACCCCGCCGGTCGCGATGGTGGTGGCGGAGCCGGCCGCGACGTCGAGCGCGGGCGCGTGCCCGCACACGATCACCTCGCCATTGAGGCGAAGGCGCCGCGGCGCGGTGTCGCTCGCGCCGGAGGTGTCGACCGCGCGCACCGCGAAGCCGTCGACATTGGCGCGGTCGAACGGCGGCACGTCGATCGGCGCCGTCACGTCGTGCGCGAGCACGCGCGCGAGCGCCGCCGCCAGCGGGACCGCTTCGGCGGCGAGCGGCGCAAGATCGAGATGACGCGCAAAGCGCGCGCGCGCCTCCTCGTCCGACACCACCTCGAGGAATTGTTCCTGGCGCGCGGCCCGGCGAATGGCGTCGAGCAGATCCGAGGTGCGGAGCCTGTCGAAACGCTCGTTCATGGCCAGCGTCTTACCACGACCTCGGCGCCGGCCGGAAAACCTTCGCTCTCGGCGGGCACCAGGATCCATCCGTCGGCCTGCGCCATGGCCTGCAGCGGCCAATAGCCTGAGGCTATGGGCTCGCCCCGGCCGGCGCGCAGGCGCACCGGCACCACCTCCGCCAGGCCCGGCGGCGAAGCGACCTTGCGCGCGAGCGGCCCGCTGATCGTCGGCTCGCTATCGACGCAGGCCGACAGCCTTGCGAGCAGGCGGCGGCCGAGCACCAGCCATGCCGCCAAGGCGGCGTCGAGGCGGCCCGGAACGAGCAGCACCGGCCGCGCACCCACGAAGCCGAAGGCCGTGGTCTCGCCCGGCACCAGCGCCACCCCGTGCACCTCGACGCGGCCGATGCCGGCCAGCGTGCGCACGCTCGCGTCGTTGCGGCCGCTGCCGGTGCCGCCGACGGCGATGACCGCATCGGCACCTTCGCCGGTGAGCGCGGTGGCGAGGTCGCCGCTATCGACTTGCACGTCGCAGCCTGCGGCCGTGGCCGCGCGGGCGAGCAGTTGGACCGCGGAGTCGAGCACAAGATCGCGATCCGGCCGCGCTTTCACCAGCCGGATGCGCGGCTCGCGCAGCCTCACGCGATCGATGCCGGCGGCGGCGAGGACGGCGAGATCGACGGCGCTTAGCCGCTCGCCGGCGCGGTGCAGAACCGCGCCCGCTTCGAGATCGGCGTTGATCGGCAGCACGCCCTCGCCGGGAGCGACCGGCGCGACCGCCGCGAAGCGCCCGTCGCGCTCGACCACGCTATCGAGCGGCGCCACCGCGTCGGCGCCGGGCGGCATAACGTCGCCGACGTCAACGCGCGGCGGTCGCGCGGCGAACGGCGCCGGCGCATAGGAGCCGCCGTCGGCGGTGTCCTCGGCGCGCACCGCATAGCCGTCGCCAAGCGCGCGCGCTTGGGCCGGGACACCGGCGGGCGCGACGACGTCCTCCGCGAGCACGCGCAGGAGTGCGGCCGCAAGACCGACCTCGCGCGCCGCGACCGGCTTGACCAGCGCCTCGATGCGCGCGACCACGTCGGCAAGCGGCGTGAGGCATAGGATGCGCTGATTTTCGGGTTCACCGGCCATCGCGGGACACTATATTGTCGCGCCCGCGGTGATACCAACAGCCGGCGTGTCAGATGGCCGAAAAGACCATGAACCTCCGGGGCCTCAAGTGCCCGCTGCCGGCGTTGCGCACGCGCAAGGCGCTCGCCGGCATGGCCAAGGGCGACATCCTCGTCATCGAGTGCACGGACCCGCTCACCGCAGTCGATATCCCGGCCCTGCTCAACCAGACCGGCGACACGCTGGAGACGAGCGCGCGCGCCGGCAAGGTCATCAGCTTCCGCATCCGCAAGCGCTGACGCGGCGCGATCGGGGACTCATACCTCTTGCTCCTGTATGCTTGCAGCGTTCTTGAAGCCGTGACGGCTTCAATCGCGAGGCAGCGTGGTGAGCGAACGAGACATCAAGCGCGTGGGCGTGGTCGGGCTGGGCAAGATGGGGCTGCCGATCGGCCGCCTGCTGCGCGAGCGCGGCTTCAGCGTGAGCGGCTATGACGTGTCGCTTCCCGCCATCAAGGCGGCGGCGGCGGCCGGCATCCAGCCGGTCAATTCGCCGAAGGCGGTGGCGGCGGCGAGCGACCTCGTGATCGTCGTGGTCGGCTTCGACCAGGAGGTGGAAGCGGTGCTGTTCGGCGACAAGGGACTGCTCGCCGGCGCGGATGACGGCACCATCATCGCCATCGCCTCGACGGTCGCGCCGCACACCATGAAGAAGATCGCCGTCCGCCTGGCGGCGCGGCCGGCGATCGTCCTCCTCGATATCCCGCTCTGCCGCGGCGAAGGCGCCGCGCAGGAGGGCAAGCTCCTGATCATGGGCGGCGGCGACAAGGACGCCTTCGACGCCTGCCGCGGCGCCTTCGCGGCCTTCGCCGACGCGGTCCATCACCTGGGGCCGGCCGGCGCCGGGCAGGTCGGCAAGCTGGTCAACAACCTCATCCTGTGGGCGTGCATCTCGGCCAACGAGGAAGGCTTCAAGCTCGGAGGAAAGCTCGGCGTCGGCCGCGAGGCGCTGCGCACCGCCTTGCTCGATTCGAGCGCGGCCAACTGGTCGCTGGCGATGCGTCCGGAGGAGAGGCCGATGCCCTGGGCCGAGAAGGACATGACCATCGTGCTCAAGGAGGCGGACGCCGCGCGCATCAGCGTGCCGCTGTGCGGCGTGGTCAAGGAGGTGATCAAGACCGTCAAGCTGGAGCGCAACTGGCCGACGCCGAAGTCGCCGGAGGATTGACGCTGCATAGTCTCAACCGGCAGGAACACTCTCGATCGAGCATGAAACGAACGGCAAAGAACCAGATGTGCCACTCTTCGATAGTCATCGTTGCGCTCATCGCCGCGCTCCCGATCGCGACGCCTTGTGTCGCGCAAACCTACCCCGACCGCCCGATCACGCTCGTGGTCCCCTACCCGGCCGGTGGCGGCAACGACGTGCTGGCGCGCCTGGTCGGCGAGAAGATGGCGAAGTCGCTCGGGCAATCGATCGTGGTGGAGAACCGCGGCGGCGCCGGCGGCACCATCGCGACCCGGCAGGTCGCCAAGAGCCCGCCCGACGGCTACACGCTGCTGATCGCGACCAGCTCGCTCGCGATCAACCCGTCGCTCTATCCCAACGTCGGCTACGATCCGCGCAAGGACTTTTCGCCGATCGGGCTGATCGCCTCGAGCCAGAATGTGGTGCTGCTGCACCCCTCGGTGCCGGCGCGCTCGATCGCGGAGCTGGTCGCGCTCGCCAAGGCGCAGCCCGGCAAGCTCGACTTCGCCTCCACCGGCAGCGGCTCGAGCGTGCATCTCTCGGCCGAGCTGTTCGCCAGCATGGCCGGGATCAAGCTCAACCACGTGCCCTATCGCGGCAGCAGCCCCGCGCTCACCGATCTCCTCGGCGGCCACGTCGGCATCATGTTCGGCACCCTGCCGCCGGCGGTCGGGCTGGTGCGCGAGGGCAAGCTGCGCGCGCTCGCGGTCACCGGCGCCAAGCGCTCGGCGGTCTTTCCCGATCTGCCGACCGTGGCGGAGGCGGGCCTGCCCGGCTACGAGGCGGTGCTGCATTACGGGCTGGTCGCGGCGGCCGGCACGCCGCGGCCGATCGTCGAGCGGCTCAACGCGGCGCTGCGCGAGGCGCTCGCCGACGAGGCGCTGCGCCAGCGGCTGGCGACCGAAGGCGCCGAGGCGCTGGCCTCGACGCCGGAGGACTACGCCGCCGACATCGACCAGGAGGAGATCAAGTGGTCGAAGATCGTGCGCGAGTCGGGCGCCCGGGGCGAGTGACGCCGGCGGCTCCGGCAACATCGGAGCGCCCGCGATACGAGTCGATCACTTGTTCGCGCTCTTGAGGTACTGGGCGACGAAGGCGCGCGTCTGCGGATCGAGCACGATCGCCTGGCGCACCTGCTTGCCGGTCTCGGGTCCGGCCGAATATTCCGGCACGAAGCCGATGGTCTTCATGGCGTCGTCGGCGAACGCCTTGTCGCCATTGAGCCGCAGCACCGCCGCGCGCATGGCATCGAGCGCCGCCGGCGGCACGCCCGGCGGCAGCACGAGCAGCCGCTGCATCGCCGAGTTGATGGCGAGGCTGCCCAGATAGGCGTTCCATAACTGGCCCGATGGCGGCGTGCCCTTGATCCGGCGGTAGAGCTCCTGGAACGGCAGGATGTCGAGGCCCTCGATCTGCTTGGGCACGCTCAGCGTCTCGCCGTTCCAGTTCGGGTCGTAGTAGGTCGGCACCACGACGCCGTTCTTCACCAGGCTGGGCTCGACCACGCTGCGATAGCCGGGCGGCGATTCCGCGAAGAAGTTGATCTCGTTCTGCTGCAGCGCCATGCGCGCGGTGTTGTTGCTGCGATAGCCGGTGACGTGGCGGAACGGCACGCCCAGCATGTCGAGCGAGAGCCGGATCAGCAGGTCCTTGGAGTTGTCGGCCGCGAGCCCGCCGGAGACGAGGCCCTTCGCCTTCGCGATGTCGGCCGCGGCCTTCATGCCGGGCGGCACGTCGCTGCGCACGTAATAGACCGTCGTGCCGGGCTGGTAGGCGATGAACTCGTAGCTGCGCAGATCGACGCGGTGTTTCTCGGGGTCCATCGCATAGACCCAGGCGGCGCCCGTGAGATAGCCCATGACGGTGCCGTCCTTGGCCGCGACGTCGCCGAGCCAGGTGGTGCCGGTGAGGCCGCCGGCGCCGTCGATGTTCTGCACCACCAGGTTCGGCTGGCCCTCGATGTGCCTGGCGATATGCCGCGAGAACAGGCGGCCCTCGATGTCGGTCGGCCCGCCGGCGGCATAGTTGACCATGATGGTCAGCCGCCGGCCCTTGTAGAAGGGATCGTCCGCGCTCGCCCCCGAGCAGGCGACAAGGGTGGCGCAGATCGCCGAGACGATAATTCGCAGCGGGAACATCACATCCTCCCCTGGCTCCGTTGAAAATTTATTTGCTATGATACACAGGCTTGCGGCAGACGGACAGGACATCGCGCGGCGTTTGGATCGAGACTGGAGTTGAATGCACCGGCATGGCGAAGATTTCGCGTCTGAAGACGACGCTGGACAAGAGCAGCACCGGCCTGATCCTGTTCGACGCGCTGCACGGCTATGTGCATCCGAGCGATCCGAACAAGGCCGCCTTCCTGCAAGAGCACGATATCCTGGCGAACCTGCAGCGCCTGCTGGCGGGCGCGCGGCGGGCCGGGCTCACGACCTTCTATCCGTCGGGCTCGCATGCGCCCGACGGCTCCGACGTGGTCGAGCGGCTGACCGACACGGACATGGACCTCAAGCCCATTCCGGCCAGCGGCAAGCCGATCCTGCCGCACATCCGCAAGGACTCCCGGGATGCCGAGGTCGCCGCCGAGCTCGCGCCGGCGCCCGGCGACGTATTGGTGCCGAAGAACCGCTGGAGCTCGTTCTTCGAGACCAATCTCGAGCTGCAACTGCAGGTGCGCGGCATCGACACCATCGTGATCGCGGGCGGCTCGACCGACGTGGGCATCGCCGCGACCGTCTTTGCCGCGCGCGACATGGATCTGGGCATCGTGGTGGTGCGCGATGCCTGCTATTCCATGCGCGGCAACAACAACGAATTCTTCATGGAGCGGGTCTTTCCGCGCATGGCACGGGTGATGACGGTCGATGAAGCGGTGACGCTGATGGCTGTTTGACGATGAACGCCGGTCCGCAGCGCGCACCGCAGCTCATCGCACGAGAGAAGCACAACCAACGGAGAAAAAAAACATGACGATCGCCGCCCGCCATATCGACATCACCACCAAGGACATCACCTGCGCCAACGGCATGCCGGCGTTCCTGGCCTATCCGTCGCAGGGCGGGCCGTTCCCGACCGTGCTCCTGATGCACGAGCGCTACGGCCTGGTGAAGCACACCCGCGACCAGGCCATGCGCTGCGCCCATGACGGCTATGCGGTGCTGGCGCCGAACTACTTCTTCAGGCATCCCGACCCGAAGCTGCTCAACGCCGGGGACAGCCGCTATGACCTCACCGACCCCGAGTCGGTCGAGCTGACGAAAGCGGCGGTTACAGCCTTGAAAGACGTCCCGGTGGCCGACCTCGGCAAGCTCGCGGTCTGCGGCTATTGCCAGACCGGGCGGCACCCGCTGGTGTACGCGGCCGAGGTGCCGATCAGCGCCGCCGTGGTGTGGTACGGCGCCGCCTCCCGGCGCGAATGGGATGTCACCCCGCTGCAGCCCAAGCCGCTCGACGACGTCATCGCGGCGCTGCCCTGCCCGGTGTTCGGCGCCTTCGGCGAGACCGATCACATCATTGCGCTCGACGACGTGCGGCGTTTTCGCGACAGCCTCGAAAAGCACAAGAAGACCTACGACATCCATGTCTACAAGGACGCGCCGCACGGCTGGCTCAACGACACCATGCCGGGCCGCTACCGCAAGCCGCAGGCCGACGCCGGCTGGGCGGCGCAGCAGAAGTTCCTGTCGGAGGTGTTCAGCCCCGGCTACGACGCGACCACGATCCGCTGGCGCTTCGAATGCGACAGCAGCCCGGACTATGATTTCTCCAAGAACGTGAGAATGGAGTAGGCGCGATGCTCGGGCCGAACTCGCGCTCCCTGCACACGCATCGGCGACGTTGCGAACACTCGTGCCGCAACGTTCCCTTCCCCCAGCGCCTACTCGCGATCGCGGCTTTTGCCGTGCTTGTTCTCGACATCTTCCCCGCCCGCGCCGACGCCGTCGCCGACTTCTACAAAGGCAAGAGCGTCGCGCTGACCGTGAGCTCGAGCGCGGGCGGCGGCTACGACACGCTGGCGCGCACCGTGGCGCGGTTTCTCGGCCGCCATGTGCCGGGCCAGCCCGCCATCATCGTCAAGAACATGGCCGGCGCCGGCGGCATCGTGGCCACGAACTTCCTCTACAACAATGCCGAGAAGGACGGCAGCCACATCGGCCTGTTGCAGAACAACACGCCGTTCGAGCCGCTGCTCGGCACCAAGGAGGCGCGCTACGAGCCGACGAAATTCAACTGGCTCGGCTCGCCCAGCGTCGAGACCGGCATCTTCGTGGTGTGGAACGCGGCGCCGATCAATTCGCTCGCTGACGCCAGGCAGCGCGAGACCACGGTCGGCGCCGCCGGCGTCAACTCGACCCCGGCTTTCTACGCGCGGCTGCTCAACGAGGTCTTCGGCACCAAGCTCAAGGTCATCGTCGGCTATCCCGGACAGACCGAGGCGTTCTTCGCCATGGAGCGCGGCGAGATCGACGGCTATTCGAGCGTGTTCTACTCGACCTTGCAGGCGACCAAGCCGGACTGGCTGCCGCAGAAGCGGATCAAGGCGATCGTCTATTACGGGCCGGAGAAGCGCGCCGAGCTCGCCGGCGTGCCCTACGCGCCCGAGATCGTCAGCGGCGACGACAACAAGATCCTGCTCGACGCCGCCTTCGCGCCGCTCGCGCTCGGCCGGCCGCTGGTGATGCCGCCGGGCGTGCCGGACGACCGGCTCGCCGCCATGCGCAAGGCGCTGTCCGACACCTTCGCCGACCACGACTTCATCGCCGAGAGCGAGCGGCTCGGCCTCGGCGCCACCGTGCCGCGCGACGGCGAGCAGATCCAGGACGTGATCCGGCGCGCCTATGCCACGCCGCCGCGGGTGCTGGAGCGCCTGAAGCAGTTGAATACGGTGGCGCGGTGATCATCGATCGCGCCGCGGGTGCTTGCCCTCTCGCCCTCGAGGGAGCGGGAAGGGTAAGCTTCGAAAGAGTCTTGCGGCAGACCCCTCACCCGCCCCGCGCAAGTGCTCGCTCGGCACCCTCTCCCGCCAGGCGAGAGGATAACCGAGTTCGCGGCTCAAGACGTGCAAACGCAATGAACAGAACTGACCCGCTCAATGGCCGCGTCGCGCTCATCATCGGCGGCGGCGGCGAGATCGGCGGCGCCATCGCGCGGCGCTTCGCCGCAGCGGGCGCCGCGGTCGTGGTGGCGGACGTGCGGCCGGAGGCGGCGCAAGAGGTCGCCGCCGGCATCGCGAAGGCCGGCGGGCGGACGCTGCCGATCGACGTGAACGTCTCGATCGCGACCGAGGCGCAACACGCGGTCGCGCGCGCCGTCGCGGCGTTCGGCAAGCTCACCACCCTCGTCAACGTCGCCGCCACCGTCACGCCCGACGGCACGGTCGAAACCCTGACGCTGGAGGATTGGCACGACACGCTTGCCGTCAAGCTCACCGGCGCCTTCCTCATGTGCCGATACGCGGTTCCCGAAATCCGCAAGGCCGGCGGCGGCACCATCGTCAACATCGCGTCCCAGCTCGGCCAGATCGGCATCGCCGGGCGTTCGCCCTATTCCACCAGCAAGGCGGCGCTGATCCAGTTCACCAAGTGTCTCGCCGTCGACCACGCCGCCGACGGCATCCGGGCCAACTCGCTCTCGCCCGGCGGCGTCGACACCGCGCGCATCTTGCGCCGCTTTGCGAGCCGCGAGGACGCCAACCGCGCGCGCGGCCCCGCCTATCTGCTGGGACGGCCCGGGCGCGCCGAGGAGATCGCGGCGGGAGCGCTGTTCCTGGCCAGCGACGAATCGTCGTTCATGACCGGGGCAGATTTGCTGCTCGATGGAGGCTATCTTGCCTTCAAGGGCACCATCGAACCCGACCAGCAAGGCTAAGGTCATCATCATGCCGACAACACCGCGAATGACTGCCGCCCTCGGCACCGCGCTCGCGTTCTGGGCGGCGCCGGCGCAAGCCCAGGTCGCCGATTTCTACAAGGGCAAGACCGTGTCGATCGTGGTCAGCACCTCGACCGGCGGCGGCTACGACGCCATGACGCGGGCGATCTCGCGCCATATCGGCAAGCACATCCCGGGCAATCCGACCATCCTGGTGCGCAACATGCCGGGCGCCGGCGGCATCACGGCGGTGAACTGGCTGTTCAACACCGCCGAGAAGGACGGGACCGTGCTCGGCCTCGTTCAGAACGGCACGCCGCTGGAGCCGCTGTTCGGCACCAAGGAGGCGCGCTACGACGCGCCAAAATTCAACTGGCTCGGCACCCCCTCGATCGAGGTAAGCATGGTGCTGCTCTGGCACACGGTGCCGGTGAACTCGGTCAAGGACCTGCAGACCAGGGAAACCAACATGGGTGCGTCCGGCGCCAATTCCACGCCGGCCTTCTACACGCGGCTCCTCAATGCCACGCTCGGCACCCGGATGAAGCTCATCAACGGCTATCCCGGGCAGAACGACGCGTTCCTGGCGATGGAGCGCGGCGAGCTCGACGGCTATCCGAGCGTGTTCTACTCGGCGCTGACGTCGACCCGGCCGAACTGGCTGCGCGACAAGCAGGCCAAGGCGATCGTGCAATACGGGCCGGAGCGGCTCAAGGAACTGCCGGACGTGCCGTTCGCGCCCGACCTGCTCACCAACGAGGACGACAGGCTCCTGATGCAGGCGGCGTTCGCGCCGCAGGCGCTGGGCCGGCCGCTGGTGATGCCCCCGGGCGTGCCCGCCGACCGCGTCGCCACCATGCGCAAGGCCCTGGCCGACACCTTCGTGGACCGGGAGTTCATCGCCGATGCCGACAAGATCGGCCTGATCGTCAACGCGCCGAAGACCGGCGAGGAGCTGCAGCAGGTGATCGTGAGCGCCTACGCGACGCCCTCGCGCGTCGTCGAGCGGCTGCAGAAGCTGAACAACCCGCAGTAGCGTGGAGGCATGACGGCCAATGCTGCAATCGCAAGTCGCCGCCAAGTCCACGGCCGTGCCTAGCCGGGACGAGCTGCTGCGCCGCGCCGACGCGCTCGTGCCCGTGCTGCAGGCGCGCGCCGGCAAGGCCGAGCAGTTGCGCCGGTGCCCCGACGAGACGGTCCAGGACTACGTCGACAACGGCCTGCTGCGCATCTGCCAGCCGGCACGCTACGGCGGCTTCGAGCACAGTTACGACGTCCTCTGCGAGGTCAGTCAGACGCTGGCGCGCGGCTGCGGCTCGCAGGCCTGGGTGCACATGGTGCTCGCCGACAATATCCTCAAGCTCGCTGCCTATTCCGCGCAGGCGCAGGAGGACGTCTGGGGCAAGGACACGAGCGCCAGGCTGTCGAATTGCGTCACCCCGGTCGGCCAGGGCCGCCCCGCGGACGGCGGCGTGGTCTGGTCCGGCCGCCATTCGTTTTCCAGCGGCGTCGATCATGCCCAATGGGTGATGGCGGCGGGCACGATCGATCACGGCGACCGCAAGCAGGCGTGCTCGGTGCTGGTGCCGCGGAGCGACATCGCCATCATCGACGACTGGCACGTGATCGGGCTCGCCGGCACCGGCAGCAAGACCTTTGAGATCAAGGAGGCCTTCGTTCCCGCTCACCGTATCCTCGACAAGAAGGCCTCCGACGAGGGGCATGCTCCGGGATCGAAGCTCTATGCCGCCCCGTGCTTCCATCTGCCGCGCGGCGGACCCTCGATCGCGAGCTTCGCGGCCGTGACGGTTGGCATCGCGGAAGGCTGCCTGCAGGAATATTACAACTACACGCGGCCGCGGACGTCGCGCGGCACCCCGGTCGCGCAGCTTGCCGGCACGCAGATCACGGCCGCGACCGCCGCCGCCGAGGTCGAGGCCGCCGCGCGGATGTATCTCGGCGTGCTGCGCGAAGCCATGCGGATCCTCGAGCGCGGCGAGCCGTTCACGAAGCACCACCAGGTCCAGGGCAAGCGCAACATGGCCTATGCGGCCATGCTCGCGATCCATGCGGTGCAACGGCTGTACAACGACGCGGGCGGACGCGTGCTCTTCACCGACAACGAGCTGCAGCGGAAATTCCGCGATGCCCATGCCGCCGCCGCGCACCATTCGCTCAATTGGTACACGGCCGCCGAGGAATACGGCCGGCATGTGCTGGGCGTGGACGAATGACCGGGGAGAAGCAGATGTTGAAGACCGAAGGCGTCCTCCATTTCACGATCCCGGTCAAAGACCTCGACCGCTCCGAACGGTTCTACACCGAGATCCTCGGCATGGAGAAGCTACGGCGCAACAACCACATGGTGTTCATGCGCGCGGGCGGCGCGTGCTTCGTCCTCACCTATTCGGAAAACGAGATCAATCCCAATCGCGGCGACGCGCACGACATCCATCACGCCTTCACGGTGAGCGCGGAGGAATACGACCGCGCCAAGACGTTCCTTCCGACCCAAGGCGTGCCGATCTTCAAGGAGGAGGACCGCCAGCACGGCACCTTCCGCGGCCGCAGCGCCTATTTCCATGATCCCGACCGCAACGTGATCGAGATCATGGACCTCGTGGCCGGACCGATCAGCGAGGCCGACGAGAAGACATGATCGCCGCCGGCGCTCAGGCGCCGATGGTGCCGTGCGCCGACACGGCAGGACGCTACTTCGAATTCTTGCCGACGAAGTCCAGCACCGCACGGTTGAACAGATCGGGCTGTTCCCAATAGGTCGAATGCCCGGATTCCGGCAGGACCGCGATCTCGCCGTTGGGGATCTCGGCCGCGAGCATCCGCGAAAGCGACGGCGGCGTCGACAGGTCGGCCGCGCCGGAAACGACCAGCGCCGGAACCTTCAGCTCCTTCAGCCGCGCCTGGGTGATGTCGTTCTTGAGCCGCTGCCGGTAGTCGGGCCCCAGCAAGGCCTTGTGTTCCAGCTCCGCCCATTGGCGGGCGCCCTGCGGATTGGCGCCGCGATAGGACGGCCCGAGCTCGCGGAAGTCGGCCGGCATGTCGTCCCAGCCTTTCGGCCGGATGAAGGCCGCCGCCTTGGCGATCTCGCCGTCGCGCACGCCGAACTGGTTCGAGGAGATGGTCAGGCTGTAGAGCCGCTCCGGATAGGAGAACGCGAAGTCCGACGCGATGCTGCCGCCGGCCGCCGAGGCCACCAGGTGGAAACGCTGCAGGCCGAGCCCGCCGGCGAGCGCGTGCAGGTCCTCCGAGCCGATGCCGGGCTTCTCCTTGTCGAACGGCGCCGAGTTGTAGTAGCCGCGCCGCGAATAGCCGACCACGCGATAGCCGGCCTTGGCGAAGGCCGGCTGCTGGTAGCCCCAGATCAGCGCGCTGCCGGTCGCCGGATGCAGGAGCACGATCGGCTGGCCGCTGCCGCCGGTGTCCCAATAGTACAGCCGCGTGTCGGGAAGCTGGGCGTGACCGTCCTTGGCCGGCGCTTGCGGCGGAACCGGCGTGGGCACGATCGCCGTGATGCCGGCCTGGCTGCCCGCCGCCCCGGCGCCGCCGCCGCCGAGCGCGACGCCCGTGCCCACTGCCGCACTGCCCATGAGTATTTCTCTCCGGCTGAAATCCGGGTCATCGCCGTGGCTGCTTGACTGCGTCATGTCACTCCCCAATGCGCGAGGTCAGCGTCGCCCCATGATAGACCGTTCCGCCGGCATCCTGAACCCACCTGGCGACACCCTTGAGTTGGCGCGCTCTTTGCAACACATTCGCCGGCAAGGCCGGATGGCCGGCAGGGAGCGCACGCATGCATCGGCTTCGCAGATCGTACCGGCAGGTCGCGCGCCTTTGCACGATCGCGGCGGCGGGCGGATGGCTCGCGGCCGCCCAGGCGCAACCGGCGGAGGAGTTCTATCGCGGCCGGCGCGAGCTCACCCTGATCACCAGCTCCTCGGCCGGCGGCGGCTACGACCAGTACAGCCGGCTGGTCGCGCGCCACATGAGCAAGTACCTGCCGGGCAACCCGAACATCATCGTGCAGAACATGGTGGGCGGCGGCGGCATCCGGGCGGCGAACTACATCTACAACGTCGCGCCGAAGGACGGCACGGTCTACTGCCTGATCGACCGCGGCATGCCGACCGCGCCGCTGCTCTACGGCGAGAAGTCGCAGGCGCGCTTCGAGTCGGTCAAGTTCTCGTGGATCGGCAGCCTGATGCGCGAGACCGGCATGGGCGTGATCTCGACCCGCTCGGTGGTGACGACCGTGGAAGACGCCAAGAAGCACGAGATCTTCTTCGGCTCGACCGGGCCGGAAACCGATCCGGCCATGTTCGTGCGGCTGATCAACGACCTGGTGGGCACCAAGATCAAGGTCATCCACGGCTACAAGGGCCAGCCGGAGGAGTTCCAGTCGGTCGAGAAGGGCGAGCTCGACGGCCTGTTCATGAGCGGATGGTCAGGTCCGGGACGCGCCTATGTGCGCGACAAGCTGAGCCGCGGCGAGCTGCGGCTGTTGGTGCAGATGGCGCCCGAGCAGGACCCCCTGCACATGGACACGCCCGCGATCCTGCAACTGGTCACCGCGCCGGAGGGCCGCCAGATCGTGCAGCTCGTGCTCGACCGCATGACGCTCGGGCGGCCGTTCATCGCGCCGCCCGGCATCCCGGCCGACCGGCTCGCGCTGCTGCGCGCGGCCTTCCGCAAGGCGGTCGAAGACCCGGAGCTGCGCGCCGACGCGGAAAGACAGCGGCTCGCCATCGACCCGACCTGGGGCGAAGAGTCCGAGCAGGTCATCCAGCGTCTCTACCGGACGCCGGCGGCCGTGATCGAACGCGCGCGCAAGATCGTGGCGGTGGCGCCGGAGCAATAGGACGGCCGCCGGAGCGTTTTTCAGCGGCCCGGTTAGCGCAGGTCGGGTATGAGCGTCCTGATCGTGCCGACCATGGCCAAGGAAAGTGTCCTGTGCGAACCTGTCGCCGGCGCGGCGCCAGGAACTCGCCCGCCCGCGCCGGCACGTGATAGAACGACGCGTCGTATCCGGGAGGACGCCATGTGGATGCGGAATTGCTGGCAGGTCATCGCCTTTTCCAAGGAGGTCGGAGTCACGCCGCTGGCGCGCACGGTCTGCGGCGAGGAGATCGTGCTGTTCCGCACGCAATCGGGCGAAGCGGTCGCGCTCGCCGACCGCTGTCCGCACCGCTTTGCCCCGTTGTCTTTCGGCCGCGTGGTCGGCGAAGAGATCCAATGCGGCTACCACGGGCTCTGCTTCGACCGTGACGGCGCCTGCGTGCGCGTCCCCGGCCAGGACCAGGTGCCGGCGCGCGCGCGGGTGAGAAAGTATCCGCTGGCGGAGCGCCACACCTTCGCGTGGATCTGGATGGGCGATGTCGAGCAGGCCGATCCCGACCTGGTGCCGGACTTCCACTGGATGGATGACCCGACCTGCGCGGTGGTCGAAGGCTATCACCACTTCGGCGCGAACTATCAGCTCGTCAACGACAACCTGCTCGATCTCTCGCACGAGAGCTTCGTGCACGAGGAAACGATCGGCAACGAGGCGGTCGCCGAGGCGCCCTGCGCCGTGAGCCTGCATGGCGACATGGTGCGCACGCACCGCGAGATGTTCGACATCGAAGCGCCGCCGTTCTACCGGCGCACCACCGGCTTTACCGGCCGGATCAATCGCTGGCACACCAATCACTACACCCCGCCCGGATTCCACAACATCTACAACGGCTCGACGCCGGCTGGAGCGAATGACAAAAGCGACGCGCTCGAGCGCAAGGTCCTGAACCTGCTGACGCCGGAAACGGAAACATCCACGCATTACTTCTGGTCGATCGTGCGCCAGTTCAAACTCGACGACCAGGAATTGACCGACTACATCCGC
>JAXDOD010000144.1:0-11301 GCA_034669045.1 Alphaproteobacteria bacterium
TCCCCCTTGGGGGGAGGGTGGCCCAAAGGGCCGGGTGGGGTCCTCTCCACCCAGCTCCCACGTAACCAACATCAGCAGATCAGGCCGCGTCCGGCCGTACCGACCCCACCCCGGCGCTTCGCGCCGACCCTCCCCACAAGGGGGAGGGTAAGACGGAGAGAGCTGCCCTCGCGCCGAAATTCATCCTGGTCGCCAACACCGAGGCCGAGGACGGCGGCAAGGCCATCGTCGCCGGCAACGAGCGCGTGATCCGCGCGCGGCTCTCCGACGCGAAGTTTTTCTACGAAACCGATTTGAAGGCGCGGCTGGAAGACCGGCTGGAGAAATTCAAGTCGATCGTATTCCACGAGAAGCTCGGCACGCAGGCGCAACGCATCGCGCGCATCGAGCGCTTGGCGGCCGAACTCGCCCCCATCGTCGGCGCCGACGTGGAGAAGACCAGGCGCGCGGCCCGGCTCGCCAAGGCCGACCTGCTCACGGAAGTCGTCGGTGAGTTTCCCGAGCTGCAAGGGCTAATGGGGAAATACTATGCGCTCGCGCAGGGCGAGGACGCGTCAGTCGCTGCGGCGAGCGAGGAGCACTACAAGCCGCTCGGTCCCGGCGACCGCGTGCCGACCGACCCGGTGTCGATTGCGGTGGCGCTGGCGGACAAGCTCGACATGCTCGTGAGCTTCTGGGCGATCGACGAGAAACCGACGGGAAGCAAGGACCCGTATGCGCTGCGACGGGCGGCCTTGGGAATAATCAGAATTGTCCTCGACAATCGTCTGCGTTTGAAGTTGCAGAAGCTTTCGGTGAATACCGATCTCCTGGCTTTCTTCGCCGACCGTCTCAAAGTCCAGCTCCGCGAGCAGGGCGCGCGGCACGATCTGGTCGACGCGGTGTTCGCGCTCGAAGGCCAGGACGATCTCGTTCTCATCGTGCGCCGTGTCGAGGCGCTCGGCAAATTGCTCGACAGCGAGGACGGCAAGAACCTGCTCGCCGGCTACAAACGCGCGACCAACATCCTGCGCATCGAGGAGAAGAAGGACGCGCGCGACTATGTCGGCAAGCCCGACCCGCAGTTCTACCGGCAGGACGAGGAATGGGCGCTGGCGAAGGCGATCGACGCCGCCAGGGAGGAGGCGTCCGCCGCCGTCGCCAAGGAAGACTTCGCGGCCGCCATGCGCGCCATGGCAAGGCTTCGCCCGCACGTCGATGCGTTCTTCGAGACGGTGACCGTGAACGTGGCGGAGGGCGACGACAAGGCCAAGCTGCGCGAGAACCGGCTGCGGCTGCTCAACGAAATCCGCGAGGCGACGCGGACCGTGGCGGATTTTTCGAAGATCGAGGGATGATCTTTCGCGCGCGCCAAGCTCCGTAAGGTGGGCAAAGGCGCCGCACCGATCATTCGAGGCGGCACAACTCCGCGCGCCTTGCCCACCATGCGATCGCCGATTGGCTCGACGGTGGGCAAAGGCGTGTGACGATTTGCCTTGCCGCATTTTCAGCGCAGCGCCTTTGCCCACCCTTGTGCGCGCAGTAAACGTAGGGCGCAATAAGCGGAAGCGCATTGCGCCGTCCGGTCCGTAATCCGGCTTGAGATCGACGTCGAGGCGGCGCAATCCAAGCGATTGCGCCCTACGGATTCGGTTTTTGTATTCTGGGGCCGAGTGCAGCGGCGCGGCTGTAGGGTGGGCAAAGGCGCGGCCATCAGGGCGTTCACGCCCGTCTTCGCGGGCTATGGCGCCGTGCCCACGCGGCTTTCGTGCAAGGCTCAAAATCAAAGACGCGTGGGCACGCTGCGCTTTGCCCACCGGGCGTCTGCGCGCAGGAGACGAGTGCCCTCACTCCCCCACCACGCCGGCCGCCTTCACCACTGGCGCCAGCCGCTCGAGCTCCTTCGCCAGGAACGCGCCGAACTGGGCCGGCGTCTCGTTCTGCACCTCGACCGCCTGCTTCATCAGGATGGCGCCCACCTCGGGCGTCTTCAGCGTCTCGTTGATCAGCGCATTGAGCCGCGCAATGATCGGCGCCGGCACGCCGGCGGGAGCCACCACGCCGGTGAACGACACCGACGAGAAGTCGGGCAGCCCGCTCTCGATCATGGTCGGGATCTCGGGCGCCTGCGCCGAGCGGGTCTCGCTCGTCACCGCGATCGCGCGCACGCTGCCGGCCTGGTGATGCGGCAGCGAGACCGCCGAATTCTCGAAACTGTACTGGGTCTCGCCCGCGATCATCGCCTGCAGCGACGGCCCGCCGCCCTTGTAGGGGATATGCACCGCGCTGATGCCGGCGCGATGCTTGAACATCTCGCCGATCAGGTGCGGCGGGGTGCCGACGCCGGCGGAGGCATAGTTGAGCTTGCCCGGATTGGCCTTGGCGTAGGCGATGACCTCCTGCACGGTTTTGACGTGGAAGCTGTTGGTCACGATCATCATGTTCGAGGTCACGCCGATGCGCGCGACCGGCGAAAAGGCCCTGAGCGGGTCATAGCCGATGTTCTTGTAGATCAGCGGGCTGATGACCAGCGTCGAGGTGTTGCCGAGGAGCAGCGTGTGGCCGTCCGCATCGGCCTCCGCCACCGCGCGCGCCGCGATGGTGCCGCCCGCCCCCGGGCGGTTGTCGACCACGACGCTTTGGCCCAGCGCCGCCGACATCTTCGGCGCAATGAGCCGCGCCATCACGTCGGCAGGCCCGCCGGGCGCGAAGCCGACGACGAGGCGGATCGCCTTGCCGGGATAGGTCTGCGCCTCCGCGGCCGTGGGCGCCGAGAGCACGGCGATGCTGGCGGCAGCGGCCAGCGTTGCGCATCTGATCATGATCGATTCCCTGTGGACCGGCCGGAACTGTCGCTCTTTTCAGGGCGTTTTTATCGCAAAAGCGGCGCAAATCATAGCAGCCGCGCTGCCGCGCCCTACACTTGCCGCGATTCCCCGCAACGGAGACCTCCATGCAGATCACCATCGCCCACGTTCAGCCGCTGGTCGCCCTCATCGCCGGCATTCTGATCCTGATCATCCCGCGTCTGCTGAACTATATCGTCGCGCTCTATCTGATCCTCGTCGGCATCATCGGACTGAACAGCATCCACCATTTCATCCGCTGAGGATCGGCCTGAGGTCGAGACTTGCGTCGGCGGCTCCGGCCATGCATTAGGGGGCCGGCGCACTCCGGCGCGTGATCCCATGGCCAGACCGACTGCACGCAACGCCCGCCTGACATCCAAGGCCAAGCCCGCGAAAAGCGCGCGGGCGGCTGCATCCGTGCAGAAACCCGCGGGCAAGGCGAAATGGGTCTACGCCTTCGGCGGCGGCAAGGCCGAAGGCGCGCCCGGCATGCGCGACCTCCTGGGCGGCAAGGGTGCGGGCCTCGCCGAGATGGCCAATCTCGGTTTGCCGGTGCCTCCGGGCTTCACCATCACCAGCGACGTCTGCACGCACTATTACGCCAACGCCAACAGCTACCCGAAGGAGCTCGAGAGCCAGGTCACCGCGGCGCTCGCCACGGTCGGGCGCATCACCGGCAAAGGGTTCGGCGACAAGACCAATCCGCTCCTGGTCTCGGTGCGCTCGGGGGCGCGCGCCTCCATGCCCGGCATGATGGATACCGTGCTCAATCTCGGCCTCAATGATGAGACCGTCGAGGCGCTGGCGCTGAAATCCGGCGACAGGCGTTTCGCCTATGACAGCTACCGGCGCTTCATCACCATGTATTCCGACGTGGTGCTCGGCGTCGGCCATCACCATTTCGAGGAAATCCTCGACGACCACAAGGACCGCTACGGCTACGAGCTCGACACCGATCTCGACGCCGACGACTGGGTCGACCTCGTCAAGCGCTACAAGGAGCGCGTCGAGGAGGAGCACGGCTCGCCGTTCCCGCAGGACCCGCATCAGCAGTTGTGGGGAGCCATCGGCGCGGTGTTCGGCTCCTGGATGAACCAGCGCGCCATCACCTATCGCCGCCTGCACGACATCCCGGAGAGCTGGGGCACCGCGGTCAACGTCCAGGCCATGGTGTTCGGCAACATGGGCGAGACGTCGGCCACCGGCGTCGCCTTCACGCGCAATCCCTCCACCGGCGAGCGGCGGCTCTATGGCGAGTTCCTGATCAATGCGCAGGGCGAGGACGTGGTCGCCGGCATCCGAACGCCGCAGGAGATCAGCGAAGCCGCCCGCAAGGAATCCGGCTCCGACAAGCCGTCGATGGAGAAGGCGCTGCCGCAGGCGTTCAAGGAGCTCACCCGCATCTACAACGTGCTCGAGCGCCACTATCGCGACATGCAGGACCTCGAATTCACGGTCGAGCAGGGCAAGCTGTGGATGCTGCAGACGCGCTCCGGCAAGCGCACCGCCAAGGCGGCGCTGCGGATCGCGGTCGAGCTGGCCCAGGAAGGCCTGATCACACGCAAGGAAGCGGTGACGCGGGTCGAGCCGGGCGCGCTCGACCAGCTCCTGCACCCGACCATCGATCCCACCGCCGAGCGCAAGGTGCTGGCGACCGGGCTGCCCGCCTCGCCCGGCGCGGCGGCGGGCGAGATCGTGTTCTCGGCCGACGAGGCGGAGATGCTCAAGGCGCAGGGCCGCAAGGTGATCCTCGTGCGCGTCGAGACCTCGCCGGAGGACATCCACGGCATGCATGCCGCCGAGGGCATCCTGACCACGCGCGGCGGCATGACCTCGCATGCGGCGGTGGTCGCGCGCGGCATGGGCAAGCCCTGCGTGTCGGGCGCGAGCTCGTTGCGGGTCGACTATCGCGCCGGCACGCTGACGGTCGCCGGGCAGATCTTCAAGCAAGGCGATCTGCTCACGGTCGACGGCTCCACCGGCCAGGTGCTCGCCGGCCGCATCCCGATGGTCGAGCCGGCGCTGTCGGGCGAGTTCTCGACCCTGATGGGCTGGGCCGACGAGGTGCGCAAGCTGCGCGTGCGCGCCAACGCGGACACGCCGAACGACGCCCGTGTCGCGCTCAAGTTCGGCGCCGAGGGCATCGGGCTCTGTCGCACCGAGCATATGTTCTTCGACGAGCATCGCATCCGCGCGGTGCGCGAGATGATCCTCGCCGACGACGAGAAATCGCGCCGCCTGGCGCTGGCGAAGCTCCTGCCCATGCAGCGCGCCGATTTCGTCGAGCTGTTCGAGATCATGCAGGGCCTGCCGGTCACGATCCGGCTGCTCGACCCGCCGCTGCACGAGTTCCTGCCGCACAGCGAGGAGGAGATCGCCGAGGTCGCCGCCGCCATGAAGACCGACGCGAAGAAGCTCGCCGACCGCGCCCGCGAGCTGCACGAGTTCAACCCGATGCTCGGCTTCCGCGGCTGCCGGCTTGCCATCGCCTATCCGGAGATCGCCGAGATGCAGGCGCGCGCGATCTTCGAGGCGTCGATCGAGGCCGCAAAGCGCACCGGCCACCCGGTGGTGCCGGAGGTGATGGTGCCGCTCATCGCCACCAAGGCCGAGCTCGACCTGGTCAAGGCCCGCATCGACGCCATGGCGCAGGCGGTCGCCAAGGAGACCGGCGCCAAGGTCGCCTACCAGGTCGGCACCATGATCGAGTTGCCGCGCGCCTGCCTGATGGCGGGCGAGATCGCGCAGACCGCGGAGTTCTTCTCGTTCGGCACCAACGACCTCACGCAGACCACCTTCGGCATCAGCCGCGACGACGCCGCGAGTTTCCTGGGGACCTATACGGCGCGCAACATCCTTGCGAGCGATCCGTTCGTGTCGATCGACCGCGAGGGCGTCGGCGAGATGATGCGCATCGGCGTCGAGCGCGGGCGCAAGACGCGCCCCAGGCTCAAGCTCGGCATCTGCGGCGAGCACGGCGGCGACCCGGCCTCGGTCGCGTTCTGCCACGAGCTTGGACTCGACTATGTCTCTTGCTCGCCGTTCCGCGTGCCTATTGCCCGTCTGGCGGCCGCCCAGGCGGCACTGGGCAAGGGCGCGGCCGGGCAGGCGTGATCGGTCGTCGCGCGTTCCGATGGTGAATGCATCATGACGATGTTTACCAAGGCGGAATTGTCGGCCGCCTTTCACGATCTCGGAGAACTTGCGATCGGAAGTGGCAAGATCATCGATCTCGTCGTCTATGGGGGATCGTGCCTGATTCTTGTGTCGAATTTCCGGGTCAGCAGCGAAGACGTGGATGCCGTTGCGCTTAACGACCAGACATTCGTGAATGAAGCAGCGCGCGTCATCGCCGCACGCCGAGGCTGGCCGACGAATTGGCTCGATGACGGTGTACGGACCTATCTCAGTCCGGCTGCCAAGGACCGTCAAGCACACGAGCTGTTCAAGACTTACCCAAGCGAGGCGCGACCGGGATTGCGAGTCTATGTGCCCACGCCGGAATACATGCTTGCCATGAAATTGATGGCGCTCCGGATCGAGCCGATCGAAGGCAAGGATCTGGAAGACATCCTGAGTTTGATGCAGGTTGCAGGGCTGCAAGATAGGATGGATATCGTAGAGTTCGCTGCCCAGTTTTATCCGGAGGCGCGGATCAGCGGAAAACTTAGGCTTGCGCTGGATGATCTCTGGCGTGCCTATGAAGCAAGGCTCGCACGGCGTGACCATGAACCACCCCGATACCTTGGCCGAGGTGGCCCGGCGTCTGAAGGCTGAGACGCAGACCCTGCATGTCGCGATGGCGGGATTCCTGGACGACTTTTATACTCAACCGGGATGTCGGCAGGCCATGCTTGATCCGGAGCCGGACCTGACCGGCGACGCGATCATCGACGCGACGCTTGGTGGGGTGGGTGAACACCTGGCGCGCCGTTGGAGCCTGGCGATTCCGGCCTGGACGGAACACCCCGCGCGCTTCCTCAGGCGGCCGCATTTCCCGACGCCGCTTGAAGGATTGAAGCCGCTCCTGATCGCGCAGAGTCCGCTCGCGTTCCGGCGCCGGCTGATCTTCGTCGAGCACGAGCCGCTGCGACGGGCCCGCATGCCCGTGGGCGAAGGCGCACGTTAGGCAAGCGCCGCGAACCTGTGCGCTACGGCTTGAGGTATTTCCGCAGCTTGTGCGGCGCGACATCGGCCGCATAGATGTTGCCCGCGGCATCGACCGCCACACCCGACGCGCCGGAAATCTGCGAATCGTCCTGCTTGTCCAGGTCGGGATCGGGGATGAAAGCGCTCACCACCGCATCCTTGATGTTGCCGACGGAGATGCCGCGCTGGAAGCCTGGATTCCGTTTCGCGTTGCTCTGCGAATCGGTCACCAGCAGGGTGCCGTCCGGCGCAATGAAGAGTCCGCTCGGCCGCCCGAACTGCTTCCACGAGTCGATGTAGTTTCCGTCCTGGTCGAAGATCTGGAGGCGGCTGTTCGATCGATCGGCGACGAAGATGCGGCCTTGCGGATCGATGTCGAGCGCGTGCGGCTGGTCGAGCTCGCCGCGTCCGGCTCCGGTCCGTCCCCATTCCTTGATGTAGCGGCCGTCCCTGGAAAACTTCACCACCCGGTTGTTGGTCCCGTGCCCGTCGGTCACGAAGATGTCGCCGTCACGGCCGACGGCGACGTCGGTCGGCTGGTCGAACGTATCCTGGCCCTTGCCGGCGACGCCCGCCTTGCCGAGCGTCATCAGCACCTTGCCGTGAGGATCGAATTTGAAGACCTGATGCCCGCGTCCCTTCGCGGACATCCCCAGGACCGTTTCGTATCTGTTGGCGTCGGTCGCCCAGACATTGCCGTCGCGATCGATGTGGAATCCGTGCGGGAATGCGAAGACGCCTTGGCCCCAGCTCTCCAGCAGCTTGCCGGAGGCATCGAACTTCATGACCGGCGGCATGTCGTCGCGGCCGACGCAGGTGGCGTTGCCGGCCGGCAAGACATTGAAGCATCGGTGCAGGACCCAGATGCTGCCGTCGGGCCCGGGTTTCACGCCGATGACTTCTCCCCACTTGCCGCCGTTCATGCTCGCGGGCAGTTGCGGCCATGTTTCCAGCAGCCGATAGGGATTGGGGGGATTGGGCTGCGCGTGCGCGGTCTGTGCCGCGACCGTGAGCATCGCCCCGACGGCAAGACGCGCGAGCGCCGTGACACCCCTGATGGTCATCGCGCCCTCCCTTGAATTCGCTTTGGCGTTTCTTCGCTTGTCGGCACGGTATCGGGCTTTTGCGCGGTCGGAAAGGTGAACGCCGCTCATGATCTCGCCGCGCCCGTCGCGTCGATCCGGCGGGTATTCACGGACCGTTTACCAACCAGCATTGCTGACATGCGAATCGCACTTTTTCGCGCGGGACTGACGCAATTAACGCGATCGCAAGGTTAATCGGGCAATAACAGGGTCCGTCGCATTTGCGCCATTCCCGCGCCTTGTGCCGACGAGAGTATGTGTTGCGTAGCGTAGTGTTGCGTGGGCGTGTTGATGGTAATGTCGCGTCAAAGGCCGGAGGGTGGCCTTGCAGCCCCCTTCGGCCTCGGCATTCTCACCTTTGTGTTGATGCCGAGCGAAATCGGCAATCAGGAGCTCACCGCGCTGATGGCGCGGCAGCCGGTCATTGTCGAGCGGGCGAGCCCCGCGATCACGTCTCCTTTCGGCACCATCCATGCGGCGAATTTCAGCATGCCGCGGCCGATCAGCTCGGCCATGCCCGCATCGCTGAGCTATACGCTCGCCGGACTTGATCCGGCCAATGCGGAGATCACCGGCTCGATCCGCGAGCGCCTGCTCGGCGACATCACGATCGAGCTGGGTCCCGGGCGCATCCCGACGGTCGAGCGCAGGCTCAAGGGCGACCGGCTGGTCGCGGGCGCGCCGTCCGACCCGGATCCCGCCCTGATCGCGGAGCAGCCGCCAAGCCGCAAGGGCGATCGCCTGGATCGCCGGCCGCAGCCGGACGGTCCACAGGTCGCGGACATGCCGGCGCCCGAGCAGCCCAACGATATGGTCGTGGCCGAGGTGCCGCCGCCGGACGCGCGCGAGCAGCCCGACCCGTCCGAAGACGCGGCCGAGCAGCTTGTGGCCGGCTTCGCCGCGCCCGAGGATCTCGATCCGGTGAAGCGTGTGACGCGGCTTTATTTCGGCGCCGGTGCCATGGGTCAGACGCTCGAGGCGCTGCAGCCCTGGCAGTCCGGCGAAGAGCCCGACATCGAGACCGTGCCGGTCGCCGTCGATCCCGACCTGCGCGTCGACCCGGAGGTCCGGCTCGCGGCGCTGACGCCGGACCCGCCGGTGCGTTACGGCATCCCGAAGGAGGGCGAGGCGGCGACGGCGTCCACCGGCGATGGCGCCGCGCATGACGAAGCCGCGCTCGCGCCGCATGCCGAGGAGATCGGCAAGGGCGGCCAGACCATCGCGCCCAAGGGCCAGGTCACCGGCGAGGGCAAGCGCCCGATGACGCCCTCCGAACTGCTCAAGCTCGACGAGGGCGGCCGCGCCAAGGCGGAAAAATGCCTCGCCGCGGCGATCTATTTCGAGGCCCGCGGCGAGCCGGTGCGCGGCCAGATCGCGGTCGCGCAGGTGATCCTCAATCGCGCCTTCTCCGGCAAATATCCCAACACTGTGTGCGGCGTGGTCTACCAGAATGCCCACCGCCACCTGCGCTGCCAGTTCACCTTCGCCTGCGACGGCATCCCCGACGTGGTGAAGGAGCCCGATGCCATGGAGCGCGCCAAGAAGATCGCCAAGGAGTCGCTCGACGGCAGGCTGTGGCTGCCCGAGGTCGGCAAGGCGACGCACTATCACGCCTACTGGGTGCGGCCGAGCTGGGTGCGCGAGATGACCAGGCTGCACAAGCTTGGCGTCCACACCTTCTACCGCCCGCGCGCCTGGGGCGACGGCGCCGACGCCCCCGCCTGGGGCGACGAGGAGACGACGACCGCGACCACGAAGCAGCTCTAGCTCCGGGTCCCGGATGTGGTACAGCGCGCAGCGAGGCGGAGCGGGAGCATGAACCGGAGCGTGCGATGACGACGATGCCCGACGATGCGGCGCCCCTCGAGGACCCCGCGGTGATCACGGACTATCACGCGCATATCTATTATGACCCGGCGTCGACGCGCGAGCGTGCCGCGCGGCTGCGCCAACGCGTTGCGGCGGCTTTTCCGGACGCCGTCATCGGGCGCTGGCATGACCAGCTGGTCGGGCCGCACTTGCGCGCGATGTTCCAGATCGCCTTTCCGCCCACGACGCTGGCGACATTCCTGCCGTGGCTGATGCTCAACCGCGACGGCCTGACCATCCTGCTCCATCCGGAGACCGGCAACGCCTACGCCGATCACACCGACCATGCGGCGTGGCTCGGCGGCGTGCTGCCGCTCAAGCTCGATGTTTTGCGGCGCGCCCCGGATTGACGAAGGCGCGGCGGTCAATCGTCGTCGAGGCGCCCTTTGCCGATCGTCCGCCGCAGAAACGCATAGCCCAGCGCCCACATATGGGCGGTCTGCTCGAAGTCGCTGGTGCCGTGGCCGCCGTGCAGCGGCTCGTAGAACCAGACCTCATGGCCGAACTCCTGGAGCCGCGCCGCCATCTTGCGCGCGTGGCCGGGATGCACGCGGTCGTCGCGCGCCGAGGTCCATAACAGGATCGGCGGGTAGGCGCGCCCGGGCGCGGCGAGCTGATAGGGCGAAATTTCCTTGATGAATTCCCAGTCCTCGGCGATGTCCGGGTCGCCATATTCCGCGATCCAGCTCGCGCCCGCGAGCAGCTTGCTGTAGCGGCGCATGTCGAGCAGCGGGATCGTGCACCACACCGCGCCGAAGCGCTCGGGAAAGCGCGTGAGCATGTTGCCCACGAGCAGCCCGCCATTGCTGCCGCCCCAGCACGCGAGCCGCTTCGGGCTGGTCACGCGCCGGCGCGCGAGATCGGCCGCGACCGCCGCAAAATCATCCTGCGCGCGTTTCTTGTGCTCGCGGATGCCGGCCTTGTGCCAGGCCGAGCCGAACTCGCCGCCGCCGCGGATATTGGCGACCGCATAGACGCCGCCGCGTTCGAGCCAGAGCTTGCCGGTGCCCGCCGAGTAGCTCGGCGTCTGGCTCGATTCGAACCCGCCATAGGCATAGAGCAGGGTCGGATTGTTGCCGTCGAGCTTCAGGTCGCGGCGGTGGACGAGGAAATAGGGGATGCGGGTGCCGTCGGAAGAGACGGCCTCATGCTGCTCGGCGACGAGATTCGACGCGTTGAACTTGGGGGGCTGCGCCTTGATCTGCCGCGCCTGGCCGGTGCCGGCGTCGGCGAGCCATAGCGACGGCGGCGTCAGGAACGAGGTGACCGAGATCAGCGCGCGGTCGTCGGTGCGGCTCGCATCGACCACGCCGACGCTCGAATTGTCGGGCAGCGCCAGGGCCGAGCGGCGCCACGTACCGTTGGGGCCG
>JAXDOD010000145.1:0-4002 GCA_034669045.1 Alphaproteobacteria bacterium
CTCGCTCCAAAATCGTACGGCCTTCGTTGAGTCCCCGCCGTACGCCCTGCAGCAACCTTAACCTTTTTCATCAGAAAAGCTGTTGCGGCACAGCCACAGTGAAAAACATTCGCGGACTGTCTCTAAAAAGTCGAGCCCGGTTAACCGTACCGCACGAGCACTCGCATCATGCGGAATCCCCAGCATTTCCAGGCCTTCCCGCAATTCAGAACTAATCCTGATGCCGCGAAAGTCGACCGGGCGCGCGCTCAACCGGTCATCGCTAACGCACTTCGGCGGAGCGGCAGGACTCTCGTTTCCAAGCTGCCGTACTGGCTCGGCACACACAACAAAGCCCCGGGCTCACGCCCGGGGCTTTCTCAAGTGGATTGTCGATTGGAGTATGTCGCGATCAGTATCGCGCGACGACCGCCTGGTCAAACCGATAGGCGAGGCCAAGACGGATGGCGCTTTCGGTGATCTTGTGGCGTTCAGTGAACGCAGGGAACGTCACCACCGGCAGGTCCGTGATCGTGCCGAAGTTGGCATAGCGATATTCGAGACGCCCGATCCAGTTATTGCCGAACGCGTAATCAAATCCTGCGCCCGCCGTCCAGCCGGACCGGCTTTTCCTAAAGGTTTCGTTGAGGGCCGGAACAGCACCGACAGCGTAGAATTCGCTGATGTTGGCAACCGCAATGCCACCCGTCGCGTAGAAGAGAACATGATCGACGGCATATCCGATGCGGCCCCGAACCGAACCTTGGAACCGCGTCCGCGAGATATAGAAGTCGGCCGGCGGCGGCGTGTTGTAATCCGCCCTGCCGCGCAATCCCGCAGCCTCCGCATCAGCCTCAAGGCCGAATACCCAAGCGCCCGATCCCTGCCAATTACAGCCCAGGTATCCACCGCCTTTGGCCCCATCCGGCTTGGCCGCACTGCGCGGGGTGAATGCCGACAGCGCGCCGGTCGCCCGAACCGTCTCGGTGAGCCGGTCGCGCTCCCAAGCATAGCCTACGTCAGCGCCGACGTAGCAGCCCGTCCAGTTGTAGACCGACACCACCGGCGCCTTGTAAATCGGAGCCTTGACCGGAATGTCTGCCGCTTGCACCAGCTGCGGAAGCGCGATCGTCGCCACTGCCGCAAAAACAATTCGAAGTTCGCGTTTCATGTTCAAGTCCCCTGTTTAGCCGCCCGATGTTTGTTTCTGATCATGCTCTGACGCGACCGCTTGTCCGAACGGACAACGCGAACGCGCACTCCGCATCCCCACAAGCTCGACGTTACTGAGAAGCGAGATGATTCCGCAATGCCTGCGCGGGCGACCGGTGGATGGCCGCTCAACCATTTTTCAGGTTGTGTCATTTGCGCCACTTCGAACGCACGGGCTGCGGAACTTTCGCTCACCACCATGCATGAAAATGGTGCACCGGCCCGTGCCCCGAGCCGATCTTCAGCCGCTCCGACGCGGCAATCGCCGCGCTGACATAGACCTTCGCCGCGCGCGCCGCGGCAATGAGATCGAGGCCCTTGGCAAGCCCGGCCGCGATCGCCGACGACAGCGTGCAGCCGGTGCCGTGCGTATTCCTGGTGGCGATGCGGGCGGTCGCCAGCCGCGTGAACGAGGTCGGCGCGAGCAGGATGTCGACGCTTTCGGGACCGTCGCCGTGGCCGCCCTTGATCAGGACCGCGCGCGCCCCGCGCGCCATCAGGCGCTCGGCCTGCCGGCGCATGTCGTCTTCGTCCTGCGCAAGGGGCGCATCGAGGAGCGCCGCGGCCTCGAGCAGGTTGGGAGTGATCACTAGCGCCTGCGGGATCAGCACGCGCTTGAGCACGTCGATCGCGGCGGGATCGAGCAGCCGGTCGCCGGAGGTGGCCACCATCACCGGATCGAGCACCACCTGGGACTGGCGCCAGCGTGCAAGACCGGCCGCGACCGCCTCGATCACCGCGGCCTGCGACAGCATGCCGATCTTCACGGCCGTGACGTCGAGGTCGGAGAACACGGCGTCGATCTGCGCGGTGATGAACTCCGGCGGCACGTCATGGATGGCGGTGACGCCCTGGGTGTTCTGCGCCGTCAGCGCCGTGACCACCGACGCGCCATAGACGCCGAGCGCCGAGAAGGTCTTGAGGTCGGCCTGCAGTCCGGCGCCGCCGCCGGAATCCGAACCCGCGATGGTCACCGCGATCGGGGTCATTGGCGTGCGCGCGCGGCGAGCGCCGCATCCACGATGGCGCGCATCTCGCGCGCCGCGTCGGTCGGACCAGAGGACAGCGAGAGCGCCGAAATCACCGCGACGCCGTCGGCGCCGGCCGCGACCGTCGCGCCCGCATTGTTCGCCTCGATGCCGGCGATGGCGCAAAGCGGCAGGTTCGGCGCGCGCCGGCGGAACACCGCGCCGATGCGCCTGAGACCGGCCACCCCGATCGGCGGGTCGGGATTATCCTTCGAGGCGGTCACGTAGACCCCGCCGATGCCGACGTAATCGAGGAGTTCGACCGGCGCCGCCTCGGCCTGCGCCTCGGTCTTGATCGAAAGCCCGATGATCGCAGCCGGACCGAGCAGGCGGCGCGCGTCCTCGACCGCCATGTCGTCCTGGCCGACATGCACGCCGTCGGCGCCGGCGGCGAGCGCCACGTCGACGCGGTCGTTGATCAGGAGCGGGACCCGCATGGGCGCCAAGTTCGCCTTGATGGCGCGCGCCTCCTCCACCATCGTGCGGGTGTCGCCATGCTTGTCGCGCAATTGCACGAGCGTCGCGCCGCCGGCCGCGAGCATCCAGGCGAGGTCGGCGAGGCCGTGTTCCCCCGCTCGCTCAGGATCGACCAGCGCGTAGAGCCGGACGTCCACCTTGCGGGCCCCGGTTGCCTGCGGCGCGTTCATGTCGATCTCCTGCCCAAGGCGCTCCGACTTTTCGGCGCCGGACACTGGTGAGGTGGATCATGCTATCCTATGGGAGCGGCGCCACGCCACAACGGCGCCTTGCCAGGCCGGAGCGATTTTGCTGCATTGGCGCCGCAGGCGGTCGGCCGGCACGGAGGCGCGCATGATTCCCTTCTTCGTCCAGATCAAGTGCCATCTTGGAAAGTCATACGAGGTCGCCAACAAACTCGCCGACACCGAGATCGCGTCCGAGATCTACTCGACCGCCGGCGACTTCGACCTGCTGGTGAAATTCTACGTGCCCGCCGACACCGACATCGGCCATTTCATCAATGAGAAGGTGCAGACCATCCCCGGCATCCAGGACACCCGCACAATCCTCACCTTCAAGGCCTTCAGCCGCTGATCAGGTCCCGGTCGGCGGGCCTTCGGCGGCGCGGATGCGCTGCAGGCCGAGCTGCCGTTCGCGCCAGATCACGAACAGGCCGGCACCGGCGATGATGCCGGCGCCGATGAAGACGAGCCAGCTCGGGACTTCCCCAAACACCACGAAGCCGAGCAGCAGGGCCCATAGCATCGACGTGTAATCGAATGGCGCCACCAGCGAGGCCGGCGCATGGCGGTAGCTTTCCGTCAGGAAGATGTGCGCGAGACCACCGAAAATTCCGATGGTTACAAGCGCGGTCAGCTCCGGCCAGGTCGGCGTGACCCACCCGAACGGCCAAGTCAAAAGACCGCCGATCGCACAGAACAGGGAGAAATAGAGGACGATCGAGGAGGTAGTCTCGCTCGCGGTCAGCGCACGCGTCTGGACCGTGGAGCCGGCGGAAAAGAAGGCCCCCATCAAGCCGAGCGCGGCACCGACGGCGCCCGTCGCCGCGGCCGCGGATTGCCCGATGTCGAGGCGCGGCGCGAGCATGACCAGGACGCCGATGAATCCGACAATGACGGCGGTCCAGCGATAGATGCGCACGCGTTCCTTGAGGATGACGGCCGACAGCGCGACCGTGATCAGCGGTGACACGAAAGAGATCGCGGTCGCATCCACAACCGGCAGCCGTGCCAGCGACTAGAAGTTGCAGAACATGGCACCGACGGCGGTCATGCCGCGCCCGACATGGGCGAACGGCCGGCCC
>JAXDOD010000146.1:0-2630 GCA_034669045.1 Alphaproteobacteria bacterium
TCAGGTCCATAACTGGTCATCGGCATAGATCTGGAGAGAGCCGGCAACGGCCGCCGAAGGGGCAAGCGGAACACCCGCGAATCTCTCAGGCAAAAGGACAGATCGGGGACTGAACTCTTACAAGGAGAACCCCGATGCATGTCGTCGTCATGGGAGCCGGCGTTGTCGGCGTTACCACAGCCTGGTATCTGCGCCAGCAGGGTCACGATGTGACCGTCATCGACCGGCAGGCGAAACCCGCCGCTGAAACCTCCCACGCCAATGGCGGTCAAATCTCGGTGTCGCACGCCGAGCCTTGGGCTAACCCTGCCGCGCCGCTGAAAGTTCTGCGCTGGCTGTTCAAGGAAGACGCGCCGCTCTTGGTTCGGCTGCGCGCCGATCCGGCGCAATGGCGCTGGTGCCTTCGCTTTTTGCTGGAATGCACGCCGGCGCGCACGCGCAACAACATCAAGCAAATCGTGTCGTTGGGTCTCTATTCGCGCCGCAGCCTCGGCGAGTTGCGCCGCGAGCTTAGCCTGCATTACGACGACCTACAAAAAGGTATCCTGCACTTTTACACCAGCGAAACGGAGTTCGCGGCGGCGCGCGCGCCGGCGCAGGTGATGCGCGATTATGGCTGCGACCTCGAGATGATCGACGCGGATGAAGTCCTGCGCATCGAGCCGGCGTTGCGGTTCACGCGCAGGAAAATCGTCGGCGGCAGCATGACCTATGCGGACGAGTCAGGCGATGCCTGCATCTTCACGCAGAAACTGGCGGAGGCCGCTGCCGCGCGTGGCGTCGCGTTCAAGTTCAACACCGCCATTCTCGGCCTCGATTACAGCAACGGCCGCGTCTCCGGCGTGCGCGTGCGGACCGCCACCGGCGATTATGCGACCATCCGCGCCGATGCTTATGTGACGTGCCTGGGCTGCTATAGCGCACCGCTGCTGAAGCCGCTCGGCATCGATCTGAATATCTATCCGGCGAAGGGCTACTCGGCGACTTTGCCGATCCGCGATCCCGAACGCGCCTATAGCGTCAGCCTGACGGATGACGAGCATAAGCTGGTGTTCTCGCGGCTGGGAAACCGCCTGCGCGTCGCCGGCACGGCAGAGCTCAACGGCTACGATCTGGAACTCAATCCAGTTCGCTGCCGGGCAATCACGCGCCGGCTGCTGGAACTGTTCCCCGGCATTTGTAACGAAAACGACGCACAATACTGGACCGGGTTGCGCCCGGCGACGCCGTCGAATGTTCCTTACATCGGCCGCTCGTCCTACCAGAACCTGTACCTGAACACGGGACACGGGACGCTTGGTTGGACCCATTCCTGCGGCTCCGGCCGCGCGCTCGCCGACATCGTGAGCGGCCGGCGACCCGAGATCGACTTCGCTTTTACCGGAGGCGATCCAGAGGTGAGACCGGCGGGGCATATTCTTGAGCCCCTGGCCGCATAAAACTGCCTCAGGGCCGTTCATTGCGCCCTTGCTTCGATCTGGTGTAAGCCTCGGTAATGGCCTTGCTTTTGGCCAGATCGTGGCTGAAATGACCGCTGCAAGGAGCGCCTGTGTCCGAGCTTGGCAAGACCCCTCTTCTCGATCAATTGCGCACGCCGGAAGACCTACGGCACCTGACCATCGATCAGTTGCCGCAGGTCGCCGACGAATTGCGCCAAGAGACCATCGACGCGGTCGCCGTCACCGGCGGGCATCTCGGCGCCGGCCTCGGCGTGATCGAGCTGACCGTCGCGCTGCATTACATCTTCGACACACCGCGCGACCGGCTGATCTGGGATGTCGGCCACCAGGCCTATCCGCATAAGATTTTAACCGGCCGACGCGACCGCATCCGCACCTTGCGGCAAGGCGGGGGTCTCTCCGGATTCACCAAGCGCGCTGAGAGCGAATACGACCCGTTCGGCGCGGCGCATGCCTCCACGTCGATCTCGGCGGGGCTGGGCATGGCGGTCGCGCGCGATCTGGAAGGCAAGACGCATAATATCGTTTGCATTATTGGCGACGGCGCGATGTCGGCGGGCATGGCCTATGAGGCGATGAACAATGCCGAGGCCGCGGGCAACCGCCTCGTCGTCATCCTCAACGACAACGACATGTCGATCGCGCCGCCGGTGGGCGGCCTGTCGCACTATCTTGCGCGCCTCGTCTCCTCGCCCAAATATCTGACGGTCCGCCACCTTGCCCAGCGCTTCGCGCGGAAGCTGCCGAACCGCCTCCACAATCTCGCCCGCAAGCTGGAGGAATTCGGCCGCGGGCTCGCCACCGGCGGCACCTTCTTCGAGGAGCTGGGCTTCTACTACGTGGGCCCGATCGACGGGCACAACATGGAGCACCTGGTTCCGGTGCTGAAGAACGTGCGCGACATGGACGACGCGCCGGTGCTGGTCCACGTGGTCACCCAGAAGGGCAAGGGCTACGCCCCGGCCGAGAACGCCGCCGACAAATACCACGGCGTGGTCAAGTTCGACGTGGTCACCGGCCAGCAGGCCAAGCCCGCCCAGAGCCACGCACCCAGCTACACCAAGGTCTTCGCGACCGAGCTGATCAAGCTGGCCGAGCACGATCCGAAGATCGTCGCCATCACCGCGGCCATGCCGTCGGGCACCGGCCTCGACCTGTTCGGCCAGCGGT
>JAXDOD010000147.1:0-14663 GCA_034669045.1 Alphaproteobacteria bacterium
TGCTCGCCTCCGAACCTTCTCATACAAAAATCCGATCGCTGGCCGAAAGGGTTCCGGCCCGCGACGCGGAGCGTGTCACAAACTCTGGCGGTCAGCCCCGGTTCCCCGGACTAGTTTTTGCCGCCGAAATAGCTCTGCAGCGTGCGCACCTCGAGGTCTCCCGCGAGATAGGCCTTGATTCCCTGTGCTGCGGCGACGGCCCCCGAAAGAGTGGTGTAGTAAGGAACTTTATGCAAGAGGGCAGCACGCCGAAGCGAGCGGCTGTCGTCGAGCGCGATGGCCCCCTCCGTGGTGTTGAAAACGAGGGCGACCCCGCCGTTTCGGATGGCGTCGACGATGTGGGGGCGCCCTTCCGCGAACTTGTTGACCTTCTCCGCCGCGATGCCCTGCTCAACCAGATAGCGCTGGGTTCCGCCGGTCGCGATCACGCGGAACCCGAGCGAGGTCAGCAGCTGCACCGCCGGCAGGATGCGGGACTTGTCGGCATCGCGCACCGAGATGAACACCGTGCCCTCGCGCGGCAGCCGGGAGCCGCCGCCGATCTGGCTCTTGGCGAAGGCGATCGCGAACGAGTGGTCGATCCCCATCACCTCGCCGGTCGACTTCATCTCCGGTCCGAGCACGGTATCGACGCCCGGGAAGCGCGCGAACGGAAACACCGCTTCCTTGACCCCGACGTGGTTGAACCGCGGCGGCTTGAGGCCAAAGCTTGCGAGCGTCTCGCCCGCCATGATCCGCGCCGCGATCTTGGCGACCGGCACGCCGATCACCTTGGCGACGAACGGCACCGTGCGCGACGCGCGCGGATTGACTTCGAGCACGTAGATGTCGCCGTCCTTGATGGCGTATTGCACGTTCATCAATCCGCCGACGTGGAGCGCGAGCGCCAGCTCGCGGGTCTGGCGGCCGAGCTCGGCGATGGCGGCTTCGCTCAGCGAATGCGGCGGCAGCGAACAGGCGCTGTCGCCGGAATGGATGCCGGCCTCCTCGATATGTTCCATGACGCCCACGATGGCGGTGTCCGTGCCGTCGGCGAGGCAGTCGACATCGACCTCGCTGGCGTCGGACAGATAGCGGTCGATCAGCAGCGGACGCTTGTCGGACACCACCAGTTCCGAGGGCCGGCCGAGATCGCCGGCGAGCCGCACGAGGTAGCGGTCGAGCTGCGGCGCGTCATGCACGATCTCCATGGCGCGGCCGCCGAGCACGTAGGAGGGCCGGATCACGATCGGGTAGCCGATCGCCTCGGCGATGGCGCTCGCCTGTCCCGGGCTCTTCGCGATGCCGCTTTCCGCCTGCCGCAGTCCGAGCTTGTCGAGGAGCTGCTTGAAGCGGTCGCGGTCCTCGGCAAGGTCGATCGCATCGGGAGATGTCCCGAGGATCGGCACGTTCGCCTGCTCCAGCGCCTCGGCCAGCTTGAGCGGGGTCTGGCCGCCGAACTGCACGATGACGCCGTGCAGCGTGCCGTTGGCGCGCTCGGTGTCGATGATCTCGAGCACGTCCTCGGCGGTGAGCGGCTCGAAGTAGAGCCGGTCGGAGGTGTCGTAGTCGGTCGACACCGTTTCCGGATTGCAGTTGATCATGATGGTTTCGTAGCCGACCTCGCGCAGCGCGAAGGCGGCATGGCAGCAGCAGTAGTCGAACTCGATGCCCTGGCCGATGCGGTTTGGCCCGCCGCCCAGGATCACCACCTTTTTCCTGTCGGAGGGCGCGGCCTCGCAGGCGGCACGGCCGTTGAACGGCGCCGCATAGGTCGAATACATGTAGGCGGTCGGCGAGGCGAACTCGGCCGCGCAGGTGTCGATGCGCTTGAACACCGGGCGCACGCCCAGCGCCTGCCGGCGCTTCGTCACCTCGGCCGCCGCCACGCCGGTGAGCTTGCCGAGCCGCGGGTCGGAGAAACCCATCGCCTTGAGCCGGCGGAACGCGGCCGCGCTCGTCGGCAGGCCCTTGGCCTTGATCTCGGCCTCCTTGTCGACGATGCCGCGGATCTCCGCCAGGAACCAGGGGTCGATCTTGCAGGCGGCGAAGATCTGCTCGTCGCTCAGGCCGAGCCGCATCGCCTGCGCGATCTTGAGCACGCGGTCGGGCGTGGGCGTGCCCAGCGCGGCGCGGATGGCGGCGCGGTCCTCGCTCTCGTCGCGGCCGAGCCCCTCGATGGCGACCTCGTCAAGGCCGGTGAGCCCGGTTTCGAGCGAGCGCAGCGCCTTTTGCAGGCTTTCCTGGAAGGTGCGGCCGATCGCCATCGCCTCGCCGACCGACTTCATCGAGGTGGTGAGGATCTGGTCGGCGCCGGGAAACTTCTCGAACGCGAAGCGCGGCACCTTGACCACGACATAGTCGATCGTCGGCTCGAAGCTTGCCGGCGTGGCGCCGCCGGTGATGTCGTTGGCGATCTCGTCGAGCGTGTAGCCGACCGCGAGCTTGGCCGCGACCTTGGCGATCGGGAACCCGGTCGCCTTGGAGGCGAGCGCGGAGGAGCGCGACACCCGCGGGTTCATTTCGATGATGACGAGCCGGCCGTCCTCGGGATTGACCGCGAACTGCACGTTGGAGCCGCCGGTCTCCACCCCGATCTCGCGCAGCACCTTGATCGAGGCGTCGCGCATCAACTGGTATTCCTTGTCGGTGAGCGTGAGCGCCGGCGCGATGGTGATCGAATCGCCGGTATGCACGCCCATCGGGTCGAGGTTCTCGATCGAGCAGATGATGATGCAGTTGTCGTTCTTGTCGCGAACGACCTCCATCTCGAATTCCTTCCAGCCGAGTACCGATTCCTCGATCAGCACCTCGGTGGTCGGCGAAGCGTCGAGCCCGCGCTCGACGATCTCGATGAACTCGGCCTTGTTGTAGGCGATGCCGCCGCCGGTGCCGGCGAGCGTGAACGACGGCCGGATGATGTTAGGCAGACCGATCTCCGGCAGCGCCTCCAGCGCCTCGATCAGTCCCTCCTCGATGTAGCGCTTCTTGCGTTCGGGCTCGCGCGCGTTCCAGAGCGCGTCGAAAGCTTCGAGCGCCTTGCGCTCGTCCGCCTCCGCCAGCCCGCGCGCCCTGATCCTGGCGCGCTCGTCCTTGCGCAGCTCGCGGTCCTGCTGCTTGAGGTTGGATGCGTTGGCCAGGGACGACTTCGGAGTCTCCAGGCCGATCTTCTTCATCGCCTCGCGGAAGAGCTGGCGGTCCTCGGCCTTGTCGATGGCATCAGCATCGGCGCCGATCATCTTGACGCCGAACTTTTCCAGCACGCCCATGCGGCGCAGCGACAGCGCGGTGTTGAGCGCGGTCTGCCCGCCCATGGTAGGGAGCAGCGCGTCGGGGCGCTCCTTTTCGATGATCTTTGCGACGATCTCCGGCGTGATCGGCTCGATATAGGTGGCGTCGGCGAGGTCGGGGTCGGTCATGATCGTCGCCGGATTCGAGTTGACCAGGACGACCCGGTAGCCTTCCTCCTTGAGCGCCTTGCAGGCCTGCGTGCCCGAATAGTCGAATTCGCACGCCTGGCCGATCACGATCGGCCCCGCGCCGATGATCAGGATCGAGGAAATATCGGTGCGTTTCGGCATCGAGCCCTATCTGGTGAACGCCAGGCACAAAAAAAGGGCGCGCGGCTGCGCGTCCTCCGATCCGCGCCGACGGAGGCAAGCCCGGCGCGCGGGCCGCTCTTTAGACCAGAATCGCCGGGCAGGGAAGGGGAGCGGCCACGGAACGCGCAAGGCAGATGGTTACCGCTGCGCCCGCTCGCAATAGCCCAGGAAGCGAATGCCGGGCCGTCCCGCGCCGTCAGTTGCGCGCGCTTCGCGTCAGCGACGCCTTGATGGTCGGGCGGTCGACCTCGGCGCCGGCGATGTAGAGCTTGGCGATGCGGCGCGTGTTGCGGATGTTGTCGAGCGGATTGGCGTCGAGCACAAGGATGTCGGCGCGCTTGCCCGGCGCCAGCGTGCCGCGGTCCGCCAGCTTGAGGTATTCGGCCGCCCGGCTCGTTGCCGCCACGATCACACGCGAGGGCGCCATGCCGGCTTCGACCAGGAGCTCGAGCTCCTTGTGCTCGGCGGGACCGAAGAGATGGTCTTCGAGCCCGGTGTCGCAGCCGAGCAGGATCGTCACGCCGGCGGCGTCGAGCTTGGCGATGCTCTTTTGCAGGATGCCGTAGGCCTGCTGATTGCGTGCCGCCACGGCCGGATCGCGACTCAAGAAGCCCGAGCGCATGCGCGCGATGACGTCGGCGCCTGTGGTGTCACGCAGCAGGCCGGCAAGATAAGGTTCCTCGAACCATGCGGGCACCGTCGCGTGGATGCTGCGTTCGGGCGAGCCGAGCGTCGGCATGACCGCGACATTGTTCTTGAGCATCGACGCGATCAGCGCGTCGCTGACCACCTGGTCGCGCACGAGGTGCGCGAAGCCGTCGATGCCCGCCTCCGCCAGCTCGACCGCGTCCTGGTGGCTGAAGACGTGCGCCGCGATCTTGAGCCCGTGCTTGTGGGCTTCCTCGATCGCCGCGCGCGATGCCGCGATCGGAAGTTTCGGCGCGCGGCCGCCGCGGTCGTCGACCCAGATCTTGATGGCGTCGACCTTGCGGGCGGCCTGCTCCTGCACGGCGCGTCTCGCCTCCTCCGCGGTCGTGAGCGCATAGGCGAAATGGGCGTAGATCAGGTTGCCCGGACCGGCATTGGGCGCCCCCATGCCGCGCCCCGCGAGCAGGACCTGGGCGCCACCGAGCTTGCCGGCGGCCTGTTCGGCGCGCACCTGCAGCAGGATGTCGCCGCCTTCGATGCCCTGCGACATCACGGTCGAGATGCCGGCGTAGAGCGCGCGGTTGAGGTCGTCGAGGATGTTGTCGCGCGTGTAGTTCTCCGCCAGGTAGGTCAGGCCCTTCTGGAATCCCGGATGCACATGCGTGCTGATCAGCGCGGGCATCACGGTCTTGCCGTCAAGGTTGACGCGGCTCGCACCGGCGGGCAGCGCGATCTCGCCTGTGCGGGCGATGCGCGTGATCGTGCCGCGCTCGACCAGGATGGCGGCGTTCTCGGTCGGCGCGCTGCCGTCGCCCCGGATCACGCGCGCGCCTTCGAGCAGCAGCGTCTGCGCGGGCGCGGGTCCGGCGAAGGCCGCGGCGACGACGAACAGGCACAGCGATAAGATGGTCGTGCGCGGCATCGGCTGCGGCATGGCGGCTCCTCCCGTTGCGCTCTTGTCGGCGCAAGCGGCGCAACTTGCGCGCGGCTGCGCGGGTTGTCAAAGCCGGACCGGCAACGCGGCGGACCGGCTCGCGTCAATCGGCGCGCCGGATGCAACCGAATTCCGTTTCGCCCGTTGATGAAGGACAGCCGCGATCCGTTTCGGTTAATCACGCATGAATCATTCCGCTCTGGGCGCCCGCCTCGAGAACATGGTGTCCTGGTTCGCCGCCTCCGTGCTGGTGTCGGCTGCCGTCGTCTATGCGCTCAAGCTCGACCTGCAGCAGGGCAAGACCGTCCCCGCCTTGCCCGATCCTACTCCGAAGCAGGAGCCGCTCGATCTGCAGCTCGCGCGCGCCGCGGAGCCGGGGCGTGGCCGCAAGGCGGCGGCGCCGACGCATATCCCCTGGCGCGGCTGGAAGGACATCCTGGCGCGCACCTATCAGGAGGTTCTCGACGACCGCATCTTGTCGCTCGCGGCCGGCGTCGTGTTCTTCTGTCTGGCGGCGCTGTTTCCCGCGATCGCGGCCGGCGTGTCCTCCTATGCGCTGTTCGCCGATGCCGGCACCATCGGCAAGCATCTCTCCCTCCTGGCCAACATGGTGCCCGGGAGCGCGCTCGACATGGTGGCCGAGGAGATCACGCGCATCGCGGCCAAGAGCGACGGCAAGCTCACCTTCGGCTTCCTGCTGGGCTTCGGCATCGCGCTCTGGAGCGCCAACGCCGGAATGAAGGCGATCTTCGACGCGCTCAACATCATCTACGACGAGGACGAGAAGCGCGGCATCATCAAGCTCAACCTGATCTCGCTGTTCTTCACCTTCTGCGCCATCGGCGGCGCCCTGCTCGCGATCGGCGCCGTCGTGGTGTTCCCGCTGGTGCTGGCGGCGTTCGGCCTGTCGAGCTTCGACGCGCCGATCATCGCCTTCCTGCGCTGGCCGCTGATGTTCGTGCTGGTCATCGTCGGCCTTGCGGTGCTCTACCGCTACGGCCCGAGCCGCCGGCGCGCGCAGTGGCGCTGGCTCAGCGTCGGCAGCGTGTTTGCCGCCGTCACCTGGCTCGTCGTCTCGTCGCTGTTCTCCTGGTATCTCGGCAACTTCGCCAACTACAACGCCACCTACGGCTCGCTCGGCGCGGTGGTCGGCCTGATGATGTGGATGTGGCTCTCCACCATCGTCGTTCTGGTCGGCGCCGAGCTCAATTCCGAGATCGAGCACCAGACCGCGCGCGACACCACCGTCGGCCGGCCGAAACCCCTCGGCACCCGCGGCGCCGTGATGGCCGACACCGTGGGTGCGGCGCGGACCTGACGGTACGGCTCCAACGAAGGACTACGCCGTCCGGGCGCGGAACGTCATGCGCGCCGGATTGTGCTCCATGTTGCGCGCCAGCCGTTCGGCCGAATAGCCGGCGGCCTTGAGCTTCTGCACGAACTGCGCCTGCGTGTATTGGGTGATGCCGAGCTGGCTGCGCAGCTTGCGATAGGGCGAGACCGCCGTGCGCGCGAGCCCGGCGAGCGCCGCGATCAGGAAGCCGTTGCGCGCGGCATAGCGCAGCAGCGCGGCGACGTCGCTCGCCGCTCCCACGTCCGGCGGGATGATGTCGGCGACGATCAGCACGCCGCCGGGCGCAAGCAGCCGCCGCCACAGACCGAGCAGGCGGTCGAGCTCGGCCGGCGTGAGATATTGCGCCACCGAATTCGCCACGATCAGGTCGAGGCTCTTGTCCGGCATGGTGTCGAGCTGTTCCGGCGAGATCACCTTGATGCGCGGATTGGCGGCAAAGCGCGTGCCCATCGTGGCGCGCACGCTGGCCGCCGATTCGCACAGCAGCACCTCGCCCGCGACCGCCGCGACCCGGTCGGCATGGATCGCCTCGCCGCAGCCGAAGTCGAGCACGCGCGCCTCGCGCCCCGGCACGAACGCCGCGATCTGGTCCGCGATCTCCCGGTAATGCACGTCCTTGTGGCGCGCATTCACGTAGATCGAATGGGCGCTGTCCCAGAAGGACCGCCAGTCCGCCATCGCAGCCATCTCCGCCCCCAACGCCACTGACAAGACGACAATATCACGTCGGCTTGCGCTCGCGCATCATCGCCGTGAAGCGCTCGAACAGGTAGCGGCTGTCGCGCGGCCCCGGCGACGCCTCCGGGTGGTACTGCACCGAGAACACCGGCTTGTCCTTGAGCGCGATGCCGCAGTTCGAGCCGTCGAACAGCGACACATGGGTCTCGACCGCATTCGCCGGCAGGCTGGCGCGGTCGACCGTGAAGCCGTGGTTCATCGACGTGATCTCGACCTTGCCGGTGGTGAGGTCCTTCACCGGATGGTTGGCGCCGTGGTGGCCCTGATGCATCTTCATCGTCTTCGCGCCGAGCGCGATGCCGAGCATCTGATGCCCGAGGCAGATGCCGAAGGTGGGGATGCCCTGGTCGATGATGCTCCTGATCACCGGCACCGCATATTCGCCAGTGGCGGCCGGGTCGCCCGGGCCGTTGGAGAGAAACACGCCGTCCGGCTTCATCGCGGCGATGTCGTCGGCGGAGGTCTTGGCCGGCACCACCGTCACCTTGCAGCCGTTCGCTGCGAGCAGCCGCAAGATGTTGCGCTTAATGCCATAGTCGATGGCGACCACGTGGAATTCGGGGCGCTCCTGCCGTCCATAGCCCTTGCCCCATTCCCACGGCGTCTGGTCCCACGTGAAGCGCTGTCCGCTCGTCACCATGGGCACCAGGTCCATGCCGACCAGGCCCGGCCACTCGCGCGCCGCCGCCTTGAGCGCATCGAGATCGAACCTGCCGTCGGGCGCATGCGCGATCACCGCGTTGGGCGTCCCCTTCTCGCGGATGAGACGCGTGAGCGCGCGGGTGTCGAGCCCGGCGAGCCCGATCACGCCGCGCGCCTTGAGCCACTGGTCGAGAGGACGCGTGGCGCGGTAGTTCGACGCCTCGGTGATGGCGGCATGCAGCACGAGCCCGCGCGCGCCCGGCGTCGCCGCCATGTTGATGGTCTCGATGTCCTCGTCGTTGGTGCCCACGTTGCCGATATGCGGGAACGTGAACGTGATGATCTGTCCGGCATAGGAGGGATCGGTGAGGATCTCCTGGTAGCCGGTCATGGCGGTGTTGAAGCAGACCTCGCCGACCGCCTGGCCTGTGGCGCCGAAGCCCGCGCCTTCCAGTACCGTGCCGTCGGCGAGCACGAGCAGCGCCGTGACCTTGGGCTCGGTCCAGGCGGGCGAGTCTTGTTTGCCGGTCATGAGCGGACTACATAGTCGGCTGCTCCGCCGCCGTCAAAGAGGCTTTCACCGTGCTGCGCGACCAGATCAACGAGCAGGTGAAGGTGGCGATGAAGGCGCAGGACAAGCTGCGTCTCTCGACGTTGCGCCTCGTCAACGCCGCGATCAAGAATGCCGAGATCGAGGCGGAGCGCGGCGGCAAGCCCGCGCTCTCCGACGACGACGTGGTCGGCCTCATGCAGAAGATGATCAAGCAGCGCCAGGAATCGGTCGAGATCTACGACAAGGGCGGCCGCCAGGAGCTTGCCGACCAGGAGCGCGGCGAGATCGAGATCATCAGGGGCTTCCTGCCGCAGCAGATGTCGGAGGCCGAGGCCAAGGCCGCGATCGCCGAGATCGTCAAGGACACCGGCGCGGCCGGCATGAAGGACATGGGCAAGGTGATGGCGGCGCTCAAGCAGCGCCACGCCGGCACGATGGACTTCGGCAAGGCGAGCGCGCTGGTGAAGGGCTTGCTGGCCGGCTGAACGCCCTCGCGCTTTCGCCGCTCCAGCCGATGAAGACGCCTGACCTCATCGCGCCTTGGCCGGCAACACGAACAGCGCGCCCTCGTCGGCGACGATCACCACCTCGACGCCGCTGCCGTGCGCCGCGCACATGCGGTCGAATCCCTGCTCGGTCAGCACCAGCTCATCATGGTCGCCGAACGAATAGTCGCTGCCCTCGGCGAGGATCGTTCGCTGGCTTAACGCGGCACCCGTGTCCTGTCCCGCAAGCTCCCGCCTGGCGGCAAAATCCACCGCGCCGTCACGCCCGGTCAGTCCAGCCGCGTGCTCGAGTGTCGCCTTGTTCGGGTCTTCCATCGCGTGTCTCCCCCGCATCCGCAGAACCGGTCGCGTGAGGCTTTAGCCTAGCGCAATGCGCGGAGCCGCAAAGGGAGAATTTCGAGGGCGGTCTGGAACTTGTCCTGTGGTTTGATCCTTTCGGTCTGGCGACTTTCGATCCTCCCCAGTTCGGATCGATGGTTGCTAAGGCCCCGCCGGAACCTCCGCGGGGCCTTTTTTCCGGCGCCGAACCATGCGGCGCGAAGCAGGAAGGAACCTCGGCGCAGGTCAGGCTAATGCACCGACGCGCGCGCAAAACGACGGGTTCCCGGAACGGAGCGCGTGCCCTTTGCGTTGTCCGGCATGCGACACCCTGTTCCGATATATCTCGGCTGTGTGGGACTGATCGTCGGCGGACTCGGCGTCGCCTACACCCAGGTTGCAGGAACCGGGACTCGCCCGTCGCCGCCGCTGTTCGTTGCCGCGGTCACCGCCGCGCCCCCCACGATCGAAGAATGGCCGAAGGCAGCGGCGGTGCCCTATCACGATGAGTGGGCCGAATTGACTGCACCGCGTCCCGAGTTGGCGGTCGAGGCGCCGGCTCCGCCGCAGGAGGTGGCCGCGCCGCCTCCGCAGGCGTCGCGAGAACCTCCGCAAGCCTCCCGAGAGCCTCCGCAAGCCGCGCGCGAGACGGTGCGAGACCTGAGCGCACCACCGCCGCGGACCCGCAAAGCCAGCAAGGAACGGCGGCGGGGGCGGGACCCGGCTGAAGAGCGGCGGGGGCGGGACACGGTCGAAGACTCGCCAACATCGGCCCGCGTCGTCACCAAGCGGACGCGTGACGACCGCGAGGAGGTGCAAACGGACACGGATCGAGAAACGGTCGTGGAATGTACCGGCAGTCGTTGCCGGACGGAGCCAGGCCGGCGTCCGGACGAAGCGCGGGCGCAAGTCGAGCGCGAACGCGAGCGGCGCCCACGGGTCAGGATCGAGACCGAGCGGGAGCGGGAGCCGCGTGGGGAGCGGGAGCCGCGGGAGCCTCGTGGACTGTTCGGATTGTTCTCCTTCGGTTCAGGTCCGGACGAGCGTTGGTAGACTCGCTTTCCATCAGCGACGAACCCAAACCCTCCATTTTGCCGCGTCATGGCGGGGCACACCGAAGGCGCGAGCCCCGAATCACTGGCCGCAACTCGGCGCATGCAGGCTCCGTAAACGTGCCTGCGCTGCGCCGGCGTCCCGGAATGACGGAGGAGAGAGCCCTGCGACGCTGTGTATAACTAGGACAACTTCGCGACATGCCAGCCACCGCCTGCACGACCCTATCTTGCCTCGGATTAGGGCGTAACGTCGCGAATCACGATGCGATTCCCGCCCCAATTCCTCGACGAGCTGCGCGCGCGGCTTCCAGTTTCGGAAGTCGTGGGACGACGCGTCAAATTGCGCAAGGCCGGACGCGAATGGAAGGGGCTGTCGCCGTTCAACCAGGAGAAGACGCCCTCGTTCTTCGTCAATGACCAGAAGATGGCGTGGTTCGACTTCTCCTCCGGCAAGAACGGCACGATCTTCGATTTCCTGATGCTGACCGAGGGCTTGTCCTTCCCGGAAGCGGTCGAGCGCCTCGCCCTGCAAGCCGGGATGCCGCTCCCCAAGGTGTCGCAGGAGGACGAAGTCCGCGACCAGCGGCGCCGGACCCTCAACGACATCGTCGAGCTTGCCGCGAAGTTCTACGAGGCGACGCTTGCCGCCCGGGCCGGCGCCAGGGCGCGCGGCTATCTTGCCGACCGCGGCGTCGATCCGGCGATGCAGATCAGGTTTCGTCTCGGCTATGCGCCGTCCGACCGCTTCGCGCTCAAGGAGCATCTCGGCAAGGAGGGCGTCTCGGTCGAGGACATGATCGAGGCGGGGCTGCTGGTGTCGGCGCAGGACATCCCGGTGCCCTATGACCGCTTCCGGGATCGCGTCATGTTCCCGATCACGGACCTGCGCGCGCGCGTGATCGCCTTCGGCGGCCGCGCGCTCGACAAGGACGTGCCGGCGAAATACCTCAACTCGCCGGAGACGCCGCTCTTCCACAAGGGCTCGACCCTCTACAACATCGCGGCGGCGCGCGCCGCCGCGCATCACGCAGGCAAGGCTGCGCTTCCCGCAGACAAGTCCGCGCCGTCTGCGCAAAGCGATTTCTCCGCCACGGTGATCGCGGTCGAAGGCTATGTCGACGTGATCGCGATGGTGAGCGCGGGCTTCGAGGCGACGGTGGCGCCGCTCGGCACCGCGCTCACGGCCGATCAGCTCGTGCTGCTCTGGAAGATGGCGGACGAACCGATCCTGTGCTTCGACGGCGACCGCGCCGGCAGGAGCGCCGCCTATCGCGCCGTCGATTTGGCCCTGCCGCTGCTCAAGCCCGGCAAGAGCCTCAAGTTCGCGAGCCTGCCCGAAGGTCAGGATCCCGACGACCTCGTGCGCGCCGGCGGGCGCGACGCGGTCAACGAGGTGATCGGCGCCGCCCGTCCGCTCGGGCAGGTGCTCTGGATGCGCGAGACCGAGGCGGGCGCCATAGACACGCCGGAACGCCGCGCCGCGCTCGAAGCGCGCGTCAACGAGGTGACGGCCGTGATCGGCGAGGAATCGGTGCGGCGCCACTACCGCCAGGACTTCGGCGCCCGGCTGCGGCGGCTGTTCGAGGTCGATGCACGGCCGCAGCAGCGGCGCGGTCCGGTCCGGCCGTTTCCCCGCGGACCCGGCGGCTGGCCGCCACGGCCGGGGATCGGCGGGCGCCGAGGACCGGATCGCATGCGCACGCCCGGCGCGCTCATGGGCGGGCAGCCCTATGTGGTGGCGAGCCCGCAGCTCGCGATGAGCTCGGTCCATCGCGGCCATCGCGCGGTGATCCCGCGCCGGGAGGCGCTGATCCTGCAGGCGGTCGTCAACCACCCCTGGCTGGCGCAGGATCACCTCGAGGAGCTGGCCGGCATCGAATTCCGCCACTCCGACACCCACAAGCTCAAGAGCGCGATCCTGGATGTGCTCTCGCACGACGGCGATATCGACTCGGCCAAGTTGCAGGCCGGCCTTGCCGCGGCGGGCCACGGCGAGCTGGTGTTGCGGGTCGGCAAGGCCATCACCACCCGGTCGGTCTGGGGCGCGCGGGCCGATGCGGCGCCCGCCGACGTTTTGATGACGTGGAATCAGCTTGTCGCCTTGCACCGGCAATGGCATTCCCTAATTAAGGAGCTCAGGGACGCAGAACAGGCCTTGGGGCAAGAGTCCACCGAGGCCAACTACTCCTGGTTGCAAGACGTCAAAGCTCGTCTTTCGGTGATCGACGGAACCGAGGCGCTGATCGAAGGCTTCGGGGCCTCGTCGGGCCGGGCCGCCCAGAGCTTCTGACGGCTTTGTTGCGAGACTTGGCGAATGGCCGGCACCCGGGCTAAGCCTCTGGTCGAGCCAAGGACAGGGTCAAGACAGGGTTAAGCGGAGCTTAAGGCGGCTCCGGGACACTAGACGACGAATCGGGACGATGAATCGGGGCGGCGCCGGGCGCGGCGCGGCCCTTTCGGCCTCAAACGGCGGGTTTTCGGGACCGGCGCGGGTAGGCGTGGCGTTCCCCCTAGGATAGGGGGACGTGAGGAGAGAGATTGATGGCGAGCAAGACCAAGGCGACCGCTAAAGAGAAAGAAGAGACCAAGCCGGAGACGCCCGAAAAGGATGCTCCGGACACGCCGGATACGCCGCTGCCGCTGCTCGACCTCTCCGATGCGGCCGTCAAGAAGCTCATTCGCGCCGCCAAGAAGCGCGGCTATGTCACGGTCGACCAGATCAACGCGGTGCTGCCCTCCGAGGAGGTCAATTCCGAGCAGATCGAGGACGTGCTCGCCATGTTCAGCGAGATGGGCGTCAACGTGGTCGAGACCGAGGAAGCCGAGCCCGAGGAAGAGGCCGCCAACCGCGAGGAGGCCGAGGAGGAGCCCGAGGCCGAGGGCGGCGAGCTGGTCGAGGCCACGCCCAAGGTTCCGGCCAAGGCCGAGGCCAAGGAGCCGACCGAGCGCACCGACGATCCCGTGCGGATGTATCTGCGTGAGATGGGCTCGGTCGAGCTGCTCTCGCGCGAGGGCGAGATCGCCATCGCCAAGCGCATCGAGGCCGGCCGCGAGGCCATGATCGCGGGCCTGTGCGAGAGCCCGCTCACCTTCCAGGCCATCATCATCTGGCGCGACGAGCTCAACGAGGGAAAAGTCTTCCTCCGCGACATCATCGATCTGGAAGCGACCTATGCGGGTCCCGACGCCAAGGCGATGCCGGCGCCGGTCGGGCCCGACGGCCAGCCGATCGTGGTTGCCGGCGTCCCGGCGCCGGGCCAGCAGCCCGGCCAGCCGCCGCAGACGCAGGCGCCCGCGACCGCGCCCGCCAGCGCCACCCCGTTCAAGCCCGCCGGCGCGCCGGCCGGCAACGGCGCCAACGGCGACGGCGAGGATAAGCCCGAGGGCGCCGCGGAAGGCGACTTCGACGACGACGATCTCGAGAATTCGCTCTCGCTCGCCGCCATCGAGGCCGAGCTCAAGCCCAAGGTGCTGGAGACCTTCGACACCGTCGCCAGCGAATACAAGCGGCTGCGCCGGCTGCAGGACCAGGACATCCAGCTCCAGCTCAAGAGCGACACGCTCTCGCCGGCGCAGGAGCGCAAATACAAGAAGCTCAAGGAAGAGATCATCACCGAGGTGAAGTCGCTGCGGCTCAACCAGGCGCGCATCGACGCCCTGGTCGAGCAGCTCTACGACATCAACAAGCGCCTGGTCGGCTACGAGGGCCGCCTGATGCGGCTGGCCGAGAGCCACGGCGTCTCGCGCGAGGACTTCCTCAGGAACTACCAGGGCAGCGAGCTCGACCCGCGCTGGCTCAACCGCGTGTCAAAGCTCTCCGCCAAGGGCTGGAAGAGCCTGGTCGCCAAGGACAAGGACAAGATCAAGGAGCACCGCCACCAGATCCACGTGCTGGCGGGCGAGACCGGGCTCGAGATCGCCGAGTTCCGCAAGATCGTGCAGATGGTGCAGAAGGGCGAGCGCGAAGCCCGCCAGGCCAAGAAGGAAATGGTGGAGGCGAACCTGCGCCTGGTGATCTCGATCGCGAAGAAATACACCAACCGCGGCCTGCAATTCCTCGACCTCATCCAGGAAGGCAACATCGGCCTGATGAAGGCGGTCGACAAGTTCGAGTACCGCCGCGGCTACAAGTTCTCGACCTACGCGACCTGGTGGATCCGCCAGGCGATCACCCGCTCGATCGCCGACCAGGCCCGCACCATCCGCATCCCGGTGCACATGATCGAGACGATCAACAAGATCGTGCGCACCTCGCGCCAGATGCTGAACGAGATCGGCCGCGAGCCCACCCCCGAGGAGCTGGCCGAGAAGCTCGGCATGCCGCTGGAGAAGGT